>DATGLC010000001.1:0-16402 GCA_035294345.1 Solirubrobacteraceae bacterium
GGATCGAGCGCGCCTCGCCGGGGGCCAGGCGACAGGAGTCCAGCGCGTGCAGCGTCACCTCCCCCTGATCGGTGGTCACCGTCACCTCTCCCTGCAGGACCACGTAGACCTTCTCAAGCGGGGTCGAGTCCATCTCAGCGCCGCCGCCCGGCAGAAAGTGCGTCAGGCCGACCCAGAACGCCTGGGCCTCGCTGGCGTCGTGGCCCTGCAGGCGCAGCGTGCGCACGTCAAAGTGCTTGGGCGCGTCATAGGCACGCGCCTGCGCCAGGCGGGTGACCTCCATCACTCGCTCTCGCCGGTCTCGATCCGGAAGCTGCCGCTGGGGTCAAGCATCGCGACCAGGCGCACGATGCACCCGTCACCACCCCTCCAGCGCCAGGGGAACGCCGCAAAGGTGACGCGCTTGCCGGTGACCGCATCGATCTGGCCGCCGACGTTCTCGAACCCGACCGCGCCGCTGCCGAGCACGTGGCGGTGGCAGGGCTCCCACAACGGGAAGTCCTCACGCACATCGCGCCCGCCGGTGTGGCGCGCGTACTCCTCCGCGATCCCGTGGATCAGCGGCCCGTTCGGCTGAAGGCCGATCGCCGTGCCCAGTGGATGGTCCAGCGCCTGGCAGTCGATCCCGAAGCCCTTGACCCCCCGCTCGGCCAGCCAGCGGCCCGCCTCGTCGTAGGTGCCGGGCGACTCCACGAAGTAGCGGCGGCTGTCGCCCCAGTAGCGGTGCCACCCGGTGTTGACGATCACGATGTCCCCTCGCCGGATCTCCGGCCTGGCGTTCTCCAGATCCTCGGCGGTTATGACCTCCCACTTCTCCTTGGGGATCGAGACCACCACGCCGGTCCCGAAGTAGGACGACAGCGGCACCTCATCGATGAACGGCGCCCCCTCGATCACGTGCGCCGGCGCGTCCGAATGCGTGGTGCAGTGCATGAAGGTCGTGATCTGCTGGGACAGCACGCCGGACTTGGCGTGGTAGTGGAAGCGCTCGATCCGGACGTCCGGGAAGTAGGGCCACAGCGGCGCGTCGTGACCCCAGGGGTGAGACAGGTCGAAGAACTGGACGCCGGTGATCGGATCGATCGCCGACGGAGCCGAGCCGGCGGCGGTCACTGTGTCTGTGGCGGTCAAGGTCGTTCCTTTGCTCGGCGCCCGGGGCGAGGGATCCACCCGGCGCCCGGGGCGATGGATCTGAGCGACTATCCACCGCCGACGCGCGGCACGTCAACAGCGGACCGGCCGGACACACCCAACTGACCCATGGCTGACCGAGTTCTCGGCACCTCAGGGCCGGTTCAGGCGGGGGGTGCACTACGATCAGCGCGTGCCGACTGCAATCGCCGAGCGCCCGCCGGCGCCCAGGTGCGACGGGGCTCCGTCGCCGGGAGAGGGGTGCTCGCGGCCGGCGGGGCGCGCTGCGCCCCGGTGACCGGTCGGCCGGCAGATCGCAGCGCCGGGTCCGCCCCGGGCGCGCGCGCGCAGAGCGACGGGCCCGCGCCGGGCGCACGCGCCCAGAGCTCCGGGCCCGCCCCCGGGGCGCGCGCGCGGAGCGCCGGGCCCGATCCGGGCGCGCGCGCGGGCGGCATCCAGGTGATCAGCCGCGCCGGCCAGATCCTGCGCGCGCTGGCGGGTGAGCGGGAGGGCCTGAGCCTCTCGCAGCTGGCGCTGCGTGTAGGGCTCCCGCGCTCGACCGTGCACCGGATCGTCGCCGCGCTGGAGAGCGAGGGGCTGGCGGCCTCCGCCTCCCCGAGCGGGCGCTACCGGCTCGGCATCGAGCTGGTCCGCCTGGCGCGCAGCCAGCACGGGGATCTGCGCGCGCAGGTCCATCCGCTGCTTCAGCGCCTCTCACGGGAGGTCAACGAGACCGTCGACCTGTCGATCCTGATCGGCGACCGCGCCTCGTTCATCGACCAGATCGCGGCGCCGCACCGGCTGCGCGCCGTGTCCGCGATCGGCGCGAGCTTCCCGGCGCACGGGACCGCCAACGGCAAGGCGCTCTTGGCCGCGCAGACCGACGCGCAGGTCGAGAGCCTGCTGCCCGAGCGGCTCGAGGCGCTGACGCCGAACACGATCACATCACGGGGCCGACTGATCCAGGAGCTGGGCGCCGTGCGGCGACTGGGGTATGCGGTCGACCACGAGGAGCACACCCTGGGCATCTCGGCGATCGGCGCGGTCGTCTGCGACCCGTTTGGAGCGGTGGCCGCGATCAGCATCCCGGTGCCCACCCAGCGCTTTGAGGGCAACGAGGCGGCGCTGGTGCGCGCGCTCAGACGCACCTGCGCGGAGGCGAGCTTGCAGCTGGGGGCGGCCGCCGTCGACGACGACGGCGATCGCGGCGGCGCTGTCTGAGCGCCCGCCCCGCGCGCCGCAAGCCGGACGGCGCGGGCCTGCGAGCCGCCCGCTGTGGAAGCCAAGCCCGCCGAGGCCCGGCGACCGCCACCACTTGACACGCTCCCGTTCGCCAAACATACTACCACGATACGGATATACCGTCCCGTATTGTGGGACAGTTGAGGAGGAAGGCAATGTTGGCGACTGTGAGAGGCGCCGCGCGCGAGTCTCTCGCGGACTGCGGTCGCGGGCGTGTACGCGTGCTCGTCCTCGACGACGAGGACATCGTCCAATGCGGCTTTCGCCTGCTGCTCGCCAACCAGCAGTGGGCGGAGCGGTGCGTGGCCGCGCGCGGCGAGCGGGAGGCGCTCGAGCTTGCCCAGCGGTATGGGCCCCACGTGGCCCTCGTCGACGTGGGCGCGCTGCGCATGCCTCCCGACGCCTTCTGCCGGGCGCTGGGGGAGGTCTCGGCTCACACGCGCGTGCTCTTGCTGACCAGCGCCTCGGCGATGCCGGCCAGCACCGTGCGAGCCTACGGCGCGGCGGGGTATGTGTCGCGCACCTGGAGCGCGCGTGACCTGCTCGCGGCCATACGCATGGCGAGTGCCGGCCGGGCCTGCCCGCCCCGCGCCTCCGCGCAGCAGCGGTCGCTGTCGGCGCGTCAGGAGGAGATCCTGCAGCTGATCGCGGCCGGGGCGACCAACGCCGAGATCGCCGGCCGGCTTTACCTATCCCGGCACACGGTCAAGCAGCACACGAGCGCGCTTTACCGCAAGCTGAACGTGCGCAACCGAACGCACGCCGTCCAGGCCGCGCAGCGCGCCGGGCTGATCCCGGTCTGAGCGGCCGGGCGCAGCGGCTCACTGGGCCTGACCGCCGACCCGCTCCTGGGGAGCGTGGGCGCCGAGGAAGATCTCCCGCATATCGGGCTTGGCGAGCACCTCGCGCGCGTCGGCCGACATGACCACCTCGCCGCGCACGAGCATGTAGGCCCAGTCGGCCACGCCCAGCGCGGCAACCGCCTTCTGCTCGACGAGCAGGATGCCCTTGCCGAGATCGCCCAGCGCGCGGACCTGCTCCTCGAGCACCACGCGCGACATCTCGGGCGACAGGCTCGCGGTCGGCTCGTCGAGCAGCAGCACCGACGGCTCCAGCATCAGCACGCGGGCGAGCGCGGTCATCTTGCGCTCGCCGCCGCTGAGCGTCTCGACGTAGCGGTTCAGGCGCGAGGCGAGCGCCGGGAACACGTCCAGCACCCGCTCCATCCGTCGCGCGCGCTCGGCGGCCCCGACGAGGTAGCCGCCCATGTCCAGGTTCTCCCGCACGCGCAGCCCCTCGAAGACGTCCTCGATCTGGGGCACGTAGCCGATCCCGAGCCGGGCCAGTCGCTCCAGTGGCATGCCCGTGACGTCTTGGCCCTCTAGCCTCACGCTGCCCGCCTGAACCTGGGCGACCCCCAGGATGGCCTTCAGCAGCGTGCTCTTGCCCGCTCCGTTGGGACCGACCACGGCCACCACCTGGCCATGGCGCACATCCATGTCGATGCCGCGCACGATCGGCGCGCCACCGTAGCCTGCGACCATCCCCCTGATCGACAGCGCCGGTCGCCCGCCGCCCCGCGCGGTGTCCTCAGCCGATGACATACGCGTCCTGAACCTCGCGGCTGCGGCGCAGGTCGGCCATGCGGCCGACCTGCAGCACCCGGCCGGCCGCCATCACGATGACCTTCGAGCACAGTCGCTCGACGGTGTCGAGCTCGTGCTCGACCAGCAGCAGCGACAGGCCCTCTGCGGTCAGCGACAGGAGCACGTCCTCCAGCTGCCGGGTCAGGCTCGGGCTGAGGCCGGCCATGGGCTCGTCGAGCAACAGCAGCTTTGGCCGCATCATCAGCGCACGCATGATCTCGACCGCCCGCTTCTGGCCACCGCTGAGGCTGCGCGCAAGATCGTCCGCCTTCTCCTGCATGGAGAACGTTGCCAGCAGCTCCCGCGCGCGCTCAATGTTCGCCGCCTCCTGTGCCCGCCACGCCCGCCGTCCGGCGAGGATCCCGATCGCCGTCTCGCCGCGCTGCCCCGGGGCGGCCACGAGCAGGTTCTCGATCGTCGTCAGGTTGCCGAACACACGCGCCATCTGAAACGTCCTGACTAGGCCCAGGCGCGCGCGGCGGTGCATCGGCATCCGCGTGATGTCGGTCCCCTCGAACACGATCCGCCCGGCGGTGGGAGCGATCAGCCCGCCGATCGCCGCAAGCGCGGTCGACTTTCCCGCTCCGTTGGGGCCGATCAGCCCGGTGATCGAGCCCCGTGCCACGGTGAACGAGGCGCCGTCGACCGCCACCACACCCCCGTAGTGCTTGCGCAGGTCCACGACCTCGAGCACGTGCTCGGAGTCCGCCGTCACCCCCTCACCTCTGCGCCTCCGAGCCGGGATCGCCGATGCCGTGTCGCGGCCTTCGCTCCGGCAGGACGCCCTGCGGGCGCAGCCACACGAACACGATCGTGGCCCCGCCGAGGACGATCCAGCCGAGCGCCTCGCTCAGCCCGGGGTCCGAGTTGAACTGGGGCAGGAACTGCACCCCCTGCAGCAGCAGCACCGCGATCACCAGCGTTCCCAGGCTCACGCCCCGGTCGCTGCCCCGGCCGCCGACGATCACGCAGCTCAGGAACGCAAGCGTCTCGACGTACGCCCATGCCGACGGAGACCACCCGCCGATGAAGCCCGCAAGAAGCGCGCCACTGAGCCCGCCGAAGGCCCCGCCGACGGCCTGCACCATCAGCCGCAGCCTGATCACGTCCTTGCCGATCGCCGAGGCGGCGATGTCGTCGTCGCGCATCGCGCGCAGCGTCCGTCCGATCGGGCCGGTGGTGAACCGTCTGAGCACGACCAGGCCGATCAGGCAGCAGACGGCGACCATCGCCACGTAGGACCAGCGCTCGCTCTGCGAAGGCTGCCCGAATGGGTTGGGGATCAGCGCCAGGCCGGTGGCGCCGTTGAGGAAGCCGTTGTCCACGCTCACGAAGGTCACGAGCATCAGCGATACGATCAGCATCGCGACCGCCTGGTAGTCGGGCCGAAGCCGCTTGAGCCCCGTGATCCCGATCGCGGTGCCGACGACCGCGCCGACCAGCGCGCCCGCGGCGAGCGCCAGCGGATAGGGAAAGTGAAAGCCGCCGACGTAGGTCTGAAAGCCCCCGTCGGCGGTGTCTGGCCCGAGCGTGCAGACCGCGTATGTGTAGGCGCCGGCCGCGACCACGACGATGAACGCGAGGTTCGCGATGCCGGCCACGCCGAACTCCAGGTTCAGGCCCCACACCGCGAGCAGGTCGGTGCCCAGGTAGACCAGCAGCACGACGAAGTAGTACTCCCAGGCCACCGCTCAGCCCTCCAGCAGCCTGCGGGCCGCCGACCCGGTCCCCAGCAGCCCGCGCGGGCGGATCAGCAGCACCACGATCAGGATCGCGAACGCCACAAGGTCCTTGTAGTCAGGGTTGCCGATCGCGGCAAACACCTCGCTTGAGACGCCCACCACCAGCCCGCCGAGCATCGCACCGTACGGTTGGCCGATCCCGCCAAGCACCGCCGCGGCGATCATCGGGATCAGGAACAGGCCTCCAAGCGAGAAGTCGAAGCTGACCGTCGTGATCGCGAGCGTCACGCCGGCCGCGCCGCACAGGGCGCCGGAGAGAAGCCAGGCGATGTCGCTGACGCGGTCGGTTGAGATCCCGCAGCTGCGCGCCAGCGTCCTGTTGGATGAGGTCGCGCGCATCGCCTTGCCCAGCGTCGTGCGCGTCAGCAGCAGGTGCAGCGCGAGCATCACGCCCGCGGCGATCGCGATGATCGCCACCTGACCGGACGAGAGCGTCAGGCCGATGAAGTGCAGCGTCGAGCCGCTCTGCTGCCCGTAGCTCTCCGACTGAGGACCGGCGATCGCGACGATCACGTACTGAAGCACGGTCCCGGCCGCGACGGTGACGACGATCATCGCGACCGGCGGCGTGCCGCGCCTGGTCAGAGGCGTCAGCAGCAGGCGGTTGTAGGCGACCGACAGCAGCCCGATCACCACGGCGCAGGCCGGCAGCGCCACCCAGGCGCTCAGGCCGCGGTTCACCAGCACAAGACCCAGATACGCGGCGAGCGTCATCAGCGCCCCGTAGGTGATGTTCAGCACGTTGCTGATCGCGAACTGGACGGAGAACCCGACCGCGCCGAGCGCGATCACCGCGCCGGTCGCGATCCCGAAGCCGATCGACTCGACGATCAGGTGCACGGCCCGACCCCTCCGTGGGTTGGCCGCGCACCTGCGGGGGCGCCGGGGCCTGCTGCCGGCGTGCGACTCACAGCAGGCCGAGCACCTGCGAGCCTGAGATCGTCCCCACCCGCTGAGCCGCGCCGCTGGTCGTGAACATGTTGGCCGCGAACGTGCCGGCGGAGTTGTGGTAGCGGTCGAACACGACGGGGCCCAGAACGCCGACGTACTGGATCTTCTTGCCCTCGGCGAGCGCCTGCTTGCCGGCGGCGAAGCTGTCGACGACAACCGCGCCCGGCTTGGGTGTGACGATCCCCTCGATGTAGGAGTTGTACACCGAGCCGACGGTCGACTTCGCCTCGATCATCGCCAGCGCCAGGATGTTCAGCCCGTCGTAGACCGAGGCCGGGGGCCCGACCGCGCTGAGCACGTTCGCGATCGCGTGCGTTCGCGGGTCGGAGCTGAGAGCGCCCTTGTAGAGCGCGAACGCCGGCGTGGTCTGGCTGAAGGACGATCCGACCAGGTAGACATCGTGTGTCACATAGTTGGAGCCGACGACCTTGGTCAGGGCGTTGTAGAAGTCGGGGGTGAGCGAGTCGGTGGCGGTGATCATCGCCGGCAGCTGGCCGTTGTTGAGCTGCTTGTACTCGGACATGAACGTCGCGGTCGTCTGCGGGTCGGCGGACCAGATGAGAGCTCCGGGCTTGTCGGCGATCACCTTCGCGACCTCGCTCTGGTAGGACGCCGAGTCGGCCGGGATCGTCATCTGCAGGCTCAGCTTGCCGCCCAGCTTGTGCATCGCCGACAGCACGCCGGGGAGGTTGCCCTGCGATCCGATCCCGTTCTGGAACACCACGGCGACGTTCTTGTAGCCCTTGCGAACGGCCCACACCGCAAAGGCAGCCCCGTTGGCGTCATCGGAGGGCGTCAGCCGCCAGTAGTACTGATAGTCGTTCTTGGAGAACGCGACCAGCCCGTTGGTGGTCACGAACGGGATCTTGGCGCCGTTGACGATCGGCACCGTGGTGGCGGCCGTGTTGCTCTCCAGGCCCTCCGCCATGTCGAGGTTGGGAATGGTGGCGATCGCGCGAGTGACGTTGGGCACCGCGTCGGCCGCGTCCCCGGTGTCGTCGATCGCCGTGCAGTGCAGCGGGTGGCCGAGCACGCCGCCGGCCTTGTTGATCAGGTCGGTGGCCGCGTAGCAGGGGGCGCTAAGCAGCTTGCCGAACTCGGCCGCGGGACCGGTGAACGGCGCGATCACGCCGACGTTGATCGCCGAGCCCTGCGCGGCGCCGCTGGACTTCGCGGTGGCGCTCGAGCTGCCCGTGCTGCTCGCGCTGCTTGAACTGCTGGAAGTCGAGCCGCCGCAGGCGCCGACGAGCGTCGCGGCGGCTATCGCTGCGGCAAAGGCGCGCCAGCTTCTGGAGCCGCCCATGAGGAACCTCCTCCTCCAAACCAAAGTGAGATTGCGCCGTCCTGACGAATGTCCGGCCGCAGCGCACGTTACCCGCGCATCCGCTGCGCGTTAAGGGTCCCTCCCCCAATCGGGCTAGTGACGGTGGAGCTCCCCAGGGGCATCGCTAGCCTGCCACACCGGTGGCGGACGGCCAGTGGACAGAGCGGTCGGAGGAGCCAGGCGGGCCGGTGCGCTTCCTGCCGGGCGTGGACCCGCAGCTTGGCGGCTGTCCGCCGCCGCGGCCGCGCACCGAGCGGAGTGGGGGCATGCTGATCGATTACGACGTGGCGGTCACGATGAGCGACGGCGCCAGGATCTACGCCGACGTGTTCCGCCCGGACGGGTGTGAGCCGGTGCCTGCGATCGTGTGCTGGGGGCCTTACGGCAAGCACGCGCCCGTCAGCTACGACCTGTTCCCCAACCACGGCGTCGAGCCGGGCTGGGTGTCCGCGCACGCGGGCTTCGAAGCCCCGGATCCTGTCTACTGGTGCGCGCACGGCTACGCGGTGGTCAACGTCGACCCGCGCGGCATGTGGAACTCCGACGGCGACGCCACGTTCTACTCCGCGCAGGAGACCCGGGATGCGTGCGAGCTGATCGAGTGGGTCGGAACCCGCCCGTGGTGCACCGGTCGCGTCGGCATGTCGGGGGTCTCCTACCTGGCGATCATCCAGTGGCACGTCGCGGCGCAGCGCCCGGCGCATCTGGCGGCGATCAACCCATGGGAGGGGCTGAGCGATCGCTACCGGGAGCTGGCCTACCACGGCGGGATCCCCGAGGACCGCTTCGGACCGATGTGGCGCGAGCGCCGAGTCGCGTTCTCCCGTGGCCGCGTCGAGGACACGGTCGCCAACTACGCCGCGCACCCGCTGTTCGACGACTACTGGCAGAGCCGCACCCCGCAGCTGTCGGCGATCGTGACTCCGGCGCTGGTGGTCGCAAGCTGGTCAGACCAGGGTCTTCACACGCGCGGGACGATCGAGGGCTTCCGGCAGATCGCCTCAGAGCACAAGTGGCTTCTGATCCACGGGCGCAAGAAGTGGCAGTGGTACTACAGGCCTGAGAGCGTCGAGCTGCTGCGCGCGTTCTTTGACCAGTTCCTGCGCGGCGTCGACCGCGGCGTGCAGCGGTGGCCGCGGGTGCGCTTCGAGGTGCGCGACCGCTTCTACGTGGGCGAGTGGGAGCAGCGTGACACATGGCCGCCCGCCGACGTCTCGCACCGGGCGCTGCACCTGGACCTGGAGCGCGGGGCGCTGAGCGAGCGCGCCCCGCAGCGCGAGTCCGAGGCCGCCTACGACGCTCGTGAGGGCAGCCTCACGCTGGAGCACCGGTTTGCCGCCGACACCGCGATCGTGGGCTCGATGAAGCTGAGGCTGTGGGTCCGGGCAGAGGGGTCCGACGACATGGACCTGTTCGTGGCGGTGCGCAAGCTGGACCGATCCGGCGAGCCGGTCGGCTTCTCGTTCTTCAACTCGCTGCAGGACGGGCCCGTGGCGCTCGGCTGGCTGCGAGTCTCACACCGCGAGCTCGATCCCGAGCGCTCCACGCCCGAGCGCCCCTGGCACCCGCACCGGTCCGAGGCGCGCCTTGCCCCGGGCGAGACGGTCCCCGTCGAGATCGAGATCTGGCCCTCGGGCACGCGATTCTCCGCGGGTGAGTCGCTGCGGCTGGTGATCCAGGGCCACGACACCTACCGGTATCCGCCGCACATCGTCTGCTGTGGGCACTCGCGCACGCGAAACGCCGGCGCGCACGTCGTGCTGGCCGGAGGCCGCTTTGACTCCCACGTTCTGCTGCCGGTGCTCGGAAACCGATAGGCCGTGACCGCCAGCTCGCCCAACGTCCTGCTCTTGCTGGCGCTGCCGGAGGCCGTCCGCGAGCGCTACCGGGAGCATCTTGCGCGCGCCTTCCCGCAGCTCAGAATCGACCTGGTCGACCATCACAGCCGGGTGGGCCCCTACATCGAGGATGCGGAGGTCCTGATCACCTTCGGCGCGCACATGGCCGACGCGGTGCTGGAGCGCGGCCGGCGGCTTCGGTGGATCCAGGCGCTCGGCACGGGGGTCGACGGGATCCTCGACCGTCCGGCGCTGCGCGACGACGTGATCGTCACCAACATGCACGGACACCACGGGCCGGCTGTGTCCGAGGCCGTGCTCGCCGCGATGCTGGCGCTCGCGCGCGACCTGCGCCGTGCCCTGGCGCAGCAGGCGCAGGCGCGTTGGGAGCGCTTCCCGGTGTCGCTGCTGGCGGGCTCCACGGTCGGGATCGTCGGGGTGGGCGCGATCGCCGAGGCCCTCGCGCCGCGCTGCGCCGCCCTCTCGATGCGCGTCGTCGGCTTCTCGGCGTCGCGGCGCAGCGCGCCGCACTTCGAGCGCATCCACCCGCGCGACCAGCTGGCCGAGCGCGCCGGCGAGCTGGACTTCCTGGTGCTGCTGGCGCCGCACACGCCCCAGACGCACCGGCTGGTCGACGCCCGGGTGCTCGCGGCGATGCGCCCGACCGCTCATCTCATCAACGTCGCCCGCGGCGGACTGGTCGACGAGCGGGCCCTGGTTCAGGCGCTGGAGCAGGGGACGATCGCGGGTGCCGCGCTGGACGTGTTCGAGACCGAGCCGCTTGCGGCCGACAGCCCCCTGTGGCGGCTGGGCAACGTCCTCATCACGCCGCACATCGCCGGCTTTCACACCCGGTATGCCGACGAGGCGCTCCCGGTGCTGGAGGAGAACCTGAGGCTCTACCTGGAGGGGCGCGTTGACGAGCTCAGGCACCTGGTGCGCCCGGCCGCCGGGGGCGATCGGTGAGCGTCTCGCCCGAGCGGGTCAACGCGGCGATCCCCAGCCGGGAGCTTGAGCGGCGCTGGGCGGCGATCAGATCCGCGATGGAGCACGCCGGCGTCGACGTCCTGCTGGCACAGGCCAACAACGACTTCATCGGCGGCTATGTCAAGTACCTCACCGACCTGCCGGCGACCAACGGCTACCCGCTGACGGTCGTCTTCCCGCGCGATCGGCCGATGACGATCATCGGCCAGGGGCCGTTCGGCCTGGACCTTGAGCTCCCGGCGGAGGGCGACGGCCTGAGGCGCGGCGTCGGCAGGGTGCTCGGGACGCCCAGCTACGCGTCCGCCCATTACACGGCCGGTTACGACGCCGAGCTTGCCTCGCGCGCGCTCGACGGATACTCGGGGGCGACCGTGGGGCTGCTGGGCACCGCGGCCATCTCGCACGCGCTCGTGGAGGGGCTTCGCGCCGGCCCGCTGCGCCGCGCGCGCATCGTCGACGCCTCGGAGCTGGTGGATCCGATCAAGGCCGTCAAGAGCGAGGACGAGCTTGAGCTGGTGCGCCGCACCGCCGCGGCGCAGGACCAGGCGATGCGTGCCGCGCTCGACGCCGCCGAGCCGGGCATGCGAGAGCTGGAGGTGGCGGCGATCGCGGAGCGTCTCACCCGCTCGCTGGGCAGCGAGCAGGGGTTGTTCCTCGCCTGGTCGGGCCCTGCCGGCAGCGCCGGCCAGATCGTCAACCGCCACCTGCAGAACCGGGTGCTGGCGCCCGGCGACCAGTTCAGCCTGCTGATCGAGAGCAACGGCGCAGGTGGCTTCTACTGCGAGCTTGGACGCACGATCGTGCTCGGAGAGGCGCCCGAGCGGCTCCAAGCCGAGCACGAGTTCGTCCTCCGTGCACAGCGATTCTGCGCCGAGCGGCTGGCGCCGGGCGCCGATCCGGCTTGGCTGTGGCGGGAGTACAACGACTTCGTGCAGGACGCCGGGCGTCCCGCCGAGCGCCGGCTGCACTTCCACGGCCAGGGGTACGACATGGTCGAGCGGCCCCTGATCCGCTTCGACGAGACCCTGCCGGTGGCTGCGAGCAGCTACTTCGCCGTGCATCCCTCGTTCAATGTCCCGGGGGCCTACTGCTGGATCTGCGACAACTTCCTGCTTGACGCGGCCGGCCGGGTCCAGCGGCTGCACGCCTTCCCGCAGGAGCTGCTCGAGCGCGCCTGAGCGGTTGCGCGCCCGCGCGCCGGGGAGGGTCCTTCGCCAGCTTCGGGCCGGAGGGTCTTTCGCCAGCTTCACGGCGGGGTCTCCTGCCGGTCTTGCCAGCCCGCTGCCGGGAGGGCCTGCTGCCAGCCTCGCGGCGGGGGCCTCCTGCCAGCCCCGCGGCGGGGGGCCTGCTGCCAGTCCCGCGGACGGGGCGGGTCGCACGCCTCGACGGCGCGCCGGCTCACGTGCACATCGCGCGCACGCCCCCGGCCCGGTCAGGGCAGCCGCAGCAGGCAGCGGGCGTTGTCGGTCGCGATCCGGCGCCGATCGCGGTCGCTGAGCGGCACGCCCTCAAGCCAGCGTGCGCCGTCCTCCATCTCCTCAAACGGGTAGTCGGCCGCGAACATCAGGTGATCGACCCCGAGCTCCAGCATGATCCCCACCAGCGAGGGGGTGTGGTAGTTGCCGCTGGTTGTCAGGTGGAAGTTGTCCTGCAGATAGGCCGACGCGGGCCGCTTCAGCGCCACATCCGCGCGCCGGGAGAGGCGCTGCTCCAGGCGCCTGATCGCGAACGGAAGCAGCTCGCCGAGGTGTCCGAGGATGACCGCCAGCTGGGGGAAGCGGTCGAACACTCCGCCGAGCACCATCCGCAGCGCGTGCACCGCGGTCTCGGCTCCGAACGCCCATGTGGGCCCGAGGAGCTGCTCGCGGCCCTCGTAGATCCTGCGCTGCCCGGGCAGGGGGTTGCGCGGGTGCAGGTAGAAGGGCACGCCAAGGGCGACGAAGCGCTCCCACAGCTCGTCGTAGCGCGGGTCGTCGTAGTAGCGGCCCTCCTCGAGGCTGCCGGCGCTCGAGTAGCCGTTCACCAGAGCGCCCACGAACCCCAAGCGGGTCACGCAGCGCTCCAGCTCCTCGGCCGCCGCTGCAGGGTCGAGCATCGGCAGCGCGGCGAAGCCGCTGAAGCGATCGGGGTGGCGCGACACCGCTTCGGCCAGCGCGTCGTTGGCCTCCCGGGCCAGCGCAAGCGCCTGCGCGGGATCGAGCACGTCCTGGATGCCGTTGGATCCAAGCGACAGCACCGCTCGCTCGATCCCGAACCGGTCCATCAGCTCAAGCCTGTCCTCGGTGTCCTGCAGGCGCTCGATCACCCGCCGCCACGCCGGCGCCGGCCATCCGGGGTTGGTGATCAGCTCGCTCATCCCCTCGGGGACGAAGTGCTCCTCCAGTGCGATCTTGGTGATCAAGCGAACCTCAGGGGGTCGGTGGCGGGCGCGCAGCCGCACTCCGACCGGTGGCGAGCACGCAACCTCGTGCCCGGCCGGTGGCGAGCGCGCGACCGATGCGGATCGTCGGCGAGCGTGCACTCTACCTGCCGGGCGACGGCGCACGGCCCCCGCTACACTCCCCGGTCCGCAGGCGGGGTTCCCGAGCGGTCAAAGGGGTCGGTCTGTAAAATCGATGGCACTGCCTTCGCAGGTTCGAATCCTGCCCCCGCCACTGGCAACCCACCATCGCCGGTGACCCGGAGCGGGAGCCCGCAGGGTCGCTTTCGCATCGGGCGCCGGGGCGCATGGCTGCGCTGCTGGTCCCGTCTGCTGGGTCCGCCCGTGGATGCTCGGACCGGCTCGTGGGCTGCCGGGCTCGCCGTGGGCTGCCGGGCTCGCCGCGAGCTGTTGGGTCCGCTGTGCGCTGCTGGGTCCGCTTCGGCATGCAGCTTTCGTTGCGCTGAGTGGCGCTGATCGGGTCGCCGCCAGCTGTCGTGTTACGGTCTGACGCGCCACACAGCGCCGGCGCGGCGTCCGATTCGCCGCGGCACGGACCAGTCGATGCCTCGCTCCGCGACAGCCAGACCACGCCCGCCGGCCGCCGCGCCCCTGTGGCATCGACTGCGCGGCGTGTGCCTGTTGGCGGGGCTCGTCGCAGCCGTTGCGCTGCTCTCAGGCTCGGCGGGCTCGACGCCCGCGCGCGCGGCCAGCGCCGCTGAGCTGCAGCAGCGGATCTCAACCGACAGGGCACGGATCTCGACGCTGCAAAGCCAGGCGGCCGGTGCGCGCGGCAGCCTCGGACGGCTTGATCGGAGCATCTCCGAGGTGAGCGCCCAGCTGCGGGCGCTTGACAGCCGCCTGGCGGTCGAGCGCGCCGAGCTGCTGGCGCTGCGAGCCCGTCTGAGCGCCGCTCGCACCAGGCTCGCCGCCCTGGAGGCCGCGCAGGCGCGCGACGAGCAGGTGCTGGCCGCGCAGCTGGTAGGCGCCTACGAGCAGGGCCGGCCGGATGTGATCACCGTGGTGATGGAGGCGACCGGCTTCAACCAGCTTCTGGACCAGCTTTCGTTCGTGCAGCACATCCAGCGCCAGGACGCGCGGATCGTCGCGACGGTGAAGGCGGCTCGCCGCGCGGTCGCCGCGCAGGCGATCCGTCTCGGCGCCCTGTCCGAGCGCCAGCAGCAGCTGACTCGCCGCCTTGCGCTGCAGGATCAGCGCATCGCGGCTGTCAGGGTGGCCCTGGTCAGGCAGCGGCTCGCGGTTGCGCGCATCGTGGCCGCCAGGCAGGGAGCGCTGGCCGCGGCGCGGGCGCAGGTCGCGTCGCTGCGCTCCCAGCTTGAGCGTCTGCAGGCTGCGCAGGCCGCCGCCCAGCAGGGCGCGGGGTCAACCGCCGCGCCCGCCGCTTCGGCCCCCGGCGCCTCGCCGGCCGCGCCCGCCGCAGGCTCGGGAGCGGCCTCGAACGCCAGCAGCGGGTCGGCTGGCACCCCCGCCGGTGGCCCGACTCCGACCGCGCCTTCCAGCGGCGGGTTTGAGTTTCCGATGCCCAAGGCCGACGTGTCGCCGCCCTCCACCTGGAGCGAGGACCAGGGGGTCGACATCTCGGCGCCCGGCGGGACGCCGGAGCTGGCGGTCTGCTCGGGGACGATCGTGCTGCACGGCATCGGCGGCTTTGGCCCCTCGGCGCCGGTGCTGCACTGCGACACCCCGATCGACGGCTACAGCTACGTGTACTACGGCCACGCGGGGCCGGGCAACTGGGTGCCGATCGGGACGCACGTCTCGCAGGGCCAGGTGATCTCCGAGGTGGGCTACGGGATCGTCGGGATCTCGACCGGTCCGCACCTGGAGATCGGCTTCGCCGACTCAAGCGGCTCGCCGATCGGCTCGGGCACCGCGTCGACGATGATGTCGCTGCTGCTGGCGGCCTACAACGGCTGACGCGCGACCAGGGGCGCCCGCGCGCTTCGCCGCTGGCGCGCTACGCGCCGTCCTGGGCCCCCGTGCTCGGCCGCCGGCGCGCTACGCGCCGTCCTGGGTCCCGTGCTCGGCCGCCGGCGCGCTACGCGCCGTCCCGGGCCCCGGTGCTTTGCCGCCGGCGCGCCGCGCGCCGCGCGCCGGCCCGGGCACCGTCGCCGGCTCGCTAAACGCCGTCCTGGGCGCGCGCGAACGCGGCGAGCGCCTCACGGCCCCCCTCGGTGAGGGGCTCGCCGTGAGCCAGCAGCAGCAGCTCGAACTCCAGCTCGGCCAGCCTCCGATAGGCGGCGCGCAGCGAGGCCTTCGTCCGCTCGGGCTCGTCCATCAGCGCATCCGGGACGAACGTCAACCCCGGAACCCCGGGCCAGCGCACCACGCCGTCGGCGACCGCCAGCGCCCGGTGCGTCGGTATGTGGAGGGCGCCCTCGTCAGGGCAGATCGCGCCGACCTCGTGGGCGATCACGCCGCCGGGAAGCTCCTGGCCGAACTCGAACGGCGTGACGGGACCGCGTCCGGCCAGCTCGTGCAGCCCGCTGCGCACGCAGTGCACCGCGCAGCCGAACGCCTCGCGCAGCCGCCACGCGTCGCGATCGTGGTGGCGATTGGTGATCAGCACGTGCTCCACCGGCGCCCCGTGGTCGGAGAACCACGCCGCCCCGCCGGCCGGGAGCAGCGGGTCGATCGCGACCCGCTCGGCCATCAGGTAGTACGAGCTCACGTGGTGCTCGATGCGCGGATGCCGCGCGGTCCAGTGCCAGAGGCCGGGCGATATCTCCCTCGGCTCGCTCGCCACGCGCCAATGGTACGCGCGCCGGGCGCCGCCGCGCCGGTGCGGCCGGAGCCGACGCTGCGGCGCTCGCTGAGTGGGCTTGGATCCGTAGCAGCCGCGGCGCTCGCCGTGCCCCTCCGGCTCGGCGAGGTCGCGGCGCGCGGCGACCGTTCGCGGCCGTGGCGAAGGACACGCTACGCTCCCGCCCAAGCGCCCTCTTAGCTCAGCTGGTAGAGCACTTCCATGGTAAGGAAGGGGTCGACGGTTCGAGTCCGTCAGAGGGCTCTCGTTTTTTGCCTGGAAACGAGCAGGCTTTCCGGGCAGGCGGGGCACAGCAAGAAGGGTTCGGGGGCTTCGTGGGGGCGTCCTGGGGGCGCGG
>DATGLC010000002.1:0-9407 GCA_035294345.1 Solirubrobacteraceae bacterium
GGCCAATGGCGCCGCATCCGCGTGGGCGTGGGCGGATCCAGCCCCGGTCGATGTCGTCACGGCCATCGCGCTGCCGCATCCGCGCGGACTTATGCGGATCGTCGCCGACCACCGACAACCGACCGCCGTCACCGACCCGCCGACCGCCGACACCGGCGGCGGCCACGATCACCGGCGGCCGACCACCATCACCGACCGCCGGCCGCCGACGCCGGCGGCGGCCAGCAGCTTGCACGCAGACAGGTAGACTGCATACACTACTGACCGGATGAGGAGATACGCGTGAGCTGGCAGACACAGTCGACCGCTCCAGTGCGCGAACTGCCCGGCGAGGCCACCCCCTACTTCCTGGCCGACGGCGACGGGCGTGCGCACCTTCTGCTTGGCCAGGTGGGGCGGACCCTGGCCGGCAGCGAGGAGACAGGGGGCGCGATGTCCGTGATGACCGCGCTTGGCCCCGCCGGACCGCCGATCCCAATGCATCGCCATGAGCGCGAGCACGACTACTTCTACTGTCTGCGCGGCGCGATCCAGGTCTGGGCCGGCGGCGAGAGCCGGATCCTCCACGCTGGGGATGTGGCGAGCGTGCCCCCGGGAGTGCTGCACGCATACCAGTTCCACAGCCACTACTCGCAGTTCATCGGCCCGATCGCCCCAGCCGGCTGGGATCGCTTCTTCGACTTCTGCGGAAGCCCATACGGCGGGCCCGCCTACCCGCCGGTCGATGACTCGCCGCCGCCGTTTGACCGCTTCGCCGCGGCCGAGGAGCGCTTTGCGATGAAGTACTTCCCCCAGGAGCGCTACGCGGACCCCGGCGAGGGCCCGGACGACGCGCTGCCGGGCGCCGCGGTTCCCTACTTCCTGCGCGCCGGCGAGGGCCCGCGCCACGAGCTCTTCGGGCAGGTTTGCTTTCAGCTGATGACCGGCGCCGAGTCCGCGGGCGCCCTTGGGATGTCGGTCACGGAGGGGCCGCGGGCGGCCGCGATGGCGGCGCACGTGCACGAGCGCACCCACGAGGCGATCTACTGCCTGGAGGGCCGCCTGCGCGTGTCGGTGCAGGGCCGTGAGCACCTTCTGGTCCGCGGCGACTTCGTCTCGATCCCGGCCGGCAGCGAGCACGCCTACGTCATGGAGGCGCACCTGACGCGCTTTGCGTCGATGTACGGTCCCGCGGGCCCCGAGCGTCTGCACGAGCTCGCGGGGCGTGTCGCGGAGCAGCGGATCTTCCCCGAGGTCGCGCCCGCCGTCGATCCGCAGCGGATCGCGGCGGTCGCCGCGCAGCTCGACATCGCGTTGGCCGGCTGAGGCTGGCGTGGCGGCTGAGGCGAGCGCGCGATGAGGGTCCTGGGGCTGAGCGCGGGCAACCCAGGCGGCAGTGCCGAGCTGCTGCTTGGCGCGGCGCTGCGAGCGGCCGAGGCCGAGGGAGCGCAGGCGGCGCTCGTGCGATTGGCGGAGCTGCGCCTTCCCACGGCCCCGGTCGGCCCGGGTCTCCGCGCCAGCGCAACCGACGACGACGGCGACTGGCTGTGGGACCAGGTGATGCAGTCGCAGGGGCTGATCATCTCAAGTCCGATCTATTCGCGCACGATCGCCGGCGCGCTGAAGCTGGTCGCCGACCGCCTGGCCGGCCCGGCCGCGGACGTCGCGTTCGCCGAGCGCCACCGGGCGATGCTCGAGTCCGGCGAGACGCCGCCGGTCGCCTTCCCCTACGACGAGCGGGTGCTTGCCGGGCGCGTGGCCGGGCTGATCGCCGTTGGCGGCGCGCGCGCCGCCCGCTGGCGTTCGCTGGCGCTGCCCCTGATGCACCAGATGCTGTTCTCCTCCCAGATCGCGCTGGCCGATCAGCTTGAGGTCGGCGGCGCGGGGATGCCCCGGTCGGTGCTGCTTTGCGACGACGCGCTGGCGGGCGCCGAGCGCGTCGGACGCAGCGTCGGCTCACAGCTTGGCCTGGAGTTCGAGCAGGTGCAGTACCGCGGCCCTGCCGGGCTGTGCCCGATGTGCCACCTGTCCGTCGTCGTGATCGACGCGGGGCGCGTCGAGTGCGCCACCTGCGGCGCGGGCGGCAGGCTGGCGGTGCACGGGGGCGCGGCGACGGTGCGCTTCGACGATCCGGCCGCGCTGTCGCGCTCGGTGCTGACGCTCGCCGAGAAGCGCGCCCACTTCGCCGAGGTGCAGGAGACCGCCGCGCGCCAGGCCGCGCTGAGCGAGGAGCTTGAGCGGCGAGCCGCCGCCGCCGCGCCCTTCAAGCACCTGCTGTCCCCGCCGGGCCGGGAGCGGCGAAGCTGAGCCACGTCCTCGCCATGCACGGGATCGACGTCAAGCCGGTCCGCCGACGCCCACCGAACCCGGCCACGTCCTGACCATGCACGTGATCGACATACCGCTCAGCGACGCTCGCCGGCTGATCGCCCGGGCGATCGACAAGGCGGCCCACATAGGCGCCCGTGGCGCGTTTGCGGTGGTGGGAGCCAGCGGGGCGCTTGTCAGCGCGTCGCGCATGGACGCCGGCGGCGCCGGCGGCATGGCGCGCGCCCGCTCCAAGGCGTGGATCTCGGCGACCCAGCAGATCCCGAGCGCCGAGCATCACACGCGGATGGCGACGCTGCCGTCGCCGATCGCCGCCGGCTTTCTCGCCTGCTCGCCGGAGGCCCGCTTTCCCGGCGCCGGCGGGATGCCGATCCACGCGCGCGGCGACCCGACGGCGCCCGTGATCGGCGGCTTCAGCGCCTCGGGGGCGACGATCGGGCCGTTCGTGGACATCCCCGGGGTGGACCGGCGGATGCTGATCGTGGAGGGCAGGCCCGCCAACGCGGAGGACCTGATCGTTCACTGGGCGCTCGGGCTGCCCTACCGGGGCCAGCACGGCGACGACGAGAGGCGCTGGCTTGAGGCCTTCGGGGAGCTGCCCGCCGAGGCGGGATCAGGCTACGACGACCCGCCGCCGGCGCACCTGCCCGAGCATGAGTGGGCGCTCGGCCTCGTCGACCGCGCGATCGCGGCCGCGCGCGAGCGCGGCCTGCGGGTGGCGGTGGCGATCGTCGATCGGCGCGGGGACCCGATCCAGCAGGACACCGTCGATGGCGCGCCGACCGCGGCGCCGTTCATCGCCGAGGCGGTGGCGGCCGCCGCGGCGACCTTCCAGCTGCCAAGCGAAGAGGTGGCGCCGGCATTCGCCGCCGTGCTGCCCTACCAGACGCTCAGCGTCCCGGGCGGGCTGCCGATTCACAGGGACGGCCTGGTCGTCGCGGCGTTGGGAGTCGCCGGCGGTCCGCCGCTCGCCTGCAGGGAGATCGCGCAGGCGGTGCTGGGGTGAGCACGCGGATCGCGATCATCGGCTGCGGCGCGATCGGCGGGCTGTACGCCGCGCACCTGGCGACGCTGAGCGACGTCGAGGTGTGGGCCTATGACCTGTCACGGGAGCACGTGGAGGCGATCGAGGCCCGCGGGCTTCAGATCACCGGCTGCGTGGAGCTGACCTCCCGGGTGCGCGCCCGCACAGATCCGGCCGAGATCCCGGCCTGCGAGCTTGGGATAGTCGCGGTCAAGAGCACGGCGACGTCGGCGGCGATCGCCGCCGCCGCGCCGGTGTTCGCCGGCCACGCGGCCGTCTGCAGCGTCCAGAACGGGATCGGCAACGAGGAGGTGATCGCCGCCCACGTCAAGCGTGTGATGCGCGGCGTGACCCTGCCTGCCGGCCACCTCCTAAAGCCCGGGGTGATCCACATGGACGCGCCGGGCCCGACCTGGATCGGGCCATTCGAGCCGCGGCCGGCGAGCTGGGAGCAGATCGAGCGGCTCGCCGAGCTGCTCAACCAGGCTGGTCTTGAGGCCCGCGCCGTGGCCGACGCCCGCGGGGCGCAGTGGACCAAGCTGCTGTTCAACGCCTCCACCAACCCGCTGTGCGCGCTCACCGGGCTCACCCACGGCGAGCTTTGCGACCATGCCCCCACAAGGCGCCTGGTGGGCGAGCTGATCCAGGAGGGACGGCTGGTCGCCGACGCCCTGGGGATCACGCTGGACGCCGACCCGGCGCAGCTGGTGGACGAGGCCGCGCGCACCAACCACCGCCACCGCCCGAGCATGCTGCAGGACGTTCAGGCGCGCAGGCCGACGGAGATCGCCTCGCTCAACGGCGGGATCGTCGAGGTGGCGCGGACGCTCGGCGTGCCGACCCCGCGCCATGCTGCGATCGTCGCGCTGATCCAAGGGCTGGAGCGCAGTTGGGCGTTGGGGGCGTCGCGCTGATGGGAGGGCGGCGGCAAGCGGGGGTGTCGCGCTGATGGGAGGGCCGCGGCGCTGCCGGGAAAGGCGGGGGCGTCGAGCTTGGGGGGGCTGCGGCGCTGCCGGGAAAGGCGGGGGCGTCGCCGGCGCCGCGCGGTGCGCCGGCGACCGAGGGGGCGGGCTCGGTAACGTGGCACGCCCCAACCGGAACATTCGGCCCTAGTGTGGACGTAAATAAAAAGTGTATGCAATACTTCGGGAGTGCTCGTGACACGGGAACCGCAGGCGATCGACTGGGACGAGCAGCAGTTCAGCGAGGTGCGCCCCGGGATCCTCGGTGCGACCGTTCACACGCCGCAGCTGACGGCGACCCTCTACCGCTACGCCGCCGGGTCCAGCTGGGAGGAGCATCAGCATCCGCAGGACCAGATCACCCAGGTGCTCGAGGGCACGATCGACTTCGTGGTCGCCGGGCGGGCGATTCGCCTGGGCCCCGGCCAGCTGGCGGCGCTGCCGGGCGGCACGCCGCACTCGGCAAGCGTCCCCGCCGACGCCCCGGCGGTCAGCCTGAACGTCTTCACCCACCGGGAAGCGCCGCCGCGTGCCGGCTGACTGGCTTGGGCTTGCAGGGCAGCGCGTGCTGATCGCCGGCGGCGCCGGGACGATCGGCGCCGCGCTCGTCGCCGGCTTTCTGGACGCCGGCGCGCGCGTGGGCATCACCGACCTCGGCGGCGAGGCGCTGGAGCGGGCGGATCCGCGCGTGCAGGCGCGCTGCCCCGCCGACCTGAGCGACCCGCGCCAGGCCCGCGACGCCGTTTCGTCGGCGAGCGAGCAGCTCGGCGGGCTCGACGTCTTCGTCCACTGCGTGGGGATCAACGATCGCCGGCCGATCGAGGAGTATGAGGTCGGCGACTGGGAGCGGATCGTCGCCGTGAACCTGACCAGCGCCTTTCACACCGCAGCGGAGGCGCTGCGGCCGATGAAGACGCAGGGCCACGGGCGGCTTTTGTTCTTCTCGTCGGTCGCCGGTCGCAGCGGCCACCGCCACCACGGGCCGTATGCGGCGACCAAGGGCGCGATCAACCAGCTGATGCGCGTGATCGCCCACGAGAGCGCCGAGCATGGGGTGACGGCGAACGCGGTCGCCCCCGGTTACATGGACACGGCCCTGACGCGCGAGTATCTGGCCGAGCACCCCGACAAGCGCCGGGAGCTGGTGTCGCTGATCCCCGCCGGGCGCTTCGGGTGCCTGCAGGAGGTGGTCGACCCGGTGCTGTTCCTGTGCTCCCCGCGGGCGTCGTTCATCACCGGACAGGTTCTGTACATCGACGGTGGCCGCACGATCGTCTGAGGAGGAGCGGATGCAGAGGCGCTTTGAGGGCCGCAGCTTCATGGTCACAGGTGCCGGCACGGGGTTCGGCGCGGCGCTCGCGCTGCGCGCGGCGCAGGAGGGGGCAGCGAGGGTGCTCGTGCACTACCGAAGCTCGGCCGAGGGCGCGCAGCGCACCGCCGAGCGCGTTCGCCAGGCCGGAGCGCAAGCGCACGTGATCCAGGGCGACATCACCTCCTGGAACGATGTGCGGCGCATGTGCGCGACTGCGTTCGAGGAGCTGGGCGGGATCGACGTGCTGATCAACAACGTCGGCGACATGGCCTCCGGCCAGGCGTCCTGGCGGGAGGTGAGCGAGGAGGCGATCGACCACGTGCTGGCAGTCGACATCAAGGGCACCATGCTGATGGTGCACGAGTTCGGCCAGCGCATGGTGGCCCGCGGCGGGGGCGCGATCGTCAACGTCGGATCGACCGTGATCGTGCGCGGCAGCCCGCGGGCGCCCCAGTACGCGGCCGGCAAGTACGGCCTGCTCGGGGTCACCAAGTCCTACGCCAAGGCGCTGGCCCCGAGCGTGCGCGTGAACGTGTTCGCGCCGGGCTTCATGGAGACAGAGGCGCTGCTGGCGCGTCCGGAGTGGAGCGCCGGCCGCCGCGAGCAGGTGCTCTCGGGCACCCCCGCGGGCAAGATCCCCAAGCCGGAGGAGATGACCGGCGCGGCGCTGTTTCTGGCCTCGGACGACGCGCACCACATCACCGGCTCCTACCTGGTGGCCGACGGCGGCTACAGCATGCTCGGGGCCTGACCGTGTCGACCAGCGGGCCCGGCACCGAGGACGTCTACGAGCGGGTCCGCGCCGCGATCCTCGACGGCGAGCTCTCCCCGGGCGCGGTGATGTCACAGGTGGCGCTGGCGGAGGAGCTCGGGATCAGCCGCACCCCGCTGCGCGAGGCGCTGCGCATGCTCCAGAGCGAGGGGCTGGTGGAGGGAGAGCCCAACCGCCGGGTGCGCGTCGCGCCGATGACGCCCGAGGACCTTGAGGGTCTGACGGTGATGCGCGTCACCCTTGAGGCGGAGGCGCTGCGCCTCTCGGTGCCGCGGATGGACTCGGAGGACATCGCGCGGCTGGAGGGCCACATGGCCGAGATGGCCCACTATGCCGCCGAGCGCGACTACCGTCGCTGGAACGGTCCGCACGAGCGCTTTCACCGCACGCTCACCGCGCACGCAGGCGAGCGGGTCAACTTCGTGCTGGGCCAGATGTTCGATCACGCCGAGCGCTACCGCCGCCTGCACATCGGCCACGCGCCGACCGCGTGGGCCACCCAGCAGCACCGTGAGATCCTCGACGCCTGCAAGGCGGGCGATCGTGAGGGGGCGGCGGGGCTGCTGGCGGGCCACCTGGCGCGCACCGGCCTTGAGGTCTGCGAGCTGCTTGCGCCCGGCTACGTGCCCGAGCGGCTGCGTGAGGCGGTGCGCGACGCCGGCGGCGCGCCTCAGCTGCCGCCGTCACTGCTCGGCACGGGATAAGACCCGACGGACGCGTGAGCGGCTGCGAGCGCACGTCGCCCCTCACGCGGCGATCGCCACGGCGCAGATCACCCGTGCCCGCGCCGCCTCTCAGCGGCGGGCGCGACGCCCGCTGAGGGCCCGCGGCAGCCCAGGGCCCGCGGCAGGCGAGGGCTCTCGCGGCAGCCCAGGGCTCTCGCGGCAAGCGAGGGCCAGTGCAGGAGCTTCCAGATCCACCCCGTCAAACGGTTCAAGAGCACCAGGGCCTGCATCCCCTCAGCCAAGGTACCTCCCGCTAGCGCACCGGTCGCCTGCGGCGGCCCGGTCGCGCTGAAGGACGAGAAGCGCCAGGACGGCTCGCGCCACCTGACCGGCGTCGGCGGCGTGCCCCTGGGCGATGACCTGTGCTGGCAGGGCGCCGACCCAGACAGGCGCTGGCAGCAGACCGGCCCCGGCGTGGCTGCGACCGCCACGCCCTGCGCACCCACCACGTCGAGGACGACGACACGCCCATCGAGCGGTTGCTCGCCCCCCGAAACGCCGCCGAGCAGCATACCCGAACACGACTCCAATAGTACAGAATCGGAACTGGTGCAGTGCGAAAGCGGTTATACTACGGGGGTGCCGCGCGGTCTTCCCGCAGATCTGTTCCCGACCGACTCGCCGCTGGCCCCGGCCGACATGATCGGCCGGGCAGATGATGTCGAGCGGCTCGCGGTCGAGCTGCGCCACGGGGTCAACTGCATCATCGCCGAGCCGCGGCGGACCGGCAAGACCACGGTGTGCGACGCGGCCCTGGCTCGGCTGGATCGCGGTCGGTTCTATGTGGTGGCGCTGGATCTGCGGCGGATCGACGACATCGAGGCGCTGGCCGACGCGCTGATCGAACGCACCATGGAGAACCGCCCGGCGGTGCGCCGCGCGCTGCGCCGGGTCCGGCGGCTGGGCCGCACCCTGTATGACCGCCTCGGCGGCGATGAGCTTGTCAGGCTATCCGCGCACGGCGCGCTGGAGGGCGTGGAGATGAGCTTCCTGCTGCCCGGCGCCCGCGGCGGCGATCCGGTGGCCAAGCTCGACCATGCGCTCGGCGTGATGCAGCGTGTCGCCGCCCAGGACAACAAGCGCCTGGTGCTCTATCTAGACGAGTTCCAGGAGGTGGAGACGATCGGGGAGAGCTACGCCAAGGGCTGGGGGATGACTCTCAAGCGCAAGATGCGCGCCGAGTTTCAGCGCGACCCCGACGTCAGCTTCCTGTTCTCGGGCTCCTATGAGCACATGATGGCGCGGATCTTCGGTCACCGCGACGAGCCGTTTTTTCAGTTCGGCAGCTTCCGGCGGCTGTCGGAGATCACCCCCGGCGAATGGGCGGACGGGCTGGCTGCCCGGTTTGACGCCGACGGCACCCAGATCACCCCGCAGGCGCTTGGGCGGATCGTCGAGCTTGGGCGCGGGCATCCCCGCGCCACGATGCTGGTGGCCCAGCAGGCCTACCTGGCGTCGGTGCTGGCCGAGACCCGAACGGTCTCCGCTGACCTGGTGGCGGTCGCCTACAGAGAGACGATGCGCTCCGAGCTGCTCAACCACGAGGCGATCGTGGAGCTCATCCGCCACCTGTCAAGCCCCGCGGTCAACCGCCTGGCGTTGAAGGTCATCACCGCGATCGCCGCCGGTCAGCGCCCCTACCACGGCCACAAGTCCACGCCGCCGGTGGCGCGCGCCATCCGGGCGCTGGTGGACGCCGGGCTGATCGAACGCGCCGGCAGCCAGCGCTGGCGGGTGGTCGACCCGCTGCTGGGCGACTACCTCAGGACCCGGACCGACCTGGGGTAGGGCCGTGCGGTCGGGACGCGGCCAGCTCGCCGATGGCTCGACCTGGCGCGGGTTGTCAGAGCGCGATCGCGTGTTTATCACCAGCTTGGCGACCTGCTTGCAGGCGCTGCCCGGCCACACGGCGCGGGCAGCAGGTCGCCAAGCCGCCCTGGGCATCACGACCAGGGGCAGAACATCAAGCTGGCGCGGCGTCAGCTCCTCGATTCCCGATGCGCGCGACACCCTCATGAGCTCGACAAACGCCGGCGATAGGTACCCGCGACCGCGCGTGGCCATGATCGTGGCCGCAACCAGCCGACCCTGTCAAGCGTGCGGCTGCCACCGGCTGCTAGACGACGTGCAGCGGCGCATGGAGGCTGCCGGTCTGGAGCTGGCTGAGCTCGACGACCCCGGCGCTGAGGTCTAGACGCTATGGAGGATGATTCGCCCAGGCGTTGAAGGCCGGACCTCGGTCGCATTTTGCGGGGGTTTGACTGGCCGGAGAGTGGCTCCGGCTGACCCCATACGAAGGAGGTCC
>DATGLC010000003.1:0-67108 GCA_035294345.1 Solirubrobacteraceae bacterium
CGTGCGCACGCTGCAGATCGAGCTCACGCGGGCCGGCTTTCCGACGCCCGCGATCGGGATCTTCGGGCCGATCACCCAGGGCAACGTGCGGGCGTTCGAGCGCCGCTACCGTCTGCGCGTCAACGGGATCGCGACGGTCGCCGTGCTGCGCGAGCTTGCGCTGGTCCTGGCCACCGGAGCGGGCGCGCACGACGCGGTGGCCGGCAGCGGCGGCAGCGGCCTGACGGGCGCCCAGCCGGTGTCGCGCCGGCGGTCCGGGCGCTCGGCCGCGCAGCTGCCAAGCTCCGCCGACCCCACCGGCTCGCTGAGCGAGATCACCGCGCCTGTCGTCCAGGACGGGGGCTCTGAGCATCTGGGCGAGCGGATCCTCAAGCCGGGCATGACCGGACACGACGTGCGCGTGCTGCAGGGGTTCCTGACGCTGGTCGGCTACCCAACGGCGGTGGACGGCAGCTACGGTCCGGCGACCGAAGCCAACGTGATCGCCTTCCAGCAGGCCAACAGTCTGCTGCCCGCCGACGGCGTCGTCACCTACCAGGACACGGTCGTGCTGCGCCAGCTGGTGGCCGCGGCGCTGCAGGGCGGCTCGCCGGAGCGTGCGACGCTGAACCCCGACGGCACGGTGACCGCGCCCGCGGACGCGCCCAAGCTCGTCCAGGAGGTCATCGCCGCGGCCAATCAGATCATCGACAAGCCGTACATCTACGCCGGTGGGCACGCCAGCTGGAAGGCCCCGGGCTACGACTGCTCGGGCGCCGTCAGCTATGCGCTGCACGGGGCCAACCTGCTCGAGTCGCCCGAGGACTCGACCGAGCTTGAGTCCTACGGCAGCCCCGGCCCGGGTCGCTGGATCACGATCTACGCCGACGCCGCGCACACGTTCATCGTCGTAGCGGGCCTGGCGTTCGACACCGCTCACTACGGCCCGACCACGCCCGCCGGCACCGGCCCGCGGTGGCTGGAGCCGGCCGACGTGCTCGCGAACCTCTCAGACGGCGGCGACTACGTGGTGCGCCACCCGTCGGGGCTGTAGCGCGCGCGGCTGTGGCGGGCGTGGCCGCCAGCCCATCGGGGCCCTAGAGCGCTCGGCCGCCCGCCGGGGCCGGGGCCGCGGCGCGGCGCCCGGAGGCGGCACGTGTCATACGATCCAAGCCATGGCCGAGCTCGCCGAGCTGTACACGATCCCGCGCGAGCATCTGGACCTGCGAGACGCGATCCGCGCGCTGGCGCGCGAGCGGATCGCGCCGCGGGCGGCCGAGATCGACGAGCGCGCCGAGTATCCGCACGATCTGCGCGAGCTGCTGGCCGAGCAGGAGATCCTGGCGCTCCCGTTCGACGTGGAGCACGGAGGCACCGGCACCGGGACGCTGATGCTCAACATCGCGGTCGAGGAGATCGCCAAGGCGTGCGCGTCGACCGCTCTGATCCTGATGATCCAGGAGCTCGGGACGCTTCCGATCAAGCTGTTCGGGTCAGAGGATCTGCGGGCGCGGTTTCTTCCGCGCTGCGCCAGCGGGGAGTGGTCGCCGGCGTTTGCGCTGTCGGAGCCCGACGCCGGCTCTGATCCGGGCGGGATGATCACCCGCGCCGAGCGTGACGGCGACGACTGGGTGATCACGGGCACCAAGAGCTGGATCACCAACCTGGGGATCGCCGACTTCTATGTCGTGTTCGCCGTCACCGATCGTCAGGCCGGGCACTCCCATGGGATCACCGCGTTCGTCGTCGAGGCCGACCGCCCCGGCCTCAGCATCGGCAAGCTGGAGCACAAGCTGGGGATTCGCGGCTCACCGACCGGCCAGCCGATCTTCGACGGGGTGCGGGTCCCGTCTGCCAACGTGATCGGCCAGGTCGGCGAGGGGTTCAAGGTGGCCATGGCGACGCTCGACCGCTCGCGGCTGGGGGTCGCCGCGCAGGCGCTTGGCATCGCCCAGGGCGCGACCGACTACGCCGCCAGCTACGCCCGCGAGCGCCGCCAGTTCGGGCGGCCGATCGCCTCCTTTCAGGGGATCCAGTTCAAGCTGGCCGACATGGAGACCCAGTGCGCCGCCGGGCGCGAGCTTCTGTACCAGGCTTGCGCTCGGGTCGACCGCGCCGACGCGGCGCGGGCGGAGGGCGGTGCCGCGGCGGCCGAGCAGGTCGGCAAGTACTCGGCGATGGCCAAGCTGTTCTGCTCGGACACGGCGATGCGGGTGACCGTGGAGGCCGTCCAGATCCTCGGCGGCTACGGATATGTGAAGGAGTACCCGGTCGAGCGAATGCTCCGCGACGCGAAGATCACGCAGATCTACGAGGGCACTAACGAGATCCAGCGCCTCGTGATCGCGCGGACGATGACGCAGTAGGCCGATGCGCGCGCCGGGGCAGACCAGGACGCGGGCCGCCATCGCGGCGGTGGCCTCGCTGACGCTCGGTCTGGCGCTCGTGAGCATCGCGCTGGGACCGTCCGGGCCTGCGGTGGTGCGCGCGCTGCAGGCGCTCGCGGTGTTCGTCGCCGGTGCCGTCGCCTTCCTGCTGGTCGTCGTGATCGTCGTGACGCACCTGGCGCACTGGAGCCAGCCGGAGGCCGAGTTCGAGACGATCGTGCAGCGCGCCGAGAGGCTGGGAGCCAGGTGGTCGGCGGCCGGCGAGGGCACCGCTCCCGCGGAGGCGCCCGGCGAGTTCGGCGCGCTCGTGCGGGCGGCGATCGACGAGCTGCCGCTGGAGATGCACCGGGCGCTTGAGCACGTCGCGATCGTGGTCGGCGAGGGCGGGATCGAGCGGGGCGCCTACGGGCTCTATGAGGGCGACACGGTCGCCCGGGACTACTTCCACGACCGGATCGTGATCTTCCGTGACTCGCTCACCCGCGACTTCGGCCACGACCCTGACCTGCTGCGCTGCCAGGTGGCGCGCACGCTCCGCCACGAGCTCGCCCATCACCTGGGCTGGGGCGAGAGGGGAGTGCGCGGGCTCGGCCTCTGAGCACCGGAGGCAGCCTCAGCGCGGTGGCATGCGAAGCGCGCCGTCGAGCCTGATCACCTCGCCGTTGAGCATCTCGTTTTCGACGATGTGCGCCGCCAGCGCCGCGAACTCCTCCGGCCTGCCGAGCCGGGGCGGGAAGGGCACGGCCTCGCCGAGTGCCGCGCGCGTGTGCTCTGACAGCTCCCCCAGAAGCGGCGTGTCGAAGATCCCGGGCGCGATCGTGCAGACCCTGATGCCGCCGACAGCCAGGTCGCGAGCCGCCGGCAGCGTCATCGCGACGATCCCGCCCTTGGAGGCGGCGTAGGCCACCTGCCCGATCTGGCCATCGAAGGCGGCGATCGATGCGGTGTTGACGCACACCCCGCGCTCGCCGGACGCCAGCGGCTGGTTTGCCAGCATCGCCGCCGAGGCGAGGCGCAGCGCGTTGAAGGTGCCGACGAGGTTGACCGAGATCACGCGCTGGAAGCGGCCGAGATCGTGTGGGCCGTCCCTGCCCGCCACGCGCTGCGCGGTGCCGATCCCCGCGCAGCAGACGCTGATGCGCAGGCCCCCCGGCGCGAGCGCCGCGGCCTCGACGGCGGCGGCCACCGTGTCGGCGACCGTCACGTCGGCGGCGCGGAAGCCCGCGGGCTCGCCGAGCGCGGCGGCGAGCGCGGCCCCACGGCGCTCGTCGACGTCGGCGATCAGCACCCGGGCGCCGCGCTCGTGCAGCAGGCTCGCGGTCGCCGCCCCCAGGCCCGAGGCCCCCCCGAACACGATCGCGCCGCTGCCCCGGATCTCCATCGGTGCGCGCACCCTAGCGCGCCGCGCGTGCTCGCACGCCGTCGCACGGCCGGCCGCGCAACCGGGCAGCCGACCGGTTACGCTCAGGCGCGATGAGCTCGCAACCGATGCAGCCGGCTGGCGAGGGCCCCTCGTCGGCGCGGCCGGCGGGCAAGAGCCTCGCCGGGCAGGCGTCCGGCGTGCGCCCGGACCGCAACCTTGCGCTCGAGCTCGTGCGCGTCACCGAGGCGGCGGCCCTGGCGGCGGCTCGCATGGTGGGGCGAGGCGACAAGGAGGGGGCCGACCAGGTGGCGGTCGATGCGATGCGGCAGTTCCTGGACTCAGTGGCGATGGACGGGGTGGTCGTGATCGGGGAGGGCGAGAAGGACGAGGCGCCGATGCTGTTCAACGGCGAGCGACTCGGCGACGGCTCTCCGCCGCAGGTCGACATCGCGGTCGATCCGCTGGAGGGCACGCGGCTGACCGCGCTCGGGATGCCCAGCGCGCTTTCGGTCATCGCGCTGTCCGAGCGCGGGACGATGTTCGACCCGGGGCCGTGCGTGTACATGGAGAAGATCGCCGGCGGGCCCGACATCGCCGATCTGCTGGACCTGGACCGGCCGCTGGGGGAGACGCTCGCGCTGATCGCCGAGCGCCGCCGACGTCCGATCCGGGACCTGATGGTGGTGATGCTCGACCGAGACCGCCACCGCGAGGCGATCGCGCAGGTGCGCGAGGCCGGGGCTCGGGTGCGGCTGATCACCGACGGCGACGTGTCGGCGTCGCTGCTGGCCGTGACCGACAACTCGCCGGTCGACCTGCTGTGGGGCATCGGGGGCACTCCGGAGGGGGTGATCTCGGCCGCGGCGATCAAGTGCCTGGGTGGCCAGCTGCTGGGCAGGCTGTGGCCGCGCGACCAGGCCGAGCGCGACGCGGCGCTGGCGGCCGGCTACGACCTGGAGCGGGTGCTCACGTGCGACGACCTGGTCAGTGGGGAGGATGTGTTCTTCTCGGCCACGGGCGTGACAGACGGCGACGTTCTGCAGGGCGTGCGCTACCTGTCGGATCGCGGCGCGACGACCGAGTCGCTGGTGATGAGATCCCGGTCGGGGACCGTCAGGCGGATCTTCGCACGCCACGACCGCGCCAAGATGCGGATGCTCGAGTCCGCCGCGGGCTGATGTTCGAGCTTGCCGCGGGCTGACGCTTGGGGGTCGCCGCGGGATGGCGGCGGGGTCAGGAGGCCGCCAGCCGCCCGACCTTGGAGCGGGCGAGGTCAAGCGCCGCCAGCGACCGCAGGAAGGCGTGCGTGACCAGCACGTGGACCACGGACTGGGTTCGCTCGTAGACGGGGACGCTGAGCCTCGCCGCGATCGCCGGATAGAAGTTCGCGACCTCAACCTCGATCAGCACCTGGGCGCGATCGGCGCGCCGCGGCTCGCGGCGCACGTCAAGCGCCAGATAGCCGCGGCCACGGCCGTCGCGCGCGACCAGCAGCCCGTCTCGGATCATCCATCGCACCGTCCCGCGATCGCGCTCCAGCGTGTACTGCGGCGCGTCGAAGCGCAGCAGCGTGAGCGGCCGCGCCAGCAGCACCACCGCGCGGCTGTCGGCCTCGTAGATCACGCGGATCAGGCCGAGCGTCACGCGCGAGAGAAACCGCCAGTAGGTGCGCGCGAGGTTCTCGAGGTTGGCCGGCACCCAGAGGCGCTCGAGGTCCTCCGGGTCCATCGTCAGCCGTGCCGACTGGACCGAGCGCACGGCGTGGTCGGCCTCGATCACGGTGCAGCGGCTGGGCGAGATGATCGCCGCCTGCGCGGGGTGGCGGCGCGCGAGCGCGCGTCGCAACGCGGCAAGGACCGCTCGCAGGCCGGCTGCCCCACGGCGCAGCAGCGCCGCGATCAGGCGCATGCGGCAGGCGGTGAAGCGCAGCGGGGTGGCTGGCGCCGGCATCGTCTCAGCGCGCGAGCGCCTCGAGCGCCACGATCGCGCCGGCCGGCAGCTCGCCCTCGCCGGGCGGGATCATCGCCAGGGCGTCGGCGCCGATCAGCGAGCTCAAAATGTGCGAGCCCTGCGCCCCGTTGGGGTGGGCGAAAGGCGGCCCGGCGCCGTCGTGCTCAAGGCGCACGCGGATCGCCCGCTCGCGCAGCGACAGGCGCCTGACGGCGGTGGCCAGCGCCGCGCGTGGGGCGGGCGGGCTAGGCGGGGGCGCTCCCTGCATGGCGGCCAGCGCCGGGGCGGCGAACAGTGAGAAGGTCACCACGGCCGACACGGGGTTGCCGGGCAGCCCGAACACGAGCCTGCCGTCCGCCGCGACCCCGAACCAGGTGGGCTTTCCCGGCTGCAGCGCCACGCTCCAGAACACCTCCCGGACGCCCAGAGCCGCCAGGGCCGGCTTGACGTGGTCGTGCGGGCCGACCGAGACGCCACCGGAGATGATCACGACATCGGCCTGCTCCAGCGCCTCGCCGATCCCGCGCTCGGTGCTCGCGCGGTCGTCGGGCAGTCGCCGCGCCGGGCCGGCGTCGGCTCCGGCGTCGCGTGCCAGGGCCGTCAGCATCGGGGCATTGGAGTTATGGATCTGGCCCGGCTCCAGGGGCTCGCCCGGTGCGCGCAGCTCATCGCCGGTGCACAGGACGGCCACCCGCGGCCGGCGCGCCACCGTCACCCGGGCGGCACCCGCCGCGACGGCGGCGCCGAGCTCGACGGCGCCAAGCCGCGTCCCGGCTCTGAGCACGACGGCCCCGGCGGCGATGTCCTCGCCGGGCAGGCGGACGTTGTCGCCAGCGAGGACCGGGGCGCGCGTGACGATCGTCGTGGCGGCGGGTACGTCCACGTTCTCCTGGGGGATCACGGCCTCCGCGCCGGCCGGCATCGCGGCGCCCGTCGAGATCCTGATCGCCTGACCTTGGCCGACGGCAGCCGCGGCCGGGGATCCCGCGCGGGCCTCGCCGATCACGACCAGGGTGCGGCCCGCGGGTCCGGCGGCCACCGCGTAGCCGTCCATGGCCGAGCTCGGGAACGGGGGCACGTCCCCGGCGGCGACCACGTCGCCCGCGAGCACGCGCCCGAGCGCGTCGTCGATTGCGACCACCTCGCTTGCACCGGCGCTCACGGCCGCGAGCACCCGCGCCCGCGCGTCGCGGATCGGGATCATCATCGCCGACATGATGACGGCACGGCCGCCGCGGCATGGGACCGGCGATGGTCCACGGCTGGGGCGGCATCGCGACCGGCCAACGTCCACGGCGCACCGTCGCAGCGTCCGCGGTGGCACCGCAGGGAGGGCCGCCGCGGCACCGCAGGGACGGCCGCCGCGGCACCGCAGGGACCCATCGGCCGCGCGCCGTGATACAAGACGGCGATGCCGCCGGTGCCGACCCGTCGGCGGCGGGCTCGACCGGTCGCCGACGCTCCGATAGGCGAGCTCCTGACCGGGGTCGAGGAGCTCGCCAAGGCGTGGCTGGTGGAGCTGATCGAGCGCGCCCCGCTGCGGGACGCGGCGGCGATCCTCGCCGCGCCCCTCAGCCGCGAGGGCCCGGCATTGTGCGACGCGGCGCTGAGGGCGATCACCGCGGACGAACCCCTGCGCCGGCTGCAGCGAGGCGGTGCGCTGCGGCGCCTGGCGCAACGCAGCCCGCAGCTGGCCGGGGCGCGCAGCGCACTCCAGGCGGCCGCGGCGATCGACGCGCTGCACGGTGTGCTGTGGGCGGCGCTTCGCGACCGGCTGCAGGACGCCGACCCGCTGTGGGTGGCGCAGCTGAGCGAGCGCCTGGCGCTTGTGGCCGAGGTTCTGCGCGAGGCGGCGCTTGAGGCGTTCGAGACGCCCGGCGGCACCGGGCGCACGAGCCCGGGCGACGGCGAAGGCGCCGCCGGCAACACGGGCCCGGGCGCCGGCGACGCCTTCACGGGGCCCGGTGAGCCCGGCGAGGCGGTCGCCGCGCGCCCGTGGCCGCAGGCGCCTGTCCCCTCCTCGGCGCGCGCCGGTCTGTGGATGAGCGCGCTCGCTGCGGAGGTCTCGCGCTCGCGCCCCGGCGAGCTTGCGCTGCTGTCGGTGGAGCTTGAGGATGCCGATCGCCTGGCGGTGAGCGGCGACGGGGCGCCCGTGGCCGTCGTCTTCGACCACTTCGCAGCCCAGCTGCGGGCAGCGGTGCGCGAGCGGGACATCCTCGTGCGCGAGAACGACGGGCGCGCCTGGATCATCGCGCCCGGCACCTCGCGGTCGCAGGCGCGAGAGCTTGGCGAGCGGATAGCCGCCGCGGTGGCACAGAGACGGTGGCGTGGCGCGCCGCTGGCCGCAAGCGTCGGCATCGCGGTGCTCGGCGAGGACGGGGAGACGCCGGACCGGCTGATCGAGGCCGCGGAGGAGGCGCGCTTCGCCGCTGCCGCCGACGGCGTGCGCGTCTCCGAGGCGCCGGATCCGCGGCGCTCCCGCTGACGGCGGCGGGCCCGAAGCCGGGCGCGCCGGATCGTCAGCGCCGCCGGGCGGCGAGCCGGGGCGCCTGCGAGAGCGCGGTGGCGCGCGGCAGCGCCACGGTGCCGATCTCGGCGTTGCCCTCAAGGCCCAGCGCCCGGGCCGTGGCGACGGTCAGATCCCAGTCGGCGCCGTTGGCATAGGGGCCGCGGTCGATCACCGGGACGGTCAGCGACTCGCCGCGGTAGTAGATCGCCACCTGTGTTCCGCACGGGAGCGTCCGATTCGCAACGCCGATGGTGGTGCGCCGCAGCCGCTCACCGCATGCCGTCAGCCGGCCGTAGAGCCCTGGACCGTAGAGCGTGGCGAATGCGCGGCGGTACACGTTGATGGTCATCGGCGCGGTGGCCGGCGCGCCGGGTGCGGGGGCGGCCGTGGCGACGTCGGCGCCGATCGCGGCCGCCGAACCGAGGAGCACCGCGCGAATCGAGAAGCGTCCGGCGCGCCCCGCGATCCAGCGCGCGGTGAACGTGCCGCCCGAGCCGATGACGGCGCTGGCGGCCGGCGCCCAGAGGGCCGTTGCGCCCGGGCCAAGCCGCTGGATCTCCACCACGTCGCCCGCCAGCGCGGCGGGGGCGCTTCCGCTGAGCACGACTGTGCGCCGAAGCATGTCCCAGGGACGGGCGGCGAGCGTGAGCCCGTCGCCGGAGGCGGTCACGGTCGCGCCGGCGTTCAGCTGCACGGCCGGTCCGCCGGTGGAGCCGCCGGCCACCAAGGACGCGCCGCCCGTCGGGGTCGCGGTGCCGCCCGTCGGGTTCGCGGCGGCGCCGGCAGCGGAGGTCGGCGCAGCGCCAGCAGCGGGGGTCGCGGCGCCGGCCGCCGGCGCCAGGGCCCAGCACGCCAGCAGAGCGCAGGCGAGCGCCGGGATCTTGGTAGGCGGGCGTCTTCTGCTTGTCGCTCGGTCCATCGCGGTCGGAGCCTGCGGGGTGAGCTGACGGGCTCGCGCCGGTGGCGCTACGGACCGCTTCGGGTCCGATTCGCCCCAGTGGACCTCGGCGGTCCACAATTGGGTCCCCCGCCGGTCCACCTCGGGAGGCGGACCGTTCGGCTGGCGAGCGCAGTATACGGGCGTGCGCGGTCGAATGGGAGGCGGAGCGGCCCGCCGGCGCCCGGAGACGCTCGCAACGAGCGCACGTTTGCGCTCAAGCGCATGTGAAACCGTGCCCGCGCCGCGCACGTATATGTTGCGGGCCGAGGGCCCGGCACGGACACCGTGTCGCGAGCCGGCGCTCCGGAACGCGCGACGCAAGCGTTGACTTCAGAAAGTATAGTGGGTATAGTTGGGCCATGTGCTTGAGTTGCGGTTGTGCGCGCTTCGGCGGCGCGTCTGAGCACATACTGGATTCGTGATCGGCACCGTCTGAGTGCCGCGGGCAACGACGGAAACGGGAACAGATGTCTGTAGCGGACCTGCAGGAGCTCGAAGAGATCAAGGGCCTCGTCAGCCGGGGACAGCAGCTGGGAGTTCTGACCTATTCGGAGATCGCCGGCGCCGTCGCCGAGCTGGACCTGGACGAGGCCGACCTCGAGGAGCTGCATGGCTTCCTGGAGCGAGCCGAGATCGAGCTGGTCGAGGAGGTCGACCCGGCGCTCTCGGCGGCGGAGGTCGAGCGCGCGCCCGACAGGCGCGGCCGCCGCAAGGGCAAGGCCGCCCTGGACCTCAAGCCGGACATGACGACCGACTCGTTGCAGCTGTTCCTCAAGGACATCGGCAAGGTGAGGCTGCTCACCGCCCAGGAGGAGGTGGACCTCGCCAAGCGGATCGAGCGCGGCGACCTGGACGCCAAGCAGAAGATGGTCGAGTCCAATCTGCGCCTGGTCGTGTCGATCGCCAAGAACTACCGCAACCAAGGCCTGCCGTTCCTGGACCTGATCCAGGAGGGGACGCTCGGTCTCGTCCGCGCGGCGGAGAAGTTCGACTACCGCAAGGGGTTCAAGTTCTCCACCTACGCGACCTGGTGGATCCGCCAGGCGATCGCGCGCGCGCTCGCCGACAAGGCCAGGACGATCCGCATCCCGGTCCACGTGGTCGAGAAGCTCAACAAGATCGGGCGTGCGGAGCGCAAGCTGGTGACGGAGCTGGGCCGCGAGCCGACGGCCGAGGAGATCGCGGAGGTGACCGGGATCGAGCCTGAGGAGGTGGAGTCGATCAAGCGCTCCGCGCAGGCTCCGGTCTCGCTGGAGAAGCCGGTCGGCGACGAGGAAGAGTCCGAGTTCGGCCAGTTCATCGCCGACGAGCGGGCGGAGTCTCCCTACGAGCGCGCCGCCGAGATCCTCACCAAGGAGGCTCTGCGCGAGGCGCTGGAGAACCTCAGCTACCGGGAGCGGCGAGTGCTGGAGCTTCGCTACGGACTCGGCGGCGAGCATCCGCGCACGCTCGACGAGGTCGGCCGCACGTTCAACGTGACCCGCGAGCGGATCCGCCAGATCGAGAACCAGTCGCTCAAGAAGCTGCAGTCGCTCGCAGAGGCCCAGAAGCTCCGCGACGTCGCCTAAACACCGCTCGCCGCGGCCGGTGGGCCCTGAGAGAGCCCGCCGGTACTTCAGTTGGTGAAGCGACGGCGCTAGACTCGGCGGCGATGGCCGAAAGAGACAAATGCCCCGTGTGCCGGACGGCCGAGATCGTCTGCGGCAAGTGGACGCTGCTCTTGATCCGCGACCTGGCCGAGGGGCGCACGCGCTTCTGCGAGCTGGAGCGCTCGCTTGCGGGGATCAGCCCGCGCACGCTGTCGCTTCGGCTGCGGGCGCTGGAGGAGGAGGGCATCGTCGAGCGCCAGACCTTCCCGGAGGTTCCCCCACGGGTCGAGTACGCGCTCACCGCCAAGGGCCGCGCGCTGCTGCCGCTGATCGACGACATGCGCGCCTACGGGCTGCAGTGGCTGGGCGGTGAGTGCTCGGAGCGGGTCGCCGACGGGGACGAGCGCTCGCAGCCGCTCGCTGACGCCGATGAGCGCTCCCAGCGGCTCCCCGCCGCCGCGCGCACGTCACGCGCAGCGGCCGCCGCAGCCGCCTGAGGCCCATACGCGCCGCTCCCGCACCGGCCAGCTGCAATCGCGGCTGCCCTCGCAGGAAAAGGCGCCGGGCGCGCCGAAGCGACGGTCATGCACAATCTCGCCTTGCGCAGGGCGCTCGAGGCGCATGCGGTCGACGCGGGCCGGCGGCTGGCCGCCATCGCGGCGGCCGGGGCCGAGATGCCGTTCGAGCTGGTCGCCGAGCGCGGTGGGGGACGCGCGCCGCTGTACCGCTACCGGCCGCTGACCGCCGAGTTCATCCGTGCTCACGCCCAGACCCTGGCCCAGCTGCCCAGCCACGCGGCCGCGATCGCGCTGCTGGCACAGCGCGAGGGCCTGGACCGCTACCTCGCCGAGCACGGCGCGCCGCCGGCCCCCGACCGCCGCTCGGAGTGCGAGGCAGCGCTTGCCGTGTTCCTCGCCTGCGTGTTCTGCGAACGGACCACGTTCTCCTTGGAGCCGGCGCAGTTTCAGGCGGCCTGCGCCGAGCTTGAGCGGGCGCTGCGCGACGGCCACTGCACGGCGACGGTTATCGCTCCCGTCGACGGTGTGCGGCTTGCCGAGGGCGTCGACGAGCTGGCGCTCGACGGGGGCCTTTCGCTCGTGCGCGGCGACACGATCGGGGAGGCGCCCGTCGAGGCGGTCTGGGGCGAGGGGGAGCAGCCGCGCGTGCTCGCCGTGCTCGCCGTCGCAGATGACGCGCCAGGCGGCGAGCCCGTGGCCGAGGCGGCCGACCGCTTCAGGGAGCTGGTCGCGGCGCTGCGGCTGCACGCGCGCGGCGGATACGCGCTCGGCCCGGTCGCCTGGGCCTGCACCGACGCGGGCACCTGGCGCGCGGTCGGGATCTCGGTGGCCGGCCGCCCCGGCCCCCCGGTCACGCTCGGCGCCGACGAGCGCGACGAGCTGCGTGCCTTCTGCCGGCTGGTGGCGCGGCCCGCCCCGACGCCGGAGCTGGCCTGGGCGCTGGACCGCTTCCAGATGGGCTGCCAGCGAGATGACCCGCTGCAGGCGCTGACCGACAACCTGCTCGCGCTCCGCGCGCTGCTCGAGCCCGAGGGACCCGCGAGCGGCAGGCTCGCGCAGCGGCTGGCGGTGATCTGCGCACCCGCGCAGGGGCGCGCCCAGCTGGCGCAGCGGACCGCGCGCGCGGTGGCGCTGGAGCGGGCCGCGATCGCGGGCCTGGACACCCGCTCCGCTCAGGATGCGGAGGCGATGCGGGAGCTGGCGGAGAACCTGCGAGCGATCCTCCGCGACGCCTTCTGCGGCCACCTCGCCCCAGACCTCGCGGGCCTCGCCGACGAGCTCCTGGCGGACGCGGTGTCCGGGCGACCGCTCACGGCGGCCGCCTGACCGCGCCCGCGAGCGCGGCGGCTGCTCGCGCCAGGCCGTCCGTCCGATGCACCACGCCGGGCTTCGCCGGTTCACGCCGGGCTTCGCCGGTTCACGCCGGGCTTCGGCGGTTTCCCAACGCCGCCACAGCGCCCGCCGTGCGGGCGCTCACCGCCGCCCGCGGCGAGAACAGCCTGCGCGTGACGCGCAAGAGCCCCGCCACGTCGTGCACGTCGCCGTCGAGCTCGGGGACCGCCAGCACCGGCGCCGGGCTCAGCTCAGCGCGCAGGCGCTCGACCCCCAACGCGTCGCGCGCGGCCAGGCGCTGGTGGTCTGAGATCGCGCCGGCGATTCGCGCCGCCAGGTCGGGGCGCAGCGCCGCGGGCACGGCGGGCGGCGATTGCCCGGCGGCGCGGCCGTTCCTCACCGCTCCGTGCACGCGGTTGACGATCGCGCCCGCCAGCGGCATGCCCTCGCCCGCGAGCGTGCGCCTGAACCAGATCGCCTCGTCGATCGACTCCTCGCGCGCGGAGCAGACGATCACGAACGCGGTCGACTCCTCACGGAGCAGACGGTCGACCGCGGCGGCACGCCGCGAGATCTCCTCGGTCATCGTCCCGAGCAGGGCGAGGAAGGCGGAGATCTCGCCCACCAGGTCCACCCCGGTGACGCGCCGCAGGGCGCCCAGCAGCGGCGCCGCTCCCAGTCCGACCACGCGCATGCCGATCCCGCCGGGACGGACCAGCGCGCGCAGCGCGCCACCCTCCAGAAACGAGGTCAGCCGCACCGGGGCGTCCAGGAAGTCGATGGCGTTGCGAGTCGGCGGCGTGTCGAGCACCAGCACGTCGAAACGCCCGCCCAGCGCCAGGTCGTGCAGCTTGGCCACGGCGGTGAACTCCTGCGAGCCGGACACCGCGGTGGACAGCTCCCGGTAGATGCGGTTGGCCATGATCTCGCGCGCCCGCTCGGGATCGGGGGCGATGCGCTCGATCAGCTCGTCGAAGGTCCGCTTGGGGTCCAGCATCATCGCCCACAGCTCGCCGCGGACCCGCGCGCCGCCGGCGGTCAGCCGCGCGGGCGACACCCGCCGCGGCTCGTTTCCGAGCTCGGGCATGCCCAGCGCGTTGGCCAGCCTCCTGGCGGGATCGATCGTCACGACCGCCACGCGCGCGCCCTCCGACGCCAGGCCGAGGCCGATCGCGGCGGCCGTGGTCGTCTTGCCCACCCCGCCGGAGCCGCAGCAGACGCACACTCGCCTGCCGTCAAGCAGCGTCGCCATCGACACGCAGCGAGTGTATGCCGGCCCGCTGGTAGCATTGCCGCGCTGCCCGGCGCAGCATCCGCCCGCCTCCCTCACGCCTCACAGGCGCACGCAATTGCACCGAACCACCCGCCCAGGGGCCACCGGCCTCTACGACCCCGCATACGAGCACGACGCGTGCGGAATCGCGCTCGTCGCAAGGCTGCGCGGAGAGGCGACGCACGCCGTCGTGGAGAGGGGCCTGGAGGCGCTGTCGAACATGGAGCACCGGGGGGCGGAGGGGGCGGACCCCAACACCGGCGACGGCGCCGGGATCCTGCTGCAGATCCCCGACGCGTTCATCCGCGCCGTGGTCGCCGGCGTGGAGCTGCCGCAGCCGGGCCGCTACGGCGTCGGCATGCTGTTCCTGCCGCGTGACCCCGAGCGCCGCGCGGCGCTCGAGCAGCTGGTGGAGGAGACCGCGCAGGCAGAGGGCCAGCCGGTGATCTGGTGGCGCGACGTGCCGGTCGACGATCGTGAGGTGGGCGAGACGGCGCGCCTGTCGGCGCCCGTGATCCGCCAGGCGATCCTCGCGGCCGGCGAGGAGATCGCAGACCAGGACGCGTTCGAGCGAAAGCTGTACGTGATCCGCCGCGTGGTTGAGCGCCTGGCCGGCCCTGAGCTGGCGATCCCGAGCATGTCCAGCCGCACGCTCGTCTACAAGGGGATGCTGACGGCGCCGCAGCTGCCGCGCTACTTCACCGACCTGCGCGACCCGCGCCTGGCATCGCGCATGGCGCTCGTGCACTCGCGCTTCTCCACCAACACGTTCCCCAGCTGGGAGCTCGCGCACCCCTACCGGATGATCGCCCACAACGGCGAGGTCAACACGCTGCGCGGCAACGTCAACTGGATGCGCGCGCGGGAGTCGCAGCTGGCCAGCGACCTGTTCGGCGACGATCTGCAGAAGGTGCTGCCCGTGGTGCGCGAGGGCGGCTCGGACTCGGCGACGTTCGACAACGTCCTGGAGCTGCTGGTGCTGGCGGGGCGCTCGATCCCGCACGCGGTGATGATGATGGTGCCCGAGGCCTACCGGACCCGGACTGACATCGATCCGGACGTCAAGGGCTTCTACGACTTCCACTCCTGCCTGATGGAGCCGTGGGATGGCCCGGCCGCGATCGTGTTCACCGACGGGCGCGTGGCGGGCGCGATCCTGGACCGCAACGGCCTGCGGCCCGGTCGCTGGGTGCAGGATACGGAGGGCTACGTCGTGCTCGCCTCCGAGGCGGGCGTGATCACGGTCGCCCCCGAGCACGTGCAGCGCAAGGGGCGCCTGGCTCCCGGCAGGCTGTTTTTGCTCGATCTCGAGCAGGGCCGAATCGTCGAGGACGAGGAGGTCAAGCGCGGCATCGCCCGCCGGCGCCCCTACGGTGAGTGGTACGCCCGCTCGGTGGTGGCGATCGACGACCTCCCCGAGCGCCACCCGCGCGTTCCGCGCGTGGAGCCGCTGCGGGCCAAGCAGCTGGCGTTCGGCTACTCACAGGAGGATCTGCGGCTGGTGATCGCGCCGATGGCCGCAAACGGCGAGGAGCCGGTCGCCAGCATGGGCAACGACGCCGCGCTGGCGGTGCTCTCCGACCGCGAGCCGCCGCTGTTTCAGTACTTCAAGCAGCTGTTCGCGCAGGTGACCAACCCGCCGATCGATCCGATCCGCGAGAGCGTGGTGATGAGCCTGCAGACCGGGGTGGGAGCCGAGGCCAACCTGCTCAGCGAGGCGCCCGAGCAGGCGCACCAGCTCGTGATCCCGCAGCCGATCCTGCGAAACCATCAGCTGGAGAAGCTGCGGCAGGTCTCGCACGAGATCTTCGACGCCGCCACGCTGGACATAACGTGGCCGGTGCACGAGGGGCCCGACGGGATGCAGGCGCGCCTGCAGGCGCTCTGCGAGGAGGCGGCGCTGCAGGTCGACCACGGCGCCAACATCCTGATCCTCTCCGATCGAAACCTCGGCGCGGAGCGAGTGGCGATCCCATCGCTGCTGGCGGTCGCCGCCGTCCATCAGCACCTGGTCCGCGCCGGCACGCGGCTGCGCACGGGCCTGGTGATCGAGTCCGGAGAGCCGCGCGACATCCATCACATGGCGACCCTGATCGGGTACGGCGCCGCCGCGATCAACCCCTACCTGATGTTCGAGTCCCTCGACGAGCTGGCCGACCGCGGCCTGCTGCCCCAGGAGCTGGGCCGCGAGGAGGCCGAGGAGCGGATTGTCCGCGCGATCGGCAAGGGGCTTTTGAAGACGATCGCCAAGATGGGGATCTCGACCATCCAGTCCTATTGCGGGGCGCAGATCTTCGAGGCGGTCGGGCTGGAGCACGCCCTGGTCGAGCGCTACTTCACCGGCACCCCGTCGCGCATCGGCGGCGTCTCGCTTCACACGCTCGCCGCCGAGGCGCTCGGACGCCACTTCCGCGCCTACCCTCGCACCGGCCGCGACACCCTGCCCGTCGGCGGCACGCTGCAGTGGAGGCGCGACGGCGAGCGCCACATCTGGAACCCGGACACGATCACCAGCCTCCAGCACGCGGTGCGCGCGCGGGTGGGGCCGGCGAGGCTGGCGGCGCGCGAGCGGGTCGCACGCGACGCGCAGGAGGCCTACGACGAGTTCGCGCGCCACGTCAACGAGGAGGCCACCAGGGCCGCGGCGCTGCGGGGGCTCATGCGCCTGCGGCCGGCGGGGCCGCCCGCCGCGCTTGACGAGGTCGAGCCCGCGACAGAGATCGTCAGGCGGTTCAGCACCGGCGCGATGTCGCTGGGCTCGCTGTCACGCGAGGCGCACGAGACGCTTGCGATCGCGATGAACAGGCTGGGCGCCAAGTCCAACACCGGCGAGGGCGGCGAGGACCCGGAGCGCTACCGCCCGGACGCCAATGGGGATCTGCGGCGCTCGGCGATCAAGCAGGTCGCCTCCGGGCGCTTCGGCGTGACGATCGAGTACCTGGTCAACGCCGACCAGCTGCAGATCAAGATGGCCCAGGGGGCCAAGCCCGGCGAGGGCGGCCAGCTGCCGGGCACCAAGGTCGACCCCTACATCGCCCGCGTCCGCTACTCGACTCCGGGCGTGGGCCTGATCTCCCCGCCCCCCCACCACGACATCTACTCGATCGAGGACCTCAAGCAGCTGATCTACGATCTGCGCTGCGCCAATCCGGCCGCCTCGGTGTCGGTCAAGCTCGTCTCGGAGGTGGGGGTCGGCACCGTGGCCGCGGGGGTCGCCAAGGCCAACGCCGACCACGTCACGATCGCCGGCCACGACGGCGGCACCGGAGCCTCGCCGCAGTCCTCGATCCAGTCGGCGGGCATCCCGTGGGAGATCGGGCTGGCCGAGACCCAGCAGACCCTGCTGCTCAACGACCTGCGCAGCCGCATCGCGGTGGAGGTCGACGGCCAGCTGAAGACCGGTCGCGACGTGGTCGTCGGCGCGCTGCTCGGCGCGGACGAGTTCGGGTTCTCGACCGCGCCGCTGGTGGCGATGGGCTGCGTGATGATGCGCGTCTGCCACCTGAACACCTGCCCGGTGGGGATCGCGACCCAGGACCCCAGGCTCCGCGAGCGCTTCCACGGCACCCCGGAGCACGTGGTCGCCTACCTGCTGTTCGTCGCCGAGGAGGTTCGCAGGATCATGGCCTCGCTTGGCGTGCGGCGCTTCCAGGACCTGATCGGCGCCACCGAGCTGCTGGAGGCCGACGACGCGATCGAGCACTGGAAGGCGCGCGGAGTGGACCTCTCGATGGTGCTGACCACGCCGGACCTCCCGCCCGGCGCGCCCCGCGCCCGCACCCGCTCCCAGGCGCCGGTGCTCGAGGACGCGCTGGACTGGGAGCTGCTCCGCGTCTGCCAGCCGGCGATCGAGAGCGGGGCGCGCGTGCGCCACGGGCCGGTGGCCGTGCGCAACGTCAACCGGGCCGTCGGCGGGATCCTGTCCGGCGAGATCGCGCGCCGCGTCGGGGCGCGCGGGTTGCCGGAGGGCACGATCGAGATCTCCTTCAGCGGCTCCGCCGGGCAGAGCTTCGGCGCCTGGCTGGCCCCGGGGGTCACCTTCTCCCTGCGCGGGGAGACCAACGACTACACCGGCAAGGGCCTGTCGGGCGGCGTCATCTCGGTGCGGCCGCCCGAGGGGGCCCTGTTTCGCCCGGAGGAGAACACGATCGTGGGCAACACGGTCCTGTACGGGGCGACGTCCGGACGGGCGTTCATCCGCGGCCTGGCCGGCGAGCGCTTCGCGGTTCGCAACTCGGGCGCGCACGCGGTCGTCGAAGGGGTTGGCGACCACGGCTGCGAGTACATGACCGGTGGCCGCGTGGTGGTGCTGGGGCGGACCGGCCGGAACTTCGCGGCCGGCATGAGCGGCGGGATCGCGTACGTGCTGGACGCCGACGGGCGCTTCCAGGATCGCTGCAACCTGGAGCTGGTGGATCTCGAGAGCCTGGACGCCGAGGACGAGGAGACCGTCCGAGGGCTGATCGCAGAGCACGCGGCGAGGACCGGCTCCCTGGTCGCGCGCAACGTGCTCGCCTCCTGGGAGCGCCGGCGCGAGCAGTTCGTCAAGGTGATGCCGCGCGACTACCGCCGGGTGCTGGAGCGCGCGGCGGCCGGACGCGAGGCGGCGGCAGGCGCGGACGGCTGATGGGCGAGCTTGGAGCTTTCCTCAGGATCCACCGGGTCGGCTTTCAAAAGCGCGACCCCCGCGAGCGGGTGCGCGACTACCGGCGCTACTTCGAGCCGCAGCCGGAGGAGGAGCTGCGCCGGCAGGCGGCCCGCTGCATGGACTGCGGCGTGCCCTTCTGCCACGAGGGCTGCCCGCTGGGCAACCTGATCCCCGACTGGAACGACCTCGCCTACCGCGGCAAGTGGCGCGACGCGCTGGACCGCCTGCACGCCACCAACAACTTCCCCGAGTTCACCGGCACGATCTGCCCGGCGCCGTGCGAGTCCGCCTGCGTGCTGGCGATCAACGACGAGCCGGTCACGATCGAGCAGCTGGAGCTGGCGATCGTCGAGCGCGGGTTCGAGCGGGGGTGGATCGTCCCGCATCCACCGCAGCGGCGCACCGGGCGGCACGTCGCGGTCGTCGGCTCCGGTCCGGCCGGGTTGGCGGTGGCCGACGAGCTCAACCGCTGCGGCCACACGGTGACCGTGTTCGAGCGAGACGAGGCCCCGGGGGGCCTGATGCGCTTCGGCGTGCCCGACGCCAAGCTTGAGAAGTGGATCATCGACCGGCGCGTGCGGCTGCTGGAGGAGGAGGGGATCCGCTTCCAGTACGACACCGAGGTGGGGGTGGACGTCGACGCGGCCGAGCTTGCTGAGCGCTTCGACGCGGTCGTGCTGTGCATCGGCTCGCGCGTGCCCCGGGACCTGCAAGTGCCCGGCAGGGAGCTCTCCGGGATCCACTTTGCGATGGAGTACCTGTACGCGCGCAACCGCTGGGTGGCCTCGCACGTCGCCGGAGAGGAGCGGGGCGCCGGCGAGGAGCGGGGCGCTGGCGAGGAGCGGGGCGCCGGCGAGGGAGGGCCGGGCCCGCGGGCGGCCGGGGCGCCGCCGGCGGGCGAGCTGAGCGCGGCCGGCAGACGCGTGGTGGTGATCGGCGGCGGCGACACCGGCATGGACTGCGTGTCAAACGCCCACCGCGAGGGTGCCCGCAGCGTGGTTCTGCTGGACGTCTACGCGGAGGTGCAGGCCGACGGCGACCCGCGCTTCCCCTGGCCGCTGCCCCCCAAGCGCACGTCGTCCACCTACGCTCTGGAGGAGGGTGGACGCCGTCGGTGGGCGACCGAGGTGACCGGCTTTGCCGGGCGCGACGGCGCCGTCAAAAGCGTCTACGCGCGCCAGGTGACCGGGGAGTCCTCGCGCGATCTCACGCCGGTGCCGGGCTCCGAGTTCGTGCTGGATGCCGACCTGGTGCTGATCGCCATCGGCTTTGCGCATCCCGAGCACGACGGCCCGGTGGCGCAGCTGGGGGTCGAGCTTGACCACCGGCGCAACATTCGCACCCGCCAGACCTACCGCACGTCTGTCGGCCGCGTCTACGCGTGCGGAGATGCCCGCATCGGGCAGTCGCTGGTGGTCACCGCGATCGCCGAGGGGCGCAAGTGCGCCCGAATCGTAAACGCCGACCTCGGCGGCAGCCCGATGGACGCCGATCGCGAGCGCCTGGCCGTCGGCGCCTGGAGTGGCGATCCGGACCACACGCTGCGCCACGAGGCCGAGACCGCCGGAACCGTGTGGCCCGGCGAGGAGTTCTTCAGCGGGCCGGCGACGCGCGACCGCTGAGCGCTGCCTCGCCGCGCCCGCGGGCAGGCCTGGGCGCGGCGGCGCGGGATCCGCCCCGCGCCGGCCTTGCAGGTGCTACAGTCAGCGCAGGTGGGTTCCGTTGGCGTGCCCGCCGTTCGGGGCAACCTAGGTTTCATCCAGATGTGGGACGGGGACACCGTCCCGGTCGGTCAGGGAACTGCGCCCCCACTTCCCTGACTCTCCGGGGGGCCCAGATGGATCTGGGCCCCCCGGTCCCCTTCTGACCGCCGGCGAGCGCCTCTGACCCGGGGATCCGCGCCGCGGGCGGGGGGCGGGGTACACGGCCGCCGGTTGTGCGACCGTGTGCGCATGGCGTCCGCCTCACAGCTGGTCGCGATCGCGGGCTCGCAGCACCTGACGGTCGCCCGCGCCCAGCAGCTGACCGCCGTCTACCGGCATGGCGGCTCGTTCATCGGAACGATCGACGGGCTGATCTCCTCGGCCGGCACGTTCTTCGAGCGCCTCGCGAGCCTGAGCTGGCCATCGCTGCTGATCGGCCTGGCTCTCTACGGGCTCTACCTGCTGCTGCGCTCCAGGGCGCTGTATGCCGCGCTGCGCGCCGCCTACCCGGGCGGACGGGTCAGATGGCGCGACGTCTGGGGCGCCTACATGGTCGGCTACGCGGTCAACAACGTCTTCCCGCTCGGGGGCGGCAACGTGGCGCAGCTGTTCTTGACCAGGATCGCGATACCGGGCTCCAGCTACCCCACGATCGCCACCGCCCTGAGCACGGGCCTGATCTTCGACTGGTTCGCCGGGCTTGCGGTGATGTGCTTCGCGTTCACCCAGGGCGTGTTTCCCAAGCCCCCGGATTTCGCCAAGCTGCCGGCGTTCGACATCAGCTTCTTTGCGTCGCACATGCGCTTCACGCTGTTCGTGCTCACGGCGCTGGGCGTCGCCTACGTGGTCGCCTTCGCGGTTCTGTCGGCGCGCGTGCGCGCCTTCTGGCGGCGGATCCGCCAGGGGCTTGCAATCCTCGCTGACCGGCGCCGCTGGCGCCGCGAGATGGCCAGCTGGCAGCTGGCCAGCTGGGTGGCGCGGTTCTTCTCCTACTGGGCGCTGCTTGACGCCTTCCACATCGGCGGCTCGGTGCGCAACGCGCTCCTAGTGCTGGCCGTGCAGGTGGTCGCGTCGGTGTTCCCGTTCACCCCGGGGGGCGCGGGCGTCCAGCAGGCGCTGCTGTTGACGATCTTCTCTCGCAGCCTGGACACGCCCGCCTTCTCGGTGGGCCAGCAGATCGCCACCGCCGTGATGAGCTCGGCGATGGGGTTCGCCGCGCTGGTCGTGATCTTCCGGCTGCGCAGCTTCCGCGAGGTGGTCGCCAGGGCGCGCGAGCACAGGCGCCAGGAGGCACGTGGCGGCGTCGGGGCGGTGGCGGCCGCCGCCTGGGGTGCACGCGGCCGGCCGGCCGGCCCGGCCCCCCGTCGGCGCGTCCGCTAGGCGCACCTGCGGCTGGACCTATATTGGGCCGCGCGCCGAGTTGCCCACCTTCTGCCGCCACAGCCGCCTGCTTCAGAACTGCCCGATCTGCTCAAGGGAGCAGCAGGTTCCCATGCGGCCGCTGGTCTCGCCCAAGGGCCAGCCCCAGCGGGCCGCCCCGCCGCGGCCGTCGCGCGGCGCCGCGGGCTCGGCGCGGCGATCCGAAGCGGGCGATCATGACCGCGGGGGCGGGCGGGAGGCGGTAGCCGCGCGCAGCGTACGGGCGCGCAAGGGCGAGCGCGGGCGTGATGGCGCTCGCGGCGTGACCGTGCGCAGGCTCGCCCGGACGATCGGCGACGGCTTTCGCTGCGAGTCCGCGCCGGGGCTGCGCTCGGTCGCCGACGCCGAGCGGCTCGCCGACGAGATCGCGTTCTCCGCCAGCCGCCTGGCGCTTTTGGAGCATGACCCCCCGGGCCTCTACGCGGAGGTGGCCGCCGAGGGCGATCTGGAGGAGCGCAGCTGGCTGTGCTTCCTCGTCGCCTACCTGGGGCCCCTGGAGCACGACGCCCCGTTTGCCGAGATCCAGCGCGTCAGGGTTCCCTGGCGCGCCGCTGGCGAGCTCAGGCTCGAGCGCCCGCGGCTCGGCCCCCGGACCGCGCACGACCCCGCGCGCGCGTCGCGCACGATCGACGCATACCGCGCGTGGGCGGCGCGCTCCGGCTCGCAGGCGGCCGCCTACACGGGCGAGCCGGGATGGAGCGCGGAGCGGCGGTTCGAGCGCGTGTTCGAGCGCCTCGCGCTGCCGGGACTGCACCGCGCCGCGCGCTTTGAGCTGCTGTGCTCGCTGGGGCGGCTGGGGGTCTACGAGCTGCGCGCCGGCACGCTTGCGCTCGGTGGCGAGGACCCCGTCACGCTGGCCGCCAAGCGGGTGCTCGGAATCGGCGACCGGCTGCTCTTGGAGCGCCGTGCCGCTGAGCTGGCGCGCAGCTGCGGCGTGGGGCTCGACGCGCTGGACCTGGCGCTGTTCAACTGGGAGCGCGGGGAGCGGGCGAGAGTGGGCGTGGACGGCGACCTGCCGGTCGATCCCGGCATCCTCGCCGGCGTGCGCGCCGCCCTCGAGCTCGATTGAGGCGCGTCCGGGATGCCGGGCGCCGGCCGGGCTCCACTAGCCTGTGGTGGTCGATGCCGATCGCCCCGTCCATCCGGCCGCCCGCGGAGGCGCGCTCCGGCCACACCAGCGGCCTGTGACGGGCGCCGGCGCGCTGCAGTTGGCGGGCTTCGGCGATCCCGGCGGCGCACTGTGGGGCGCCGCGGTCGCCTGGACGGATGCGCAGGGCCCCGATGCCCGCGGGCTGATCGCCGGCGGCGACCGAGGCCGCGGCCGCGCCGAGGCGCTCGAGCGCTGGCGCCAGGACGGCGAGCGCTGGTCGCTGGCCGGCGCCGGGCTTGCGCTTGAGATCGCGCCCGCCTCGCAGCGGGGCGCCGAAGGCGCCACGGTCGCGCGGGGCGCCGCCCGCGGGGCGCGCGCCCGCCTCGAGCTCTGCCGGGCGCGCGCCCGCCTCGATGGCCCCGGTGCCGGTCGGGAGCTCGACTGCGACGCGGTCCTGGCGACGCTCGAGCCTCCCGCTGAAGGCGGGGTGAGCGGCTCCGCACGACTGGTTGCGGGCTGGCTGGCGCGCGGCGAGTCCTTTGCGCTGGTCGCCGTTCGTCCGCCGGGCGCCGCGTTTGGCGAGGGCGAGCTGATCGCCGCGGCGCTGTCGGATTCGAAGGGTGTCTTGGAGGTCTCAGAACCGCGCCTGTCGACCACCTACGACGGCGAGGGCAGGCCGACCCGGACCAACCTCGAGCTGTGGATAGGCGAGGGCGAGGCCGAGTACCCCAGGCGGGCCGCGGGCGAGGCTTCGGGACCGGCTGTCGTGCTTAAGGAGGGTGGCTGGCGGCTGGTGGCGCTGCCGCTCGCGTGCCACAGCCGCGGCCTGGAGGGCGCGGGGGTCTACCTCTTGGCCGAGCGTCTTTAGGCGATGGCAGGGCTGCGGGCGCTCGTGTGCGACTTCGGCGGCGTGCTCACGACGCCGGTCTCAGGGATGGTCGCGCCGCTGCTTGAGTCCACCGGCGCCACGATGCAGCAGGTCGCGAGCGCGCTTGAAGCCGCGACCGCTCGGCTGGGCGCCAACCCGCTCGTCGAGCTCGAGCGCGGCAGGATCAGCGAGGCGGTGTTCCTGGAGGAGGTCGGCGCCGAGCTGGGCGCGCAGGTCGGGCGCCCGCTTTCGCTTGAGGGGATGGGCGAGCGGATGTTCGCGTCGCTTGAGCCCAACGTGGAGATGCTCGAGCTGGTGCGGCGCGTCCGCGAACGCGGCCTTCAGACGGCGATCTGCACCAATAACGTGCGGGAGTGGTCGGAGCGCTGGCGGGCGATGATCCCGGTCTCCGAGCTGTTTGACGTGGTCGTGGACTCGGCGTTCGTCGGAGTGCGAAAGCCACAGCCTGAGATCTACGAGCTGACGCTCGAGCGGCTGGGCGTCGAGCCGGCCGGCGCCCTGATGGTGGACGACAGCGACGCCAACTGCCGTGGCGCGGCGCGGGTGGGGATGAGGACCGTCCACTTCCGCGACACGGAGCAGGCGATCCGGGAGATCGAGGCGGCGCTCGGGGAGGCGGTCCGGTGACCGGGGCTCGGGGAGGCGGTTCGGTGAGCGGGGCTCGGGGAGGCGGCCCGGTGAGCGGCGGCCGGCTGGCGGCGGCGCGCTCGCTGATCGCGGCCGCGCTTGCCTGCGCGGCCTGCGCTGCGCTTGCGGGATGCGGGGCCGCCGCGGGCGGCCCGGGCTCAAGCTCCGCCGCCGGCGCCGGTGGCTCGGGCGGCGCGGCGGTCACAGGCGGTGAGACCCCCGCCCCCGGCCCCGCCGCAGACCCGGCGGCGGGCGGGTCCTCGGCCGCGCTGAGCGCAGCTGCGGGCGGGGCGGCCGCGGCTTCCGGTGCCGGGACGGAGGTGCTGGCGATCGGCCCCCGCGTCGTCGGGCGCCCCATACCGAGCGGCTATCTGGGGCTGTCGTTCGAGTTCCAGGCGGTCCGCGCCTACACGGGGGCCGACCCTTCCAGGATCGATCCGGTCCTGCTGGCGCTGATACGCAACCTCACCCCGGGACAGGCGCCGGTGCTGCGGATCGGAGGCGACAGCACGGACATCTCCTACGTGCCCGCTCGCGGGGTGCGTCCGCCGGCGTTCGCGTCATATGCGCTGACCCCCAGCTGGCTGGCGACGACGGCGGCGCTGGCGCGCCAGCTGGGCGCACGGATGATCATGGGCATCAACCTCGCCGCCGACGAGCCGGCGCTGGCGGCGGCCGAGGCGCGAGCGTTCAAGCGCGCGCTCGGCGACTCGATCCAGGCGTTCGAGATCGGCAACGAGCCCAACGTCTACTCCAAGCTTCCGATCATGCGCACCGTCTTCGGGCTGCCCGTCCCGGCGAGGCCCCCCGGGTTCGGATATCCGGCCTACGCGCGGCAGCTGGGCGCGGAGGCCGCCGCGGTCGCCGCGGCTGATCCGGGAGCGGACCTGGCGGGGCCGGCGCTCGCCGTCGGCCCGACCGCTCCGCGCGGATCCTGGCTGCACGTGCTGCCCGCCCTTCTGGCGCACGACCGGCGACTGGCGATCGTCACGGTGCACCGCTATCCGCTGCGCAACTGCTTCGTGCCGCCCAGCTCGCCCCAGTACCCATCGATCCCGCACCTGCTGTCGGACTATGCGACGGCCGGCCTGGCGGCGAGCCTGCGGCCGTGGCTTGCGATCGCCCGCCGCCAGCACCGCCAGCTGCGCGTTGACGAGCTGAACTCGGTCGCCTGCCGAGGGAAGTCCGGCGTCAGCGACACCTTCGCGGCCGCGCTGTGGGCCCCCGACGCGCTGTTCTCGCTCGCTCGCGCCGGCGTCGACGGGGTGGATGTGCACACCCTGCCGGGGTCCGCCTATCAGCTGTTCAAGGTGCGTCGCGTGCACGGCCTGTGGGAGGCGCACGTCGAGCCCGTCTACTACGGCCTGCAGCTGTTCGCGCAGGCCGCGCCGCCCGGGTCCCGGCTTCTGGCCGTGTCCGCCGGACCGGACAGGGCCGGCCGCCGCGGGATGCGCGGCCTGCCCGCCACGCTCAGCGCGTGGGCGACGCGAGCGCGCGACGGCACGCTGCGCATCCTGCTGATCGACAAGAGCGCGAGCCGCTCGCGCACGGTCATCCTGCGCCTGGCGCCCGGCGCGGGCCCCGTCGCGACCGTCGAGCGGATGCTCGCGCCGAGCGTGTCAAGCCGTGGCGGCGTCACGCTCGGGGGCAGGAGCTACGGCGCGGAGACCGCCACCGGCGTGCTCGGAGCGCCGCTTGACTCAAGCGTCCCGGTCGCGGCCGGCCGCGTGACCGTCACGCTCCCGGCTGCGAGCGCCGCGCTTGTCACCGTCGCACCGGGCTGACGCGCGAGGCTGGTGCGCACCGGCCGGCCGGACGCCCGCGGCGACCGGCCAATCGCCCGCGGCTGGGCGCAGCCGACGCCGGCCCTTCAGTTCTCCAGTCCGAGCCGGTCCCAGCAGTAAAGCTCCAGGCACTGCGCCGCAAGCGCGCGGCAGCGGGCCTCCGACAGCCACGGCAGCACCGTGTCCAGCGCCTGCTCCTCGCCAACGCCCGCCTCAAACGCCTCCTCCCCGCGGAACCCAGCCGCGATCTTCAGCGCCTCGCGCCGATTCTCTCCAAGCGAAGGGAACACCTTGACGAGGAACTCCCGGCTGGGAACGGGATGGCCCACCTCCAGCGACACGTGCCAGGCCGCCAGCAGCGAGAGGTCGTGCTCGTCGAGGTCGGCGACCGCCTTGGCGTAGTGGGAGTCAAGCTCGGACTCCGGTATCTCATCCACCCAGGCGCGCACGACCTCGCCGAGTATCTGGCGCCGCGCCTCGCGACCGACGGAGTCGGCGATCACGCGGATGGCGTTCTGCGGTTCGATGAAGCACAGGGTCATGGACGCTCCGGCTCGGGGTTGCCAACGCGCAGAACTTAGGAGAAGGGCCGGACGGATCGGATCGCCGGCGCCACGCCGGCCGCACGCCGTCAGGCCAGCGCCGGGGCCTGGTCCTCAAGCTCCACGCCGGGGAGCTTGTGCAGGCCGACCAGCTCGATCAGCGTGCGGATCTGGGGCTGCGGCGCGCACAGCCGCACCTTGCGCCCGTGGGCCCTCAGCCGCCGCGCCAGCATCGCCAGGTCAAGCATCAGCGACGGGTCGGCGAAGGTGAGCTGCGAGAGGTCCACGAGCACGTCCGCCTTGGCGTGGATCGCCCTGGTGAGCGCCCGCCGCCGCGAGGCCTGGGTGCTCCGGTCCTCATCGCCGACGCAGCGCAGCTTGGGTGGCGTGTCCTCGAAGACGACGATCAGGCAAACCTACTCAAAGCACCGGGAGCTGGCAAGCGCCGCGCGCCTAAAGATTGTCCAAAGAAGCGGGCACTAGACTTCTCGTGATGGCGACAGTCGAAGAGGTGACCGACGCGCTGCGGGAGGTGATCGACCCCGAGCTGGGGCTCGACTTCGTGGAGCTTGGGCTGATCTACGACGTGGAGGTGGAGGGCGGCACGGTCCGCATCACCTACACGCTGACCAGCCCGGGATGCCCGATCGGCCCGCAGGTCGCCGAGCAGATCGAGGAGTTCGTCTCCGAGCTGGATGGCGTGCAGGACGTCCAGGCGACGATGACCTTCACGCCGCCGTGGACGCCCGAGATGATGAGCGAGGACGCCAAGTTCGCGCTCGGGTTCTGACGCGCGCCACCGACAGCCCCTGAGCATGGGTCCCCTTCGGCCGCAGCTCCAGCGGCCGGGAGGGGCCGCTGGAGCTGCGATCGACAGCGGCGGGCGCGCCCGGGAGTCCGGGCGTGGCGCTGCTGGTCGCCTGCGCCGGCCGGCGCGCTGCGCCGGCCAGCGATGCTTTGCGTCCCACATTTGCGCCCTGCGTCGTCTTGTGGGCATGAACAGCAGACGCATCTTGATCGTGGGTGGCGGACCCGCCGGTGTGCGGGCGGCCGTCGGCGCCGCCGAGAGGCTGCGGAGCGCTCGGGCCAGGCATCGTGCGGTGGAGCTGGTCAATCCCGATCCGTGGCTGGTGCTCCGGCCGCGGCTGTATGAGTCCGACCTGTCCGGTGTGCGAGTGCCGCTGGATGCCGTGCTCGGGCCGATCGGCGTCGTGCACCGACGCGGGACCGTGACCGAGATCGACGCCGCCGGCAGGACGGTCCGGCTGGACGACGACACGACGCTTGCCTATGACCAGCTCGTGCTCGCAGCCGGCAGCACCCTGCCGCTGCCCGACGGGGCGCCGGTGCTCGCGGTCGACACCTATGCGCAGGCACAGGCGCTTCACCGGCGATTGGCCGGGTTGCGGGACAGGCCCGGCGCGAAGTTCAGCGCCGTGGTCGTCGGTGGCGGCTTCACCGGCGTGGAGATCGCGGCCGAGCTTGCGGGGATGCTCAAGCGCGCGGCCCGGTCTGCGGGCCGGCGTGCCCGCGGCCCGATCACCCTGATCGAGCGCGGCCCCAATCCAGCCCCTGATTTCGGCCCCCGTGCGCGCTCGGTGATCGAGCGCTCCCTGCGCTCGTTGGGCGTCGAGGTCAAAACCGGGACAGCGGTCGTCGGCGTCCACGCCGCAGGCGTCGTCCTGGCGGATGGCTCCGAAGTGGAGGGCGAGCTGGTCGTGTGGTCGACCGGACCGCGGGCCTCGCGCCTGACCGGGCAGGTGCCGGCGCGACGCGACCCGCTGGGACGGGTCGTCGTCGACCGGCACCTGGCAAGCGGGGTCGAGGGCATCTGGGTCGCGGGCGACAGCGCCTGCGCGAGCGTCGATGGCCGTCACACCGCGCTGATGTCATGTCAGCACGCGATGGCGCAGGGCCGGCTGGCAGGCCAAAACGCCGCCGCGGTGTCACTTGGAGAGCCCCCGCGCCCGTACCGTCAGCCGCTGTATCTGACCTGCCTTGATCTCGGCGGCGCGGGGGCGCTGTTGACCTGTGGCTTTGACCGCGACACGGTGCTTGCCACCGGCGCCGAGGCCAAGCGTTTCAAGCGCCACATCAACCGCTGCCTGATCTATCCACCGGCCAACGCCACGGCCGAGGAGCTCCTGAAGCTCGGCAAGCCCGAGCCCAGCGGACCGGTCGTCGCGGCGCTCACGCGCCTGGCGCTGCGCAGCCGCCGAGTCCGCCGGCGGGCGTCGGCCGGCGAGGATCGTGCGGCCCTGTTCGCGGCGGCCACCGACGACGGCCTCGCTCTGAAGGCGGCCGCCTAGAGCACCAGGCTGGTGTGTACCCCATGACCCAGCGAGGACGACTTGCGGAGGAGTTCCAGCGCCAGCGGCCGCATCTGCAACGCGTCGCCTACGCCGTGCTCGGTTCGCTCAGTGAGGCCGAGGACGTCGTGCAGGAGGCATGGCTGCGACTCGAGCGCCAACGCGACCCGGAGGCGATCCGCGACCTCCGCGCGTGGTTGACCGTCGTGGTCGGGCGCCTGGCGCTCGACGCACTGGAAAGCGCCCGCGCCCGACGCGAGCGCTACGTCGGACCTTGGCTGCCCGAACCGCTCGTCGGGCCCGCCCACCTCGTGGCCGCTGGTGCGCCAGCCGCTGCCGGCGAAGATCCTGCCGACCGCCTCACGCTCGATGAGTCGGTCTCGATGGCGCTGCTGGTCGTGCTCGAGCGCCTCTCGCCGGCCGAGCGCGTCGCGTTCGTGCTGCACGACGTCTTCGGCCACACGTTCGAGCAGACCGCCGAGGTGACCGGGCGCACTCCGGCGGCTGTCCGCAAGCTCGTGCAGCGCGCCCGCCGCCATGTGCAGGCCGGCCGACCCCAGCGGCCGGCGACGCGCCAACAGCACCAACAGGTCGCGCTCGCGTTCGCGGCCGCCTGCACCGAAGGAGATCTCGAACAGCTGATCGCCCTGCTGGACCGCGACGTGATATGGCGCACCGACGGCGGCGGCAAGGTCAGCGCAGCTCGCCAGATCCACCGCGGCGCTGGCAAGGTCGCGCGGGCGATGCTCGCACTCGCCGCCCACCGGCCGGTGCAGGCTGCCTACCTGACCGACGTCAACGGCGCGCCCGGGCTCGTGACCCGAGATAGCGACGGCGTGTTGAGCGTCATCTCGCTCACCCTGGACGCTGGGCGCATCGTCGCGATCGACATCATCCGCAACCCCGACAAGCTCATCGGCGTCCAGGCTCCGTAGCGAGGGCGAGCAAGGTGACCGCACGCCCAATGGTCGCGCGTTCGCGGTTGCAAGCTCGCTCTCGGTCAGAGCAGCGTCGGCCAGCGCCACAAACGCGGATGATGCGCGCCGATTCGCACGACGGCCTCAGCGCCGCCGGCGCAGCTCGCGGTCCAGGTCGATCGCGCGGATCTCGTGCTCGCTGGGGAGCTTGTCCAGCACCGACCGCACGACGTCGCGGACGTCGTGCTCCTCGTGGCCGAGATCGTCGGCGAGCGCCACCAGCGCCGTGTGGACGATCTTCAGCTGCGCCGGCGTGAGCTCAAGCCGGAAGGCGATCTCGTCCGGTCCGATCAGCTCCTGCTCTGTCATCGCCCGCTCCTCTGTTGCTTGATGTCGGATCGCCACGTCTGGCCCGTTCTGCGCGCCCGCTGGGGGTGGCCGCGGCGGTTGGCCGCGCGGGGCGCGCGGTCGCCCGTGCCCCGTCGCCGCCGGCGCCACGCTGGGACGGCTTTCGGCCCACGCCCGCGCGCCCTGGCGCCCGGGCAGCCGCCCGTGCCGTGGAGCCGGCCTCCGCTCGCATCTGCGCTGCGGCGCCGGCCGGGCGACCGCGGCGCGCCCCCAGCAAAGACAGCGACAGTGGCCCGTCGGCGGGGCGCCCCGGCGCGGTCGCGGAGGCCGCCGCCCTCACGCCGCGGGTTCGCGCGGTGCCCGCTGCTGTCGCGTTCGGACGCGCGGTGCCCGCCCTCGCGCCGGCTCGTGGGGTGCGTGTGCGTCGGGCGCCCGCGCGGCGCGCGGCAGCCAGCAGCTCGCCGAGCGAGCGCCGCAGCCCGTCGGCCACCACATCCAGGTCGGCCATCGCGTCGTAGTCGCCCAGCAGCCCGTACGACATGCCGCCGTCGTAGGACATGACCGCCACCGCCAGCGCGTGCCCCTGGGGGAGGAACGCGACGGGGAACAGGTCCACGAGCCTTGAGCCCAGCAGGTACAGCGGCACCTGCGGCCCGGGGATGTTGGTGACAAGCAGGTTGAACAGCCGCGTGGAGAAGGTCAGGCGGCTGGCCTGCGCGAGGATCGTGGGCGGCGCCAGGCTGTTTACGGCCGCGAGCGTCGCGGCGCCGACCGCCTGCCTTGACTCCTTGAGCCCGTCCATCGCCGCGCGCACGTAGCGCAGCCGGGCGACCGGGTCCTCGATGTAGACCGGCAGCGGCGCGCGCATGGCCGTCAGGCGGTTGCCAAGCTCGCCCCGCTCCTCGCGCCTGCGCACCGAGACCGGCACGAGCGCGCGCAGCTCAAGGCCCTCGGTGCGCACCCCGCGCGAGGACAGCCAGCGCGCGAGCGCGCCCGAGACGACGGTCAGCACCACGTCGTTGACCGTCCCGCCGAGGCGGTCCTTGACCAGCTTGTAGTCGGCCAGCCGCTGGCGGACCACCGCGTAGCGGCGGTGGGGCCCGATCGGCACGTTCAGCGGGGTGCGCGGGGCCGGGTTCAGACCGGCCCTGACCAGCTCGGCGAGCCCCTCCGCCGCCTGCGCGAGGGCTGCCGCGGTCGCCGTGGGGCGCCGCGCGGCGCCGAGCCCTCGCAGCGCCAGGCGCGCCGCGGCTCCGGCGGCGCCGATCGCGCCCGCGAGCACCAGCTCGGCGCCGGAGGGCTCCCGGTGCGCTCGAAACTCCTCCTGGCCGGCCGCGGTCGCCTCCGGCTCGCCGCCGGGCGGGGTCGGCGCTGGGTCGAGCAGCACCGACGCGAGGTCCACCCCGGAGATCCCGTCCACGAGCGCGTGGTGGGTCTTTGAGATCAGCGCAAACCGGGGGCCCTCGAGGCCCTCCACCAGCCAGGTCTCCCACAGCGGCTTTGAGCGGTCAAGCCGCTGGGAGGCGATCCGCGCGGCAAGCGAGAGCAGCTGCTCCTCGCCGCCCGGAGCTGGCAGCGCGGTGTGGCGCAGGTGGTATTCGAGGTTGAAGTCCGGGTCGTCCACCCACAGCGGGCGCCCCGCCTGAAGCGGCGGCACCGCGAGCTTCTGGCGATAGCGGGGGACCAGCGGCAGGCGGCCGCGCACGTGCGCGGCCAGGCTCTCAAACGGCGGCGCGGGCCCATCGAAGATGAGCACCCCGCCGATGTGCATGTGGGAGGAGGGGCCCTCCTGGTGAAGGAAGGAGGCGTCGATCGAGCTCAGGCGGTCAAGGTGGCGCTGTGTCACGGGATCGGCGATCGCGGGCCCTGTCCGGCAGGCTACTGGATGGCCCGCGCGCCCCCGCGCGTGCAGTAGCGTTGGGCTGCGGGGAAAGCATGGCGTGGGAGTTCTTCACCGAGCCGGAGTTCGAGAGCTCGCTGCAGTGGATGCGCGAGCTGATGCGCGACGAGATCCTGCCGCTTGAGACGCTCTCCGAGGAGCTTGGCTGGGAGGGGCTGCGGCGGGCGATCGCGCCGCTGGCCCAGCGCGTGCGAGAGCGGGGCCTGTGGGCCGCGCACCTGCCGCCCGAGCTAGGCGGCCAGGGCTTCGGGCAGGTTCGCCTGGGGCTGATGCACGAGATCCTCGGCGCCAGCCCGCTCGGCCCGCTGGTGTTCGGAAACGCCGCGCCGGACTCGGGCAACTCGGAGATCCTCGCGATCGCCGGCACCCCCGAGCAGAAGGAGCGCTACCTGCATCCGCTGCTGGCCGGCGACCTGCGCTCGGCGTTCAGCATGACCGAGCCGGAGGTCGCGGGCTCTGACCCCACGCTGCTGCGCGCCACCGCGGTGCGCGACGGCGACGGATGGGTGATCAACGGCCACAAATGGTTCTCGACCAACGGCTCCATCGCCGACTTCTTCATCGTCATGGCGGTCACCGACCCCGACGCGCGGCCGCACGAGCGCGCCTCGATGTTCATCGTCGATGCCGACACCCCCGGGGTGCGGGTGGTTCGCGACGTCGCCACGATGGAGCACCCGGTCGCGAGCCTGGGGCGCTACGGCAACCACGCGGAGATCCTCTACGAGGACGTGCGCGTCGGCGCCGATGCGCTGCTGGGCGCCCGCGGAGCCGGCTTTGCGATCGCCCAGCAGCGCCTGTACCCGGGGCGGATCCACCACTGCATGCGCTGGCTGGGGGTGGCGCGCCGCGCGTTTGACATGATGTGCGAGCGCGCGCTGTACCGCGAGTCGCACGGCTCCAGGCTCGGCGACCACGGGATCGTGCAGGCGTGGATCGCCGACTCCGAGGCCGAGCTGAGCGCGGCGCGGCTGATGACGCTGCACGCCGCCTGGAGGATGGACACAGAGGGGGTGCGGGCGGCTCGCCGGGAGATCTCGCTTATCAAGTTCTACGGCGCCCGGGTGCTGCACGACGTGATCGACCGTGCCCTGCAGGTCCACGGCGGCCTGGGATACTCGACCGACCTGCCGCTCGAGTCCATGTACCGCTTCGCCCGCGCGGCGCGCATCTACGACGGGCCCGACGAGGTCCACCGCGCGTCGGTCGCCCGCCAGATCCTGCGCGGCTACAGCGCCCCGGCGGACGGGGTGCCCAGCGAGCACATCCCCACGCGCCGGGAGGCGGCACGACGCCGCTTCGCCGAGCTGCTTGACTCGATCACCGCCAACGACTGATCCGCCGCTGGTGGCCGGGGCGGCGCGGGGCGCCTAAACTCGTGGCGTGACCCGCTGCGCCCCGGAGACGATCCTGCTCGCCGCGCCGCGCGGATACTGCGCCGGCGTCGACAGGGCGGTGCAGACCGTGGAGCGCGCCCTGGAGCGCCACGGCCCGCCGGTGTACGTGCGCCGCGAGATCGTCCACAACAAGCACGTGGTCGAGCAGCTGCGTGCGCGCGGCGCGGTGTTCGTCGAGTCCGAGCTTGACGTCCCGCCGGGCGCGACGGTCGTCTTCTCGGCCCACGGCGTGGCGCCCAGCGTGCACGCCAACGCCGCCGAACGGGGGCTTGAGACGATCGACGCGACCTGTCCGCTGGTCACCAAGGTCCACCGCGAGGCGCTCAAGTTCGCCGCGCAGGGCTACACCGTCGTGCTGATCGGCCATGCTGGGCACGAGGAGGTGGAGGGGACGATGGGGGAGGCGCCGGAGCACATCGTGCTGATCGAGGACGAGGCCGGGGTGGACACGCTTCAGGTTGCAGACCCCGAGCGGGTCGCCTACATCTCCCAGACGACGCTGTCGGTCGACGAGACGCGCTCGATCATCCGCCGGCTGCGCGAGCGCTTCCCCGCGATCGTGGGTCCGCGAACCGACGACATCTGCTACGCGACCACCAACCGCCAGGCGGCGGTCAAGCAGCTGGCGCGCCAGGCCGACCTGGTGCTGGTGATCGGCAGCCGCAACTCGTCAAACTCCAACCGGCTGGTGGAGGTCGCGCGGGAGCACGGTGCCGAGGCGCATCTGATCGACAACGAGTCCCAGGTGCGCGAGCGGTGGCTGGAGGGCAAGCGCGTGGTCGGGATCACCTCCGGCGCGAGCGCTCCGGAGGAGCTGGTGGCGCGCCTCGTCGACCACTTCCGGGCGCGCGGCACGCGCGATGTGCGCGAGCTTGAGGTCGTGCGCGAGGACGTGCGCTTCATGCTTCCCAAGGCCGTCCGGCCGCCGCTGGCCACCTCGCGCGGCTGAGTCGTCCGGGATCCGGCGCTGAGAACGCTCGTCGTCTCGGACCTGCATCTGGGCACGCGCCTGGGCGAGGACGTCCTGCGCCGGCGCCGGGCGCTTGACCGCCTGGCGCAGCAGGTCGAGCGCTGCCAGCGGCTCGTGCTGCTCGGCGACGTGCTGGAGCTGCGCCACGGGCCGCTGCGCGACGCGCTCGCGGTGGCGGCCGAGCCGCTGGGGGTCCTCGGCCGGGCGCTGGGGGCCGAGGGCGAGGCCGTGATCCTCGCGGGCAACCACGACCACGCGCTGATCGACGGCTGGAGCGCCCGGCGCGGCCTCGGTCCGCTGCGCCGCCTGGAGGCGCAGCAGGCGGTCGACTGGGCCGCGGATGAGCCGCTGGGCGAGCTGGCGCGCATGCTGTCCCCGGCCCGCGTGGCCGCGGCCTACCCGGGGCTGTGGCTGCGCGACGACGTGTATGCCACCCACGGCCACTACCTGGACCTGCACCTGACGGTGCCGACGCTCGAACGGCTCGCCACCGGCGTGATGCGCCGCGTCGCCGCGCTCGACGGGGCCGGCCCGCAAGGGGCGCAGGACTACGAGCTGGTGCTGGCCCCGCTCTACGCCTGGGTGCACGCGCTCGCCCAGCACGTCGACCCCGCCCGGGGCGCGCTGATGCACGGCGGCTCGGTGCGCGGCTGGCGGGCGCTGGCCGGCGACGGCCGCCGCGGCCTGCGCGCCAGAGCGAGCGCCTGGGCGCTGCCGCTGGCGGTCGCCGGGCTCAACGCGCTCGGCCTCGGCCCGCTGCGGCCGCAGCTGTCCGGCGGGGAGCTGCGGCGCGCGGGCCTGCGCGCGATGGGGGAGGTGGTGACGCGGCTGGGCGTGGGCGGCGGGTGGGTGATCTTCGGCCACACCCACCGCGCGGGACCGCTTGACTTAGACGACGGCGGGGAGTGGCTGGCCGGCGCCTCGGGGCCGGGCGCCGTCACCCGACTGGTCAACTGCGGCTGCTGGGTCAGCGAGCCGGCGTTCCTGTCCCCCGACCCGCGCACCAGCCCCTACCGCCCCGGCTTCTGCGTGCTCGTCGACGAGCAGGGGCCGCCGCAGCTCGTCAACCTGCTGGACGGCTTTGAGGCGCGAGCCCCGGCGTGAAGCAGACGGCATGGCACCTCACGCCGTCTGAGAGCTCGAGCGCCAGCTCGCCGGCGGTGCTGGCGGGGTGTGAGATGAGCTCGTAGGCGCCGGGGTGGCGTATCGCCAGCCGCCGGCCGTTGACGGTGGCGGTGCCGTGGCCGTCGAGCACCGCCCACACGCCGCCGGCCTCGTACGGGCCGCTGTAGGGGCCGGGGACATCCTCGCTCTGTGGCCACAGCACCGCGCCTGGAGCATCCTCGGGGCGAAGCGGCGCGATCGGCTCGCGCGCGACGCCCAGCAGCGCCTGGATGGCCAGCTCGGTCTCCTGGTAGGCGCCCTCGCCGTAGTGGAAGTCGTACAGCCGCCCGTCGGCGTCGAACAGATACCGGGCCGGCCATCCAAGGTTGCCGTACTCGCGCCAGGTCTCAAGCTGCTCATCGACGAGCACCGGGTGGGAGATCTCTAGCCTGCTCACGGCCGCAGCCACCGCGTCAGCGTCCCGGGAGGGCTCAAAGCCGGGACTGTGCACCCCCACCACCAGAAGCCCCTCGCCGGCATAGCGCTCATGCCAGCCGGCCACGTAGGGCAGCGTGCGGATTGAGTTGGGGCGGCAGAAGTCCCAGAACTCGACCAGGACCGGGCGCCCGCGCTCACGCTCCATCCGGATCGGCGCGGAGGTGTTCAGCCACCGCAGCCGTGGCGGGAACGGTGGCGCCTGGATGTGGTCGACCGGCGGCCGCACGCCCCCATGCTAGAGGCGCCCGGCGCCGGCCACGGGGCGCTACACTCGCTGAAGTATTGAATACAGACCGCCTTTGAGGAGTTTTGCGATGAGCCCGTCCGGAGCCGAGGTGCTGCGACAGATAAAGAGCCGGATCACGGAGGTCGACCCCTCGGCTGTGCGCGAGCGGCTCTCGGACGGGATCGTGCTGATCGACGTGCGCGAGGTGGACGAGTGGTCGGCGGGGCACATCCCCGGGGCGCGCCACGTCCCCAAGTCGTTCCTTGAGTCGCGCATCGAGGGCGCGGTGGCCGATCGTGATGCGCACGTGGTCCTCTACTGCCAGTCGGGCAACCGCTCGGCATGGGCGGCCCGGACGCTGGTGGAGGATCTCGGCTACCGCCACGTGGAGTCGATGACCGGCGGATTCACGCTCTGGAAGGACCGCGGCTATCCGGTGCAGGTGCCGCGGTCGCTGTCGGCAGAGCAGCGCGAGCGCTACTCGCGCCACCTGCTGCTGCCCGAGGTCGGGGCCGAGGGCCAGCAGCGGCTGCTGGACGCGAAGGTGCTGCTGCTCGGCGCCGGCGGCCTGGGGTCGCCGGCCGCGCTTTACCTGGCGGCGGCCGGGGTCGGGACGCTGGGGATCGTCGACGACGATGTCGTCGACCTCTCCAACCTGCAGCGGCAGGTCATCCACAGCTCGCTGCGGATCGGCCAGCCGAAGGTCGACTCCGCGCAGGAGACGATCACGGCGCTCAACCCGGACGTCAAGGTCGAAAAGCACCCGGTCCGGCTCGGCGCCGCCAACATCATGGAGATCCTGCCCGGCTACGACGTGATCGTCGACGGCCTGGACAACTTCCCGACCCGCTATCTGCTCAACGACGCCTCCGTCAGGCTCGGGATCCCGGTCGTCTCGGCGGCGATCCTCGGCTTCGAGGGCCAGCTTTCGGTGTTCAAGCCCTACGAGGGACCCTGCTACCGCTGCCTGTTCCCGACCCCGCCGCCGGCCGAGCTCGCCCCATCCTGCGGCGCCAACGGGGTGCTCGGCGTGCTGCCCGGGACGATGGGGCTCCTGCAGGCCACCGAGGTGATCAAGCTGATCCTCGGCGTCGGCGAGCCGGCGATCGGGCGGCTGCTCCTCTACGACGCGCTCGCGGCGACGCTCAGCGAGGTCAGGATCCGGCGTGATCCCGAGTGCCCGATCTGCTCGCGCGACCCCGAGGAGATCTCCGACGAGGAGATGGGCGTCTTCCCCGACTACGAGGCGTTCTGCGCCGGCGTCCACTGACGGGCCCGAGCGGCCAGCCGTGGGTCAGGCGGCGCCGCGCGGCGGCGCGCCGCGCGGGCCGGCCGCTGGTCGTGCCGGTTGCGCCCGGCACCCGCCCCGCCGCGGCCGCACGCGCGGGCGCGAAGCGGCTAGGGTCTTGATCTGGGCCGGATGCGCCTCGCCACCTGGAACGTCAACTCGATCAGGCAGCGGCTGGGCCGGCTGCTTGCGTGGCTTGACGAGCGCCGTCCGGACGTGGTGTGCCTGCAGGAGACCAAGCTCGCCGATGAGGCGTTCTCGCAGCTGCTGGCCGAGCCGCTGGCGCAGCGCGGCTTCCAGTTCGCAGCCCACGGGGAGCCGGCCTACAACGGCGTGGCGATCCTCTCCCGCGTGGGCCTGGCCGACGTGGACGTCGGGATCCCGCGGGCGCCCGGCTTCCCCCACCCTGAGGCGCGGGCGATCGCGGCCACATGCGGCGGGATCCGCGTGGTCTGCGTGTATGTCCCCAACGGGCGCTCGCTGGGCTCCGAGCACTACGAGTACAAGCTCGCATGGCTCGAGTCGCTGCGGGAGATGCTCGGCGCCGAGCGCCGCGAGCTGATCGTCGCCGGCGACATGAACATCGCGCCCGCCGACGAGGACGTGTTCGACCCCGAGGCGTTTGCCGGCCACACGCACGTCAGCGAGCCCGAGCGGGCGGCGCTTGCGGCGCTGATGGGGCTGGGCCTGCGCGACGTGCTGCGGGACCGCTGGCCGGCGCAGCGCGTGTTCACATACTGGGACTACCGGGCCGGGATGTTCCACCGGGACCTGGGGATGCGCATCGACCTGATGCTCGCCGCCGAGCCCCTGGCCGCGCGCGTTCGCGCCGCATGGGTGGACCGGGCGGCTCGCAAGGGCAGCGCTCCCAGCGACCACGCCCCGGTGATCGTCGACCTGGACTGCGCGCCCGACGGCGACATCGGCCCGGTCGTGCCGCCGCCGTCGCACCCGGCGCCCCGCGCGAGCGCAGCGCGCCTGCGCCAGCCGGGCGCCGGCGCGCCGCAGTGAGGCCGAGGTCGTGGGGCGGGCGGTCGTGGCCCGGTGGTTCTGGGGTCGGTGGTTCTGGGGTCGGTGGTTCTGGGGGTCGGTGGTTCTGGGGCCGGCGATCGCGCGCCGCGCGCATGTACTAGGCTCAGCGGCGATGGCCACGATCAGGATTCCACCCGTGCTGCGCCCCGCCGTCGGGGGCGAGAAGGAGCTGACCGCCGGCGGCGCGTCGGTCGGAGAGGTCCTGCGCGCGCTCGCAGACGCGCATCCGGACACCCGCTCGCAGCTCTTCTCGGCCGACGGGGAGCTCAACCGCTATGTCAACGTCTACCTCAACGACGAGGACGTCCGCGTGCTCGACGGGCTGGACACGGCGGTGGCCGAGTCCGACACGATCGTGATCCTGCCGGCGATGGCCGGCGGGCGGGCCTGATCTGACGGGCGCAGCGGCCTGCGCCTCCGTCGCAGGGACACGGCGGTCCTCCGCGTTCGGCTTCGGTAGACGAAGGCCCTTCGCCCCGGGCGCACGCGCGTTGGGCGCTGCGCGGCGCGGCGGCGCCCAAGGGCCGAGGAAGGATCCGCCCGCGACCGGCGTCCTGGTGGGCGAGGCTCTTTCGTCCTGGTGGGCGAGGCTCGTTAGATCGATCGATGAAGGAGGGTCAAGGCATGAGGACAGGGCGTGCAGGCAGGTGGGGGGCCCGGTTTGCGGCGATTGCGGCCGCGGTGCTGATGGCGGGCGCGGCCGCGGCCGTGGCCGGCTCGTTCACGCTGGGCGTCGCGCGCGTTCGCCTTCAGGGCCCGTCCGGGCGTCGCGTGGAGAGGATCGCGGTCAACTCGCGTGGCGTGGCGGTGTACGAGCTGGTCGGGGAGACCGCCGCGCACCCGCTGTGCACGGCGGCTAACGGGTGCTTCAGCTTCTGGCCGCCGGTCCGTGTCAGCGCGCGCGGCAGGCTGACGCATGCGCCGGGCATCCGCGGGCGGCTCGGCCGGCTAAGGCGCGACGGCATCGTCCAGCTGACGCTCAACGGCCACCCGCTGTACACGTTCGCGCCTGACCGCGGGCGGCGCGGCATCGCCACCGGCGACGGGATCCACAGCTTCGGCGGGGTCTGGCGGGTGCTCCCAGAGAGCTGATCGCGGCCGGACACGGGCAGGGCCGCCATCGCTACACTTCGTGAAGCGATGGCGGCCCAGAGCCTGCAGAACAAGCCATGCGGCGGGCGCTACGGGGACATCGTCCAGTCGATCGGGCACACCCCGCTGGTCGAGCTCAAGCGCCTGAGCCCCAAGCCGGGCGTGCGGATCTGGGCCAAGCTTGAATCGCGCAACCCGACCGGGTCGGTTAAGGACAGGGTGGCGCGGGCGCTGATCGAGGACGCCGAGGAGAAGGGGCTGATCGGTCCCGGCCAGACGATCCTTGAGCCGACGTCCGGCAACACCGGCATCTCGCTGGCGATGATCTGCTCGCGCAAGGGCTACCGGCTCAAGGTGGTGATGCCGAAGAACGTCACGCCGGAGCGCACCCAGCTGCTGCGCATGTACGGCGCCGAGATCGTCTACTCCGAGGGCGCCAAGGGGTCCAACGGGGCGGTGGAGCTGGCGCTCGACATGGCCGAGCGGGACCCCTCCTACTACATGCCCTACCAGTACGGCAACCCGGCCAACCCGGACGCGCACTACAACGGCACGGCGCTTGAGATCCTCGAGGAGCTCGAGGAGGTCAGCGCCTTCGTGGCGGGCCTGGGCACCGGCGGAACGCTCATGGGCAACGGGCGGCGGCTGCGCGAGGAGCTCGGCGACTCGGTCAGGATCGTGGCGGCCGAGCCGATGCAGGGGGAGCCGGTTCAGGGGCTGCGGTCGCTGGAGGACGGGTTCATCCCGCCGATCATCGACCTCTCGCTGCTTGACCGCAAGATCTTCGTGACCAACCGCGACGCGATCGTCTGGACGCGCCGGCTCCTGGACGAGGAGGGCCTGTTCGCCGGTGTCTCCACCGGTGCGATCGCGCGCGTCGCGGTCCGGATCGCGGGCGAGCTCGACGAGGGCAACGTCGTGTTCATCGTCTGCGACGACGGCTGGAAGTACCTCTCCTCAGGGATCTACACAAGGCCCGTGGAGGAGATCGAGAACCTGGATTCGACCGTCTGGTGGTGAGCGGCGACCGGCGCGCCTCGCGGCGCGCGCTGCTGGGCGCGGCCGGGGCGGCCGCGCTGGGCGCGATCGGCGCCGGGGGCTGCGGGTCGGGCGCCAGGGCGCACACCAGGCCCGCGCCGGCGATCGCAGCGCGCGATCTGGAGCTGCTGCAGGGCGCGCTCGCGCTCGAGCGGCGGACGGTGGCGGCCTACGTGGCGGGGATGCCGCTGCTGCCGCGGCCGATGCGCGCCACCGCCAGGCAGTTCCTGTCCGATGAGCTCGAGCACACGGGCGAGCTGATCTCGCTGATCCGCTCGGTCGGCGGCCACGTCAGCCCTCGGCCCAACACCTTCCAGCTGGGCCATCCCACCGACGCAGCCGGGGTCCTGTCGCTCCTGCACGCGCTCGAGTCCGCCCAGATCGCCACCTACCTGCGCGCCATCCCGAGGCTCGACCCCGGGGCCGTGCGCGCGGCGACCGCGTCGATCCTGACCGTCGACGCCCAGCACGTGTCGCTGCTGCGGCTGGCGCAGGGCGAGGATCCAGTCCCGGCCGCGCTGGTCAGTGGTGCGCAGTGAGCGAGGCTGCCCTCTGCACTCGGCGCCAGGCGCTGCGCGGTGCGGCCGCTTCGGCGGCCGGGGCCGCTTCCGCGGCCGGGGCCGCGTGCACGGGCGCGCTCGCGCTCGCGACGGCGGCTGATGCCGTCGCCGCGACCGCAAGCGAGCGAGCGCTCGACGTCGACCGGCTGACGCGGCTCGTGCGGGTGCAGCTGCTGCTGGAGTACTGCTACCGCCAAGTGCTGGACAGCTCGATCCTCACACCGCAGGCGCGGGCGGCGGTGGCGCCGTTCTTCGGGCAGGTGCGATCCCAGGTCGCGGCGCTGAGCGCGCCGCTGCGCGCGGCCGGGGCGGCCGTCCCGCCGGGGCCGTCCAGCGTCGCGCAGGCCGACCGCTTCCTGCGCCGCCGGCGCGTGGGCGGCCGCCTGGGCCAGCTGCGAGGCTCAGACGACGCCCTGCGCCTGCTTTTGGCGATGGAGCAGGTGATGATCGGGGCTCAGTTCGTGGCGCTGATGAAGCTCTCGGACCCCGAGCTGGTCGAGCTGTGCGCGCGGATCATGGCCTGCGGGGCGCAGCACGACGCGATCCTGCGACTGCTCCTGCCACCCCACAAGGCCTCGGCGGCTGCCGCCTACGGCCTCGTGCAGGGGCTGCAATGACCTTTCGCCGCGGTCGCCGCGCGGGGGCTCCAGGCGCTGGTCGTGCGGCGCTTCGCGGACGCTCGTCGCGTGGCGGGTCGCGGGCGCCGGTCGTGCGGCGGTTCGCGGGCGCCGGTCGTGCGGCGCCGGTCGTGCGGGCACGGTCGCGTGGGGCCCCCGCCCGGGGCGCGGCAGCCGCCGCTGGTAGGCTCGGCGCAAGGATGAGGATCGCCCGCTCCCTGCACGACCAGATCGTCGAGCACGCGCGCGCCGAGGCTCCCAACGAGTGCTGCGGGATCGTCGCCACCTCCGACGGCGAGGCCGTGCGCGTATACCCGGTGACCAACGCGCAGGCCAGCCCGCTGAGGTTCGTCATGGACCCCCGCGAGCAGCTGCGCGTCCACACCGAGATCGAGGACGCGGGGCTCGAGCTCGGGGCGATCTACCACTCCCACACCCGCAGCGACCCCTACCCGTCGCAGACCGATATCAACTTCGCCGCCCCCTGGCCCGGCGTGATCTGGATCATCGTCGGTCTTGCGGGCGGGCAGGCCGAAGTGCGCGCCTACACGATCTCCGACGGACGGGTCGGCGAGGCGCCGCTTCAGGTGCTGTGATGGAGCCGGTGCGGGTTGCCCGGGCCGCGAACCTGGCCGAGGCCGAGCTGATCCAGGGGCTGCTCGCGCAGCACGGCGTGCCCAGCGTCACCCGGCGGAGCGCCGGATTCGACGTGCCGGACTTCATGGCCGCGGGCCCGCGTGACGTGCTCGTGCCACCCGCGGGCCGTGCTCGCGCGCTGGAGATCCTCGGCCAGCAAGATCCTCCGCTGCGCGTCTCGGCGCGCCAGCGCAGCGCAGGCCCGGTCGTCCTGCTGGCGGTGCTCGTCGCGGGGCTTGCGCTCGGGCTGGCGGTCGTCTGGCTGTGCCTGCAGGCGGCCGGCTGACCCGCCGGCGCACGCCGACCGGCCCGCCGCCGGCGAGCAGCCGCCGGCCTCCCCGCCGGGGCTCCCCCGGCGGGCCCGGGTCACGGCCTGCGCCGGCCGGCTCAGACCAGCGCGGGCTGGCGTGCCGGCGCGCAGCCCGCGGACGCGATCGCGGCGATCTCGTCAAGCGCCCGCTCGAACTCCTCGTCTGAGAGCACGGGGGTGCCCTCGAACGGCAGCTCGCGGGTCAGCTGAAGCCACGACCGGCACCCGCCGTACTCCTCGCGCACCTTCACGGTCACCGGACGCGGGATCCGGTAGGTCCGCAGCACGATCACATGCAGCGGATGGCGACGCTTCCACGCCAGGCGCTTCTCGGCGTAGTCGGTCGTCCACACGTAGAACGGCGAGAGCGCATCGACAGCGCGCCGGTCGGAGATCGTGAAGTGCGCCGCGACCTCCGCCCAGGCACGGATGCGGACCCTGTCGGGCTGGGGAAGCGGCTCGTTGCGCGCGAGCGCGCACGGATGCGGATCGCCGTCTGACCAGACGCCCTCCTCAAGCGCGCGGGAGAGCTCGGGCCGGTGCGACTCGCGGACCAGGTCAGAGCGCTGGTGGTCGAACGTCGGGTACAGGAAGAAGCGTTCGTGCTCCAGCTTGAAGTGCTTGTTGGGCTCGCGGATGCCGCCCTTGCGCAAGGTGAGCAGCTGCTCGCCCTCCGCCAGAGCCCGCACTGTCACGGCCCACTCTTTAAAGGCAATCGGCATGGTTTGTAAAGGGGCAGACGATGAATTTGCTCAGGGGGTGTCCAGGACGCGCAACTTCCTGCACATCGGCAGCGCCGGGACGACGAGATTGTATGTGAGATCCCCCGAAACGCAAAATCCGCTTGTGCGCCACACCTTCAGAGCGGCGCCTTCGGCGTGCGTTCGTCCTCGGCGCCGTGGCCGCCCCCGCCCGGGGTCTCGATCCGCAGCCGCTGCCCGGCCGCGAGCGTCCCGACGCACTTGGGCGGCAGCTCGGAGCCGTCGAGCAGGTTGCGTCCCCGCGCGCCGGGACTGCCGCCGGCCGCCCCCGGGGGAGGGTGTCGCCGGCGCTCGGTGATCAGCGAGAAGCTCAGCGGAGACAGCGCCTCGAGCTCCCGGATCACGCCATCCCCGCCGCGGTGGCGGCCGGCGCCTCCAGACCCGCGGCGCAGCGCGTAGCGGGTCACCCGCAGCGGGAACTCGAGCTCCAGCGCCTCCACCGGCGTGTTGAGCGTGTTGGACATCGCGACGTGCACCGCGTCGGGGCCGTCGGCGTCCGGGCAGGCGCCCTGCCCGCCGGCGATCGTCTCGTAGTAGACGACGCCGTGCTCGTCGCCGAGCGTGAGGTTGTTCATCGTCCCCTGGCCGAGCGCTCGGCCGAACGCCGCCAGGATCACATCCGCCACGCGCGACGACGTCTCCACGTTCCCGGCGGCGACCGCGGGCGAGGCGGATGGGTCCACCGGGTGCGGCATCGCGTGCAGCAGCGAGCCCTCCGGCGCGATCACGCGCACCGGGCGCTGGGCGCCGGCGTTTGCGGGGATGTCCGGGTCGGTCAGCACGCGCACCGCGAAGTAGGCCGCCGACGTCGTGACGGCCAGCGGGCAGTTGAGATTGCCGTCGTGCGCCGGCGCGGTGCCGGTGAAGTCGAGCGTGAGCGAGTCGCCGTGCACGGTCGCCACAAGCTCGATCCGCAGGTCGCCCTCGGGAGCCTCCAGACGGTCGACGGCGCGCCGGCTGCCGTCCGGCAGCGCCTCCAGGCAGGCGCGCGTGCGGCGCTCGGCGTAGTCGAGGACCTCGTCGTAGGCCGCCAGCAGCGTGCCCACTCCGAGCCGCCCGGCCAGCTCGCGCATCGCCCGCACCCCCACGCGTCCGGCGGCGAGCTGCGCGCGCAGGTCCGCGCGCCGCTGCTCGGGACGGCGCATGCGCGCAGTCAGGCGGTCGATCGCGGCCTCGTCGAGCACCTGGGGCTCGATCACCACGCCCTCGTCGGCGAGCGTCCGGCTGTCGGCCGGCATCGACCCCGGCGTGGGGCCGCCGACGTCCGCGTGGTGGGCCCGGCTGGCCGCAAAGCCCAGCAGCTCCGGCGGCCGGGTATCGGCGAACACGGGGGTTATCACCGTGATGTCGGGTAGGTGCGTCCCGCCGCGGTACGGGTCGTTGAGGATCCAGGAGCGGCCGGGCGCCTGCTCGCGGCCGGCCACCTCCGCCACAGCCGCGGGCATCGCGCCCAGATGCACGGGGATGTGCTCGGCCTGCATCACCATCTCGCCCGAGGGCGCAAACAGCGCGGTCGACGCGTCCCGGCGCTCCTTGATGTTCGCCGAGTGGGCGCAGCGAATCAGCACCGCTCCCATCTCCTCGCAGGCGGACCGCAGCGCGCCGGACAGGATCTGCAGCTCGATTGCGTCCATCGGCCTCCGATCCTCACCGAGGACGACGGCGCAGGTCGATCGTGCCGGCATCATCGACCCGTGCGTCCCAGCCGGGGGCGACCAGCACGGTGGACTCGGGCAGCTCGATGATCGCCGGGCCGGCGATCGCCTGGCCGGGCGCGGGTCCGCCGCGCACGATCGACGGCCACAGCCGCCGCCCGTCGATCACCACCGGCCTGGCGGGGCCGCGGCTGGGGCGCCGCTCTCCCGCGCCCGCGAGCGGCACGTCCGCCGCGCCCACCGTCGCCGAGAGGCGGATCGTGACGAGCTCGAGCGCCGCGTCGGGGTCCCGGTGGCCGTAGCGCTCCTCGTGCGCGGCCTCGAAGGCCTCGCGCAGCCAGGCCGGCGAGGGATCCAGCGGTCCCTCGATCGCCAGCTCAAACGACTGGCCCCGGTAGCGCAGCTCGTAGACCGCCTGCAGCTCGGCGCCGGGCTGGCCGAGCTCGAGCCGGGCGCGCTCGCCGAGCGCCTCGACGTGCGCCGCGATCAGCCGCCCGTCGAGCTGCGCTCCGGAGAGCATTACGGTGCGGGCCACGTCGCGCCGGCTCGGCGCGGCCACCAGCCCGAGCGCCGCCAGCACGCCCGATGCGCGCGGACACAGCACCCGGGAGATCTGAAGCTCGGTGGCGATCTCGACCGCGTGCAGCGGCCCCGCGCCGCCGAAGGCGAGCAGCGCGCGCGTCCGGGGGTCGATGCCTCGCTGGACGGTGAGGACCCGCATGGCACGGACCATCTCGGCGTTGGCCACCTGAACGATGCCCTCCGCGCAGCGGATCGGGTCAAGCCCCAGCCGCCTGCCCAGCCCACCCACCGCGCGCAACGCGGCATCGGCGTCCAGGCGCACGCCACCGGCCAGCTCGCTCTCCTTCGACAGGCGGCCGAGCACCAGGTTAGCGTCGGTCACCGTCGGCTCGCTGCCCCCGCGCCCGTAGCACGCCGGGCCGGGATCGGCGCCGGCCGAGCTCGGCCCGACCCGCAGCGCGCCGCCGCTGTCGCGCCACGCGATCGACCCGCCGCCGGCCCCCACCGTGTGCACCTCGAGCATCGGCAGCGCCAGCGGGCGCCCGGCGACGGAGCCGCCGCTCAGCTGGGCGACCGTGCCGCCTTCGACCACGCACACGTCGCAGGACGTTCCGCCCATGTCAAAGCACAGCGCCTCGGGCGCGCCCGACGCGCGCGCGATCTGCGCGGCCGCCGCCGCTCCCGCGGCCGGGCCCGAGAGCACGGTCCATGCCGCGTGACCGGCCGCCCACCCCAGGTCCGCCAGGCCGCCGTTTGACTGCATGATCATCGGGACCGGCAGCCCCGCGCCGCGGCAGCGATCGGCGAGAGCGCGCAGGTAGCCTGCCAGCAGCGGCGACAGCGCCGCGTCGATCTCGGTCGTCGCAGCCCGCTCGAACTCCCGGAAGGTGCCGCAGACCTGGTGTGAGAGCGAGACGTGCGCGCCGGGCAGCCGCTGCGCCAGTGCCGCACCGAGCGCGAGCTCGTGCTCGGGGTGGCGATAGGAGTGAAGCAGCGCAACGGCCACCGCCTCCGGTTCGGAGCCGGCGACCGCCTCGGCGACTGCGCGCGCCCCCCCGGCCGACAGCGGCCTGACCGGGCCCTCCGGCGACATCCGCTCAGGCGCGCCGAAGCGGCGCTCGGGCGGCGACAGCGGCGCCGGCCTGCCCTCGCACAGCCGATACAGGTGCGGGCGCTGCTGGCGGCCGAGCGCGATCAGATCCTCAAACCCCTCGGTGGCGACGAACGCGGTGCGGGCGCAGCGGCCCTCCAGCAGCGCGTTGGTGGCCACGGTCATGCCATGCAGGAAGGCGTCGACCTGCTGTGCCTGGGCGCCGGCGGCCGCCAGCACCCTCTCGACCGCGCTCAGAACGCCCTGCGACTGGTCACGGGGGGTCGTGGGCGCCTTGGCGCTGTGCAGGCGCTGGCCATCGTTGAGCACCGCATCCGTGAAGGTGCCGCCGACATCGACGCCGAGCCGCATCGGCGCAAGGTACCCCGGCGCCCGCGCGGACGCCGCCACGGGTCAGGCGGCGAGCACCTCCGTGTCGGCCAGGTGCTGGTGGGAGGGGCAGTAGCCGGTCTCCGGCAGCGGCATCCGCTGACACGGCGTGCCCCGCCGCGTGCAGGCGCGGCACTGAAGCGGGTTGCCGTAGACGTCCTGGCCGGTCTGCGGGCGGCTGCGCACGAACTCGTCGGCGCAGGTCATGTAGCGCTGCACGACGCGCAGCACCCGCAGCTGCGAGCCGACCGGGAAGTAGGCGCGAATGTCGCGAAAAAGCGTGCGCGCCGGGTGCGCGAAGTAGTGGCGATCGGTGGCCAGCCGCTCCATCGCGGCCTCGCACGCCCGCAGCACCCGCTGGTGGTTGGCGTTCGGAGACCCCGCGTGCGGGTCCTCGGTGATCTCGGCGGCCAGCTCTCTGTAGATCGCTCTGCTGAACTGGTACGTGGCCTTCTCCAATCCGCTGGGCGAGTGGACGGCCACGATCTTGGCGTCGGCGTGTGAAGCTGGAGGCGCAGCAGATATTAAGCGAGCGTTAAAGCGGCGGATCGCGCCGCCCGGGAGCAGGAGGGTCGCGCCGCCCGGGGGCAGGGGGGTCGCGCCGCCCGGGACCACCGGCTCCCGGTCAGCGCCATGCGACGAGCTCCACCTCGCCGTCGGGACCGATCATCACGTGGCGACCCTCCAGGTCGGGATCGACGTCTGGGAAGTCGACGCGCCGGTGCGCGCCGCGGCTCTCACGCCGCGCCAGGGCGCCGCGGGCGATCAGTCGCACCAGCGGGTGCTGATCCCGGCCGGCCAGCCGAGCGAGGCCGTCAGCGTCCCGCTCCAGGCCGGCCAGCCTCCACAGGGCACGCCGCGAGCGATCGCTGGGACCGTCAATCCCCGTGCCGGCGTCGCGTACCTCTGTCGCCGGCTTCGCCGAGCTCGCGCCGGCGGGCGCGGGGGGCTCCTCGACGGCGGACCGCGCTGCGCGCGCACCGAACACGAAGCACTCGGTCAGCGAGTTGGACGCCAGCCGGTTGGCGCCGTGGACGCCGGTGCAAGCGCATTCGCCGACCGCATAGAGGCCGGGGAGCGAGGCGCGGCCCTCCAGGTCGGTGGCTATCCCACCCATCATGTAATGGGCGGCGGGCGCGACGGGGACCAGCTCGCGGGCCGGGTCGATCCCGGCCGCGCGCAGGGCGCCGAACACGTTCGGGAAGCGCTCAGGGTCAACCTCGCGCATGTCCAGCGAGACCGAGCCCGTCCCGCCGGCCTCGATCGCCGCCTGCACCGCGCGGGCCACCACGTCGCGCGGCGCAAGCTCGTCCACGAACCTGTCGCCGGAGGAGTCCAGCAGGCGCGCGCCCTCGCCGCGGATCGCCTCGGTGATCAAAAACCCGTCCGCCCCGTTGGCGCCGGCGACGGCCGTGGGGTGGAACTGCACGAGCTCCAGGTCGGCGAGCCGCGCTCCCGCCAGATGGGCGAGCAGCAGGCCGCTGCCCGTCGCGCCCGGAGGGTTGGTGGTGCGCGACCACAGCGCTGCGGCTCCTCCGGTGGCCAGCACGACGGCCCCCGCCAGGACCGTGCGCCCGCGGTCGGTGCGCACGCCCACCGCCCGTCCGCCGAGCGTCAGCACCGCGGTCGCCCTGTGGCCCTCCAGGACCTCGATCAGGCGATCAGCGGAGGCGAGCGCGGCCAGCCGCTCGACCAGGCGCCGGCCCGTCTGCGCGCCGCCGGCGTGCACGATCCGCCGCCGGCTGTGCCCACCCTCCAGTCCGAGCGACAGCCTGCCGTCGGGCCGCATGTCGAAGCGAACCCCCAGTCGCTGCAGGTCCTCGACGATCGACGGGGCCTGCTCGCAGAGCACGCGCGCGGCGGACTCGCGCACCAGCCCGCGGCCGGCTCGCAGCGTGTCGGCGAGGTGCCGAGCGCTGCTGTCCTCGCCGTCAAGCGAGGCGGCGAGGCCGCCCTGGGCCCACCAGCTGGAGGCGCCCGCCAGCGGCGTGGCGGAGATCAGCGCCACCCGCGCTCCCAGGCGGGCGGCACGGTGCGCGGTGTACAGGCCGGCGGCGCCGGCGCCGACGACCGCCACGTCGGTTCGCGTCACGCTCACGACGGGTACGGTACCCCGATGCAAACCGCCCCCTCCGAGCGCCCCGGAGCCGCCCCCGCCAGGGGGGTGCTGCTCACCCACGAATCCTCGCTGGCGCATCAGACCGGATCGCATCCCGAGCAGCCGGCACGGATGACGGCGATCGAGCGGGCGCTGGCCCGGCAACCGCCGGTGGCGTTCGAGCGCGTGCAGTCCCGCGCCGTCGAGCTTGAGACGCTGATGGCCGTGCACCCGGAGCGCCACATCGAGCGCGTGCGACGTGCATGCGCGTCGGCCACGCCCCTGGACCCTGACACGGTCGTGTCGGAGGGGTCCTTCGAGGCGGCCCTGCACGCCTGCGGTGGCGCCGTGCAGCTGGTGGACCTGCTGCTCGAGCGCGGCGCCGCGACCGGCTTCAGCATCCATCGCCCTCCCGGCCACCACGCCGAGCCCGAGCGCGCGATGGGCTTCTGCCTGTTCAACAACGTCGCCGTCGCCGTTCGCCACGCGCTGAGCGAGCATGGGCTCGAGCGGGTCCTGGTCGTCGACTGGGATGTGCACCACGGCAACGGGACCAACGAGATCTTCGCGGCCGACCCATCGGTCCTGTTCTGCTCGATCCACCAGTGGCCCCTCTATCCGGGGACGGGGGCCGCCGACGACGCCGGTCGCGGGCCCGGCGAGGGGTTCACGGTGAACCTCCCGGTGCCACCGGGCAGCGCCGACGCGGTGTTCTGCTCGCTGATCGAGCACGTGATCGTGCCGCTGGCCCGCTGCTATGAGCCCCAGCTGGTGATGATCTCCGCCGGCTTTGACGCCCACGCCGATGATCCGCTCGCCAACTGCCGCGTGAGCGAGGAGGGGTTCGCCGCCATGACCAGCTCGCTGGCGGGCGCCGCCGCGCGCCTTAGAGCGCCCGTGGGCGCCGTGCTTGAAGGCGGCTATGCGCTTGAGGCGCTCGGCCGCTGCGTGGCGGCCACCGTGCGCGAGCTGGGACGGGCCGCCGGCGTCGGCGGGCCGGACCCTGATGAGGGCAAGCGCCTGCAGAGGAGCGAGCTTGCGGTCTGCCGCGAGTCGGCGCTCGCGCTCGAGCGCCTGCGCCGCCACTGGCCGCAGATCGCCTGAAGCCCCCGCCACCGTGCCGCGGCCGGCGGTCGTGATCGCCTGCGCCCCCGCGCCCGGGCGGGCCGGGCGCTACCGGCCAAGAAGCTCGCGCCAGGCCTTGAGCACCAGCTGCGCCATCGCGTCGCTTGACCAGCGCTCGGCCCGGGAGCGCCCGGCCACGCGGGGGTCCGCCAGGGCAAGGTGCGGCTCCAGGGCCGCTCGCCAGCGCGACTGCGAGAACGGCGCGCACAGCGTGCCCTCGATCCCCGCCAGCGCCTCCGGATGAATGCCCACAGGGGTGGCGAGCACCGGCACGTTGCACGCCAGCGCCTCGAGCACCGCCAGCCCGAACCCCTCCCGCTCCGAGCAGACCAGGACGGCGTTGGCGGCGTTGACCAGCAGCGGGACGCTTCGGCGATCGGCGCCGCGCAGCGTGAGCAGCGGGACGTCGCCCGCGACGGCGAGCGCGCGGTCGTGGCGCTTCTCGGACCGCGCCGGATCTGAGGGGAACAGCAGGTACGGGCCGTCAGGCGGGAGCCCCAGCAGCTCGCGCGCGCGGCGGCGGTCGATCGGCGCAAAGCGCCCGAGGTCCACTCCGCAGGGGAGGATCGCGACCCGATCGCGGCCCATCCAGGCCGGGATCGTCTCGGCCAGCCGGCGCGAGACGGCGGCCACCAGGTCGCAGGTGCCAAGCGCGGCAAGCGTCAGGGGACGGGCGCGGGGGTGCGCGAGGTCTGTCCCGTGCAGCGTCACCACTCGGCGCCTGGCCCGGGCCGCCAGCGCCGGCCATGCGCTGAGGCCGTAGTGCGCGTGCACGATGTCGTAGGTGCGCGAGCCGGCGTGGGCGCGCAGCGAGCGCGCCGCCCGCGCGTAGGCGCGGGCGCCGCCGGGATCAAACGCGAACACCTCCACCTCCGCCTCGCCGGTTCGGCGCAGGGCCGCGACCTGGTCGGCGACGAAGCTCCCCAGCCACGGCCGCGCGCGGCTGGGGTACATGTTGGTCACGATCAGCGCGCGCACCGCGTCGGCGAATCTACCCGCGCCGCGCCGGCAGCCGGATTCGCCGGCACCCGGGCTCGCCGGCCCCCGGGTTCGCCGGCCCCGGCCGCGCGGTGGGCCGTCGCGGATGCCGGCCGGCCGCTCTGGCACCATGGGCGCATGGCCGACGCAGCCCAGCTCCCGATCGCGGTGTTCGACTCCGGCGTCGGCGGGCTCACGGTGCTGCACGAGCTGCTGGTGTCGCTGCCGGGGGAGGACTACGTGTACCTCGGCGACACCGCGCGCTTCCCCTACGGTCAGCGCGGCCAGCCTCAGCTGCGCGAGTTCGCCCTGCAGATCGCCGAGCACATGCTGGCCGAGGGCGCGAAGCTGCTGGTGGTCGCGTGCAACGCGGCGAGCGCCGCGGCGCTGGACGCGCTGGAGGAGCGACTCGCCGCCCGCCGGCCACCCGTCGATGTGATCGGCGTGGTGGCGCCCGCCACGCAGCTGGCGGTCGCGGGCAGTCGCAACGGCCGCATCGGGCTGCTGGCCACGCCGGCGACCGTGGCCAGCGGCGCCTACGAACGCGCGGTCAGGGCCGCCGACCGCCACGTGCACCTGGAGTCCGTGGCCTGCCCCGACCTGGCGCCCGTCATCCAGGCCGGGTTCCCGTTCGACGAGCGCGTCGTGGACATGGTCTCCCGCTACTGCGAGCCGCTGCGGGCCGCGCAGGTCGACACGGTCATCCTCGGGTGCACGCACTACCCGCTGATCGCGCCGCTGCTTCAGCGCACGCTCGGCCGCGGCGTGGGGCTTGTGACCTCCGGCGCGGGGGTTGCTCGCAGCGTGGAGCGCGCGCTCGCGGCGCGCGGGCTTCTGCGCGAGCGCGCGCAGGCCGGCAGCTACCGCTTCGCCTGCACCGGGGACCCGGTCGCGTTCAGGACGCTCGGCACCCGCTTTTTGCAGATGCCGCTCGGCGACGTCGAGCGGGTGCGTCTCGCAGGTGAGCCGCGGCTTGCGGCGGTCGACGGGGCGGCCGCTTGAGCGCAGCGCAGCGCAGCTACGACCGCGGACCCGCGGACCTGCGCCCGGTTCAGATCGAGCCGGGATTCGTGCGCACCGCCGCCGGTTCGGCGCTGATCTCGGTGGGGGAGACGCGGGTCATCTGCACCGCCTCGGTCCAGGAGGGCGTTCCGAGATGGATGGCCGGCTCCGGGCGCGGCTGGGTGACGGCGGAGTACGGCATGCTGCCGGCCTCCACGGGCGAGCGCAAGCAGCGGGACGCGTCGCGGGGCAGACCAGATGGGCGGACGATCGAGATCCAGCGGCTGATCGGCCGATCGCTCAGGGGCGTGGTCGACTTCGAGGCGCTGGGCGAGCGGACGATCTATGTCGACTGCGACGTGCTGCAGGCCGACGGCGGCACCAGGTGCGCGTCCATCACGGGGGGGATGGTGGCGCTCACGCTCGCCTGCAGGGCGCTCGTGCAGCGCGGCCTGATCGAGCGGATCCCCCTGACCGGCTCGGTGGCGGCAATCTCCTGCGGGATCGTCGACTCGACCGCGATGCTGGACCTCGACTACGCGGAGGACTCCTCGGCCGAGGTGGACGCCAACGTCGTGATGACCGCCGACGGCGGCCTGGTGGAGGTGCAGGCGACCGCCGAGCGCACGCCGCTGTCGCGCGCGCACCTGGACGACCTGCTGGCGCTGGCCGCGCGCGGGATCGAGTCGCTGCGAGCGCTCCAGCTCGCCGCCTGCGATGGCTGAGGCCCCGCGGGTCGGCCGGTCGCTGGTGCTCGCGACGCGCAACCCGCACAAGCTGCGCGAGTTCGGCCGGCTGCTTTCGCCGGCGGGGATCGGCGTGATGGCGCTGCCCGACGGCGTCGAGCTGCCGCCAGAGGTCGGCGACACGTTCGCCGCCAACGCGATCGCCAAGGCCCGCGCCGGCGCCGCGGCCACGGGGCTTGTGACGGTCGCCGACGACTCGGGTATCGAGGCCGAGGCTCTCGGAGGGCGGCCCGGAGTGCGATCGGCGCGCTACGCCGGGCCGGGGGCCGGTGACCGGGAGAACCTGATCAAGCTGATCTGCGAGGTGCCGGTCGGAAGCCGTCTGCGCTACGTGTGCGCGCTGGCGCTGGCGATCCCCGGCCGCGCCGGGGAGCCGGTCGTGTTCTGCGGCCGCTGCGAGGGCAGGATGGCCGGCGCGGCGGCGGGGTCGCGCGGCTTTGGCTATGACCCGGTGTTCGTCCCCGACGGTGATTGGGGAGGTCGGACGATGGCGCAGCTCGGCGACGCGGAGAAGGACTCGATCAGCCACCGCGGACGCGCAGTCGCGGGGCTCGTCGCATGGCTCTCCCGGGAGAGCTGACCGCCGCCGGCTCGCCCGGCGGGCCCGCCCGGCGTCGGCCGGCGGCAAAGTCGCGCTGGGCGGCGGTGTCGCTGGCGTCGAATTCGACCCTGATCCTGCTGAAGGTGATCGCCGGATCGCTCACCGGCTCGGTGGCGATCCTGACCGAGGCCGTGCACTCGAGCATCGACCTGGTCGCCTCCGCGGTCGCCTACTTCTCCGTCCGCAAGGCCGACGAGCCCGCGGACGAGAGCCACAGCTACGGACACGAGAAGATCGAGAACCTGGCCGCGGCGATCGAGGGGATCCTGATCCTGGTCGGCTCGGCCGCGATCGCGTTTGAGGCCGTCCGCCATCTGGTCGACCAGGGCCGCGTGCAGCGCGTTGGGCTCGGCGTGGCCGCGATCGCGGTCTCGCTGGCGGTCAATGCCGGCGTGTCCGGCGGCCTTCGCCGAGCCGCTCGGCGGACCGGATCCCCGGCGCTGGCCGGGGACGCCGCGCACCTGGGCACCGACGCGCTCACCTCCGCGGCGGTGCTCGCCGCCCTGCTGCTGGTGGGGATCACGGGGGCGCAGTGGATCGATCCGGTGGTGGCGCTGTGCGTGGCGGCCGTGGTCGTGAGGACGGGGCTGGTGCTGCTGGCGCAGGCGTCGCGCGTGCTCGTCGACGAGGCGCTGCCGGCCGCCGAGGTGGAGCGGATCAGGCTGCTGGTGGCGGCGCTCGTGCCGGAGGGCGTGGTCGGCTATCACGAGCTTCGGACCCGCAGGGCGGGCGCTCAGCGCCACGTCGACCTGCACCTGCAGTTTCGCGCCGGCACCTCGCTGGAGGACGCGCACCGGATCGCCCACCGCCTCACGGAGCGGATCGCGTCAGAGCTCGGCGGTGCCAACGTGCTGATTCATCTGGAGCCCGCCGATCGGGTGCGCCCCGGCGAGACGCTGGTGGACACCGGAGGCGGGGCGTCCCGTGAGGCGCGCGGCGAGGCCTGAGCTCACAGGAGGTTGATCGCAGCCGACAGCGCGACCGCGAACGTTACGCCGGCGTAGCCGTAGTAGCCCTCGAGCACGAGCACGAGCACCGCCACCAGGCACGCGAGCACGGTGGCCAGCCACGCGAGGCGTCCGAGATCCACCGGCTCATTGTGTCCGGCGGCGCCGCTTCGCGCCTCCCTCGTCCGGCGCACGTGTTAGGTTCGCCATCAAAGACCGATCACAAGGAGCTGCGATGACCAAGGCGGAGTTCGTGGAGCAGGTGGCCGACCGCGCCGGGCTTAGCAAGCGAGACGCCGCCCAGGCGGTGGATGCGATGCTGGAGACGATCGAGAGCGCGCTCAAGCGCGGCAGCGAGGTCGTGTTCTCCGGCTTTGGCAAGTTCAGCGTCGCGACGCGCGATGCCCGCGAGGGCCGTAATCCCGCCACCGGCGAGAAGATCCAGATCCCCGCCTCGCGGGTGCCGAAGTTCACCGCGGGCGCGGCGCTCAAGAAGGCCGTCAACTGACGACGGGCGCCCTCGCGAGCAGGGAGGCGGAAGGCGCCGCGGCGGGAGGTCCGCGGTTCGGTGACCGCGTTGCGGAGCGGGTCGGGGCGCGGCGCTCCCAGCTGGTCGTCGGCCTGGACCCGGACCCTCAGCGCCTGTGGCCGCGGGCGCTGCAGCTGGTCAGGGACCGAATCCGGGTGGGCGAGACCGCCGAGCGGCTCGCCGCCCGGGCCGTGGCGGCCCACTGCCGGCTCGTGCTCGAGGCGGTCGCAGACCGCTGCGTCGCGGTCAAGCCACAGCTGGCCTGCTTTGAGCGACTGGGCGCGGGCGGCTGGAGCGCGCTGGCCGAGATCGTGCAGGACGCCCGTCAGCGCGGGCTGCTGGTGATCGCCGATGGCAAGCGAGGCGACGTGGAGGTCTCGGCGGGCGCGTACGCTCAGGCGTACTTCGCCGGCGTGCAGACGCCGTTCGGCCGGCTGCCGGGGCTGGGCGTGGACGCGCTCACGGCCAGCCCGCTGCTGGGGCGCGACTCGCTGGAGCCGCTGGTGCGGGCGGCGCGCGCGGCGTCAGCGGGCCTGTTCGTGCTCGTGCGGACCTCCAACCCCGGGGCCGCCGATGTTCAGGAGCGCCGGCTCGCCACCGGCGAGACGGTGAGCGAGGCGCTCGCGGCGCTGATCGACGAGCTCGGCCGGCCGGGCACGGGCGCCCGGGGCCTCTCGGACGTGGGCGCGGTAGCCGGCGCGACCGCGCCACAGCGCCTTGGCCGGCTGCGCGAGCTCATGCCCCACGCGATCCTGCTGCTTCCCGGGATCGGACCTCAGGGCGCCACGGGCCGCGGCCTCGAGCCGGCGTTCGCGCCCGGGCCGGCGGGTGGGCTGGTGGCCGCGTCGCGCGCGATCGTGCAGGCGTTCGAGAGCGCTTCGGCGGCCTCCCGTGACCCGGGACGGGCCGCGGCGGCGCAGGCGTCGCGCCTGCGGGAGATGCTCTGGGAACGGTACGCCTGAGCGGGCGCGCGCCGAGGCGCCCACTTCACCGGCGGGTCGGCCGGGTCTATGATCGAGCCTGGGATGGTGGCTAGGAGCGCGCGCTTGTTGGCGCCCATCGCTCTGGTGGCGGTGGCGCTGAGCGTCTATCTGATCGTCCACGACAACCTGGCCCACTCCCGTCCCAGCGCGGCCGCCACCAGCACCGGCGCTGGCACCCTGACCGAGGCCGGCCGGCGCCCGGCGCGCCGCTCGCACTCCCGCCCGCGTTTCTACGTGGTCCGCAGCGGCGACACGCTGAGCGGGATAGCGGCCAAGACCGGCGTCGGGATCTCGACGCTGATCGCGCTCAATCCCAGCCTCGCTCGCTCGCAGAACAACCTCCAGGTCGGTCAGCGGCTGAGGCTTCGCCGTTGAGCGCCGCCGCGTCGGTGCGATCGACGGCGGTCGCCGTCTGCGCGGCGGCGGCCGCCGGCGCCCTCTCCTTCGCCGCCGCGGCGGCTGTGGCGGCACCCGGCGCGCCCGCGGCCACTGGCTCCGCGGTCCCGACCGCGGCGGCGACTTCAGCGTGTGCGGGAGCCGGGGCTGTGGGCCGGCCGCCCGCGATCCCGGCCCGCGCAGCCGCGCTGTACGCGCCGCAGACCGGCCAGCTGCTTTTGGGGATCAACCCGCACGCGCGCCTGGCGATCGCCTCCACCACCAAGCTGATGACGGCGCTGGTCACGCTCGAGCACGTGCACCACCTGAGCCGCGTGTTCACGCAGAACGACTGGATCGCGGCGCCCGACGACTCGCAGCTGGGGCTGTCGCCGGGCGATCGCATGAGCGTCCACGACCTGCTGATCGCGATGCTCCTGCCCAGCGCCGATGACGCCGCCGAGGACCTGGCCTACAACGTGGGTGGTGGATCGGTGGCCCGCTTCGTGGCGATGATGAACGCACAGGCACGCCTGCTGTCGCTCCGCGACACGCACTATTCGACCCCGATCGGCCTGGACACCCCCGGCAACTACTCGAGCGCCTATGACCTGGTCCGCCTGGCCGCCTACGACCTCGGCCACTCCGCCTACTTCGCGCGCGTCGTCGCGCTGCCCGACGCGGTCGTGCGCGTCGACGGCGTGGCTCGGCGGGTGCAGAACCTCAACGACCTGGTGGGGCGCTACCCGTGGATCGACGGCGTAAAGACCGGCAGCACGGCCGACGCCGGCTACGTGCTGGTCGCCTCAGCCGTGCGCGGCGGCCTGCGCCTGATCAGCGCCGTGCTCGGCACGAGCTCTCCCGGCGTGCGCGACCGCGACACGCTGGCGCTGCTGAACTGGGGGTACGGCGGCTTTGCCCTGCGTCGGCCCGTGCAGCGCGGCCAGCGGCTCGCGGTGCGGGACGTGGCCGGCGTTGCCGGGGCGCGCGCGGTCCTGGTCGCCGGCTACGGCTTTGCGCGTGTGCTGCCGCGAACCGCTCGGCTGAGGCTCGTCGTGCGGGCTCCGCAGACGCTGAGCGGGCCCCTGCCGGCACGCGCCCGCGTGGGCTGGGCGCTGGTGCTGGACGGCTGCCGGGTCCTCGCGCGGATCCCGCTGCGCGTCGAAACCGCGGTGCCGGCCCCCTCCCCGCCGCCTTCCGCTGGGACTTCGCAGGGGGCGGGCGCGTCGCAGGAGGCGGGCGCGTCGCAGGGGGCTGGCGCTCCGCAGGGGACGGGCGAGTCGCACGGGCCCGCCGCTCGGCAGCAAGCCGCCGGCACGGGCTCGCCGGCGCGCGCTGGCATGATGTCCAGACTGAGGCTGCGGTCGGCGTCCGGGTCGCCCGCCGCGCTCGCCGAGCTCGGGGTGATCGGGCCTCGCGGTCCTGGTGGCGCCGCGTCCTGGCCCGACGGCCCGAGTTCACCCCGGGAGGGGCCCCGGCCGGCCGTGGGGGGCGGTGACCCGCTGCGGGATGGCCAACCGGCGCGGACCGATCCGGGGGGAGCAGAAAGCCAAGACCGACCGGAGGGGAGCTGAAGGCGAATGATCATCACCGTCACGCTCAACGCCGCGATGGACAAGACCCTTGAGGTTCCGAGCTTCACGCCGGGGCGCCGCCACCGGACCGTGGACCAGACCACCATGCCGGGGGGCAAGGGGGTGAACATCGCCCGGGCGCTCAAGCGGCTCGGCCAGCCCGTGATCGCCACCGGCTTCGCCGGCGGCCCGACCGGCAGCCGGATCATCGAGGCGCTGGACCACGAGTCAGTGCTCAACGACTTCGTGCGGATAGCCGACGAGTCGCGCACCAACACCGCGGTGCTCGATCCGACTACCGGCCAGCAGACCGAGATCAACGAGCGCGGGCCCGCGGTCTCGGTGACCGAGCTTGAGACGTTTCGCGAGAAGCTCCTGTACCTGGCCCAGGGGGCCAGCATCTGCGTGTTCGCGGGCAGCCTCCCTCGCGGCGTGGAGGCCAACGTCTACCAGCTGCTGATCCGCGACGTGAAGCGGCTTGGCGTGATGACCGTGATTGACAGCGACGGCGACCCGCTGCGGCTGGCGATGCGGGCCGAGCCGGACCTCGTGTCGCCCAACGAGCTGGAGGCCGAGGAGCTCGTCGGGCACGAGTTCAACGACGACGAGGACCGGGCGATGGCGGTGGTCGAGATGGCCAAAAAGGGGGCGAGGGAGTCGATCATGACGGTGTCCGACGGCTGCTACGCCCGCGTGCTGGTCGATGGCTCGCCCGTGCTCTACCGGGTGCGCATCGAGGAGCAGGAGGCCCGCTCGGCGGTCGGCTCAGGCGACGCGTTCCTCGCCGGCTACGTCGCGGCCCGCTACTCGGAGCGCGATCCGGAGGAGTGCCTGCGCTTCGCGGTGGCCTGCGGCGCCGAGTCCACGCAGCATTTCGGCGCGGGGATCCTGGATCCGGTGCGAGCGCAGCGCCTTTCGTCCGAGGTGGAGATCGAGCGGCTGGCCGACGTCGGAGCGGAGATCGGCTGACGGACATCGGAGCGGAGATCGGCTGACCGACGTCGGAGCGCAGATCGGCTGAGGCGCCTCGTCGAGGTCGCGGTCGGGGGCGCGGTCGCGATCGGGGGCGCGGTCGCGATCGGGGGCGCCGTGCGCCGAGCGCACGCGCATGCCTGCGTGAGCGCATCCGGGCGAGGGCGCAATGCGTCCGGGCGAGGGCGCAATGCTAGGATCGACTGCCCTCCCGCTGCCCCGGGCAGCGCCGCCACACCGTCCGCCGCCAGTTCTAGGATGCCACCATGGAAGTAGAGATCGGACGCGGCAAGAAGGCGCGCCGCGCTTACGGGTTCGACGACATCGCGATCGTGCCCTCCCGGCGCACGCGCGACCCCGATGACGTCGACATCTCCTGGACGCTGGGTCCCTACCGGTTCGAGCTGCCGCTTCTGGCGGCCGCGCTTGACGGCGTCGTGTCGCCGCACACGGCCGGACTGATCGGCAAGCTGGGCGGGCTGGCGGTGCTCAACCTGGAGGGCATCTTCTGCCGCTACGAGGACGCCGACGCCCAGCTTGAGCGGATCGCGAGCTTCTCCCCGGACATCGCCACCCGGGAGATGCAGGACATCTACCGGGAGCCGGTCAAGCCCGAGCTGATCGCGCGGCGGATCGCCGAGATCAAGGCCCACGGCGTGGTCGCGGCCGCGTCCCTGACCCCTCAGCGGGTGCGCGAGCACTACGAGGTGGCGCTGGAGGCGGGGCTTGACATCCTCGTGATCCAGGGGACGGTCGTCTCCGCCGAGCACGTTTCGCGCGACGAGAGCCGCCCGCCGCTGAACCTGAAGGAGTTCATCCGCGAGCTCGCGCCCACCCCGGTGATCGTCGGCGGTTGCGCCTCCTACCACACGGGGCTTCACCTGATGCGCACCGGCGCGGCCGGCGTCCTGGTGGGCGTAGGGCCCGGCGCGATCTGCACGACGCGCGGAGTGCTGGGGATCGGCGTGCCGCAGGCGACAGCGATCGCCGACGTCGCCGCGGCGCGCTCGCAGCACATGCTGGAGACCGGCGAGTACGTGAAGGTGATCGCCGACGGAGGCATGCGCAACGGAGGGGACATCGCGAAGGCGATCGCCTGCGGCGCCGATGCGGTCATGCTCGGGTCGGCGCTCGCGCGGGCCTATGAGGCGCCCGGACGCGGATACAACTGGGGCATGGCGACGTTCCACCCGACCCTGCCACGCGGCACCCGTGTGGCGACCAAGCAGAACGGCACGCTGGAGGAGATCATCCGCGGGCCGGCGCGCGAGAACGACGGAACGTTCAACCTGATGGGCGGCCTGCGGACGTCGATGGCGACCTGCGGGTACCGGGACATCGCCGAGTTCAACCGCGCCGAGCTGATGGTCGCGCCCGCGCTGCAGACGGAGGGAAAGCACCTGCAGCGCGAGCAGGGCGTAGGCATGGGCGCCGGCAGCCGGGGCGCGACCGTAGGTGTCGCCGACTAGCTCCGTCGCCGAGCGGGAGCGGCGACCTGCGGCCGCGGCGGCAGTCGCGGACGAAGCGCGACCGGCGGCGGGCCCCGGCGACGCTGTGGCCGAGCGGGTCGTGGTGCTCGACTACGGCGGCCAGTACTCGCAGCTGATCGCCCGCCGCGTGCGCGAGCTTGGGGTCTACTCGGAGCTGCTGCCCCACCATGTGGGGGCGGCCGAGGTCGCGCGCCGGCGCCCGCGCGGGGTGATCCTCTCCGGCGGGCCGGCGTCGGTCTACGCCGAGGGGGCGCCGCCGCTGGAGCGCGAGCTGCTCGAGCTCGGCGTCCCGGTGCTCGGGATCTGCTACGGGATGCAGCTGCTGGCGGTCGCGCTCGGCGGCCGGGTTCAGGGCGCCGAGACGGGCGAGTTCGGACGCTCGCAGCTGACGGTCTCCGCCACCGGGCGCCTGCTGGCGGGAACGCCCGCGCAGCAATCGTGCTGGATGTCGCATCGCGACACCGTCTTTGAGCCGCCGCCCGGCTTTCACCCGCTGGCCAGCTCCAGCGCCTCGCCGGTGGCCGCCTTCGAATCGGTGCAGCGGCAGATCTACGGGATCCAGTTTCACCCCGAGGTCGTTCACACCCCACATGGCCGGCGGGTTCTGAGCAACTTCCTGTTCGACGTCTGCGGCTGCAGCGGCGGCTGGAGCGCCGACTCGGTGATCGAGCGCCAGGTCGGCGCGATTCGCGCCCAGGTCGGTGACGGCCGGGCGATCTGCGGCCTGTCCGGTGGGGTGGACTCGAGCGTCGCAGCGCTGCTCGTGCACCGCGCGATCGGCGAGCGGCTCACCTGCGTGTTCGTCGACCACGGGCTGATGCGAAAGCAGGAGGGCGAGCAGGTCGTCGCCGCCTTCCGCGACCACTTCAACGTGCCGCTGGTCGCCGTCGATGCGTCCGAGCGGTTCCTGCGGGCGCTGCGCGGCGTCACCGACCCCGAGCGCAAGCGCAAGGTGATCGGCGCCGAGTTCATCCGCGTGTTCGAGGAGCAGGCGGCACGGCTGCCCGGCGTGCGCTTCCTGGTCCAGGGGACGCTCTACTCCGACGTGATCGAGTCCGGGGGAGGCACCGGGACCGCGACGATCAAGTCCCATCACAACGTCGGCGGGCTGCCGGAGGACCTCGAGCTTGAGCTCGTCGAGCCGCTCCGCGAGCTGTTCAAGGACGAGGTGCGCGAGGTCGGGGCGCGCCTGGGACTGCCGGAGCGCCTCGTCTGGCGCCAGCCGTTCCCCGGGCCGGGGCTTGCGATCAGGGTGGTCGGCGGGGAGGTCACCCGCGACCGGCTTGAGATCCTGCGCGAGGCGGACGCGATCCTGCAGGAGGAGATCCGCGCCGCCGGCCTGTACCGTCAGCTGTGGCAGTCCTTCTGCGTGCTGCCGGCGATCCGCACCGTCGGGGTGGAGGGTGACGAGCGGACCTACGGCAACGTGATCGCCATCCGGGCGGTGACCAGCGACGACGCGATGACGGCCGACTGGGCGCGCCTGCCGCACGACCTGCTCGAGCGGATCGCCTCCCGCATGATCGGGGAGATCCGGGCTGTCGGCCGGGTGGTGCTGGACATCACGTCCAAGCCCCCCGGCACGATCGAGTGGGAGTAGCCCGGTCGAGCGCGAGGATCGCCCGCACGTACGGGCCGATGTCGACCGGCAGGCGAGCCCGCTCAAACCAGTCCGCCTCGGCGATCTCGCCGCGGTCGACTGAAAGCGCCGGCGTCCTCAGGCGCGCCCTGAAGCAGTGGACGGTGTCGCGCCGATGGCCATCGAGCCCGCGCAGCTCGCCCAGGGCCACCCAGTCCGCGCCCTCGAGCCCCAGCTCCTCGCCCATCTCCCGCCGGGCGGCCGACAGCGGCGGCTCGTCGCGGCGCAGCGTCCCGCCGGGGAGGTCCCAGCAGCGGCGGCCGTAGGTGTGGCGAACCAGCAGCACCCGCTCGCCGTCGAGCACGACGCACTTCACGCCACGGCGCGGGAAGCGGGTCACAAGCCAGACGGCGTGCAGGATCCGGTAGCCGAGCCTGTAGAGCAGCCGTCTTACGAGCACGCGAATGGTCACACCGAACAGGTTATGGTCCTGCGGCCCGCGCCGGCCGCTCTCGGCGGCCGGCGCCAGTGCCGCGCCGGCCGGCGCCAGCCGCGCACGGCGGCTATCATCGACGCTCCGCGCCGCGCGGGACGTCCCGCGCGGCCGTGTTCGTGCGATGAGGACATACACCGCAAAGCCCAGCGATCGCGAGCGAAACTGGCTGGTCGTCGACGCCACCGGCCAGACGCTCGGGCGCCTGGCCACCCAGATCGCCGATGCCCTGCGCGGCAAGCGCAAGCCGACCTACACCCCCCACATCGACACGGGTGACTTCGTGATCGTCGTCAACGCCGCGCGGATCTCCGTGACCGGGCGAAAGCTGACCGACAAGCGCTACTACCGTCACTCCGGCTATCCCGGCGGATTGCGGTCGCGTTCGCTGGCCCAGATGCTCGAGCGCCGCCCCGAGGAGGTCATCCGCCTGGCCGTCAAGGGGATGCTGCCCCGAAACCGCCTGGGTAGAAAGCAGCTGACCAAGCTCAAGGTCTACGCGGGGCCCGAGCACCCGCACGCCGCGCAGAAGCCCACGCCGATGGAGGTCTTGCGGTGAGCGACGAGCCCGAGCCGGGCGTGGGCGACGCCTCCGACGCGCAGCCGCCCGAGCACGCGCAGGAGCGACCGCAGCCGGCCGCCGCGCAGCCGGCCGCGCCTGCCGCGGGCCTGGAGCCATCTGCGCCCGCCGCCGGCTCGGAGCCGACCGGCGGCGGTGACCCGGAGCCGGAGGAGGACGATGAGGAGTACGAGCCCGCGCCCCGGCAGCGCCCGGAGATCCCGGGCGCGGACCTGATCCCGGACATCGTCACCGAAGCGGACGAGTTCCTTGACGCCGAGGCGCGCGCCGCGGCCGAGGCCGAGGCGGAGGCCGCCGCGGCGCGTGCGCGCGAGCAGGAGCAGGATGTCGACGAGCCCCAGCCGATCACCGAGGTGGCCATCGACCTGGCCGCGGGGGCCCGCTACCGCGCGACCGGGAAGCGCAAGACCGCCGTGGCGCGGGTGATACTGCGCCCCGGCAGCGGGCAGTACGCGATCAACGGGCGCACGCTGGAGGAGTACTTCCCGCGCGAGACCCTGCAGAGGATGATCCGGCAGCCGCTGGAGACGGTGGGCTACGAGTCCCGCATGGACGTCGTGGCGCGCATGCACGGCGGCGGCGTCGCCGCGCAGGCGGGGGCGCTGCGCCACGGGATATCCAGGGCGCTGCTGGAGGCCGACCCGAACCTTCGCGGAGAGCTCAAGCGTCGTGGCTTTCTCACGCGCGACTCGCGCGTCAAGGAGCGCAAGAAGGCCGGTCTCAAGAAGGCGCGCAAGCGCCCGCAGTTCTCCAAGCGCTGACGGTGCCACTGCCGCGGATCCAGAGCGCGCGCCGCGCTCGCTTGGGTTAAAGCGGCGATGGCGCGCAGGCTGTTTGGGACAGACGGCGTCCGCGGCCGTGCCGGCGAGTTCCTGACCGCCGAGCTGGCGCTGGCGCTCGCGCGGGCCGCTGTCGAGCGTTGCGCCGCCCAGCGGCCGCAGGTGCTGATCGTGCGCGACACGCGCGAGTCAGGCGAGATGCTTGAGGCGGCGATCGCCGCCGGGGTGACGGCGGCCGGCGGTGACGCGCTTCTGGGTGGCGTTTTGCCGACGCCCGCCGCCCCGCTGCTCGTGCGCGCTCGTGGCCTGGCTCTGGCGGCCGTCATATCGGCCTCGCACAACCCCTACCAGGACAACGGGATCAAGCTGTTCGCCGCCGACGGCTTCAAGCTCGACGACGAGTCAGAGCAGCAGATCGAGCAGGCGCTTGAAGCTCCGTGCCGCCCGCCCGCTCGCATCGGCTCGGTTCGCCATCTGGATGACGCGCTCGAGGGCTACCTGCAGGCGCTTGAGCGACGGTTCGCGGCGCTTGACCTGAGCGGGCGGCGGATCCTGCTGGACTGCGCCAACGGCGCGACCTTCCGCGCCGCACCCGAGGTCTTCCGCCGGCTGGGAGCCGATGTCGAGACGCTGTCGGCCGCGCCCGACGGCCGCAACATCAACGCTGGGTGCGGCTCCACCCACATCGCCTCTCTCGCCGACGCCGTCGCGCGTGGCGGCTTTCACCTGGGGTTCGCGTTTGACGGGGACGGGGACCGCGTGCTGGCGGTGGACGCCGACGGCGCGGTCGTCGACGGCGACGAGCTGGTGGCGCTCGCCGCGCTGCACCTGAAGGCCCAGGGGCGCCTGATCGGCGGCGGGGTGGCGGTCACGGTGATGAGCAACTACGGCTTTCAGGTCGCGATGACCCAGGCCGGTATCAAGGTCGCCACCACGGCGGTCGGCGACCGCTACGTGCTGGAGGAGCTGCGCCGGCGCGGCTGGACCCTCGGCGGAGAGCAGTCGGGACACATCATCGAGCTGTCTTTCTCGCCGACCGGCGACGGGATCGCAAGCGCGCTTTTGACGCTTGAGGCGCTGGGCGGGCGCGACCTGCGCGAGCGCGCGGCGATGCGGCGCCTGCCCCAGCGCCTGGTCAACGTGCGCGCGCGCGACCGCGCGGCGCTGCGCGCCGCGACCGAGGCCCGCGAGCTGCGCGAAGCCGTGGCGCGCGCGCAGGACTCGCTGGCGGGGCGGGGGAGGGTCCTCGTGCGAGAGTCCGGGACCGAGCCGCTGATCCGCGTCATGGTCGAGGCGCCCACGGCCGAGGAGGCTGACGAGGTGTGCGAGCGCCTGGCGACGCTGGCCGCGGGAATCCTGGGCGCCGCCGTCGCCTGAGCGGCCGCGCCGGATGCACGCGTGGCGGGGCCGGTAGCATCGTGGCGGCCACGCGACAGCGCCGGGCGGCCCGCAGCGCGTGGGGGCGCTGGGACGCGCAGTGCATCCGGAGGATCAGACAATGTGCGGAATCGTCGGGTACGTAGGACACCGGCACCCGAGGGAGCTCCTGCTCGCCGGGCTGTCGGCGCTCGAGTACCGCGGCTACGACAGCGCGGGGATATCCGTCCTTGAGGACGGCCGGATCGACTCGGTGCGCGCGGTCGGAAACCTAAAGGCTCTGCGCGGCGCGATCGATCGCCGTGACGCCGAGCGCGCCGCGGCGGGCGCGCCGGCCGCGGGCGCCGTGGCCGAGCGCGAGCGCGACGCGGTACAAACCGGGATCGGCCACACGCGGTGGGCGACCCACGGCCGGGTGACGGAGCGAAACGCCCACCCGCACTTCGACACCGAGGACGCGGTCCACGTCGTCGTCAACGGGATCGTGGAGAACTACGTCTCGCTCAAAGAGCGGCTGCTGGGTCGCGGAGCGCGGTTCACCTCCGAGACCGACGCGGAGGTGATCGCCCATCTGATCGCCGAGCACTATCAGGGGGACCTGGTGGCCGCGGTGCGCTCCGCCTATGCCGAGCTTCAGGGCCACTACGCGTTCGTGGCGATGACCTCGCACGAGCCGGGCGTGCTGGTCGGCGCCCGGCGCGAGTGCCCGCTGATCGTCGGCCGCGGCGACGGCGAGCAGTTCGTCGGCTCGGCGATCCCGGCGTTCCTGCGCCAGACACGCCGCGTGCAGTACGTCGGCGACGACGAGCTCGTCGTCCTGCGAGCAGACGGCGTCCGCTTTTTGACACCTGACGGCGAGTCGCTTGACAGGGAGATCGTGGAGATCGACTGGGACGCGGACACCGCCGAGAAGCAGGGCTTCGAGACGTTCATGCTCAAGGAGATCCACGAGCAGCCGGCGGCCGTCGCGGAGACCATCGGCGAGCGCGCGACCGGCAGCGCCGGCGTCGAGCTCGGCGAGCTCACGCCGCCCGACGCGCCGGGCGCAAGCAGCATCGACGACCGACTGCTGTCGGAGGTCAGAAGGGTCGTGATCGTCGCCTGCGGCACGGCGTATCACGCGGGGCTGCTCGGCCGCCACGCGATCGAGCACTGGGCGCGCCTGCCCGTGGAGGTGGACATCGCGTCCGAGTACCGCTACCGCGACGCGCCCGTGGGGCCCGGCGACCTCGTGGTCGGGATCTCGCAGTCCGGCGAGACGGCCGACACGCTGGCGGCGATGCGCACCGCGCGGCGCCGCGGCGCCCCGGTGCTGGCGGTCACCAACGTGATGGGCTCGCAGGCCACGCGCGAGGCCGACGGCGTCCTCTACACGCGGGCAGGGCTGGAGATCGGCGTGGCGGCGACCAAGACCTTCGTGGCACAGCTGACGGTCATGTACCTGCTGGCGTTGAGGCTGGCCCAGGTGCGCCAGACCCTGTCGCCGGTGGCGCTGGCAGAGCCGATCGGCGAGCTTCGGCGCCTGCCCCATCTGATCAGCACGCTCCTGGAGCACGGGGTGGGCGGCGTGGAGCAGATCGCGCGCGCCTACCACCGGGCCGGGTTCTTCCTGTACCTGGGCCGCCACGTTGGGCTTCCGATCGCGCTCGAGGGCGCGCTCAAGCTCAAGGAGATCTCC
>DATGLC010000004.1:0-23309 GCA_035294345.1 Solirubrobacteraceae bacterium
CACCACCAACCGATCGGCTCCGCCGCCCACGGCTAGAATCGACCCACGCGTGGCCCAGGCCACCACGCGGGGCTATAGCTCAGTTGGGAGAGCGCCTGGATCGCACCCAGGAGGTCGCCGGTTCGAGTCCGGCTAGCTCCACTCCGAGAACCCCTGCTACGGCGGGGGTTCTTGTGTTCGAGCGGAGTGTCGGTTCGCTGCGGATCACTTCGTTTCGCCGGTTTTGGGCCGGTCTTTGGCCCGATCTCAGCCGGATTCGCCCCGACTCAGCCGGAATTCCGGCCTGCGCGGGGACGCCTGCGCGCCGACTCCTCCGGCGGCTCTGAGGTCAGCTCGGGCGCGTCCGGCTTGGTCTCGGCACGGCCCAGAAGGAGGTGATCGAACGCCCGTCCGATGTCGTCGCGGTCACGCCGCTTGAGAACACGCGCGTAGATCTCGAGCGTCACCTTCGAGTCGTCATGGCCGACCTGCGCCATGACGTACGGGATCTCGGCTCCGGCCGCAAACATCATCGAGATGTACGTCCGCCGGAGCGTATGCGCCGTCACCCGCTTGGGCAGCGGCGGCAGGCGGCGATCCGCCCGGCGTTCGTTGGCGCGGCGGACGGCCGGCCTCAGCACCCGGGCGTTGATGTTGTCCTTGGTCCGCCGGTTGCCCGTCCTCGTGGGGAAGAACGGGCTCTCGGGGGCGGGATCGGAGGAACATGGTTGGTTAAGGCCCGCGGCCCCGATCTTCTCCCCCGCCCGAGGTCCGGCGGCTGCGATTCACACCAGCTGCTCGGCTACGGCGAGTCCCAATCGCTTGATCGCGATACGCGACCGCCGCTTGAGTGCCCCGAGGTCGTACGTGCCGGTGTCGAGCATCACGGCGAGCTGGTCGTCGTGGGGGATCGTGACGGACCGGTGTAGGTGCTCTGCGCGGAAGCGTTCCTCGATGACGCGCACGTCTGCCGAACGAAGCAGAGACTTGTTGATGACAACGGTCGTGCGGTCGTGCTGCAGGAGGGAGAGCGCGTCGAGCACTATGCTCGCGGTCACCCACTCCGGAGTGGTCACGAGCACGGCCTGATCAGCACGTTCGATAGCGAACCGGGCCAATGGCCCGGCGACGCCGGTGCCGAGATCGAGCAGCACAACCTCGTAGAAGCACGAGAGGAACGCCACGAGTTCGCCGTAGCGGTCGGGTCCAAGCGTCGCCGTGAGCTCGGCGTCGCGCGGAGCGCCGAGGACGTGGAGCCCGCTTGGCAGCCGGGAGATGTAGGGGCCAAGCTCCGCCGCGGTCTTCAGCCGGTCGGCGTCGTCGAGCAGCTCCGCCAGCGAGCGTTCCGAGCGGCGGTCGTCGGGCGCCAGCCGAGCGAGCGTCCCGGAGTCGGGGTTCGCGTCGACCGCGATGACGCGGAGCTTCAGGTGGGTGGCGAGGATGTTTCCGACGAGGAAGGTGCTCGTCGTCTTGCCGACCCCGCCCTTCGGGCTGATCAGCGCGACGACGTTCGGGCGCGTCACGCCGGGCTGCGTCCGGATGCGCTGCTCGAGCTCGGCCTCGTCGCGCTCCGCCTGAGTGACGAGCAGGCGGTCGAAGCGCCGCCGGAACCTGCCGCCTGCGCCGTTGGACGCCGGCTGCCCGTCGATCAGGGTCCCGGGTAGAGCTGTCGCCGCTTCAGCGTGGGCGCCGACTGTTCCGTCATCGCAGCACCAGCCTCGTGCCGACCATGAGCAGGTTCGGGTCGCCGGTGCCGATGCGCTCCTTGTTGAGCTGCCAGAGGTGGTGCACCTCCCGCGCAATGGCCGCCGGGGACGCGTCGCGGCCTAGCAGGTCGCTGGCGATCGACCACAGCGACTCGCCGGGCTCCACGACGTGCGTGCGGTCGCCGCGCTGGGCCCGCCGCTCCGCGGGCACGCTCGGCGTCCTCGTCGAAGTGGATACAGCTTCTGTCGCCGGTGCGACCGGCGTCGACGGACTCGGCGCTGGGGCCGGCGCGGGAACGGCGTGCGGGCGGACGGGATGCGCTCTGCGAGTGCGTTCAGCTCGAGCGCGGGAGCGCGTGTCGTGCTCGCGAACGCGAGGTGCTGCGGCGCGGGTAGGCGTCGCTGTCTCCGACGGTGCCGTCGCGGGCGGGGGCGAATTTGGAGCCGTCGGCGGTACGGGCGTCGTCGCGGGCGGCGGCTGCTCGCTTCCGGTGGTCGGCGCCGGTTGAGCAGGCGCCAGTGTGTCGCTCGTGGTCGGCGCTTGCTGTTGTTCCCCAGCCGCGGGCGCGGACCCGTCGCCGCCGTCGACGACCGGCGCATCGGAGTCGGTCGAGGGCTCCTGCTCGACCAGGGCAGTGTCGTCGTCCCCTGGAGGTTGCGGCGCCTGGACCTGAGGTACGAGAGGCGCGTCCGCAGGTAGATCGGTGGAGTCTCCGCCCGGGTCGAAGTCAGGGCTCAAGGCGGGGTCGTTCCCGCCCGCCTGCCCAGGCACAGCCGAGCCGACCTGTTCCTGGTCGCCTTCCGCGGCGAACGCCACCGCGGGCGCGGAAGACGAGAACGCGAGAACGCCCGCGGCGAGCGCGGCCTGTGCGCGCACGCCAACGAGGCGATTCGGCGGCAGGACGCCGATCAGCCGCTCTTGGCGGCAGATCGGACAGTCGGCGTGGAATGGCAGTTGGCCGTGGCTTTCCGGCTTGCGCAGATGCGCGCTCAGCGAGCGCATTCCTCCTCCTTCCGCTTCAACTCCACCCCGTCATGCACCCTTCACGCTCAATTCAGCGGGTCCGTCACACACCGGAACGACTTCGCTCCCGCCGCCGTGTCCGGCGTCAGGCCAACGCTCCCGACCTGGTCCGTGATGTAGAGGACGTCGAGCCGACCAGGGTCACTCGTCGACGGGTAGACGTTCGACGTCAGCTCGCCGCCGGGCGCCAGCTGTACGGCGCCCAGCGCTGCGCGCAACTCCCCGTGTGTCGGCAGTCGGCGCCCGGGACCGGACGGCGTCCCGACCTGCGCGCATTCCAACACCGCGCTGCCGTACGACGCCGCTGGGCGCGCCGCCCGTTCCACGCAGACGTCGGCGACCGGGAACGTGTCGCTCGGGCAGCGGATCTTGAGCTCAGCGGCCGTGACGCCGTTGAGTCGATCCGCGTTTGCCGCGCGTCGAACCTTGCCGAGACGCGACTCCCTTATCTGGACGCCGGTGAGCGTGTTGTGGCGGAGCTTCTTGCCCGTGATCGAGCGGTCCTTGATGTTGCGCCCGCTGATCGTGAACGCGGCGTACGAGCTCCCGCCGAGCGCGATGAAGACGGCGAGCGTGGCCATCACGTTCGCGTAGGTCAGGTGGCGTCGGAGCGTCCTCAGCATCCGGTCTCCCTTCGCTTGCTGGCTGGCGACCCAAGACGGGGGCAGAGCGAAGGAGTTTGCAGAGCGCCCCGTACTCCGGCGGTCTGCGACCTTGCCCCGTGACCTGTTGAGCGCCGAGCCGTCATAGGCCCCTCACCCGGACCTGGACCGATCGCGACGCTCCCGGCGCGAACGGATATCCCGCCTCGGCCGGCAACAGCACGCGGAAGCGGAACCGCTGGACACCGCGCGTCCGCTTGAAGCGATACTGGATCCGCCAGCGGCCGGCCGCATCCGTGCGCACGGTGCGGAACGTCTGCCAGCGACCCGACAGACGGACCTGCAACTCCACGAGCTTGCCGCCGGGCGGGACGGGGAGGCTCTGCACCCGCCCGGTGAACGCGACGGACTGGCCGTTCAGCACGCGGTGTCGACTCACGCGCAGCGAGCTAATGGCCGGGACGACCAGCCGCACGTCGCCTTGCGTCGGAAGCGTGAGCGCCGTACCGGCGTAGACGAACCGGATGGTGCGGGTCGAGCTGCCGGTCGCGGTGTAGGTGTAGTTCCCTGCGGCGTCCGGCTGCAGAACTGCGACGAGCTGCTCGGGAGCGGACTCGACCTGGGAGAGCACGCGGATCTCAGCGCCGGCGATGCCTTGCCCATCGCGGTTCGCCAGCCGCCCGACGATCTGGACTCGCCGACCGAACGGGACGTGCGCTCGGGGCCTCAGCACCGTGACGTGTCGACGCACGCGATGACGCTTGCCGTGGCGGCGGATGGTGCGGATGACGGTGCGCTTGCGGGCGACGCCCACGTTCATCGCGGCCGGGATCCGGAGGGGCAGCGTCAGCGTCACCGGCTGACCGTCGAGCCGCTGCGTCGTGGATGCCTCGTTGTTGGCCTGGTCGTGCGCCGTCGCGCGGAGCTCGTAGTTCCCGGCCGGCATCGCGGCGTCGTCGATTCGGGCGACGAGCCGGCTGCCGTCCTTGTGCGTCTCGAGTGTCTGCCAGACGCCGGACCCCGCCTGGCTGATCTCGATCGAGCCGTCGGCCAATCCGGAGACCTTGTCGGTGACCTGCACCGACACCAGGGTCGGGTCGCCGGCAGGCGACTGCTCGAAGCCGAGCTGCGGCGGCTCGGGGTCGTAGCGAAGGGTGGCCGGCACGGACGCCGCGTCTTGCGTCTGGTTGCCTGCGGCATCGCGGCGCCACAGCGACACTGTCCACTCGCCCGGCGCCGGCACCTGGACGCCAAAGCTCGAGATGTCGGCGCCATCCCGCACTCCGTCGCCGCAACTGCCCCCGCCGGCCGGGCACAGCTTGTAGCTGGCTCCTGCGATCGGGGCGCGGTCACCCTCCGGCGGGTTCTGCCAGGCGACCACGAAGTCGTTCTGGTTGCGCCATCCCTCGCCGCCCTGGACCGCCACATCGACTCGGCCAGGGGGCGTGTTGTCGATGCGCGCCGTCACGGGCGCCGAGCTCCCGACGTTGCCAGCGGTGTCCTGCGGCTGAAAGACAAGCTGCTGCGTGCCTTCCGGGAAGCTCTTCGTGTCCACGTCGATGTGGCCAGCCCCGTTGGGGCAGGGAACGCCGTCGGCGAACGCGCCGCCGGGCGTGGCGAGTAGGCACGAGCGCTGGTCGACGCCGCCGCGTTGGCCGCCGACGAGCGCCTGCGCGAGCCGGATTCCGACGTTGTCGCTGGCGTCGTAGTTGAGCGGCTGCGTGCCACTGACCCAATCTCCGCGGGCGAGAGCGGTGTCGGCGGCGATGCTCGCAGCCGGTGGCTGCTCGTCGACGATGCCGACCTCGGCCTGGTACGTGCGGATGTAGTTGGAGCCGCGCGCGGAACAGGACTTCCGGCCGCCGCCGCCCATGCAGATGACGCGCTGGACGATGCGCGTCGTGCCGGAGACGTTGAAGGTACGTGACCGGTAGCCCGCCGCTTGGGCGCGCGTTGCGCGCGGGCAGTGCTCGTTGGCGCGGACGTTCTTGATCGAGATCGGCTTGACGTCGGGTGCGTAGGCGTAGAGCTGGAGCGCGTAGCGGCAGTCGCGGCGTCGGGCTGTTCCCGCCCAACGGAAGGTGGTGAAGCGCGTGCCGGGCGGTGCGCTGATGGTCGCCATTGCGACCGATCCGCGCGGGATCGCGACACGGCTGATGCTGTTGGCTGTCACGAGACCGCGCAGCCCCGGCCCCTCGGGATTGCACGCGCGCCGGATCTTCATCCCGCGCGTGGCGAAGTCGTCGAAGGCGCTGGTGCTGAAGTTCATCCGGTCGGCTTGGCACGTTGCGACGCGGAACTCGCCGGCACGGGCGCCGGCCGGCTGCGCGAGCAGCAGAACGGTCAGGAGCCCGATGAGCGGGTAGGTCCTCGTCGTCGCCGTTCTGTGCATCGCTTGCCTCCTCTCGAACGTGTGGGTCATGGGCCGTCGAACTCGCCAGGCCCGCCCGCGGGCGCGGGCGCCGGCTTCTTCGGCGTTGACATTTGCGACGTGCCGGCGGTCGAGGCGCTCTGCGCGGTCACCGGCTCGTACTCGTCCTGCGGCGACGGCGCCGGCTGAGACTGCGTCGTCGTCTGCGGAGTGGCCTGGGCCGCCGGCTGCGGCGACGGCGTTGGCGTCGGGGCAGGCGTCGTAACGGTCGGGACGGGAGCGGGTGGCACCGGCGCCTGTGCCGCGGTCGCCTTCTTCTTGGGCTTCGCCTTGGCGGGCTTCTCATGGTGGGCGGGCGCGACGACGTCGCTGAGGCCTGCGATCGGGTCGACGCCTTTCTGCACGCAGTACGTCGCCCCGCCGCCGACGGCGAGGCAGCCGGCGATCGCGGCGGCCGCCGCGCCCGGGCGGACTCCCGCGAGTGGCGTGGGATCGACGACGCGGTAATACGTGGACGCGGCGTGCTGCTTCGCCTGCGCGGCGCCGTCCGCAACGTGCTCGCGCGCACCCAACACAGACTCTCTGACGTGTCGGTGAACGGCTGAGACGGCATCGGCCGCACCGTGGACAGCGCGCTCCACCAACCCGGGATGTGCCTGCTCCACCGCAGGGACCGGCAGGATCGCCGCAACCTTCTCCCGCCAGAGGTCAAGGCGCTCGTACAGCGCGCCACAGCGTGGGCACGTCGCGAGGTGCACCTGTGCTTGGCGGGCTTCCCGACGGCTCGCGAGCCCGAAGGCGAAACGCGCGATGAGAGGCTCGCCTGCCTCGCACCCGGATCCGGCGAGCCTGACGAGCTCGTCCCGGCCGACGGTCATGACCCGCTCGAGCGTCCGCTTCACGCTGCGCGGCGTCATGCCGAGGTGCTGCGCGATCTCGGGCTTCTTGCGCCCATGGCTGTGAAGCGCGGCGACCGCCCGCTGCGGCTCCGAGAGCCGCTCGAGCACCGCCTGCGTCACGCGCTCGATCTCGGCCTGGTCCTCGCGATCGATCACGTGCTGCTCGGGGGTCGGTTCACTCGCCGAACGGTCCAGCGCCGAAACGTCGACGAGCATCTCGAGCTGGGCGCGGCGCGATTCGCGTTTGCGCAAGTAGCCGAGCTCCCGGCTCGTCGTCGTGCGGAGCCAGGTGTAGACCTCTCCCTCCGACTGGCCTCGGCACGAGCGGTTCGCGAGAGCGCACGCCTCCTGGAACGCCTCGTCGACCTCATCGCGCGTCGCGCCCGGATGCCATGAGGCGACCTGAGAGCGCAGCTTCCCACCGAGGTCGCCGCCGGCGATCTGCTCGATGAGCGCCCTGGTCCTCTCCCGGCCGGGCGGATGTCCCGTGAACGCCGCCACTGCCCCTAAAGAGGTCGGGGGCGCAGAAGTGGCCCCCTCGCGTCAACGGGATCTCGAGCGAGCTGACCCGCGCGCTGGGCGGACGACCCCCTGGCGCCGTGCGGGCGCGAGATGTAGAGCCCCGCGCTACTCACGGCGTGACGAATCGGGCGTTGGCGGAATAGGCGCCGCGGCACCGGACGCGGGGCGGGAGAAGCGATGCGAGCAGACGGCGAAGAACGCGGCCTCGTGGGCCGCAGCCGTGGTGGTCGGGCGCGGCCCTAGCCGCACCACCACCTGCATTCAGACCTCCGGGCCTGTGGTTCCTGTCGCTCTGGCAGCCTCACCTCTCCTACTGCCATCGATACCCGAGACGCCCCGCGCTCAAGCCTCCGCACCGGTAGTCCACGAGACGGACCAATTCGTTGACCGCGCTCGCATACATCAAGACATGCCTACACGCCGTGTGAGCCCTCATCGAAGGAGTGATCGAGGGCCTCGGGGTCGAATCGGAGGTCCTGGCGCGGCGCCTCGACGCGGATCGGCGGCGCGCCCCCGTCACGCTCAGAATCCAGTTCAGCGGTGAGCTCGACGGGGCCATCGATACCTAGGTTCACTGCTCCCACCCGTGATAGGCGAAGAAGCCGAGCTCGGGCTGGTCGAGCGAACCGATAAGGACGCCGCGGTCGAGGAACCGGTTGAACTCCTCGCACGCGGTCTCTGGCACGAGGCCGCAGCTGTGACAAGCGGCGAGATTGCAGGAATCGGGACCCTGCCCGCTGCTGCTCCCGATCTCCATACAGACCGGATCCGACGCGCACCAGCTTGCGCCGCGCAATGCCGCAGCAAGAACGTCTTCGAGGTAGCCGGGCTTGCCCATCCGGACGAGGCCGCCCATCGTGCCCTCGGCGTCGCCGGCCGCTGTGTAGATGAGCACCGCTGCTTCCTCGTGACCTTCCTCGGTCGACACGTACAGGCGCTCGCGTAGCGCCGCGGAGCTGTAGCCGCACTCGAACGTGAGCTGGTTCATGAGCACGTGGGCCAGCGTGTGCACGAGCAGGAAGCGCGCGGTGATGTCCCTCGGGCGCAGATGCCGTCGCGCCGCCGCGGCTTCGTATAGGCGCCGCAGCACATCGACACGCTCAATGACTGTGGGTTCGCTCTCCCACTTGCTTACCTTCACGGGATCGAGCTGAAGGAAGAGCCCTTCACCGAACACGAGGTAGGCAGGCAGCCAGCTCATGTCTCGGACGGGCGGCGTAGCCCAAAGCTGATTCGTGCGCCGCTCGCGGTCAGCGGGCTGCTCTGGGAGGACGCGGTTGAAGCCGGCGAGCACTCTGGTTTCCCGGAGGCGCTCGACGAGGTTGATAGCCGAAAACACGCTGGCCGCGGCCCCGGTGTACTCGCCGACCGGTACTGGAACCACTGTGAGCTCAGCACTGTCTGTGGCCGTTTGCAGCACCTGCGACTCCGCCCGGCGGAACTGCTCCTCGGTTTCCTCCTCGTCCCCGTCGTCCTCAGGCAGCTCCTTGCTTTCGTCTACCACGGCGTAGGCAGCTGCCGCGGCGTGCTCCAGTTCCGAGTCGGAGTACGCCCTTAGTGCCTTGTTGTAGCCGCGCCGGAGTTTCGCTGGTTCGATGGCGCGCCCAGCGTCGAAGTACTGCGTGATGCGATCGATGAGATCGGGCTCTTCGAGCAGCAGCGCGAGAAGCTCGGCCGGCACGCTGCCTGAACTCCGGGGCAGGTAGATCGCGCTCCGCACGAGGGCGAAGTAGAGGTTCGAGGCCGACCGCAGGCTTCCGCGCAGCGGCCGGTTACACCCGTGCGCCTCGTCTGTTCCGTGCTGTGGGAATTTGCCGCGGCAGAGATAGTCGGTCCCCGGTTCGAGGTTGCGGCTCAGATGGCTCCAGGTCCCATCTGGCGACGCCTCAACGATCTGCGACAGGCTTCGCGTCTTGCCGCAGCTGCACTTGATGATCTGGTTCGCAAGGGTCGCGCCACCCGTTGCGTAGAGCTTGAGCTCCCCGCGGCACGGCGGCCCGGCGGACTTGTGGACCCACTCACGCCACGGGAAGTCCTGGAGATGCCCGGCATCGCACATCGCGACGAACGGGACTTGCGCAAGAAACGATCCGCGCCTCCCCTCGCTCTGGCACGCCTGGCAACGCTGCCGCCCGAAGGCCGTGAGCGGCAAGTGGGTGAGTCGCTTGCACCACGGGCAGAAGTGCCACTGCGGGAATCGGAGAAACGGAACCGTGAGCCCGGCGTTGGGAACCTGCCGGCCGCGGCGCGGCCGGCGATAGTCAGGCGGCAGGCGGAAGTGATTGACCCCTAGGCGCCGCTGCAGCCGCCACTCCTCGATGCGGAACTCCTCGTCATCGACGAACCGGCTGTCGCGTTCGTCGCCGTCAGTGCCGAACCAGTGGTCCAGGCCGGCCGCCACCATCGACGTGCCGTCCGGAGCTACCAAGAGTGACCCCGGACCGAAAGGGCTCACCATGTGAGCACGGCGAACGGGAGCCTGAGACATTACGCAGCCTCCTCCTCGTCCTTGATGTACGCACGCGAGATCTCAGCTCGGCATTCGGCGTCGACATTTCTCAGCGATGTCGGAACTGCCCAGGAGAGATGCTGGGCTTCTTTGTCGGCGTAGTCCCCGGCGTAGCGGAGAAGTGCGTAGTCCTCCGAATCGAAATCCGGCAGCCAGTCGGTGTAGTCCCAGCGCTTCCATTGCCTGACCCGCCGCTGGAAGGTCTTCTCGAAACGCCCAAGCTCTTCGGGATCAACCTGTTCCACGCGTGCCCGGAGCAGGTCGTAGGCGGAGGCGACGAGATCCTCGGGAACTGGCCGAGGGCTGGCCCCCTCCTCGGCGAGCTGCCGGACATAAGCAACCAGGACAGCGTGTAGCGCTCGGTCGAGCACCGGCGGGGCGAACGGCGTCACGCTCGTCGGCTCGACCTGCGCGTAAAGACGTTCGTGGTACGCCCGGAACTTCTCGAAGTGCGATCGGTCCCGCGGCTTCGACGCCCCGTAGATCGTGACAACCAGACCCGGTCTTTCCCTCCAGTTGCGCCCGATGCGGCCTGTCGCCTGGATGTACTGGGCGGTTGTCTTCGGCTGGCCGACGACCGTCATCAGCGAGAGCCGGTCGATGTCGACTCCGACTTCAACGATGTTCGAGGCGAGGCAGACGTCGACCGGCGACGTGGCGCCGTCCTTCGTGACCTTGACCTCGAGCTTCTCGATGGCCTTCGGTACCTCGTCGTTGCGAAGGCGGCCGGTGAGCTCCTCGACCTTCCATAGCCGTCGCACGTCTTCGAGCTTCCGGCCATGCCGCTTCTGCAGCACGCGGAGATAGTCCGGGATATCCGACTGGAGCAGCGATAGCGACGTCCCGAGCTCTCGCAAGCTGTTGAAGAACACGAGCAGCGTCCACCATGGGTCCTGTTCGTCGGCCGGCAGGTCGCGGGCCGACTGCGCGAGTGTCGCGAAGGTGCGGACCTGCGCGGTCTGAATCGACCCTAGGCCGGGCCCGTGAACACCCACGTAGATCCGGCCCGGCATAAGCGTCCCGTCTGGGTGTCGCGCGTACCGCGCGAAGTATGAATTGCCGGCGTCCAGGCCGCGCGGCGGGAAGAGCGCTGTCACCTTGCGACAGTAGAGATCCCGGACCTGCTGCTCATACCGCCGGATCGTGGCGGTCGAGCCGACGATCTTCGGCCGAGCAGGCTGGTCCCCTCGCCGGTCCGTGCACAGCTCTTCGATCAGCGTTTCGTACAGCCCGACCATCGAGCCAAGCGGTCCGGAGATGAGATGAAGCTCGTCCTGGATGATCAGGTTGGGCGGGCTCGTCGTCCGGCTCCCGTCAGCGCCGATCCCGAACAGCGCCCGCGCCTCGGGCCGGAACGCGAGCATCGCGAACTTGTCGACGGTCCCGATTACCAGGGATGGCTGGTACTCGTACACGTCTTCGTCGATGACATAGATCGGAAGCGCAGAGTGGAAATCGCAGGTGCTGTCCGGGCAGCGCAGGACCACCGTGTCCTCGCGGGCCTCATAACCGGCCACCTTGGGCTCCGGTCCCCGTCGCCGGCCGCGGCCTTTGCCAGATGCCTCAATTGGGCCCATCTGCGCCGAGCACCACGGGCAGCGCAGTAGAACGAACGGGTTCTCGGCCGCGTCGCCCTCCTTCTTCAGCTGCTTGAGCGCGGGGAGTGCATCCTTCCGGTGGTTTGGGGTGACGGAACCTCCCAGCCACACGCCAATGGAGATCTCAGCCGTGCCAAGGTCTTTCTCGCGGCGGGCTCGCAAGTGCTCCATAGCGCAGATCAGTGCCGACGCCCGCTGGAACTGCTGCGCGGTGAGAAGACGCAGCGTGTACCGCATGAGCACGTCGACGCCCGCGTCTGACGGGTCCACAAGCCGCCGGTAGAAGATGGAGAACGCAGTCAGGCCTAGGTAGGCCTCTGTCTTCCCACCGCCGGTCGGGAAGAAGATGAGCTCGACCGTGTCGCGAGCGTCGTCGTACTTGTTCGCGGTGGACCTGAGCGCGGCCAGCACGAAGGCGATCTGGAACGGTCGCCATGACCCTCTTCCCTTCGTTCGAGGCGTGAAGGTGCCCTCGACTTGGATCCGCAGCGTCTCCTTGTTGAATGTCGTCGCGCGCGGTGCATGGCCACTCCGCTGCTGCTGGAGCAGCATCGCGTGGTTGGCGAGCCTGAACGCCTCTGCGGCCTTCTCGTCAGCGGCGAGGAAGCTGATGCCGTCCTGCATGCGGTCACGAGCGATTTCGCAAAGCCGCATGTGCTCGGCCGCCGTTTTCCGGTGGTCGGGATCGCCGAGCCCAGGGATGCGCGCCTTCTGCTCCTCGATCCACGCGCTGTAGCCGTCAACGATGGACTGCAGTGATGCGGACCCATCGTTCCCATCGTCGAGGCCGGCGAGCGGGCGCATCGGGACGAGGATCGGGTTTCGTTCCGCGTCAAGGATGTCCGGTGTCGTGCTCGGCACTTCCACCGACGGCAGCGACGCGGTCTTGACACGAGACGCAGCTTGCGCGCCCTCCTCGGAGTCCCAGTCCGCCGCGCAACCATGGCCCACGGCGAACGCCGGAACATCTCGGAAGAGGAGTGCCAGCGAGGCAAGTTCATCGTCGTTCACCGCTCGCTCTGGTTCTTCGTAGGGATGAATGACGGCGTCCTCCCCTCCGTGCATCTCGCAATCCATGGATGCTTGGAAGACGGCACTGCTGTCGGGGACCCCGCTTTGCGACGAGCGGTTCACCGCGCTGACGGTCAGCAGGCTTGTTCCATTGGCAGCGGGCCGCGTGACGGCCGTGATCTCGATGGCCAGTCCCTCGGGCGCCTCGCCGTCGACGCGAGCTGGCTTGATGACCCCCCGTCGAGCCAGTAGGTCAGGCCCCGGAAAGACCGCCATTAGCTCGAACGGGCGCCGCAGCCACCATGTCCGCTTGGCGTCGCGCTCCTTGATGCTGATCTCCTTCGGGACGTACTGCGCCCCGCGGAAGACGACGCGTAGTTCGCAGCCGTCCGGAACGCCAGCGAGGAAGCTAAGCCCGAAGCTGCTCGGGCGCATGCTGTTCGCGGTAGACAGGGGAAGGTCTTCGTCTTCCGCTCCGTCGCCGGAACGCGAGCGGCGCGCGGTGCTTGCTCCGACGTCCGCCTGCTCCTCGCCGGCGCCTTCCTCGGCGAGTTGCTCAAGGACTTGCTCCTCGGTCTCCGTGGTCGGTGGCTCCGCCTCGACAGCGACACCGATCGGATAGAGCACCCCGATGCCGTACCGCTTGAACGGCCGGTCGCCGGTGAGGATTTCTTCACCGGAGCCCATCTGCCGGTAGGGCCCAGCCGCGGCATCGAACGTCTCGAACGCGAGCTGCGGCGCGCAGTCGATCTCTCTTCCGAGCGGGCTGGGGCCGACGAGCTCCCGCCGCAGGTCGGACAGGAGGACGCGCCGAGCGCTGAGCATGTCAGTCATCAGACTCTCCTCCCGGGTCGAACCGGTCGACTAGATCGAGCATCTCGTCCGCGAGCACGTCTTCCGCGATGACATAGAGCCGCTGGGTCGGCCGTGTCGTTGCGGTGTAGAAGATGGACCGGGCGCGATCACCTTGGAGCTGGTCGACGTCAGTCAGAATCACCACCGGCGCCTCCAGGCCCTTGAAGGCCTGCACGGTCGTGTAACCCACGTAGCCGCCTCGTCCCGAGAGCTCGTACGGGCGGACGCGCTCCCGCCACGGTGATACAGACAGTCTGCTCGCAGCACCCTCGCGCTTGAAGGACAAGATCACAATGTCGCGTCCCTCGAAGCCGCTCTCGTAGAGCTCACCCAACAATTTGCCCAAGATCGTCAGCTGCTCGCGGTCGTCGCCGTAGTAACGGGTGCGCGGCGGTGGACCACTATCGGGCCGACGGATGCGGCTGTACGCAGGATCGAGCGCGGCGAGCATCGAAACCCAGCGGGCAACGCGCGGGGTGTTGCGGCAGTTGACACGGAGCCCCAAGACCGGCGCAGCGGCACGGGCTTCCAGAAATCCTTCGAGGCTCACGTCAGCGGCGTCGAACAGCGCCTGGCGCTCGAAGTCGCCGAACATCGTCCAAGTTCCCGATGCAAGTCCGCCCTCGCTAACCAGGTCCAAAAAGTCGAGGTACGGGTCCCGCAGGATGTCCTGCGCCTCGTCGATCACAAGGGTGTCGAACAGAGGCGGGTCATCGCGGTCCAGCAGTCGCTCGATCGCTAGCTCCGGCAGCTGGGTTTCGAAGTAGCCGGCGGGCACTTCGCGCGGGACCTCGGTGCCAGCGGCTTGCAGCATGAGCCGGTGGATCGTCGCCGCGGTCACCGAGTCCCCGAGCGTGGCGGCCTCCCGTTCGAGCCACTGGCCCAGAAGCCGGTTGAAGCAGATAAGCCCGACGCGCTTCCCTGCAGCAGCCGCTCGCCGAGCCGCCTCGAGCGCCAGAATCGTCTTGCCGGTTCCTGCAGGCCCCTCGAAGACGACCCGCTCGTACCGAGCCATCCCGTCGAGCGCGACGTACTGCTCCTCTGTGTAGGCACGCAGCTCTTCCTCTTGCTCAGAGCGTCGCTGCGCCGCGGGCTGAATCACCTCGAAGCGAGGTCGCAGCGCTGAGGCGATCGCCTGGCATTCCTCCTTGGTCGGGACCCCGTCGAGCGCCTTGAATGGCAGCTCACTCCGCGCATGCTCAAGCACGTTGGTGACGAGAGCCGAGATCGGCTTGCCATGAAGGTCCCGGCTGTCGATGACCTCCCAGCTGTTCCACTCCACCGCGGGCACGCGAAACTCGCAGTGCGTGAACAGCACGGCCGACCAGGCAACGATCGCGTCGGCCTCTGCGCGGCGCCGCTCGCGGAGTACGCCAAGGAGCGAGCGCATGTTGTCTTCGGCCTGCTTGAAAGGGCTCCGCGTCACAGGCGGGTCTCCGCCGAGCCGCCAGCGCCCGTCAGCGTCTCTTGCCACCCGCCGGTGCGCCTTGATTTCGATGCACAGCATCCCGAGCCCAGGGGCGAGCACCACGAAGTCCGCCTCGCCCTGGACCTGGGTGCGGTGACGGGGCAGGTTGAACGAATGCAGGACGATCCAATCGGCGGTGTCCGGGTCATCGCGAAGCCGGCGGAAGACGTCATGCTCGCCGGGACTACGCGTATCCGCGCCGATGACGGCCGGGATCATCCGAGCCATAGGTCCTCGCTCACCCGGAAAGGCTTGCGGAGCCTACTCCGCGGGACGTCGGCAAGGTCCGGCGCGCGGCCCACGATCCGCGCAACCCGCAAAGCTCCTTCGCCTTCGATGCTCTCGACGTCGTAATCGTACCAGCCGCGCTGCAGCAACGCCGCGCTGTCTGCCTTGCGGATTTCCTCGACGAGCAGCTTCCGCACCTCGTTGCCTGCTTGCAGGTGCGCAACGAAGATCGTGCTCATCGCCTGCCAGAGCTCGTCGGCAGGCTCGCCGATCATCTCGCAGATCGCCGCGAAGTCCCGCGGGTCGTTCGGCCGGATGCTGTCAGGCGATGCCCATCGCCTGACGTTGTCTTCTCGTGCGCGCGGTGCTCCTAGGCGTGTAAGCCGGCGGCAGACGGCTCTCGCTCCGCGCTCCTCTAGCTCGGTGGCGAGCTTCTCCTTCCAGCGCGCTTGTACCGCTCGCAGGTCCGCCGCGCGGTTGCCAAGCAGCGAGTCAGCCAGTTCTCGGATGTAGTCGCCTTCTCCCTCGGTGCGGACGATGAGGAACGTCCCCTCCGACAAGCTGGAGACTGGGACCTGCCGCACATTGATCTCGTCTTCGAGCTCAGCGATGTACGCCTGCGCTCCGTCCTTGACGTCGAGATAGACGCCGTCGCCCGAAACGAGGATGAACAGCTGCGCCGGAACAGGCTCGCCATGCCCGGCGCCGACAGTCCGGCGGGCGGCGCGGGTGACCGCACCCCACTCGATGCGGGGAACCCACTCCGATGCATCGACCTCGGGAGCCAGAGGAAGCCGGGCACGTGACGTGCTGCGGGCCGGCGGCTTGGCGATCGCCGAGCGGACCGTGGTCGGCGACCCAACCAAGAGGCCGGGTTCCGGGTCGCGGTCGCGAAGCCAGCCAAAGTACGCGAACGTCAGGTACTCAGCACGGGGGGCTCGGACAATCGCCGGCGGGAACCAGGAACTGGGGCCGATTGCAATAGCCCTGGGTGTGCGCGTTCTGAGCAGTTGCGGCGCCGTAAGGACGCGGCTTTCCCCAAACGCCGCCGCTACGGAGTCAGCCAGGCGGCCGTCAGCAAGGAGGAGGACCACCCCGGTCAAGGAGCCATCCGCTGCCTCGCGGACCGCATCCCCTAGGGGATCGTCGCCGCAGGCCCAGAGGTGCTCAAGGATGTCGGCCAGCCCCTCAGCCTGCTCGGCGAGCGCGGGAGCAGTGTGCCGGCACTGCCGAAGCCTCGGAGCGACGACGCCAGCGACGCCTCGAACGTCGTGGGCGGGATGATTCACCGGCAGCGGCGTGGTCGCCAGTAGCCACCTGAGCCGCTTGAGCGGACGCGTGATGCCCGCCCAGAAATCCTCGTGCTGATCCTCGCCGAGTGCTGCGAGAAGAGCGCCGACCGCTGCCGAGAACTGCTCAACGACCGGATGCTCAACAAGAAACCGGTCGCCCTCCCATGTCTCGGCGATGTCATAAAGCTCAGAGACGCTTCCCAGGCTCGTCATGCGTGCCTCTCGAAGCTGACGGCTTCTATCGCGGGGGGCAGCTTGAGCTTGCCGAGCAAGGCGCTGTCGGCCTTGCGCTCAGCGAACGCCATCGACAGCTCGTCTGCGGCCTCCTCGGCGCTGGGAAGCGAGCGGTCGATGATGACGAGCTGTCGTGCCCGCGGCCACACATGCCGCCACCGCACGTAGGCACGCCCTCCGTCGAACACGACCACGTGGGGCTGCATCTCGCGTACGTCGGTACCTGGCCCGCTGGCGGACGGCACGATGATGCTGCGGTAGTAGCGCTTGGCTCCTAGGAGCTCCCGCGCTCTAACGATCTCTTGAAGAGTCCCGCCGCTGGCATCGACAGGGTCGCCGCTGGCGAAGAGCGTTCCTGAGGTCAGGTCCTCTTTCAGGAGGTTCAGCGTCCCGACGATCAGGCAGTCCGCTCGCGCGGTCGTCATGAAGGTGAGCGCGCGGGACTCCCCGATCATCGCCCGGAGCAAGGGCGACGCCGTGAGCTTCTTGGCTCGGAGCATTCCCGTAGAGGCGGTCTCGCCGGTCAGGCGGATGCTGAGTGCCATGTGCAGCGGAAGCCGCCGCGTCACCTTCTGCTTGGTCTCGAATGTGAGCATCTCGATGCCGTCGACTTCGCAGATGCCGAGCCAGCGCCCGTCGTAGATCTGGTCTTTCGCGTGATACTTGATGGGCGTTCCCGGGGGTGTCTCCCTGAGCGTTGCCAGGTGCAAGTCGAGATCATCCGGCGCCATAGGCCGGAGAGCGTCGCATTCGATCGTCACGCCGGCCGCTGCGAAAGCGGCCGCGTAGCCGCGGGCCGGGACCGACAGGCCAACGGTGACCGATGGGCTGCTGGCACGGGCAAGTTGCCGCCCGCACCTGGCCATGAACCGGGCCCACCCGGGGACCTTCGCTCTGGGCTCAGCCCGGCGTTCCGTGGCGTACCACAGGTCCGCGACTTGAACTTGCGGCGGGGACGACACCTCCACGATGGTCGGCAAGCCTAGGTTCTTTCTGACAGGCTGAGCAAGCGAAGGACCAGCTTGTAGTCAACCAGGGAACGCGCCCGATAGGGCGGCATGGGTCTAGCGTCGGCAGAAACCACCTACCAGCAGGCGATCGCGCACTTCACGAGAAGCCGGTACGCCGCCGAGAAGCTCGCCTGGTGGCGAGCTCTCCCCGGCAAGGAGCCGGTAGCCCGGTTCGCCGAGGAACTGACCTCGCAGGCGATCTACGCGCTGACGCCAAGCGACATCGAGCCGGGAGGTCGCTGACTGGTACCCGAACTTCCCGCTCGTGCACTCGCTGTACTTCGCGACCGAGACGCTCGGGCGGCCACCGCTCTGGGACGAGCTCGTTCAGATGTGGCGAGCCGACGGCCCGATCAAGGACATGCTCGGGCTCCCCGCCCGGCGGGTCGTCAATGAAGCCGCCGCCGCAGGTCACTCGCAGTCCGACGCTCAGGAAGCGATGTGGTGGCGGCTCGGCAACGCCTACTACTCGAGCCTGCGCGAGCTTTACGTACTCGCCGTTCTGCGCGAAGCCGGCTTCCCGGTGGAGTACCACGTGATCGCAGACGCCCTGTTCCGCGTCGACTTCTGGCTCGGTGACATCGTCATCTCGCTGTTCGTCGCGAACGCGCAGTATCGCGACGGGGAAGGAGCCGGGCGCAAGCCGTCGGCCAGGGACATCGTCGGAGACTGCCCTGCGTTTTCCTTCGTCGACATGCCGAGGCTCACGCGCCACGAATATGGGACCGTGCACCTGCCTTCAAAGGCGGAGATTCAGCGATTCGCCGCTGAGTACCTCGGCGGCTGACAGTGCGGCCAACAGCCCGCAGTACGCCTGGCCGTGCGCGCCGCGGCTTCGGGTCGTGCTCGGCCGGTACGGCCAACACCGGTCCGCTGCGCCACCATTTGCCGCATGCGAGAACCGGCCCGCGATGGATGGCGATCAACCCGGACCTCTGCGCGACGGACCAGACTTTCCTGCATCACGCGGCAAAATGCGATGATCTGTCCGCGGCAGGCCATAGCCTTCAGGCGCAGCGATGCCAGCGAAACCTGCTGCGAAGAGCCGTCTGACCGAAGTGGTAATGGGAGCCGACGGCCGCCCTGGCTACACGTCGGTCGAGATCTGCGCGGGAGCGGGTGGGCAGGCGCTTGGTGTTGAACAAGCGGGCTTCCGCCACCTCGCCCTCGTCGAGAACGACCCTTGGTGCTGCCAGACACTGAGGTCTCGCCGCACGTGGCGGTCGAGCGTCCGTGAGATCGACCTGCACGAGTGGACCGCCAAGAAGTTCAAGGGTCAGGTGGACCTCTTCGCGGGTGGCGTGCCCTGCCCGCCCTTCTCGCGCGCGGGCCGCCAGCTCGGCGCCGACGACGAGCGTGACCTGTTCCCCAAGGCCCTTGAGCTGATCGGCGAATGCCAGCCGCGCGCGGTCATGCTGGAGAACGTTCGCGGGCTGCTGAGCGCCGAGTTCGAGGATTACCGGCGCGCGAACATCGAGCGGCCCTTGCGGAACATGGGCTACGAGGTGGAGTGGAAGCTGCTCAACGCCTCCGACTTCGGTGTCCCGCAGCTTCGTCCCCGCGCCATCTTCGTGGCGCTCCTCCAGGACGAGATGCCGTACTTCCAATGGCCCAAGCCGGATCCTGGCTCGGCGCCCACCGTCGGCGAGGCGCTGCGGCGCGAGATGGGCAGCCGCGGCTGGCCCGGCGCGGCCGCCTGGGCGGCACGTGCCAACGACATCGCGCCCACGCTCGTCGGTGGCTCCAAGAAGCACGGCGGCCCGGACCTGGGGCCGACGCAGGCCAAGAAGCGCTGGCGCGAGCTGGGCGTCAACGGGCTGGGTGTCGCCGACGAGCCGCCGCCGCCGAGCTGGAACGGGGAGCCGCCGATGCTCACCGTGCGGATGGCGGCGATGCTGCAGGGCTTCCCGAAGGACTGGCCGTTCGCAGGGCGCAAGACCAACGCCTACCGCCAGGTTGGCAACGCGTTCCCGCCGCCGGTCGCTCACGCCGTCGCGTCTTGCATCGCGCGGGCACTGCGGGCCGCCGACGCGCAGAACGTACCGTCACGCCGCGAGGTCGAAGGGCAGGTCGGTGAGGTCCTTGAGGCGGCCAGCGTCGCGTAGCGCGTAGATAACGGGCAGCGCCTTCTCGGCCGCCTCCTCGAAGCCGCCCGTACCGGCGGCCAACCGCTCCAGCCCCTCGACGAGCGGGTGAAGTGCGACGTGGTAGAGCGCGTCCAGCTCGCCAGTGCCACGCGCCAGCGACTCCAGGCGTGACGGGAGTGGCTCGCCGGTCACGGCGACCATATGGGGCATCGAGCCACGGCGCTGCCGGATCATCTGCAGCGCCTCGGTTCGGACGTTCTGCGCCCGGTCGCTGCGGAACGTCCACTTCAGCGAGACGTTGGCGTGGCATAGCGGATACGCCTTGCGCCGGGCGCCCGCGCCCTGAAGCCGCCGCAGCGCGGCCAGCTCGCCGGTCCTAGCGGTTGGATCGAACGCGGGCGGCTCGCCGACGGGATTGAGGGCCGCGTCGTCCAGCGCCGGGCGCAGCACGAGGAGGTCGGGGCGCACCTGGTACTCGCCGCTGAGGGCGACCAGGGTCTCGGTGCGCTCCTCGTCGGCCTCCGCCTGGCTGACAGGGCCGCGGCGCTTCGGATCCACGTTCAGCCGGTCCGGCGTGCGGTGCAGGCGGCGCAGCACTTCGAGGTGCCGGTACTGGGCCGTGGTGCTGATGAGACCGCCCTCCTGGAACTTCCACTCGACGGGGCGGATGCGCTGCATCGGCCCGTTGAGCGTCGCTTCGAGGAAGTCCCTGATGGCCGGGACGAGCGCGCTGCCGATCTCGTTCGCGCCGGTTCGGGCGGAGGTCGTGTAGGCGATCCCTTCGCTGCCCAGCCAGGCGAGTAGCTCGTCCGCGATGGCGATGCTGAAGTCGTTGTCGCTGTCGGCGATGGAAGGGACGGTGCGCGTCACTCCCGTCGTCGCGTTGGTGATGTCACGGGTGCCCAGGACGGTCTGGGCGAGCGTTTCGATACAGGTTCGCCACGCGTCTTCAATGAGTGCCATCGGGCCGGGTCTTCTGTTGCCAGCGGGCGAGTCCTGCCGCCTGGGCGCGGCCCTGCACAAAGAAGGTTCATCGCCTGCCGCCGGGAAGACGGCGGCGTGCCGGAGGTCGATCCCCTACCGCGGCCCGACAGCCCTGAGCTGGACAAGTTTGGTCTCGGCTCCTCGCAGCGCGCGATCTACCGGCTGCTCTACGAGAACCGGGACAGGCCGATGACGATGCTGGAGATCCGCGAGCGGCTCGAAGCGCAGCTCGGACCGCAGGAGCAGCTCGACCGCCGGCGCCGCGACCTCAACCCGTACTTCGTGATCGAGCGGGTCCGCAGCGGAGGCGAGACCCGCTACCGCCTGGTGGGGCGCAAGCCGATCCACGAGTCTGAGGACCTCGGGATCTCCGAGCGCGTCCGGGCGCAGGTGCTCCGGTTTGGGCGGTGCGAACAGTGCGGCCGCACACCGCGGGACCACGGCGTCGTTCTGCAGGTGGACCACAAGATGCCGCAGCGCTGGGGTGGCGGGAATGAGATCGAAAATCTCCAGGCGCTCTGCGAGGAGTGCAACCGAGGCAAGAAGGACTACTACCGCACACTCGACAGGTGGGGACCGGCGATCCGGGAAGCAGGCGCCCACCAGGAAGTGCATCGGCGCCTCGTGACCATGCTGGAGCTCGTGCACCCGGAGGACATCCGCAGCGATGTGCTGGAGATGGTCGCCCACCAGCAGCAGTATCAGGAGGACTGGCACAAGAGGTTGCGCGAGCTGCGTGAGCTTGGCTGGGACTACTCCTGGCGCAAGCAGGCGGACCACACGGGCCGCGTCTGGGTCTACTACCGGCTCACAAAGCGCGGGATCACGCCACCGGAGGGTCAGTTCCGAGCGGCCATCACCAGAGCGGAGAACGAGAAGAAGCTCCGCCGCTCACGGCCGTAGCGCAAGCGCCGAGGCGACGGAGTCGACGACGCGCTCAAGGTCCTCCTCAACCTCGAAGTCCCAGAACCGCAACACGGTCCATCCCTCTAGGGAGAGCGTCTCGTTGGCGATGCGGTCGCGCTCCTGCGTCCGGGCGATCTTCGCGTCCCAGTAGTCGCCCGACTTTCCCGGCGTGAAGAAGTCCGGGTGGCCGTGCCAGAACCGGCCGTCCACGAACACCGCCACACGGCGGCGCGTGAACGCTATGTCGGGCTTACCTGGAACGGTCTTCGGATGACAGCGCCATCCCCGGATCCCCGCGGCGTACAGAGCTTGCCGCAGCGCCAGTTCCGGTTTGGTGTCCTTCGACCGGATGCGCGCCATCACCCGACTTCGGGTCTCTTTCGACAGGAAGTCCGCCACGGCTCCGAGGCTAGATCACCGGGCCGCGGGAGGGCCACACGCCGAGAGCGACAGGCCGGCGAGCAACGCGACCACGAACGCGTGGCCACGGGACGCCGAGCGAGAGCGTCGAGCGTTGAACGGTTCATCGCCATCGGCTGCTGTTCAACGCGCGGTGTAGCCGCCGTCGGCGGGCAGCGCGACTCCGACCACGAGGCTGGCGGCGGCGGTGCACAGCCACAAGCCGGGGGCGGCGATGTCATCGCCGCGTCCGAGGCGGCCGATCGGCTGGCTCGTGACGGCGTCTTTGACCGGTGCGCTCGCCGGACTGAGATCGGGCCAAAGCCACTTTCCTTTGGCCCGATCCCAGCCGAAATGGGCGCAAAGCGGCCGAAGACCGAGGCCTCCGACCAAGGTGCCACGGCCGCGAAAGGCCCGCAAACGAGCCCGATTCAGGGCTCCGGGCCGCCTGGATCGCACCCAGGAGGTCGCCGGTTCGAGTCCGGCTAGCTCCATCTTCAAAGGCTCTGCACCTCCGCAGGTTTCGCGGTATGCGGGTGCTCGGTTGACCGCAGGTCGTTCGTCTCCTCGCGGTCGCGCAGGCCACGACGGGATCATCGGCCCCTCACGCCCGCCCTGAGGCAACGCCAGCGTGTCTGGCAACATTGGCTACGGGATGCGCAGTGATGAAGCACGCTGAGATTCCCGGAGGTGGAGGGGACGATGAGCGAGCATAATTCGGTGCCGGTCTGCGTGGATTGCTGGCGGGGTCGTTTCGCCGGGGAAGGGCTGATGGGGGCGGCGGTCGTCGGCTAACCCAACGACCAATGCGCGATCTGTGGCCAGTCCACGTTTGCCGGTCTCTACCTGCTACGTGGGGCGCGCCGTGGCGCCAAGACCGCTCTCTGCGTGCGCCCTGGCGCGAGATGCGCCACATAGTTAGGGTCGATGACAACGTTCAGTAGGGCGCGCAGCCCGCTCGCGCGCCTGGCGGACTCTGTCTCGCAACAAGCTAGGGCGCGGCGCCTGCAGTTGCTGCGCTCCGTGCTCACTTCGGACACCACTATCGTCGATATTGCCTGCGGTGAAGCTGGCCTGATCTCCATCGCGCCTGACCTTGACGTGGTGGGCGTTGACATTCAAGAGCGCCCCGGCTATCCCGGTCGCTTCGTCCAGGCCGACGCCACCGACCGACTCCCGTTCTCCGATGGGGCGTTTGACCTGGCCTACTCCAACAGTGTCATTGAGCACCTGCCACCCGACCGCTGGACGCGCTTTGCTTCCGAGCTGAAGCGTGTTGCCCGAGGCTGGTTCGTCCAGACTCCCGCATTCGAGTTCCCGCTGGAGCCTCATGCGTTCCTGCCCTTCGCTCACTGGCTGCCGATGGCTGTGCGGCGCCCCTACTGGCGTCTGGGCGCTGGCAGCGATGTGGAGAAGATCCAGCTCTTGCGGCGGCGAGAGATCGAGGCGCTCTTCGGTCCCGCCATCCCCGAGCGTGCTGGGCCCCTAGGAGCGTGGGTCGCTATCGGCTCGCGTCGCGGGTGACGGGCGAAGATTCGTGCTGGCGGCGGCGGTGATCCCGGTGGTCCTCGGCGGGTGGAGGGTGGCTGGCCGGGATGGGTAGGTCCTCTGCGGCGGTCCGCTGC
>DATGLC010000005.1:0-19163 GCA_035294345.1 Solirubrobacteraceae bacterium
GGGCGCGGCGGCTGGGGAGGCCAGGGCGGACACGTTGCCTGGGGCGGCTGGGGTGGCCACGGCCAGGGCGGCTGGGGCTCCAATAGCGGCTCTGGTGGCCAGGGCGGCTCTGGTGGCCAGGGTGGCGCCGGCGGCCAGGGCGGCTGGGCGCGCGGCGAGCAGGGCGGTCAGGGCTCCTGGGGCAGCCGGGACCACCGCGGCTGGGCCAACGGCTGGGGCTCGTAGCGCCGCGAGCGCGCCGGCCCGAGATCTGGCCGACCACATAGGCTTTGCGACCGTGTCCACCACGGCCGCAGCCAAGCTGTCCCACGTCTACCCCATGGGCGCGCGCGTCAACGAGCGCGGCCGCCTGGAGCTGGGGGGCTGCGACGCGGTCGAGCTCGCGCGCGAGTTCGGGACGCCGGCCTACGTCGTGGTCGAGCAGGACCTCCGCGCGCGGGCGCGCGCCGCGGCAGATGCGCTCGCTTCCCGGCACGCCGATGGCGAGGTGCTGTTCGCGACCAAGGCGTTTCCGTGCCAGGCGGTGCTGCGCATCATCGCCGCCGAGGGCCTGGGCTGCGAGGTGGCCTCCGGTGGGGAGCTCGCGCTGGCCATCGCGGCCGGGATCGAGCCCGCCCGGGTGTTCATGCACGGCAACGCCAGCTCGGAGCGCGAGCTCCGTGAGGCCCTGCGCGCGGGTGTGGGTCACGTGGTGCTCGACTCGATGCATGAGCTGAGGCTGCTTCAGGAGCTTGCGTGCGAGCTGGGAGTTCGCCAGCGCGTGCTCGTCAGAGTGACCCCCGACGTTCATGGACGCACGCACGAGAAGATCTCCACCGGCCAGGCCGACTCGAAGTTCGGCTTCTCGATGCACGAGGCGCGCGACGCGATAAAGCGGCTGCACGCCGCCCGCGCGCTCGAGCTCGTCGGCCTGCACTGTCACATCGGATCGCAGATCCTGGAGCTCGAGCCGTTCGCCGCCGCCGTCCAGGCGCTTGCCGGGCTGGGCGAGTTCGACATCTACGACCTTGGTGGCGGTCTCGGCGTGGCCTATACGGCCGATCAGAGCGCCCCGGACATCGAACGGTGGGTCCAGGTGCTGGTCGATGCCGCGCACCGGGCGCTCGGCGACCGGCCCCGGCTGCTGATCGAACCGGGACGCGCGCTTGTGGCCAACAGCACCGTGACCCTCTACACGGTCCAGTCCGTCAAGCGCAACGTGTCTACCTGGGTTGCGGTCGACGGCGGAATGTCGGACAACCTGCGCCCGATGCTCTACGGCGCCAGGTATGAGGCCGCGCTCGCCGACCGGCCGCTCGCCGCCGGCGGCGAGCGCTGCCACGTGGTCGGCAAGCACTGCGAGTCCGGCGACGTGCTGGTGCGCGACGCGCGGCTTCCGGACCCCGCCCCAGGAGACGTGCTGGTGACGCCCGTCACCGGCGCCTACGGACACGCGATGGCCAACAACTACAACTGTGCGCCCCGGCCCCCGGTTGTGATCGTCGGCGAGGGCCGGGCGCGGGTTGCGGTCAGGCGCGAGACCTATGCCGACATGATGGCCCGGGAACTGTGATGGCGACCTTCCGGGTCGGTCTTCTGGGCCACGGGACCGTGGGCTCGGCGTTCGCGCAGCTGCTCGAGCGCAGGGCCGAGCGGATCGAACGGATCACGGGGCTTCGACCCGTGCTCTCCGGGGTGATCACGCGCAGCCGCGGAGGGAGCTTTCCGGAGCTGCTCGAGCGCTCGGAGCTGATCGTGGAGCTGATCGGCGGGCTGCACCCAGCGCGCGAGTACCTGCTGGAGGCGATCCGCTCCGGGCGTCATGTGGTCACGGCCAACAAGCAGCTCTTGTCCCATCACGGGGAGGAGCTGTGGGACGCGGCCCGCGACCACGGCGTCCAGCTGCGCTTCGAGGGGGCGGTCGCCGGAGTCGTGCCCGTCATCCGCGTGCTGCAGGAGTCGCTGGCCGGCGCCAGGATCCAGCGCGTGCACGGGATCGTGAACGGCACGACGAACTTCATCCTGACCGAGATGGCGCGCAGCGGCTGCTCATTCGCGGACGCGCTGGCGGAGGCGCAGCGGCTCGGCTACGCCGAGGCCGACCCGTCCGAGGACATCGACGGCCGCGACGCCGCCGCCAAGATGGCCATCCTCGCGCGCCTCGCCTTCGAGACGCCGGTGCACATCGAGCAGGTCCGCTACGAGGGAATCGAGCACATCGGCCCTGACGACCTCGAGTACGCGCGCGAGCTTGGGCTCGGCCTCAAGCTGATCGGCACCGCGGAGCGAATCGGAGAGGATGGCCTGGCCGTCAGCGTGCACCCGGCGTTTCTTTACCCGGGGCACCCGCTGGCATCGGTGGACGGCCCGTTCAACGCGGTCACGGTCGAATCCGACGAGATCACCGAGATCACGATGTCCGGACCGGGGGCCGGCGGGCCGCAGACCGCGAGCGCCGTCCTCGGCGATGTGATCTCGGCGATGATCCCGCCGGCGTGCATGCCCCCAGCGGCGGAGCGCCTGCGCGTCGTCGACGATGTCGTGTCGGCGTTCTACCTGCACCTGGAGGTCGCCGACCAGCCGGGCGTGCTCGCGCAGGTCGCGCAGCTGCTGGCGCGCGAGGGCGTGTCGGTGAAGTCCGTGCTGCAGCGAGGCCTGGGCGAGCAGGCTCGCCTGGTGATGGTGCTGCACCCGGTGCTGGAGTCGAGGTTCATGGCCGCCAAGCGGGCGATCGCGGCGCTGCCGATCGTCCGCTCCGCCCCGCGTGCGATCAGGGTGATCGAGAGGCAGTACCTGTGACGCGCGGCCGTCAGGCGAGGGCGGTGCGTGAAGGGGCGGCGCTGAGGTGAGGGCGATTCAGATCACCTCGCTGACTGGGCCCGCAGGCGCGCTCGAGCTCGCCGACGTGCCGGAGCCGCCGCCGGAGCACCCCACGACGCCCGGCGCTGGCGTGGTGATCGACGTGCGCGCTGCCGGCGTGTCGTTCCCCGAGCTGTTGCAGACCCGCGGCGAGTACCAGGTGACGCCCGAGCTCCCATTCATCCCGGGGTCCGAGGTCGGCGGGGTCGTGCGCGAGGTCCGGGGCGAGGCGGACGTCTCGCCCGGAGACCGGGTCGCGGCGTTCTGCATGCTCGGCGGCTGGGCGCAGGTGGCCGTGGCGCCGGCCGAGTTCACGTTCCGCGTGCCGGACTCATGGGACTTCGCGCACGCCGCGGCGCTTGTGCTCAACTACCACACGGCGCACTTCGCGCTGCTGGCCCGCGGCAGGCTCGCCTCCGGCGAGACGGTGCTCGTCCATGGCGCGGCGGGTGGCGTCGGCACCGCAGCGCTCCAGATCGCGCGGGCGTACGGCGCGCGGACGATCGCTGTCGTCTCCTCCGATCACAAGGAGAAGGTGGCGATCGAGGCCGGCGCCGATCTGGTGGTGCGGGCCGACGAGCCGTGGCGCGAGCGCGTCCGGGAGCTCGGCGGCGTCGACATCGTGATCGACCCGGTCGGCGGCGACCGTTTCATCGACAGCCTGCGAGCGCTGCGCGAGGGGGGTCGACTGGTCGTGGTCGGCTTCACCGGTCGCTCCATCCCGGAGGTGCGTGTCAACAGGCTGCTGCTGACCAACACCGAGGTGGTCGGCGCCGGATGGGGTGTCTCCCCGGTCGGCTGGCCGGAGCGGACCGTTCGCACCGGCCGCGAGCTCGCGCCGCTTCTGGCCGACGGGCGGCTGCGGCCGATCATCGGCGCCCGCTTCCCGCTAGAGCGGGCCGCCGACGCTCTGTTGCTGATGGACTCCAGGAGCGCGACCGGCAAGGTCGTGCTCGATGTCGCCTAGAGCCCGGGGCCGCGGCCGGCGGGGTCGTGCTCGATGTCGCCTAGAGCTCGGGGCGCGGCCGGCGGGGTCGTGCTCGACGCTCGGCCTCACCCGGGCCGCGCGCGGCGCTGTCTGACATCCTGCCCGCGATGGGTGGCCTGATCGAGCGATACCGGGAGCGCCTGCCGTTTGGGCGCGATGACCCGGTCGTCAGCCTGGGCGAGGGCGGCACGCCGCTGGTGTCGGCGCCGATGCTGTCCGAGCGCCTCGGCGCGGAGGTGCTCTGCAAGCTGGAGGGGCTCAACCCCACCGGATCGTTCAAGGACCGCGGCATGACCTGCGCGGTGTCCGCCGCGCTGCGCGACGGTCAGCGCGCGATCGTATGCGCCTCCACGGGCAACACGGCCGCCTCCGCCGCCGCCTACGCGGCGCGTGCCGGCCTGAGATGCGCCGTGATCGTGCCCGAGGGCAAGATCGCCTCCGGCAAGCTCGCACAGGCCCTGATGCACGGAGCGCGGGTGATCGCGCTGCGCGCGAACTTCGACGTCGCCCTGGCGCTCGTGCGCCGGCTGGTCGAGGCACATCCGATCGCGCTGGTCAACTCGGTCAACGAGCTGCGGATGGAGGGTCAGAAGACGGCCGCGTTCGAGCTGGTCGATGAGCTCGGCGGGGAGCTTGACGCGCTCGCGATCCCCGTCGGCAACGCGGGCAACGTGACCGCCTACTGGCGCGGCTTCACGGAGGTGCTGGCCCCGGAGCGCCGGCCGCGGCTGCTCGGCTTCCAGGCGGCCGGCGCGGCGCCGCTGGTCAGCGGACGGGCGGTCGACGCGCCGGAGACCGTGGCAAGCGCCATCAGGATCGGCAACCCTGCTCGCTGGGAGGACGCGATGGGGGCGATCACCGCGTCGCGCGGAGCGGTCGCGGCGGTCAGCGACGAGCAGATCCTCGACGCCTACAGGCTGCTCGCCTGCGGGGAGGGGATCTTCTGCGAGCCCGCCTCGGCCGCCTCGGTAGCGGGACTGCTCGCCCACGGGGTCGGCGGGGCCCGCCGGATCGTGTGCGTGCTCACCGGACACGGACTCAAGGATCCACAGACCGCCCTGTCGCAGGTCGACTCCGGGGTGATCGGGTGCGAGCCGAGCCTGGCCGAGCTCGAGAGCGCGGTGCTCGGGTGAGAGCGGCCGCCGCCGCGACCGAGCCGGCGCTCGCCGGCGCACGCGCGGTCCGCGTGCGCGTGCCGGCCTCCAGTGCCAACCTCGGGCCGGGCTTCGACGTGATGGCGGCCGCGCTGTCGCTGCACCTGCAGGTCGAGGTGCGCGAGACCGGTGCCTTCGCGGTGAGGACCGAGCTGGACCTGCCGCGCGACCGGGGCAACCTGGTGGTGCGCGCGTTTGAGCTGCTTGCGCCCGCGGACCGATTCGAGTTTCAAATCAGCTCCGAGATCCCGCTCAGCGGGGGTCTCGGCTCAAGCGCGGCCGCGGCGGTCGCGGGACTGCTGGCGGCCGACCGGCTGATGGAGCTGGGGGCGGACGTGCGCGCCCACGCGTGCGCTCTCGAGGGCCATCCCGACAATGTCGCCGCCGCGCTCGACGGCGGGTTCGTGATCTGCGAGGGCGACCGCGCGCACCGGATCGAGCCGCCGGGCGAGCTGGAGGCGGTGCTGCTCGTGCCCCGTCGGGGCGTGCGCACCGAGCGCGCCCGCGCCGCGCTGCCGGGCACCGTCCCGCTGGCCGATGCGGTCTTCAACCTCGCGCGGGCCGCGACGCTGACGCTCGGGCTGGCGACCGCGGACCTCGAGCTGATCGCCGCCGGCCTGCACGATCGGCTGCACCAGCCCCACCGCGCGCATCTGTTCCCCCGTTCTGCCGCGACCCTGGACGCGGCCGGACGCCTGGGCGCGCTGGGGGCGACGATCTCCGGTGCCGGGCCGACCGTGATGTTCTGGTGCCGCGGCGAGCGGTCGGAGTCGGTGGCGCGCGCACTCGCCGCCGAGGCTGAGGGATGGGCGGACGTCGTGCCGGCTCGCTTCGAGAGCCGGGGTGCGTCGGTGGAGCGCGCCTCGCGCTGATCGCCCGCGTACTCAGCGCCCGCGCGCTGTCCTCAGCCCCCGGGTGGTGTCTTCAGCCCCCGGTCGGTGTCTTCAGCCCCCGGGCGGTGTCCTCAGCCCCCGGGCGCGGTGCTCGCACGTCCGGCGCGTTCATCGCCATCGGCCACGAGCCCCTCAGCTCCCGGGCGCGGTGCTCGCACCGGGCGAGCCCGGCGCGCCGGGCGGGTGAACCCCCGGCGGAAACAGCGAGCCGGGAAGGCCCCTTAGCGGTCCGATGAGCCTGTGGCCGGTCGGGATCCGTCCCTGCCAGACGGCTTTGGCCCCCAAATCCCCGGTCCGGAACACGTAGTAGAGGCAGGCGAGCGCCAGGGCGCCGAGCGCCAGCCGGGCGGCGAGCAGCCGCGGCATGGCCGCGCGCGCGCGGCGCAGGATCGCGTCGACGGGGCCGATGCCGCTGACACGTTCGCTGGCCGAAGCCCGCCACAGGGCGAGCGTCAGGATCAGCATGGCGGTGAAGGCGATCAAGAGCAGGCGCAGGATGTCTGCGGCGTGCTGGTGGCGGTGGATGAGCGAGATCTCCCCGCCGGTTCCGGCGATCCCGCCGACCGAGCGCAGCAGGTCGGCCTCGAGGGCCTTGCCGGACCCGATCGTGAGGTTGGTCGCCCCCAGAGCGGCCACGGCCACGCCCGCCACCCACACGCCGTGGCGCTCGAGCAGTCCGGGGCGCACGGCCAGCACGAGGGCGGCCAGGCCCGCCACCGGGATCAGCACGACCGGCACGTGCAGGAACAGCGGGTGCGCGGGGAGCCCGTCGTAGATCGTGTTGACCCTGACCGGGACCAGCGCGAACGTGAGCAGCCCAAGAATGGCGAGGACGAGCACGCCGGTCGGCCGCGCCCTGACGCCGAGGGCCGTCGCGGACTCGCTGCTCACGGCGCGCCAGTCTGCTGAGCGGCGATAAGAATCCGATAAGCCGCGTCCACATCCGGCGCGGGGCTCACCACGCGAGCGGCCGCGGCGAAGGTGAGCCTCCGCACGCGCTCGACGGACGGCCGCTGGGAGGCGCGGCTCAACCCTCGACCGCCGGCGGCGCGGCCGGGCCGGCCGAGAGCTCGCGCGCGAGCCGGCGCATCCGCTGGCGCGCACCAGCGAGCCCGAGGCGGCCCAGCAGCTCCGCGGCCACAGCCAGGTAGTCCGCGCCCAGGTCGGGCCGCAGGTCGAGAATCGACGCCGCTCGCTGGGCGGACTCGGCGTACGCGATCGAGGCCCGGATCGGGGTGCTTAGAAGCTGCTGAGGGTAGTGGGCGCGCAGCGCCTCAAGCGCCTCCCGCGAGTGGCGTGTTCGCATGTCTGCGATGTTGAGCAGGATGCCGATCACCGCCAGCCCCGGGTTCAGCGTGTCACGGGCGAGCTCGATCAGCTCCAGCGCCTGCTCGACCCCCTGCAGCGCGAAGTACTGCGCTTCGGCGGACAGGAGGGCGTGGTCGGCGGCCACCAGCGCGTTGACCGTCAGCAGTCCTAGCGACGGCGGGCAGTCGATCAGCACCAGATCGAAGTCCGGCGAGACCTCCGCCAGCGCCCGCCTGAGCGCGAGCTCGCGACCGAGCCTGCCGCCGAGCGCCAGCTCGGTCTCGGCGAGCGCCAGGTCGGCTGGGATCACCCCGCCGCGCACCGCCTCGCGCGCGGCCGCTCGCCCGGCGAGCACGTCCGCGATCGTCGGTGTCGCATCCGACTCGACGCCCAGGTAGTCGGAGAGGTTCGCCTGAGGGTCCAGGTCGACCGCCAGGACGTTCAGGCCGACGCGACGGAAGGCGTCGGTGAGGGTCCTTACCGTCGTCGTCTTTCCGGTCCCGCCCTTCTGCGACAGCACCGCGATCGTCTGGGCCATCGGCGGCGACTATAGGCGCGGCGGCCTCCAGCGAGCCGCGGGCCCCGGTGAGCGCCGCGCCCCGCCCTCGACCGGCGTCTGCGCTGCCCGCGTCTGCCAGCAGCCGCTTGTTGATCGCCTTCAGTGCCCACCACACGGACTCCACGTCGCTCGGGCCGTCCGCGTCTGCCGGCAGCCGCCCGGGCCGTCCGCGCCCGTCAGCCTGCGCCCCGGGCCGTCCGCGTCTGCCGGCAGCCGCTCCGGGCCGTCCGCGTCTGTCAGCCGGCGCCCGGGCCGTCGGAGTCTGTCAGGAGCCCGGGCCGTCCGCGGCCGGGCTGCCCGTCTGGGAGCCCTCGACCGGGCGCATCCCGGAAACCGCGGGGACCTCGATGAAATGCAGGTGGTGGCGGCCGATCACGACCTCGTCGCCGTCGGCCAGCGTGCTCCACTCCACACGCTCCCCGTTGACGAACACACCGTTGAGGCTGCGGTCGTCGAGGACGCGCAGGCCGTCGGGCTGGCGCACGATCAGGGCGTGGCGGCGCGACACCGTCGGATCGTCGAAGCGGATGTCGGCCGCCAGGCTTCGACCGATGCGCGTCCACTCCCGGCTGAGCTGGTGCGTGACCACCTCCGAGCCGACGCGGTAGGCGATGTACTGCCCGGGCTGCTCGATCTCGGCCCGCAGCTCGTCCAGCCAGGTGCGATCCTCGCTGGACTCGCCGAGGTCCACGATCGCCTGCTGCGAGGTCGTGAACAGCGACGAGCGCACGAACTCGGTGCCTCCGCAGTTGGGGCACGCGGGCAGCTCGTCGGCGGCATCCAGCGAGACCGGGAAGTCGCACTCCGTGCAGCGGAACGTGCCCGTTCCAGCCACACTGCCAGTAGTCCAAGCTTTCATGGCCGTCTCCGTGCTCGAGGGATGCCGGCGGCCCGCGGCGGCTGGCAGGACCGCCACGCGGAGCACCGCTCCGATCATACCCCCGCCCGCAAAGTGCCAATCATCGGCCGGACGGATGTCCGGTCGTGCGGGCGCAGGAATCGCGCGGGGCGCGGCGAACCCGACCCCATGCCATCGAGCCTCCGTGACATGCTCGATCTGGAGCTCGCGCTCCTGCGACGCGGCCTCGACGAGCGGCTGGCGGAATCGGAGCGCTGCTCGTTCTGCCACCGCACGCCGCTGGTGGGCGAGCGGGTGTACCTCTACGACTCCGGCGCCGTCGCCTGCGCGCTGTGTCGAGAGGGCCGCCGCGAGGATCCCAGCGGCGCGCGGACGATCCACGGCCCCGAGCTCGGGCACACGATCCGCGTCAGCGACCGGCGCGCGGCCTGAGTCTCCGGGCTCCGGCTCTTTGATCGGACCGGCTTGGGCGGGCCGAGTCGACGGGCTCTGGCGGCGCGAGCCGGCGGGCTGCGGAGGCCTGAGCTGACCGGCTCGCGCAGCCCCGGCCTGCTCTCGTGGGCCGGCGCCGCGGGTCGGCTCCGGATCCCGGCCCGCATCGGGCCCGGGGGGCGGCGCCGTCGCGGGCCGAGCGCATAACATGCCGCGCCGATGGAGCCGTTCACGGTCTCGACGACGATCGCCCGGCCGCGCGAGGAGGTCTGGGACTACCTGTCCGACATCGCCAATCACCCCGAGTTCACCGACCACTACCTGGTCGACTGGCGGCTGACGCGCGAGGACTCGCGCGGGCTGGGGGCCGGCGCCCGCTTCCGCGTCAAGGCTCCTTTCAACCGCTTCGCCTGGGCGGACGTCACCTTCGCCGAGATGCAGCCGCCGTTCAAGATCGTCGAGCGCGGCCGTGGGGGCAAGTACAACCGGATCCGGATGCTGGGCACCTACACGCTGTCACCTGGGCCCGGTGGCACGACGCGCGTGCAGTTCACATTCGAGACCGAGCCCGCGCTGCTGTCCGACAGGCTGATGGAGGCGCTCGGCGGACGCTCCTGGACCAGGCGCAAGGCGGCGCGGGCGATGCGCCGGCTGCGCTCGATCCTCGAGGAGGGTCGTGACCGGGGTCGTCGAGCGACGGTCGCCGACGGGTAGACTCCGGGCGCCGTGAGTCACCGCCGCCGACTGCCGTACGTCGCCTGCGCGCTGCTGAGCGCGGTGGCGCTCGCCGCGTGCGGCCACAAGAGCTCCCACCCGACCGTTGCTGACGCCAACAACGACGGCGCCTACGTCGACGCCGGGCCGGTCACCTACCAGCTGCAGATCTCGCGCGCCCTCAACCAGTACGACGCCGAGGACTCCCAGTACGTGCGCGGCCTGCCGGCGGGCATGAGCCCGAACCTGCCGCCCACCGAGATGTGGTTCGGCGTCTTCCTCTGGGCCAAGAACCAGACCAACCGGCCGCAGACCACCTCGGACAACTTCGAGGTCGTCGACTCCTCCGGCGACGTGTACCGGCCGGTCCACCTCAACCCGGCGCTCAACCCGTTCGCGTGGACGGCGCAGACCCTCCCGCCCCAGCAGACCGAGCCGAGCCCGTCGAGCATCGCCGCCTACGGCCCCACCCAGGGCGGCCTGCTGCTGTTCCGCGTCAGCACCGACGTGTACGCCAACCGGCCGCTGACCCTCTACATCCTCAGCCCCTCAAACCGCCGGCTGGCGTCGATCTCGCTCAACCTGTAGCGGTCGGGCGCCCTGGGCCCGGCACCGGCAGGCTCATCCGGCCGAGCCGAGCCCGAGCGCGGCCTCGATCACCGACCGCACCGCGGGCGCGGCGGTCGTCGCGCCGTAGCCGGCGTTCGCGAACATCGCCGCCACCGCGACCCGGGGGTCGCCCGCCGGGGCGTAGGCGACAAACCAGGAGTCGGTGTTGCGCGGGTTGTTGGCTGCGGCGCTGTTGGGAGGCCCGGTCGAGTTGCGCACCTCGGCGGTGCCGGTCTTGCCCGCAACCTGCACGCCGGGGATCTGTGCGCTCGTGCCGGTCCCGTACCGGACGACCGCGAGCATCATCTGGGCGATCTCATGCGCGACGCGGGGCGTGGTGACGCGCACGAAGCGAGGCCGCTGGCCGGCCAGCAGCGTCGGCAGCGGCCGCCGTCCGCCCATGGCGATCGTCGCGGCCACGTCGGCCATCTCCAGCGGCGTCGCCAGGACCATGCCCTGGCCGATCGCCGAGGAGCCCACCGCGAGCGCGTCGCCGATCCGGTTGGCGGGCGGGATCGTGCTCTCGTCCGCCCCCGGGATGCCGGTCGGGTGGTTGAAGCCGTAGCGCTCCGCGGTGCCAACCAGCAGCGACCCCCCGACCCGCGCGCCAAGCGGGGCGAACACGGAGTTGCAGGAGACCGCGAAGGCGTTGATCAGCGTCCCGCCGCAGTCCTCGCCGCCGGCGTTGTTCATCGTGTAGCCGTCGAGGGTCGCGGAGGTGGCGTACGGGAACACGGTCGTGGGCTTGACAAGCCCGGCCTGCAGCGCCGCGGTGGCGGTGATGATCTTCATCGTCGATCCCGGCGGCTGGGGGGCCGAGTAGGCGATGCCCGAGAGCGCCTCGAGCGCCCCGGTGCGGGGATCGATCGCCGCGATCCCGGCGAGCCGGCCGCCCAGCGCGGCGATCGCGGCCTCCTCCACGCGCGGATCGATGGTGGTGCGAACCGGCGGCGCCTGCTCGGGCGCGACGCGCGCGAGCACGCGGCGGCCGGCGAGCAGCACGCCGCCGATGCGGCCCACGAGCCGGCGCTGTAACGCCAGCTCCAGCCCGTCCTGACCCACCTGGGCGTTGGGCGGATAGCCCAGGGCCGCGTATGCGGCGCGCTGGGAGGCGGGGATCGGGCCGAGCGAGCCGACGATCTCGCCGGCGACCGAGGGGATCGGCGAGGTGCGGCCGGCGCCCTGCGCCAGCGGCGTTCCATCGGCCGCGAGGATCGTCGCTCTCGTGGCCAGCTCGGTTCGCCGCGTCAGCGACTCGCCGGCGCGCAGGCCGGGGAACAGCAGCTCGGAGGCCAGCCGAACGCGCGCCTGCGAGCCGCTGCCGTCAAACGGAACGATCAGCGGCTCGCGCAGCACGCCCCAGATGCGCGTGTCGACCGCCATCCACACCCGCACGCTTCCGGAGTGCGGCGTGCCGACCCGCAGCACCGCCAGTGAGCGAAGGGTCGCGATCTGCGCGTCGGCGCGCAGCCGGCGGGCGAACGCAGCCTCGGAGGTCGCCAGTCGCGAGCGGCGGTCAAGCAGCGAGTACATCGCCGCCACGCGACCGCGCGCCCAGTCGGTCACGTAGGCCCTCACGAGCTGGCGCTCGTCGCGCCCGGGCTGGGTGGCGACCGCAACCCCGATCGCGAACGCGCACGCCGCCAAAAGCAGCAGCGGCGCGCTGCGCGTCAGCAACCGTCGCCGGCGCCCGCGGCGGCGCCGGCGACGCGGCGGCCGCTGCGCCACGATCACCGCCCTGGTCGGCACTTGCGGCCCAAACGGTAGAAGATCCAACCGCGCGCCGGATGCGCCGCCGGCCGAGCGGGCGACGACCGCGCGCCGCGTGCGTGCAGACGGCGGGCGTTCGCTGCCCCCGCCACTAACCTGCGGCCGGTGACCGCCATCGACTGGGTGCTCGTCGCCTTCACGGCGGTCCTCGCCTTCTACGGGTACTCGCAGGGGTTCATCGTCGGGGCGCTCTCGCTCGCCGGCTTCGTGATCGGTGCGCTTGTGGGTACCCGCTTTGCGCCGCTTCTGCTCAGCCGGGGCGATCGCTCGCCCTACGCCCCGCTGTTCGGGCTCGGCGGCGCGCTGCTTGCGGGTGGGGCGCTGGCGAGCGGCATGGAGGGGATCGGCGCCCGGCTGCGTGCCGTGATGCGGATCCCCGGACTGAGGCTGATCGACGGCCTGCTGGGCGCGGCGCTGACCGCGTGCGTGGCGCTGGGCATCGCGTGGATCGTCGGAGCGGTGGCACTCGACGCGCCCGTCTCGCCCGCGCTGCGCGCGGACATCCGTGGCTCGCGGATCCTGCGCACGCTCGACGAGCTGCTGCCGCCGTCCGGTCCGATCCTCAACGCGCTCGCGCGGTTTGATCCGCTTCCGTCGGTCACCGGGCCGGTGCCGAATCTGCCGCCGCCCCGTCGCGCGATCCTGCGCGCAGGGGGCGTGCGCGCCGCCGCCGCCGCCGTCGTGCGCGTCACCGGCACCGCCTGCGGGCTGGGCGTCGAGGGCAGCGGCTGGGTCGCGGCGCCGGGGATCGTGGTCACCAATGCGCACGTGGTCGCCGGGGAGCGGGACACGGTCGTGCAGGTCCACGGCGCCGGGCCCGCGCTGCGGGCCGCGCCGCTCGTCTTCGACGTGCACAACGACATCGCGATCCTGCGCGTCGCGGCGCTTGCGGCGCCCGCGCTGAGGATGGCCGCTCAGGCGCGCATCGGCGAGCAGGTCGCGATCCTCGGCTACCCGCTCGACGGCCCGTTCGACGCCCAGCCGGGCCGCGTGGGGCGCACCGTGCATGTGGTGACCGAGAACGCCTACGGCCAGGGTCACGTCCTGCGCTCGATCACGGCGCTGCGCGGCCTGGTGCGCCCGGGCAACTCCGGCGGCCCGCTCGTGGACGCGCACGGGCGGGTGGTCGCCACGGTGTTCGCGGCGCTGACCGATACCGCGCACGCCGGCGGCTTCGCGGTCCCCGACGCGGTCGTCGCTCGCGACCTGCGGCGGGCGCTGTCGGCTGGCGGGACGGTGTCAACCGGCGCCTGCGCTGGCTGAGGCCCGGCGAGGACGTCCCGGGGTGCGCCCCCCTGACGGCCGAGAAGGCCGCGTGAGCGCCGGCCGAGACGGCCGCGTGAGGCAGCGCGGCGGGCGAGATGCTGAGTGGCGGCGGAGACGGCCGCGTTAGGCGCCGGCCGAGACGGCCGCGTGAGGCAGCGCGCCGGGCGAGATGCTGAGTGGCGGCGGAGACGGCCGCGTGAGGCAGCGAGCCGGCCGAGCGCTACTCTCGGCGGTCCATGCCCAAGACGCTCGTGATCGCCGAGAAGCCGTCCGTCGGCCGCGACCTGGTGCGCGTGCTGCCGGGCTCGTTCACCAAGGGCGGGGGCGGCGAGTTTCTGGAGGGCCCCGAGCACGTGGTCACCTGGGCGGTGGGGCATCTGGTCGCGCTCGCGGACCCCGACGAGTACGGCGAGCGCTACCGCAAGTGGCGGATGGCCGATCTGCCGATCGTCCCCGATCGCTTCAAGCTCGTGGTCCGCGACGAACGCTCCCGCAAGCAGATGACCGCGATCTCGCGCCTGCTGGCGCGCGAGGACATCGAGCTGGTCGTCAACGCGTGCGACGCGGGGCGCGAGGGGGAGCTGATCTTCGCCTACCTGTACGAGAAGGCCGGCTCGCGCAAGCCCGTCAAGCGCCTGTGGCTGAACTCCATGACCCGCCAGGCGATCGAGGCGGCCCTGCGCGAGCTGCGCCCCAGATCGGAGTTTGCGGCTCTGGAGGCGGCGGCGCGGTCGCGCTCTGAGGCCGACTGGCTGGTGGGGATGAACGCCACGCGCGCCGCCACGATCCGCCTGCGCTCGTCGTTTGACGGAGCGGTCTCGCTGGGGCGGGTGCAGACGCCGACGCTGGCCATCCTCGCCCGCCGCGAGGAGGAGATCCGGAGCTTCGTGCCCGAGCCCTACTGGGTCGTGGACGCGGCGTTTGAGCCCGTCGGCGAGCCCGCCGGGCGCTCCTACGAGGGCCGCTACTACGCGGGCACGCGCCCCCGCCTGGACAGCGCCCCGCAGGCCCGCGCGGTGGTCGAGGCGTGCGTGGGCCGCACCGGCGAGATCACGCGCCTTGAGACCTCGCAGCGCCGCGAGCGCCCGCCGCTGCTGTACGACCTCACCCAGCTTCAGCGTGACGCGAACGGACGCTACGGCTTCAGCGCACGGCGCACGCTTGCGGCCGCGCAGCGTCTTTATGAGGAGCACAAGGCGCTCACCTACCCGCGCACCAACTCGCGCTTTCTGCCCGGCGACATGGTGTCCGAGATCAGGCCGATCGTCCGCCTGGTGGCCGAGCGCCCCGAGTACGCGCAGGCGGCGCGCCACGTGCTGGAGCTGCCGGAGCTCCCGCTCGGCCGCGTGGTCAACGACGCGCGCGTCTCAGACCACCACGCGATCATCCCCACCAACGCCGAGCGTCATCCAATCGAGAAGTTCAACGAGGATGACCGGCGCGTGTATGACCTCGTGGTGCGGCGCTTCTTGGCCGTGTTCCACCCCGAGGCCGTGTTCGAGAGCACGCGCGTGGAGACGACCGTTTCAGGCACGGACGGCGGCCCGCACGTGTTCCGCACGCGCGGCAAGCTGCTGCTGGTCGCCGGCTGGCGGGGCGTCTACGGAGAGACGGCCGACCTCGACGACGGCCGTCCGGACGACGAGGACGAGGGTCGCGAGCAGCGCCTGCCCAAGCTCGAGCTGGGCGAGCGCGTGCGCGTCACGGAGGTCACCGACACCGCCAAGGAGACAAAGCCGCCGCGCAGGCACACCGAGCGGTCGCTGCTTGAGATGATGGAGACCGCCGGAAAGCTGGTGGAGGAGGAGGAGCTTCGCGAGGCGATGAAGGACTCCGGGATCGGAACGCCGGCCACCCGGGCGGCGATCATCGAGCGCCTCCTGCAGGTGGGCTACATCGAGCGGGACGGACGCGCGCTGGTGGTCACCGAGAAGGGACTGAACGTGATCCGCCTGCTTGACGGCCACCCGCTGACCAGCCCCGGGCTGACGGGCGACTGGGAGCACCGGCTGGCGAAGATCGAGACCGGGGAGGACTCGCGCGAGGCCTTCATGGGCGACATCGTCCGCTTCACCGAGCAGACCGTCGGGGAGCTGGACGCCAAGCTGCGCGATGTGAGGATCCCGCGCGCGCAGCTGGGCCCGTGTCCGGTTTGCGGCCGCGAGATCGTGGAGAACCGCAAGGGGTACTCCTGCTGGTCTCGCGAGGATCCGGGCTGCGGGTTTGTGATCTGGAAGTCCAAGGCCGGCAAGACCCTGCCCGTCGCGGTCGCCCGCGAGCTGATCCGCACCGGTCGCACCGAGCGTCCCGTGACCGGCTTCAAGGGCCGGTCGGGCAAGAGCTTCCGCGCCCGCCTGGCGCTGGAGCAGGCGCCGGACGGGCGCTGGCGCGTCGAGTTCGACGAGGCTTGGGCTCGGGAGGGCGCAAAGCCCCCCGAGACCGAGGAGGCGGGCGCCGAGGTCCTGGCCGGGCCCGGCGTGGCGGCGCTCGAGACCGAGCCGGCCGCGGCCTGAGCGCGCGGCCGGGCGGCTGCGGCCTGAGCGCGGCCGGCGCTCGCGCCTGCCGCGGCCTGAGCTCGCGCCTGTGCGGCCGTGCCGGCCGGCCCCCGCGCCGGCTGCGATGAGGGCGTCGGCACCGGGCGCCACCATGTGGCCGTGGCGCTGACGCTCGTCCTCGGCCCGGCCAACTCCGCCAAGGCGGCGGAGGTGCTGGGCGCGTTCTCCTCGGCCTCCTCGCGCGGCCCGATCCTGGTCGTGCCCACATCCGCCGATGCGCTGCACTACACGCGGGAGCTCGTGCGCGACGGCACTCTCCTGGGCTCGGTGCTCACCTTCGAAGGCCTGGCCGCGGAGGCGGCGCGGCGCGCGGGCGTGGCGCGGCGCACCGCCTCCCACCTGCAGAGGCTGTGGCTCGTCGCGCGCGTGGTGCGGGGCCTGAGGCTGCGGGCGCTGGGGCGCTCGGCGGCGACCGCCGGCTTTGCCACGGCGGCTCTGGCGCTGATCGCCGAGCTCGAGCGCGCGATGATCGATCCCGCGAGGCTCAGCGGCGCGCTGGCTAGATGGGCGAGCGCCGACGGGCGCCGGGCGGCGTACGCGAGCGACCTGGCGGCGATCTACTCGGGCTACGCGCGCGAGCTGGAGCGCCTGGGCATGGACGACGCCGAGCTGCGCGCGCGGCGCGCGCTCGACGCGCTGCGCGCCGCGCCGAGCCGCTGGGGCGCCACGCCGGTGTTCGTCTACGGCTTCGACGATCTCACGGCCCTCGAGCTGGATGCGATCGAGACGCTCGCCGTGAGGGTCGGAGCGCCCGTGACCGTGTCGCTGACCTACGAGCCGGGCAGGGCGGCGATGGAGGGGCGGGCCGAGGTGGCCGAGCAGCTGCGCTCGCTGGCCACGCGGGTGATCGAGCTCCCGGCCCGCGACGACCACTACGCGCCCGGGTCGCGGCGCGCCCTGCACCACCTGGAGCGTCGCCTCTTCGAGGAGCGCGACGACAGCGAGCGGATCGAGCCGGGGGAGTCGATCGCAATGCTTGAAGCCGGCGGCGAGCTGGCCGAGGCCGAGCTCGCCGCGCAGGAGGTCCTCGGCCTGCTGGAGCGGGGGCTCGCGCCCGGCGAGATAGCGCTCGTGCATCGGGCGCCCGAGTCGATCGCTGCACTCTTCTGCCGGGTGTTCGGGGCCTGCGGCATCCCGCTTGCGGCGGAGCTCAGGGTGCGGTTCTCGCACACCGCGCTTGGACGCGCGGTCGTGGGCGCCGCCCGCTGCGCGCTCGCGCCCGAGCTCGCGGCGCCCGGCGACCTGCTCGCGCTGCTGCGCTTCGGCCTGATCGAATCGCAGGACGATGTCGACGAGATCGAGGCGGCGATCCTGCGCGGCGGGGCGCGCACGGCGGCCGAGGCCCAGGCGCTGGCGGGGCTTGAGCTGCGCGAGCTTCAGTCCATCGCCGGCGCTCGCGACCAGGCGGCCGAGCTGAGCCGGCTGGCGCGACGGCTCATGGCCCGGGCCGGCGCGCTTCGCCCGGCGCAGGCCCGGCGCCCGAGGCGATCGCACGTTCGAGCGCTCGCGGTGCTCGAGCGCGCGGTGGCCGAGCTGGCCGCGATCGGCTCACGGCCGCGCGACTCCGAGCTGCTGAGCCTGCTCGATGCGCTCGTCGTGGAGGCCGGCGCGGGTGCGCTCGCCGGTGACGCCGTGGCGCTCGCGGGCCCGCTGGATGTCCGCGCAAGGCGCTTCCGAGCCGTCCTGGTGCTGGGCCTGCAGGAGGGCACCTTCCCCCGCGGGCCTCTCACCGATCCGTTCCTGCCGGACGAGCTGCGCTTCGAGCTGGCGGCCGTGGCCGGCCTCAGGCTGCGTCCCCGCGGCGACGACCTCGCCGCCGAGCGCCACCTGTTCTACGCGACCGTGTCGCGCGCGACCGAGCGCGTCGTGCTCTCCTACCGCAGCTGCGATGAGGAGGGCAACATGGTCCTGCCGTCGCCGTTCATCGCCGACGTCGAGCACCTGCTGGCGGAGGGCTGGCGTGACCGTCGCCGGCGGCGGGAGCTGGGAGACGTCACCTGGCCGGCCGCTCTGGCGCCGACCGAGCGCCAGCGGACTCTGGCCGCGGTCCGCACCGAGCCGCCCTCGCAGCTGGCCGCCTTCGCGGGGCAGCCGTCGTTGCAGCCGGCGGCCTTGACGGGGGAGCCGTCCTCGAGGCTGGCCGCCTGCGCCGAAGGCGCCGAGCGGGCTCGGCTGCGGCTGACGGCCCGCTCGCTGCCCAGGGTCCGCCACACGCGGATGCTCTCGGCCGGCGCGCTTGAGCGCTACGGCCGCTGCCCGGTCGCCTGGCTGGTGGAGAGCCAGCTTGCGCCGATGCCGCTGTCGCCCGAGCCGGCGGCGCTCTCGCGCGGCACCGTCATGCACAGGGTTCTCGAGGCGCTCGTGCGCGAGCTCGGCGGGCCCCCGGCCGAGCCCACCATGGCTCGCGCGCTCGAGCTGCTGCCGGGGCTGATCGACTCGGCCGTCGCCGAGTGCGGGCTGTCGCCGGGAGCGATCGGCGTGGTGCGCGCCGCGGCGCGGCATGCGATCGAGGCCGAGCTGGCGCGGTACATCGGGCATGAGGCGCGGTCCGCTGCGGCGTGGCGCACGCACGCGCTCGAGGTTCGCTTCGGTTTTGATGACGAGCGCTCGCTTCCGCCCCTGCGGCTGGGCGCCGGTCCCGACGAGGTTCTGCTGCGGGGCGTGATCGATCGCGTGGACGTCGACGACCGCGGCCGCGTGATCGTGCGCGACTACAAGAGCGGCGCCGCCGACTGGGGCTGGGCGGGCTCGTCGTGGCTTGCCGAATGCCGCCTGCAGGTCGGCCTGTACATGCTGGCGCTGAGTCAGCTGACCGAGCTTTCGCCCGTCGCCGGGCTCTACCAGCCGCTGCGCGGCGCGGACTTGCGCGCGCGCGGCGCGTTCTCAGACGACGCGGACCTGGGGTCCGCGGTCGCGCACACGGACGCGCGAACGCCCGAGGAGCTGGAGGAGCTGCTCGCCGCGGTCCGCGACCGCGCTCTAGAGCTCGCCGTGTGCCTGCGAGCCGGCCGGCTTGAGCCCTGCCCGCACCGCTGCTCCCGCGACGGCTGCGCCCACCCCGAGATCTGCCGCTCAACATGACCGCTCGCGCCGCGCAGAGGACCCGGACCGCCGATCGGCCGCGCCGCGCCGCCGAGCCGCGCAGCTGGACGTCCGAGCAGTTGGCCGCGATCGAGCGTCGCGGAGGCGACCTTCTGCTCGACGCCGCCGCCGGCAGC
>DATGLC010000006.1:0-52921 GCA_035294345.1 Solirubrobacteraceae bacterium
GCCCGCGGGCGGCCAGAGAGGAGAGGGACAATGGCGATAGGGGAGACGGACAGCACGGCGGCCCAGGAGAACGGGCACGTCTCGGCGGCGACGCTGTTCGGCGGCACCGTGGACTCGGTCCTCTCCAGCCCCCGGATCGCGCCGGCGCCGGCGACGCTGGAGGAGGCGCGCAGCGCCCCCGGCCGCGCCGAGCGGATCGAGCAGCTCACGCGCCGGATCGAGGCCGAGGGCATCAAGTACGTGTTCTTCCAGCAGGTCTCGGTCACCGGCCGGGTGATGGGCAAGGGCGTCGTCTCGACGTTCTTCCCACAGGTCGCCGAGAAGGGCTACCAGCTCGTCTACGGCGCCACCGCCAACCTGTTCACCGACCGCTACGGCAACTACATCGGCTTCGGCCCCGAGGAGTCCGAGCTGGCCGCGATGGCCGACCTGGACACGTTCGCCGTGCTGCCCTGGGACAACCGGGTCGCGCGCGTGTACTGCGACTGCTACGACACCGAGACCGGTGAGCTGCTGGACGCCGACCCGCGCCAGAACCTCAAGCGCGTCGCGCACGAGTTCGAGACCGAGCTCGGCTATCAGTTCCTGATCGGGATCGAGCCCGAGATGATGTGGCTGCGCAAGCCGCGCGAGGGCGAGGCGCCGCAGGGTGTCACCAAGCCCTACTGCTACCACATTCACCAGTTCGAGGAGCTTCGCCCGGTGCTGCTGGACGTCGTCGAGTACGGCCAGGCGCTGGGCCTGGACATGAGCTACGGCGACCACGAGGACGCGCCGGGACAGCTTGAGCTCAACTTCCGCTTCGACCGCCCGCTGCGCACCGCCGACAACATCACCACCTACCGCCAGATCTGCGCGGCGGTGGGCCGCAAGCACGACCTGCTGCCGTGCTTCATGCCCAAGCCGTTCACCGGGGTGTCGGCCAACGGCCATCACCATCACTTCACGCTCGTGGACGAGAACGGCAACAACGTGTTCTACGACCCGGACGGGCCGGCCAAGCTGTCGCAGTTCGCCCGCCACTTCCTCGGCGGCATGCTGGCGCACTTCCCGGCGCTGATGTGCATCGGAAACCCGACGGTCAACTCCTACTGCCGGATGTGGGACACCGGCTTCTGGGCCCCGATCTACAAGAACTGGGGCTGGCAGAACCGGACCACGACCGTGCGCGTTGCCTCGGGCGGCCGCTTCGAGTACCGGGGCGTGGACTCCTCCTGCAACCCCTACCTGACGGTCGCGACGCTGCTCAGGGCGGGGCTTGACGGCGTGCGCCGCCAGCTGGATCCGGGGCCCCCGCAGCAGGGCAACACCTACCAGCTCTTGGCCGAGGGCCAGGAGATCGAGAAGGTGCCCGACAGCCTCGGCGCCGCGCTGGACGCTCTGGCCAAGGACGAGGTCGTCAAGAGCGCCATGCCCGGGCGGCTGTACAAGGTCTTTCACCACTACAAGCGCGACGAGTGGGAGCGCTACCTGGCCGCGGTCACCGACTGGGAGCGCGAGGAGTACCTCGAGGTGCTTCCCTGACGGCCGCGCCGCCGAGACGGAGAGCGATATGTGTGGAATCGCAGGGATCATCTACCGCAACGGAACCGGCGCCCACCGGCTGGGCCACGACATGACCGCGATGCTTCAGTCGATGAAGCACCGCGGGCCCGACTCGACCGGCTACGCGCTCTACCACAGCCCCACCAGCGAGCTTGTCGTGCGCGTCAAGCTGGCGGACTCCACCGAGGCCGCGCGCGAGCGCGACCTGGACTTCGCCGACGAGGTACGCCGGCGCCGGCGTGAGGTTCGCCGTCGGCTGGCGGCGGCCGGGGCGTCGATCATCTCGGCCCAGGACGTCAACGACTACACGTTCGCCGCCACGATCGACTACGACGGGGACCTCAAGCGCCTGGCCGACCACATCGAGGCGGTGGAGCACGTCGAGGTGCTGTCGCTCGGCCACTCGCTTGAGATCATCAAGGACCTGGGCGACGCCCGCACCGTGGCGGGGGCCTACGGGCTGGACGGCTACCTCGGCTCGCACGGGATCGGCCACGTGCGGATGGCGACCGAGTCCGACGTCGACATCGCCAACGCGCACCCCTACTGGGCCTACCCGTTCTCCGACGTGGCGGTGGTGCACAACGGGCAGCTGACCAACTACCACCAGTGGCGGCGGCGGCTGGAGGCCCGCGGGCACCGCTTCGCCTCCGACTGCGACTCGGAGATCATCGCCGTCTACCTGGCCGACCGGATGGCCGGCGGGGAGTCGCTTGAGGAGGCGATGCACCACAGCCTCCAGGACCTGGACGGCGTCTTCACCTACATCTGCGTCTCCCAGGACGCGCTGGGGGTGGCCAAGGACGAGCTTGCGGCCAAGCCGCTGGTGCTCTACGAGGGCGAGGACATGGTGGCGCTGGCCTCAGAGGAGATGGCGATCCGGGCGGTGATCGACCGCGAGATCGAGACGTACGACCCCTACGAGAGCACGGTGATGGTATGGAATCTGTGACGATGGGCTCTCCCGCGGCCGCCGAGGAGCCTCGGTTTGACCCGCGTGGGCTGGTGGAGCTCGACGCGCGCGTGCCGCGCGTCTCGGAGATCGATGGCACGCGCGCGAGCTTTGACGCGCGTGAGCTGACCACTCGCCAGATCAACCTGGAGCTTCGCTGGCTGCTCTACGAGCAGGGGGTGCGCGAGGTGACGGTGAGAAACCCGTCCGCGCGCCACTCGCTGGGCGTGGGGATCCTCACCCGCTGCCGGATCGAGTTCGAGGGCAGCCTCGGCTACTTCGCGCTGGGGATGATCGACGGGCCGGAGGTTCACATCGCCGGGCGCGTCGGCTGGTCGGCGTGCGAGAACATGATGTCCGGGGTGGTGGTGATCGACTCCAACGCCGGCTCGCTGACCGGCGCGGCGATCCGCGGCGGCGACCTGGTGGTCAAGGGGCGCGTCGGCGCCCGCACCGGGATCGACCAGAAGGGCGGCACGATCATCGTGCTCGGCGACGCGGGCTCGATGACCGGCTTCATGATGCAGCGGGGCCGCCAGATCATCTGCGGCGACGTCGGTCCCGGCCTGGGCGACTCGATGTACGACGGGGTGATCTACGTCGGCGGCCGCGTCGCGTCGCTGGGGATCGACTGCGTGGAGGGCGAGTGGACCGACGCGGACACCGAGTTCGTCACGCGCAAGTTCGGCATCTACGGGCTCGGAGACCCGCCGCCGCTGCAGAAGTTCGTCTGCGGCAAGAAGCTCTACAACTACGACTCGCTCGAGCCCTCCGAGCGCAAGCTCGTCCTCTAGGAGGTGAGGCAGATGGCTTCCGCCGACGAGAACGCCCCGATGTCGCGCAACGTGCTCGGGCACTCGCGCATCTTCACCCCAGAGGTGATCGACGACATCCACGTCAAGGCCGAGCTCGGCCGCTACCGGATGCGCGGCTTCTCGATGTTCAAGAAGATCCCGCACTGGGATGAGCTGATGTTCATGCCCGGGACCCTGACGCGCTTCGTGATCGAGGGCTACCGGGAGAAGTGCGTGACCAAGACCGTGCTCGGCGCGCGCTTCGCCTCAAGGCCGATCGAGCTGGACATCCCGGTCTACATCACCGGCATGTCGTTCGGCGCGCTGTCGCTGGAGGCCAAGATGGCGCTGGCCAAGGGCGCGTCGATGGCCGGCACGGCCACCTGCTCGGGGGAGGGCGGGATGATCCCGCCCGAGCGCGACCTCTCGACGAAGTGGTACTACCAGATCATCCAGAGCCGCTACGGCTTCAACCCCCACCACCTGATGCTCGCCGACGCGTGCGAGTTCTTCATCGGGCAGGGGTGCAAGGTCGGGCTCGGCGGGCACCTGATGGGCCAGAAGGTGACCGAGCAGGTGGCGGAGATGCGCTCGCTGCCGGCGGGCATCGACCAGCGCTCCCCGGCTCGCCACCCCGACTGGCTTGGTCCTGACGACCTGTCGCTGAAGATCCAGGAGGTCCGCGAGGCGACCAACTACGAGATCCCGATCCAGCTCAAGCTCGGCGCCGCGCGCGTATACGACGACGTGCGGATGGCGGCCAAGTGCGGACCCGACATCATCTACCTCGACGGCGCCGAGGGCGGCACCGGAGCGGGGCCCCACGTCGCCTCCGAGGAGACCGGGATCCCGCTGATGGCCGCGATCCCCGAGGCGCGCCGCGCGCTCGAGGACGTCGGGCTGGCGGACGAGATCGACCTGGTGGTGGCCGGCGGGATCCGCAACGGCGGCGATGTGGCCAAGTGCCTGGCGCTGGGCGCCAAGGCGGTCGCGATCGGCCACTCGGCGCTGATGGCGCTCAACTGCAACAAGGAGATCCCCGGGGTCACCGACTACGAGGGGACGGTCGGCGTGCCGGCCGGCCGCTGCTACCACTGCCACACCGGCCGCTGCCCGGTCGGGGTGGCAACGCAGGACCCGGAGCTGCGCAAGCGGCTGGTGGTCGACGAGGCCGCGCAGCGGGTGTACAACTTCCTGCACACGCTGACGCTCGAGTGTCAGATGCTGGCGCGGGCCTGCGGCAAGACCGACGTGCACTCGCTGGAGCCGGAGGACCTGTGCGCGCTGACGGTCGAGGCGGCGGCGATGGCGAGGGTGCCGCTGGCCGGCACCAACTACATCCCCGGCGTCTCGGAGGAGCGCACGCTTGCGCGGATCGAACGGCTGCTGGAGCGCCATCTGGCCAACCCGATCGACTACCTGGACGAGCCGGTGATCGCCGGGGCGGACGGGGAGGCTCGGCGATGAGCGAGCACCGTCTGCCGGGGGAGCCGCAGAAGGTCGTCGCGATCGATGCCGAGTACCTGTCGGGGCGCCGCTTCCCATACCAGGAGGACATCTCGCTGGTGGAGGACGTCGACCTGCTGGCGGCCACCCCCGGCCAGGACATCAACTGGCTGGAGGACGTCACGCTGCTTGAGGAGGACGGCGTGCCGGCCGTGTTCGACCGCTACTCCAACTCGTTCATCAAGATCTACTTCCCGATCCCCGAGGGGCGCGAGGACGAGATCGCGCGCAAGGTGCTGATCCGCCACCTGCAGAGCGGCAACTCGTACGGAATCGCGCTCAAGGAGCGCCACGCCAAGTTCCCCCAGCCAGAGCTGGGGCCCTGGGTGGACGGCTCTCGGATCGTGGGAACCGACTACCGCCCCTCGGTGCTCGAGGGATGGGAGCCCCCGGCGCACTGAGCTTTGGCCGGGGGCCCGGCGAGGGCGGCCGGGGGCCCGGTGAGGGCCGCCGGGGGCGGGACGAGAGCGCGCTCAGGCGCGGGCCGCTGATCACGCTGACCTGCGAGTGCGGGCAGGTGCGCCGGCTGCGCTACGGCGAGCGCTGGACGTGCGAGCACTGCCGGCGCACCTGGGACACCAACCGGATCCCCGCCGAGGAGTACGCGGCGCTGCGCGCCACGCAGCTGCGCTACCGGCGGCTGCCGCTGGCGATGAGCGTGATCGCGCTCGGCTGCGTGATCGCCTTCATCGTCGCCGGCAGGGCGCTGGGCGGGCTGATCCTCGTGGCGCTGTTGGCCAGCACCTGGACGATGTTCTTCCGCCCGCTGTACCGCCGGCGCTACCGACGCGCGCTGGCGAAGCTGCCGACCTGGAAGATCAAGCCCGAGTAGCCCCCGCGCGCGAGGCCGAGCGGCCCCCGCGCCCTTGGCCGAGTGGCTCCCGCCGCCGAGCCCGAGCGGCCCCCGCGGCTGCGGTGCGCATCACCGGCCGGCGCAGCGGACCGGCCGGGGCGGCGGCGGCGCGCCTCTTCGCCGCCACCGCCCGGCGACCCGAGCCGACGGCTCAGGCGACGGCCACCTGCTGCTGGGAGGGCTGCTGGGGCCCGAACAGCTCCGCGCGCTCCTCGGGGCTGGGCACGGCGGGCACGTCCTCGCGGAAGTGCACGCCCTCGCCGTCCTGGACCACGCGCCTGAAGACGAACAGGACCAGGGAGCCGATCAGCACGCCCATGCCGATCCAGAAGTCCGTCCAGGTTCCGTAGCCGTTGAGGTGCGGGGCAAGTGCCCCGACGACCAGGAACAGCGCGTTGAGCACGCACAGGAACGCGGCGATCGGAACCCAGCCGGAGCCGACGCGGATCGGCCGCGGCCAGTCAGGCCGGTCGCGGCGCAGCAGCAGAAAGCCGGACAGCGCGAACACGTGCGCAAGCACGTAGCCGATGTTGCTCAGGTACAGGATCGCGAGGTTGCTCTTGATGAACAGCACCAGGCACACGTTGACGATCAGGTCCATCGTCATGGCGCGCGCGGGCACGTGGAAGCGGTTGAGCACGCCGAACTGCTTGATCGTCATCCCCGCGCGGGAGATCCCGAACAGCGCCCGCCCGGCGTCAGATGTCGAGGAGGTCATCGACAGAAGCAGGCTGGCGATGATGCAGATCGTGAAGAAGCTCGCCGCCCCATGGCCGACGATCGTGGACATCGCCTGCGTGTAGAACTGCCCCTCGGCCGTGGCGGCCGGGACCGCGCCGGTCACTCCGCCCAGGCCCAGCGGCAGCAGCACGCAGATCAGCAGCATGAACGTCGCCGCCGAGCGCAGCGCTCGGTGCGTGTCCTGGATGCTTCGGTACTCGGGCGCGAACGTGGCGCACGCCTCGGTCCCGTAGGCGGACCAGGCGAGGATGAACATGTACACGAGCGCGAGCTTGACGCCGCTCCACGGCCCGGTGAAGGTCGCGTGGACGTTGGAGGAATGCCAGGTGCCGGTGAGGTAGGGGCCGATCACGAACAGCGCGAGCGGCACCATCAGCAGCGCGGCGCAGACGTAGGTGAACCACACGGCCGGCCGCAGCCCGAAGATGTTGAACGCCCACACGAAGATGATGCAGCCGATCGCGATGAACGACGACAGCGTCAGCGTGTTGCCCGCAAAGCCGATCGACAGCGTGGAGTGAGACCACCACTGCGAGGTCGCCAGGTCGCCGATCACCTTGCCGAAGATCGACAGCACCACCGACCAGCCGATCCAGTAGCCGAACGCCGACAGCGGCCCGACGAACGTCGTGTAGCGGCGCCAGCCCTCGTGCGCGTACAGCGAGATGCCGCCGCTGCGGTGCCCGAACATCGTCGCGGGCTCCGAGTAGATCCAGGCCTGCAGCATCCCGATCGCCGCCGAGGCGCCCCACAGGATGATCGACCCGGTGACGCCGAACAGCCCCAGCGTGTAGCCGAGGCTCCCGAGCAGGAATCCGGGGTTGCACAGCGCGATGACGAACCCATCCCACCATCGCAGGGTCTTGAGGAGCTGGACCTCCTCGACGGTCGCAGTGGCCAAACCTCATCCCTCCTGACTTTGGCAGAACCGCCGGCCGTCCAAACGACTCCGAGCGCCGGCGCTCTCGGTGGCGCCGTTATACCAGTTTGTACAAAGCCGGTCAACGCGCTCTGAACAAGTTTGTCCGCATGGAGCGGCCGCGTGGGCCATGCGGCCGAGGCCCCGTGCGCAGCGAGGCGAGCCCGCTCGCCCTCACCAGCGCGCCGCGGGCGCTCGCCGTCACCAGCGCGCCGCGGCGCTTGCCGTCACCGGCGCGCCGCGGGCGATCTCCTGGCACCATGGGCGGCGACCTGAGGAATGACCGCCACACGGCGCATCACAGGCGGCGAGGGGCCCGCGGTCGCGGGCGGGGCGCCGCCGCGGCCGGTGCTGCTTGTGACCCTGTCGGCGCGGATCGCGCCCGAGGCCGAGCGGGTGGCGATCGAGAGCGCGCTCGAGACCGGGGCGCGCCTGGTGATCGCGAACATGCTCTGGCTGCAGCCGTTCCCGACCACGCTCGTGCTCGCGCGCGAGGTCGCCACGCTGCCCCACGAGGAGGATCTCGACGAGGTCCGCGCGACGGCTCGGCGGGCGGCTCAGGCGGGGATCCCGACGGAGCTGTTGCGGATCTCAAGCCGCAGGCCGCTGCAGGCGCTGGTGGAGCTCGTCTGCGAGCGCCGGCCGGGCCTGGTGGTCCTCGGCCCTGACCCCGGGCGCACGCCGCGCTGGTGGCGGGCGCTCGCCGCGCGGCGGATCCGCACGCGGACCGACTGCCTGATCTGGATCGCGCCCGGCGGCTGAGCCCGCGCTCGGCGCGGCGGGGCGGTGAGATCGATCACCGGCGCGTGCGGCGCCGCGGGGCGCGAGCCTCAGCTGCGACGCGCCTCGCGGTCTGAGACCTCGGCCAGCGTGCCGAAGCGCCCGCGGTAGAAGAGCAGCGGCTCGCCGTCTCTGTGGCTGAGATGCTCGACCTCGCCGATCCAGAGCACGTGGTCGCCGGCCGGGTGCACGTCCACCACGCGGCAGCCGATGTGCGCGAGCGCGCCCTCCAGCAGCGGCAGCTCGCCCTGCCACACGAACGTCGGCGGGACCTCCGACACGCGCTGGCCGGAGAAGTGCGCCGCAAAGCGCTCCTGGTCGCAGGCCAGCACGCTGACCCCGTAGCGCCCGCTGCGCGGTAGCAGCTCGCTCATCCGGCAGCGGCCGAGCGAGACGAGGACCAGCGGCGGCCGCAGCGAGACCGACAAGAATGCGTTGGCGGTCATGCCGTGGATCGTGTCGCGGTGGGTGGTGGTCACGACCGTCACGCCGGTCGCAAAGCGGCCCATCACCTGGCGCAGCTCGCGCGCGCGCGCCTCGGCCGCGGCGGAGCGGGGGGTGAGCCTCGCGACCCCGGTGGGCCCGAAGACCGCGCTGGGCGGCGGGGCCGGGGGGCTCTGGGGCCGGCGGTGAGCGGCCGGCGGGCCCTGCGACCGGCGCCGCGTGGCCGGCTCCTGGCCGGCGCGCGGCGGCGGCATCAGCCCGGCGCCGAGCCCGGCGTCGGCGCTCGGAGGGGCCACGCGCGTGAGCCGCGCGACCCCCTCGCGCTCATCCACGGGACGCTCCCAGCGCAGCGCGCTCACGACCGCGGGCGCGTCTTCTCCGGGTCATAGAACGGGAATCGTACGACCGTTGCCGGAATGCGCTTCTGCAGGCCGTCCAGCTTGCCCACCTCGACCTGCGTCCCCGGCTCGGCGTACTGGACCGCCATCCGGCACAGCGCGATGTTGCGCTTGAGGATCGGGCTGCGGGTGCCGCTGGTAACCACCCCGACCCGGCGGCGGTCCACGTAGACCTCGTCGCCGTGCGCGGCGGTCTCGTTGCCCGACAGCTCGAGGCCCACGAGCATGCGCTGGGGGTGCGCCCGCCGCTCGACCAGCGCCTCGCGGCCGACGAAGTCCTCCTCGTCGTCGAGCGACACGGTGAAGCCGATGCCGGCCTCGAACGGGTCGACCTGGTCGTCGAACTCATAGCCGGCGAAGATCAGCCCGGACTCGATCCGCAGGATGTCCAGCGCCTCGAGCCCCAGCGGAAGCATCCCGCGTGGCTCCCCGACCCTCCAGACCGCATCCCACACCGCGACCGCGTCGGAGGGGTGGCACCAGATCTCGTAGCCCAGCTCGCCCGTGTAGCCGGTGCGCGAGACGATCACCGGGATCCCGTCGAAGTCACCGATCCGCCCGATCGTGAAGCGAAACCACTTCAGCTGCTCAAACGGCGTCTGGGTGGGCGGCGTCCAGATGATCTCGGCCAGCGCCTCGCGGCTGCGTGGCCCCTGCACGGCGATGTTGTGCAGCTGGTCAGTGCTGGGCTTGACGAGCGCCTTGAGGCCGAGCCGGTCGGCGAGCTCGCGCATCCAGATGCCGTCGTACTCGTCGCCGCCGACAAAGCGGAAGTTGTTGTCGCCCAGCCGGAACACGGTCGCGTCGTCGATCATCCCGCCGGTCTCGTTGCAGACGGCGGTGTAGACGACCTGGCCGACCGAGAGCCTTCGCGCGTTGCGCGTGATCGTGCGCTGCACGAGCGTCTCCGCGTCGGGGCCGAGGATCTCCCACTTGCGAAGCGGCGAGAGGTCCATCACCGCCAGGCGCTCGCGGCAGGCCCAGTACTCGGCGATCGCGCCCTCGTTGTCAAAGCAGTGCGGCAGCCAGTAGCCGCGGTACTCCACGAAGCTGCGCGTCAGCGCGGAGGTGCGCGGGTGAAAGGCGGTCTCACGCGTGAGCACCGCCGGGGCGTCGGCGGTCACGCGCCGCGCGATGGCCATGGAGAAGCGGTTCTCCGGTGGATAGACGCGAACATGGATGTCGGTCACCTCCCAGCCGTTTGAGGGGTCGATGTCGTCCGGGCATGCCGATGACGCGCACACCAGGTCGTCCATCGCCCGGAACATCACGTAGTCGCCGGGCCGCGACCACGGCTCGTCGGAGATCAGCTGCATGTCGGCGTCGAAGGCGGTGTTGAAGAACAGGTTCAGGGCGTTCCACCCGCGCCTCGGCGCCACGCCGAACGCCTTCAGCGCCTCGTTGAAGTTGTCGGTGCAGTTGACGTGGCCCGGGTAGCCGAGGTCCTCGTAGTACTTGGCAAAGCAAGCCAGCCCGAACGTGTCGTGGCGCCCGACGGTGTCGTGCACGACCTCCACCAGCGGCCGCAGGTCGGCGTCGTAGAACTTGCCGTGCAGGCCGGGCCGCGGGTAGGCGCTGCCCATCAACGAGTGCGTGGCGGTGGCGTCCAGCCCGCGCTCGATCCCGCGCTCCAGCCGCTCGGCGCCGAAGGCCAAAAAGTCCGAGCACTGGCGACCGCGCACATCGATCACCTGGATGTACTCGCCGCGGCGCACCTCGTAGGAGCGCGCCGTGGCCGCGTCGATGCGCAGCTCCAGGCGAGGCTCGGCCAGCGGCGGCGGCAGCTCGATCTCCTCGCGCCGCCTGGGGATCGCGCGGCGCACCTCCAGCGAGAGCTCGCTCGCCGGCCGCTCGCCGTCGACCACGCGCCCGCCGGGCGCCGCGACGATCAGCGTCGCCTCGCCCTGCGCCAGCAGCTGCACCCGCGAGCGCGGCGGCGAGTCGGGACCGAACAGCCGCGCGCAGCGCGCCTCGTGCAGGTCGATCCCCAGCCCGTGCAGCGCGCCCGCGACGGCGCCGTCGCCCAGCGAGCCGGCGGCGAGGGCGCGCAGCACGGTGGCGGGCGCGTCGGCGCTCAGCCCCACCGGCGCGCCGACGACCGTCACCTCGGCCACCTGGCCTCCGTGCGGGTCCACTATCGCCACGCGGTCGTCGCCGCGCAGCGCCACCGCCGTCAGGCCGCCCGGACGGACCGGGTAGATCTCAAGCGCCGGATCCGGGCGCCTGAGCCCGCCGATCAGAAGCGGCTCGGGCGCGCTGACGAGGGTTGCCGCCATGGCGCGCCACCCTCAGGCGGGCGCGGAGGCCTTCTCGACCTCGGCCAGCAGCTGCTCGGCGAGCGCCCGCTTGCCGTCGGCGTCCAGCTTCTTGATCTCGTTCTCGACCGCGCGCCGGTTGTAGGTCTGGTTCCAGTAGTCGAGGCTGTCGAACCCGAGCAGCACCGCCTTGCCCACGAACTGGCGCAGCACCTCGTTGGTCGGGCCCATCACCCAGCCCGCCTTGGCGTCGCGCAGGTAGCGCTCGAGCTCCATGTCGCGCTTGTAGCCCGACCCGCCGCAGGCGTGGAGCATCTTGTCGACCACGTGCGCCGTGTTCTTGGCCGCCTCGAACTTGATCTGCCACGCCCAGTGCAGGAAGTTGGCGCGCGCGAACTCCCCGGGCGCCAGGCGCTTGGTGTTGTGGTCGGTGACCGCGTCCATCGCCTGGGCGACGGAGAAGCCGAACAGCCGGCAGGCGTTGGTGTCCATCACCGCCTCCCCGACGTAGTCCTGGATCGTCGGGTAGTCGGCGACGCGCAGGCCGACGTCGACGTGGCGCTTGCGGGTGGTCTGGCGCTTGGCGATGTCGATCGCGCCGAGCGCGATCCCGTTCCAGACCGCCGAGGAGCCGATCAAGAACCAGGGATCGACCGACTCGTCGTTGGAGGCGGCGCCGTCGCCCTCGGGGCCGACGATCTGGGTGGCCGGGATCTCGACGTCGTCGACCTCGATCGGCCCGGACTGGTTGCCGCGCAGGCCCAGGGCGTCCCAGGAGGAGGGCTTGGCCTTCACGTCCTCGCCGTCGATCACGAACACCGACAGGTCGTCGTAGCCGGTGAACTCGGGGCTGGTCGTCTGCACCACGTAGAAGTCGGCAAACCCGCCCGAGGTGGTCCAGGACGCCTTCTTTCGCACCTTGTAGCCGCCGTTGCGGCGCTCTGCGCCCGAGGAGATCGGATACCAGAAGTGCGAGCCGGTCTCCGGGTCCGAGTAGGAGAGGGTGCCGATCTTGCCGCTGTTGAGCGGGCGGATGTACTTGTCGATCAGCGCCTCGGTCGGGCGCAGCATGATCGTGTTGACCGCCCCGATGTGCATCACGTAGCACATCGCGGTGGACGCGCAGCCGTAGCGGGCGATCGTCTCGCAGGTCATGTGGAAGGCGACGTGGTCCTCGCCCAGGCCGCCGTACTCCTCGGGCACGGTCAGCGCCAGGAAGCCGTGCTCGCCCAGCAGCTCCAGGTTGCGCCGCGGGTAGGCGAGCGTGTCGTCGGAGACCTTGGCGTTGGCGCGCATCTCCCTCTGGCAGAGCTCGATCAGCAGGTCGCGCAGCTCCCGCTGGCGATCGCTGAGCACCCACTCCGGGTCCCACTCGTAGCCGAGGCCCCAGAAGGGCTCACCGTTCCACAGCTTCTCGCTCATCTGCTCCTCCGGCGCGTTGTGTGCAACTCAAAAGACGGCCACCGTAGACTACCTCCGGAGGGCCATCTATACAAATATGTCCAATGGATATCGCATCGCCCGCCCTTCCGCCAGGCCGCTGATCGGGATCTCCGCCGGCGTGCACGACTTCGGCGACTACGCGGCGGTGGGCGTGCCCGCGCCCGTGCACGTGGCCGGCGGCACGCCCGTGGTCCTGCCGGCGCTCGCCGCGTGCATGGACGAGCTGCTCGATCGCGTCGACGCGGTCGTGCTGGCGCCCGGGCGCGACATCGAGCCCCGTCGCTACGGGCAGTCTCCGCATCCGCTGCTGGCGCCGGTGGACCCCCGCCGCGACGAGTACGAGCTTGAGCTCGCGCGCGCGGCGCTGTCCCGGGGGCTGCCGCTGCTGGGCATCTGCCGCGGCATGCAGGTGCTCAACGTGGCCCTCGGCGGCACCCTGCTGCAGGACGTGCGCCTGCGCGACCGCTGGCGCGAGCACCCGTCGGATCCGGGCTGGCGGGCGTGGCGGGAGATGGAGCGCCTGGCGCTCGGCGAGCGCGCCGGCGTGCCCCCGCATCCTCGTCACCCGATCGCGATCGAGCCCGCGAGCCTGCTCGCCGACGCGCTTGGGGGCGCCACCGAGGCCGAGGTCAACTCGTTCCACCACCAGGCCGTCGACGAGCTCGGCGCCGGCCTGCGCGCCACCGCGCGCGCGCCCGACGGGGTGATCGAGGCGCTGGAGCTCGAGGGGGCCGGCGGTGCGGATGGCGCCTGGGTGCTCGCGGTGCAGTGGGAGCTTCAGGAGGAGTGGCGGATCGACGCGCGCTTTTGGGGCGTGTTCGAGGCGTTCGTGGCCGCCGCCGCGGCCCGCGCGCAGGCGCGGCTGTCGGCGGCGGCTCAGGGCGCCGGCACCCAGGGCCCTGTGCGAGTCCAGGCGCGGCGGCCGGCGGCTCAGGGCGCCGGCACCCAGGGCCCCCGGACCTGACCGCCGGCCGCGTCGGGCCATGGCAGGTCGCGCTGGGCGTCGGCGATCTGCTGCAGCCGTGCCAGGACCTCCTCTCCGGCGGGCGTCGTGCGGCCGGCGGCGCGGTCGACGTGCAGCAGCATGTGCTCCCCGGTGGCGATCGGGCCGGGGCGCTCGTCGCTGAGCAGCTCGTGAAACAGGTGCAGGCGCTTGGCGTCGTGGCCCAGAAGCCGCGTGGCGACCGTCAGACGGTCGCCGGCGTGCGCCTCGGCCAGGTGGCGGAGGTGGCTCTCGACGGTGTAATAGGAGCGGCCGGTGTCGATGTAGGGGCCGAGGATGCCGATCTCGCGCAGGAACGCGTCGGTGGCGTCGGCCAGAACCTCCAGGTAGCGGCTCTCGGTCATGTGGCCGTTGTAGTCGATCCAGCTGGGCGCCACCAGCGCCCGGTGAAGCACGAGCCGCCCGTCCGCGAGCGTCCTGGGCGCCGCGGCCGCGGCCGCGCGCTCGTAGAGGTTGCGCTCGGCCAGCGCCACCACCTCGCCGGCGCCGAAGCGCTCGCCGGCGAGCCCGCGAAGGACCGCCACCAGGCAGTCGTCGCGGATGCGCTCGAGCTCGGCGATCGAGCGCCCGGCCGCCTGGGCGTCTGACTGGCGCACGATCCGATCGATCAGCTCCTCATCCAGCTGCGGCACGTCGGTCAGGTGCGACCACGGCAGCGCCAGCGCCGGGCCGAACTGGGCCATGAAGTGGCGCATGCCGGCCTCGCCGCCGCCCAGGCGGTAGGTGAGGAAGGTGCCCATCGAGGCCCAGCGCAACCCCGCGCCGAAGCGGATCGCGTCGTCGATCTCCTCGGTGGTCGCGACCTCGTCGGCCACCAGCCACAGGGCCTCGCGCCACAGCGCCTCAAGCAGCCGGTCGGCGATGAACCCGTCGATCTCGCGTCGCAGCACCAGCGGGCGCATCGCGACCGAGCGGTAAAGCCGCGCCGCGCGCCTGATCGTCTCAGGCGAGGTCTGCGTGCAACCGCAAAGCTCCACGAGCGGCAGCAGGTAGACGGGGTTGAACGGGTGGGCGACGAGGAAGCGCTCCGGGCCCGACATGTCCGACGCCAGGCGGCTGGGCAGAAGGCCCGAGGTGGAGCTGGCGATCAGCGCGTGCGGCGGCGCGGCGGCGGCGGCCTGCGCGAGCAGCTCGCGCTTCAGCTCCTCGCGCTCGGGCGCGCTCTCCTGCACCAGCTCGCAGCCGCGCACGGCCTCGGCGACCGAGCCGGCGAGCGTGACCGAGCCCTGCGCCGGCAGCGGGGCGAGCGTCAGCCGCCTCCAGGCGCGGCGGGCCGCGGCGAGCGCGCGCTCGAGCGTCTGGGCGGCGTCCGGGGCGGGGTCGAACACGCGCACATCGTGGCCGTGCACGGCAAAGCGCGCCGCCCAGCCGGCGCCGATCACGCCGGCGCCCAGCAGCGCGATCGTCGCGGGCGTGCGGCCGTCGTGGTCGCCGGCGGCCCCCCGGTGGTCGTGGTCGTCGCCGGGCCGGTCGTGGTCGCCGGCGGCCCCCCGGTGGTCGTGGTCGCCGGCGGCCGCTCGCCGCAGCGGTGCGCCGCCGTCAGCCACGGCGCAGGTCAAGGCGCTCGCGCACCTCGTCGGGCCCGAGCACGCGGACGTTCATCGCCTCAAGGATCGTCACGGCGCGCTGCACAAGCTGCGCGTTGGTCGCCCGCACGCCGGGGCCGAGGTAGAGGTTGTCCTCCAGGCCGACGCGGACGTTGCCGCCCGCCAGCACGGCCATCGCGACGTAGGGCAGCTGCATGCGGCCGATGCTGAACGCTGAGAAGATCGCGCCCGCCGGCAGCGAGGAGACCAGCGTCATCAGCGTCCGAGGGTCGTCCGGGGCTCCGTAGCGGATGCCCATGCACAGCTGGATGAGCACCGGCTCGTCGATCAGCCCCTCGGCGATCAGGTCCTTGACCATCACCAGCTGGCCGAAGTCGAACACCTCAAGCTCGGGGCGGACCCCGAGCCGCTGGATCTCCGCGGCCATGGCGCGCAGCATGTCCGGCGTGTTGGCCATCACGTAGTCGCCGCCGGCCGCGAAGTTCATCGTCCCGCAGTCCAGCGTGCAGATCTCCGGTTCAAGCTGCGCGACGTGCGCCAGGCGCTCGTGCGCCGATGCCATGTCGGTCGCCTCCTCATCCAGCGGCAGCGGCCGCTCGGGGCCGCCGAGCACCAGGTCGCCCCCCATCCCGGCGGTGAGGTTGATCACGGGGTGCACGTCGCCGGCGGCGCGGATGCGCGCCACCACGTCCCGGTAGAGGCCCACGTCGCGGGCGCCGCGGCCGGTGGCGGGATCGCGCACGTGGATGTGGACCACCGCGGCTCCGGCGCGCGCCGCCGCCAGCGCCGAGTCGGCGATCTGCTCGGGGGTGACCGGCACCAGCTCCGAGCGCGACGTGGTGTCGCCGGCTCCCGTGACGGCGCAGGTGATGAACGCCTCGGTGTTCAACGGCCGATCGCCGCCTCGACCGTCGGCGTGTTGGCAAGCAGGTTCTGCGTGTACTGCGCCCTGGGGGCGGTGAAAACCTGCACGGTCGGGCCCTCCTCGACGATCCGGCCATCGGTCATCACCACCACCCGGTCGGCGATCGTGCGGATCAGCGCGAGGTTGTGGGTGATGAACAGCATGCTCAGCCCGGTCTGCTCGCGCAGCTGGCCGAGCAGCTCCACGATCGCCGCCTGGACCGAGACGTCAAGCGCGGAGGTGACCTCGTCGCAGACCAGCAGCATCGGCTCGGCGGCCAGCGCGCGGGCGATCGCGACCCGCTGGCGCTCGCCGCCGGACAGCTGGTCGGGGAAGCGGTTGGCGGCCGCGGCGGACAGCGCCACCCGCTCCAGGCACTCGGCCACGCGCGCGCCGATCTGCTGGCGCGAGCCGCGGGCGCCGAACAGCCTCAGCTGCCGGGCGATCGTCTGCCCGACCGTGCGGCGCGGGTTAAGCGACGCGTACGGGTTCTGGAACACGTACTGGATCTGCCTGCGCGCCTGCGCGCTGCGGGCACGGGCGCTGTGGGCGAGCGTCTGGCCGGCGAGCACGACCTCGCCCGTGTAGTTGTGGTGCAGGCCGGCGATGCAGCGCGCGAGCGTCGTCTTGCCGCTGCCGGACTCGCCGACCAGGGCCACGCACTCGTTGCGAGCGACCGTCAGCGCCACGTCGTGCAGAACCTGGCGCGAGCCGTGGCGCGCGTCGACGCGGCGCACCTCCACGACCACCTCGCCCGGCGGGCCGGCCGTCGGCGGACGCCCGGGCTGATCCTCGCCCTCGGCCAGCTCTCCCGCCCGGTGGCAGAGCACCACGTGACCGTCGCCCAGCGCGGTCGGCGCCGGAAACTCGCTGCGGCAGCGCTCGAGCGCCAGGTCGCAGCGCGGCGCAAAGAAGCATCCCGGCGGGCGGTTGCCCGGCAGCGGCGCGCGGCCGGGGATCCCGATCACCGCCCTGGCCCCGTGCAGGTCCGGCACGGCCCGCAGCAGACGGCGGGTGTAGGGGTGGCGAGGGTGGGAGAAGATCTCGTCCCGCGGGCCGCGCTCGACGATCCTGCCCGCGTACATGACCGCGACGCGGTCGGCGAGCTCGGCGATCACCGCCAGGTCGTGGCTGACGTAGACGGCCGCGACCCGGTGGCTCACGCACAGCTCGCGGATCGTCTGAAGCACCCGCGCCTGGGTGGTGACGTCCAGGCCGGTGGTCGGCTCGTCGCAGACGATCACGTGCGGGCGGCAGGCGAACGCCATCGCGATCGCGACGCGCTGCTGCTGGCCGCCTGAGAGCTGGTGGGGGTAGCGGCGGAGGAACTCCTCGTCGGCGGGCAGGGCAACCTCGGCAAGCGCCTCGCGCACCCGCGCGGCGCGCTGCTCGTCGTGCATCTGCGCCGCGTGCGCCTCGAGCATCTCCGACAGCTGCCGGCCGATCCGCAGCGCCGGGTTCAGGGCGGTGCCCGGATCCTGGGGGATGTAGGAGACGGTCCCGCCCCGCAGCCGCCGCAGCTCGCCGGCGGCCATCGCCGCAAGGGGCCGGCCGTCGATCAGCACCTCGCCGCCGGTGACGCGCCCGCCCGGCCGGCAGTAGCCCAGCAGCGCCATCCCGACGGTCGTCTTGCCGCTCCCGGACTCGCCGACCAGACCCAGGACCTCGCCGGCGCGCACCTCCATGTCGATCGCGTCGACGATGTCGTCGCCGGTGGCGGTGAGATCGATCCGCAGGCCGCGGACCACCACCGCCTCGCCGTGCTCCGCGACCGCCATCTCACTCACCTCGCTCGATGCCGATCGTCGCGCGCGCGAAGCCGTCGGTCAGCAGGTTGGTGCCGATCGTCAGCAGCGCGATCGCCAGCACCGGCAGAAGCACGCCCCACGGTTGGACCGTCACCGACAGCCGGTTCTCGTTGATCATCACGCCCCAGTCGGCCGCGGGCGGCTGGATGCCCAGGCCGATGAAGTTCAGCCCGGCGATCAGGCCGATCGAGTAGGTGAGCCGCAGCCCGAACTCCACCAGCAGCGGGCTGGTGACGTTGGGCAGAAGCTCGCCGAAGATGATCCGCCGGCGCGGCTCGCCGACCGCCTCCGCGGCCTTGACGAAGTCGCGCTCGACGATCTGCTGGGCGGCCCCCCGGATGACGCGCGCGGTCCGCGGCGCGTGCGAGATCCCGACCACGAGGATGATCAGCCACACCTTGGGGCCAAGCGCCGTGACCACCAGCAGCGCAAGCACGATCTGCGGGAAGGCCATGAACACATCCGCGACGCGCATCAGCGCCTCGTCGATCAGCCCGCTCAGGTACGCGGCCGTGAGACCCACGAGCGTTCCCAGGCCGACGCCCAGCGCGGTCGCAGCGACGGCCATCCCGAGGATGCTGCGCCCGCCGTCCAAAAAGCGGCTCCACACGTCGCGCCCGATGTAGTCAGAGCCGAACAGCAGCCCGTGCTGGCCCGCGGGGCTGTTGGGCGCCGCCACGAACGCGTCGGGGTTGTGGGGGGCGAGCGCCGGTCCCACGAGCGCGATCAGGACCATGAGCAGGAAGATCGCCAGGCCGATCCGCGCCCGCCACTGGCGCAGCGTCGCGCGCGCGAGCGTCGCCCACTGGCGCTGGCGAAGCTCCGCGGGCGCGCCGAGCGCCTCCGCCGCTGCCGAGGCGCTCATCGGCCCGCCGTCCGCAGGCGCGGGGTGACGAGGATCGTGACGATGTCGGCCAGCAGGTTGACGACCACGTACACGGCGGCGATGATCAGCGCCAGCGCCTGCACGACCGGGATGTCGCGGTTGCCGACCCCGTCCACCAGGGCGGCGCCGATCCCCGGGTAGGAGAACACGTACTCCACCACGACCACGCCGCCCGCCATGTAGGCCAGCTGCAGCGCGGAGACCTGGATGGCCGGCACGATCGCGTTGGGGACGGCGTGGCGCCAGATCACCGTCCTGTCCGAGAGCCCCTTCAGGCGGGCCATTGTCACGTAGTCCGACTCCAGGACCTCGACCATCGAGGCGCGCATGATCCGGCTGATGTAGGGGGTGACGGCGAGCACCAGCGTCGCCGCCGGCAGGATCACCTCCCTGGGCACGTTCCAGGCGTGCTCGCCGGGCGGGATCAGCGACACCGCCGGCAGCACGTGCGACAGGTTGGTGGCCAGCAGCAGCACGAGCGCGATCCCGATCACGAACTCCGGCAGCGCCGCCAGGCCGAGCGTGAGCACCGACATCGTGTGGTCCGCTGGACGGTCGCGCCGGACCGCCATCCACACGCCCAGCAGGATCGACAGCGGGATCGCAACCGCCGCCGAGACAAGCACCAGAAAGCCTGAGTTCGCGAGCCGGCCGCCGATGTACTGGGTGACAGGCTGCTGGGTGGCGGCGGAGATGCCGAGGTTGCCGGTGACCACCCCGCCCAGCCAGCTGGTGTACTGCGCCACGACGGGCCGGTTGAGGTGAAGCTGGCGGGTGAGCGCGGCCACGCGCGCGGGCGTGGCGTTTCTTCCCAGGATCGCGATCGCCGCGTTGCCCGGCAGCGCCTGGGTGGCGGCGAACACGACGATCGACACCAGCAGCAGCGTCAGCAGCCCGAACGCCAGTCGTTTGAGCAGGAAGGTGGCCATCTCCGAAATCCTCGCTTCAGGCGGGCCGGCCGCCGCGCGGCGGCCGGCCCCGTTTTTGCGGCCTCAGGCCAGGTAGTAGACGTTCTTGAACCAGTAGTTGCCCAGCGGGAACCCGGACCTCGCCTCCACGAAGCCGCCCAGCTTGGCGCTGTAGGCGTCGATCTGGTTTGAGAAGTACGGGATGATGTACCCGCCGTAGTTGTACTCAAGCGACTCGGCCTCGCGCAGGATCTCGATGCGCTTGGCGTCGTCGAGCGTCGCGCGCGCCTCGTTGATCAGGCTCACGAACCTCGACGCGTCCATCGTGCCCGGGAACGCCCAGTGGCACTCGTTGAACGGCGAGTTGGGCAGGCTTCCCTGGGCCACCTGCGGCAGGTACTCGCGCGTGGCCCAGAAGTCCTGGGCGAACGTCCACTTGAGGTAGTTGGGCCCGTAGAAGGTGCCCGTGTCGACCTTCTGCAGGTTGACCTTGACGCCCGCCCCGGTCGCCTGCTGGGCGAACACCTCGGCCGCCTGCACGACCCCCTGGAAGACGGGTGAGGTCACAAGCGTCACCGTCAGTCCCTCGTGGCCGGCCTGCTTGAGCAGGGACTTGGCCTGCTCCAGGTCCTGGACGCGCTGGGGCAGCGACGAGTCGTAGGCCGGGTCAAACGGGGAGTACATGTCGTTGGCGACGCGGCCCTGACCCGAGAGCACCTGCTCGACCATCTGCGGGCGGTTGACGATCAGCCGGAACGCCTGGCGTACGCGATAGTCGGAGAATGGCGGCTGGTCGACGCGCATGGTGAACGGCTGCCACTCGCCGGTCTGCGAGATCAGCACCTTCAGGCCGGAGGTGCCCTGCACCTGGGGGATCTGGCCGGTCGGGAGGTTGTCGATCGCTCCCACCTGGCCGCCCAGCAGCGCGTTCACGCGGGCGGTGTCATCGGTGAAGTCGATGATCGTCAGCGTGTCCAGGTAGGGCTTGCCGGTCTGCCAGTAGTTGGGGAACTTCTTGAACACGCTCTGCTGCCCGGGCGTGAAGCTCTCGAACATGAACGCGCCGGTGCCAACGGGCTTGGCCGGGTCATACCCGACGGGAACGATCGCGTTGAAGTACTGGCCGATGTCGTCCGGGAAGCCGACGTTGGCGAACTTCAGCGGGATCCGCACCTGGTTTGCCGAGATCTTCTTGACGTTCTTGATGTCGATGTAGCCGATCGAGGCGGCGCCGACCTTGGGATCCTTGGGATCGAGGATCCGCTGCAGCGAGAAGATCACGTCCTCGGGCGTGACGGTCTTGCCGTTGTGGAACTCGATCCCCTGGCGGATGGTCGCCACCCAGGAGTCGGCCTTGCCCTTCTCGGGCTCGAGCGACTCGGCGACCATCATCTCCAGCGGCCCGAAGCTCGGTGGCCGGACGGCCAGTGGCTCATACAGGTTCCAGACGCGCATGATGTCCGGGTCTGCCGTCGGCAGGTGCGCGTCGATCGTGTCCTTGGCGCCGCCGCCGGTCGCGCCGACGCTCAGCGCGCCGCCGACCTTGATCTTGCCCGTGGCGGGCGCGGCCGAGCTGCTCGCGCTCGAGGCGCTCGCGCTCGAGCTTGACGAGCTGCCGCCGCAGGCGGCGATCAGGCCGCTGATGCCGAGCGCGGCACCTCCGGCCAGTGCGCCGCGAAGCGCCTCGCGGCGGGTCAGGCTCACCTTCGGATTGCTGTCGCTCACCCCATTCTCCCCTCGTTGTGACTGTGGACTTCGAGTCTGTCTGCTTCAGGATGTCCTATCGACCGGCGCTTCGCACCAGCGGCGGCGCGCTGGCCAGGCGGTCGGCGTAGCGTGTGGCCTCCTCGGCGAGGAGCCGCATCGTCAGCTCCAGGTGCTCGCGCACCCTGTCGCGCACCGCGGGGTCGCGGCGCTCGATCGCATCCAGAAGGACCTGGTGATCCGCGACGTAGTCAGAGCGCGAGTACACCGGGTGCCAGTTGAGCAGCATCTGGGACTCGGCGACCAGCGGCTCGTGCGCGCGGCTGAGCCGGGCGCTGCCGGCGAGGGCGACCATCGCGCGGTGAAAGTCCATGTCGGCGGCCACCAGGGCCCTCGACGGCGGGCCGCTCACCTCGCCTCCGCCGGCGAGCGCGATCTGCTCCTGCGCGCGGCGGAGGGGGGCGGTGTCCGGCGCCTGCGAGAGCTCAAGCACCACCTCGACGGCGGCCACCTCGATGACGCTGCGCGCCCGGTAGACGTCGATCATGTCGGCCGCCGACAGCGGCACGACCCGCGCGCCGCGGTTGATCTCCGTGACGACCAGCCCCTCCTGGACCAGCTGGCGCAGGGCCTCGCGGATCGCCGAGCGGCCCGTCCCGAAGGCCTGCGCAAGCGCCGCCTCGGGCAGCTGCTCGGTGGGACGGATCCGCCCGCCGAGGATCGCGGCGCGCAGCTCGGCCAGCACCTGGTCGGTGGTGGAGCGGCGCTCGACGGCCGGAAGTCCCCAGGGTCTCGTCGCGGGCAACTTGTCGACAACCTACCCCCGACACCCGACGATGTCAAGGGATTCGGCGTGCGAGCGCGCGCTCGGGACGATCGGTGATCAGCGCCCGGACGCGCGCGTCGCCGCCAAGGCAGCGCAGCGTGCGCTCGTCGTTGACCGTCCACAGCCAGGCGTCGAGCCCGCGCGCGGCAGACCAGTCGAGGATCCCGCGGCGCACCAGCGAGACGTGGGGCGCCACGAACGCCGCCCCGGCGCGGCGGACGCGGCCGTCGAGCTCGCGGCGTCGCAGCCCGGGGGCGAGCAGCAGCCCGGTTCGGGCCTCGGGCGCGACCGCCGACGCGGCGATCAGCGCGCCCGCGCTGAAGGAGGTGATCACGTACCGGTCGGGCGCAAGCCGCCGGGCGACGATCGCCGCCGCGCGCGCGGCGCAGCAGCCGCTCTCCTTGAGCTCGACGTCGAGCGCGATCCGGCCGGCCGCCAGCTCCAGCACCTCCTCCAGCAGCGGCGCCTGACGGCCGGGCATGCGCGCCCGCAGCTCGCCAAGCGTCAGCCGCCTGACCGCACGGCCGCCGACGCGAGCGTCGTGGACCACCGCCAGGCGGCCCTCGGCGGTGGCGCGCACATCGAGCTCGATCGCGTCGCAGCCCAGCTCGATGGCGCGCTCGAACGCCCCGATCGAGTTGGGCGGCGCCGGCCCCCAGGCGCCGCGATGGGCAACGACCAGGGCGCTCGGGGTGGCTGGTGCTGGCACCGCGGGGCCACGGTAGCGCGCGACCCGCCGCCCGCCGGATCGACGGCCGGCGTGCCGCCCCCGTATCCTGCCCGCTGCGATGCGACCGGACCCGCGTCCCTGCTTTCTGATCCTGATGGCCGACCAGCTGGCCGCCGCCTGGCTTCCGTGCTACGGGCACCCGGTCGTCAGCGCCCCCAACCTGAGCGCGCTGGCCTCCGGCGCGACCGTCTTCGACAGCGCCTACACCGCGTTTCCGCTGTGCGCCCCGGCCCGCGCGGCGATGCTCACGGGCCGCTTCGCATCCACCGTGGGCGTCTACGACAACGCGGCCGAGCTGCCTGCCAGCGTGCCGACGCTGGCGCACGCGCTCAGAGCCGCCGGCTACCACACCGCGGTGGCGGGCAAGATGCACTTCGTGGGCCCCGACCAGCTGCACGGCTTCGAGGAGCGCCTGACGACCGACATCTACCCCGCCGACGTCGACTGGACCCCGGACTGGGAGCGGCCACTGGAGGACCCGCTTCCCTGGTACCACACGATGGAGAGCGTGCTGTCGCCCGGGATCTGCGCCGCGAGCATGCAGACCGACTACGACGGCGAGGTCTGCTTCCGCGCGACCCGCAAGCTCTACGACATCGCGCGCCACCGCCCCGATCAGCCGTTCCTGCTGTTCGTCTCCTTCACCAACCCGCACGACCCGTGGGAGCTGCCCGCCCGCTACTGGGAGCGCTACCGGCGCGATCAGATCGACGATCCGGCCGTCGGCGCGCTGGCGCTGGAGGAGGTCGATCCCCACAGCGCCCGCCTGCGCGCGATGTGCAAGGTCGACGAGGCGCAGCTGACGGGCGAGCAGATCCGCCGCGCGCGCCACGGCTACTACGCCGCGATCAGCTACCTGGACGAGCGTGTCGGCGAGGTGCTCGGGGCGCTGCGCGACTCGGGCCTGGACGAGCGCACCACCGTGATCTTCTGCGCCGACCACGGCGAGATGCTCGGCGAGCGCGGCCTCTGGTACAAGATGTCGTTTTTGGAGCAGTCGGCGCGCGTGCCGCTCCTGGTCCGCGGCCCCGCGGCCGGTGCGGGGCCCGGCGGCCGCGGCCCGGCTCGCGTCGCCCAGCCCGTGTCGCTGCTGGATGTGGCGCCGACCGTGCTCGAGCTCGCGGGCCTGGAGGCCGATGCGATCGCGGGGCCGACCGACGGCGTCAGCCTCGCCGGAGCGCTCCACGGGTCAGCCCCGGCGCCGTCGCGCCCGGTGCTCTGCGAGTACCACGCCGAGGGCGTCCGCGCACCGATGGCGATGGTCCGCTCCGGCCCGCACAAGCTGATCGTCTCGCTGGAGGACCCGGATCTGCTCTACGACCTGCGATCCGACCCGCGCGAGCTTTCAAACCTCGCGACCGATCCGGCCTTCGAGCAGGCGATCGGGTCCCTGCGCGCGGAGCTTGGGCGGCGGCTTGACCTTGAGGCGATCGACCGCCGCGTGCGTTCAAGCCAGCGCGAGCGCCATCTGATCGCCCAGGCGCTGCGCCACGGGACCCCGCCGGTCTGGGACCACGAGCCGCGCTTCGACGCCGCCGAGCAGTACATCCGCAACCGCGAGGACATGTACGAGCTGCAGCGGCGCGCGAGGCTTGACTCCGCGCCCGTGCCCTAGCTCCCTAGCGCGCCGGGGGCCGGTGCCCCGGGCGCGGGCGACCGGGTCGCCCGCGCCGGCGGCCGCGGAACGGGCGCTCAGGAGATCATGCCGCCCATCTGCCCGCCGGTGACGCCCAGCACCTGGCCGGTGATGTAGTCGCTCCACGGCGAGCACAGCAGGAAGATCCCGCCGGCCGCCTCCCGCGGGGTGCCGGGCCGGCCGAGCGCGATCAGGTTCGGCGCCAGCTCGCGCATCTGCGCGGGAATCCCCAGCTGGATCGTCTCGCCGTCGATCTGCATCGTGTTTGACTGCTCCTTGACGGCGGTCAGGCGCGTCTCGATGAAGCCGAATGCGACCGCGTTGACGCAGATCTTGAACTGCCCCCACTCCTTGGCGAGCGTCTTGGTCAGACCGATCACCGCAGACTTGCCCGAGGAGTAGTTCGCCTGCCCGGCGTTGCCCATCGTCCCGGAGATCGAGGTGACGTTGACGATCTTGCGAAACACCTCGATCCCCTGCTCGCGCTCGCGCTTGGCCGGCTCGCGCATGTGGGGCGCGACCGCGCGGCACATGCGAAACGGGACCACGCTGTGGATCGCGAGCATCCTGTCAAACGCCTCGTCGGACATCTTGTGGATCGGCGCGTCGATCGTGTAGCCGGCGTTGTTGACGAGGATGTCGATCCTGCCCCAGCGCTGCACCACGCTGGCCACGAGCTCGTCGCAGACGCCCGGCCGGGTGAGGTCGCCGGCGAACACGAGCGTCTCGCCCTCGATCTGCGCCGCGGCCTCCCGTGCCAGGTCGCCGTCCAGGTCGTTGATCAGCACGCGCGCACCGTGCTCGCACAGAAGCTCCGCGGTCGCGCGCCCGATCCCGCGCGCCGAGCCGGTCACGATCGCCACCTTTTCATCAAGGATTCCCATCGCCTGCCTTTCTGGTCGAGCACTCCGATACCAACGCGCCGGCCCCGCCCTCGCGAGGTGGTCGGCTTGGGGCCGCGCGGCCCACGCCGGTCGCACCGCCGGGATCTTGCCAGCGTCGGCGCAGCGGACGACGGCTGCGCGGGCGACCGGCTAGCTTTGCGGGCGATGAACGCCCCAGACTGGCTGGCCGCCTACGCGCAGCGGCTCGGAGTCCCGGCCCCCAGCAAGGACGAGCTGAAGGCCGTCCTTGACCTCGCCGGCGAGGCCGCGCACCGCTCGCAGCGGATCGCCGCGCCGGTCGCGTGCTGGCTTGCGGCGCGCGCCGGGGTCGACCTGCAGCAGGCGATCCGGCTCGCCCGGGAGACCGGCGGCGAGCAGGCGGAGGCGGGCGGCGAGCCGGCGCAGGCGGGCGGCGGGCCGGCGCAGGCGGGCGGTCAGCCGGCGCAGGCGGGCCGCGCGCTGGGGGAGGCAGGGTCGGACGGCTGAGCGCGAGCACGACGTGGTGCTCCTGGGCGCGACCGGTTTCACCGGCGCGCTCGTCGCCGAGCGGCTGGCCGCATGCACCGAGCCCGTGCGCTGGGCGATCGCGGGGCGTGACAGGGCGCGGCTGGCGGCGCTCGCGCAGCGCCTGCGCGCGCTGGGCGGCGCGGGCGAGGTGCCCGTGCTGGCCGCTGACGTCGCCGACCAGCGGTCGCTCGAGCGCCTGGCTTCAAGCACGCGCGTGCTCGCCACCACCGTCGGCCCGTACCTCTTGTTCGGCGAGCCGGTCGTGGCCGCCTGCGCCGCCGCGGGGACCGACTACGTTGACATCACCGGCGAGCCGGAGTTCGTCGACCGGATGTGGCTCAGGCACCACGAGCAGGCCAGGCGCACGGGGGCGCGGCTCGTGCACTCCTGCGGCTTTGACTCGATCCCGTCGGACCTCGGCGCGCTGCACGCCGTCGGCCAGCTCCCGGAGGGCGTGCCGATATCGCTTGAGGCTCGCGTTCGGGGCAGGCTGGCGATCAGCGGCGGGACGCTTCGCTCGGCGCTGGAGGCGGTCGGGCGCCCGCTGTCGGCGCGGCGGGCGGCGCGCCTGCGCCGGAGCCTGGAGGGCTCGCCCGCGGGCCGCACGGTGCGCGGCGTTCGCCTGCGGCCGCGCCCTGACCCGGAAGGAGGCGGCTGGCTTGTGCCGATGCCGACGATCGACCCGGTGACGGTGCTGCGCTCGGCGCGGGCGCTCGACCGCTACGGGCCCCACTTCAGCTACTCCCACGACCTTGTCGTGGCGAGCCTCCCGGGGGTGGTGGCGCTGGGCGCGGCGGCCGGCGCGCTGGCGATCGCCTCGGCGCTGCCGCCGGCGCGCGCGGCGCTGGAGCGGCGCCGGCCGCCGGGCGAGGGCCCCGACGAGTCGCGGCGGGCGCAGGGGTGGTTCTCGATCCGCTTCTGCGGCCGCGCCGACGGCGCCTGCGTCAGGACCGAGGTGGCGGGCGGGGACCCCGGCTACGGCGAGACCTCCAAGATGCTCGCCCAGGCGGCGCTGTGCCTGGCGCTCGACGAGCTGCCGGAGACCAGCGGCCAGGTGACCCCGGCCGTCGCGATGGGCCACGCCCTGATCGAGCGCCTGCGGCGCGTCGGCATCGAGTTCAGGACGCTCGCGTGAGTCCCGAGCCCGGCGTGCCGCCGCCCGGGGCGCCCGCCGTGCCGCCGCCCGTGGCGCCCTCCGAGCCGCTTGACCGGCGCCCAAGGCCCCGCGCCGACCTGCGCGCCGACGGGCGCGCCGCGATCGAGTGGGCGGCCTCCTACCTGGAGCGCGTCGGCGAGCTGCCCGTGCTGGCGCAGGTGGCGCCTGGCGAGATCCGCGCCCGGCTGCCCGCCCAGGCGCCCGAGGAGGGCGAGCCGTTCTCCGAGGTGCTCTCCGACCTGGATGAGATCCTGCTGCCCGGCGTAACCCACTGGCAGCACCCCCGCTTCTTCGCCTACTTCTCCGTCAGCGCCGCGGAGCCGGGGATCCTCGCGGAGCTTCTGGCCGCGACGCTCAACTCGATCGCGATCCTGTGGCGGACCGCGCCGGCCGCCACGGAGCTCGAGGGCGTGGTGCTCGACTGGGCCGCCAAGCTCCTGGGACTGCCGGACGACTGGCACGGCCACATCGAGGACAGCGCCTCCACCTCGACGATGGCGGCGATCATCGCCGCGCGCGCGGCCACCGGCCGTGACCTGGTGCTCTGCTCGCAGCAGGCCCACTCGTCGGTCGCCAAGGCCGCGCGGATGCTCGGCATGCGCCTGAGGACGGTGGAGACGGACGCCGAGCTGCGGATGCGCCCGGATGCGCTGGGGGACCTCTCGCAGGCGGCCGCGGTGGTCGCGACGGTCGGTACGACCGCCAGCGCGGCGGTCGACCCCGTCGCCCCGATCGCCGCCGCCTGCAGGGACGCCGGCACGTGGCTGCACGTCGACGCCGCCTACGCCGGCTCGGCGATGGTCTGCCCGGAGCTGCGCTGGGCCTTCGAAGGCGTCCAGCACGCCGACTCGCTGGTCGTCAACCCGCACAAGTGGCTTTTGACGCCGATGGACTGCTCGCTGCTCTGGACGTCGCGGCCGGCGGACCTGCGGGCCGCGTTCAGCCTCGTGCCCGAGTACCTGCGCACGCCGGACTCCGAGGACGCCCTGTCGCTGAGCGAGTACGGGCCGGCGCTCGGGCGCCGCTTCCGCGCCCTGAAGCTGTGGGCGGTGCTGCGCTGCTACGGGCGCCGGGGCCTTCAGGAGCACATCCGCCGCGGGGTGGCGCTTGCCGCCACGTTCGAGCGCTGGGTCGCCGCAGAGCCCGGCTGGGAGCTGTGCGCGCCGCGCCACTTCTCGCTGGTCTGCTTCCGGCTAAAGCGCGACGACGAGGCCAACCGGCGGCTGCTGGAGCGCGTCAACGCCTCCGGCGAGGCGTTCCTGTCGCACGCCGTGCTCCGCGGGCGCTACGTGCTGCGCCTGGCGGTCGGCCAGATGGCGACGACCGAGCCGGACCTGGCGCGCACCTGGGATGCGCTGCGCCGCGAGGCGGCAGCGCTCGGCCCCGCCGGCGCCGGCGCCAAATAGGTTCTCATCATTTTCTCATCTTCAGATCGCTAACAACCGTCGCATGACCACGGCGGTCACGACGGAGCTTGCGACCGGGCTCGATGACGCGCTCGTGCGCGCCCGGGAGCACCTGCTGTCGCTCCAGCACGCCGAAGGCTGGTGGAAGGGCGAGCTTGAGACCAACGTCACGATGGACGCCGAGGACCTCATGCTGCGCGAGCTGCTCGGGATCCGCAAGGCCGGCGAGACGGCGCGCAGCGCCGCCTGGATCCGCTCCCGCCAGCACCCCGACGGGCACTGGAGCAACTTCCACGGCGGCCCCGGCGACCTGTCGACGACGATCGAGGCCTATGTCGCGCTGCGGCTCGCGGGCGACCCTCCGGATGCCGCCCACATGCGTGCCGCGGCCGCGTTCGTGCGCGCCCACGGCGGGCTTGAGCGAGCCCGCGTGTTCACCCACATCTGGCTGGCGATGCTCGGGGCATGGCCCTGGGAGCGCGTGCCGTCGCTGCCGGCGGAGATGGTGCTGTTGCCCCACTGGGCGCCGCTGAACCCCTACGACTTCGCCTGTTGGGCGCGCCAGACGGTGGTCGCGCTCAGCGTCGTGCTCTCCTACCGGCCGCGGCGGCAGCTGGGCTTTGCGATCGGTGAGCTGAGCGGGCCGCAACCCTGGCGGCGGCCCGACGGCGGCACGCCGCTGGGCCGTGCGCTGGTCGCCCTGGACCGCGCGCTGGCCGCATACCAGCGGCGCCCGATCCGCCGTCTGCGAGAGCTTGCGCTCGCGCGGGCCGAGCGGTGGATCGTGGAGCGCCAGGAGGCCGACGGCTCCTGGGGCGGGATCCAGCCGCCGTGGGTGTACTCGCTGATCGCGCTGCGCCTGCGCGGGTACGGCCTGGATCACCCGGTCATCCGCCGCGGCCTTCAGGGCCTGGAGTCGTTCACGATCGACGAGGGCGGGATGAGGCGGCTGGAGGCCTGCCAGTCGCCGGTGTGGGACACGGCGCTGGCGGTGGTCGCCCTGTCGGACGCGGGGCTCCCTGCCGAGCACCCGGCGCTCGTGCGCGCCGCCGACTGGCTGCTGGATCGACAGGTGCTCGCGCGCGGCGACTGGGCGATCCGCAGGCCGCGCCTGGCGCCTGGAGGGTGGCCGTTCGAGTTCGCCAACTCAAACTACCCGGACATCGACGACACCGCCGAGGTGGCGCTGGCGCTGCTGCGCGTCGAGCACCCGGACGGCGAGCGCCTGCGCGCGGCGGTCGCGCGCGGCGCCGACTGGCTGGAGGGCATGCAGAGCTCCGACGGCGGCTGGGGGGCCTTTGACGCCGACAACCGCCGCGCGCTGGTGCGCGACCTGCCGTTCTGCGACTTCGGCGAGGTGATCGACCCACCCAGCGCCGACGTGACCGCGCACGCGCTTGAGCTGCTGGCGGCCCTCGGTCGCCCCAACCCGGCGGGCCTGCGCTGGCTGCTTGACGCGCAGGAGGCGGACGGGTCGTGGTTCGGCCGCTGGGGCGTCAACCACATCTACGGGACCGGCGCCGCGGTCCCGGCGCTGGTGGCGGCCGGCGTGCCCGCCCGCGACGCGCGGATCCGCGCTGCCGTGCGCTGGCTCGAGGGCCGCCAGAACCCGGACGGCGGCTGGGGCGAGGATTGCCGCTCCTACGACGACCCCGCCTGGATCGGACGGGGCGAGAGCACGCCCTCGCAGACGGCGTGGGCGCTTCTGGCGCTGCACGCCGCCGGCGAGCGCTCGCAGGCGGTGCGCCGTGGGCTGCGCTGGCTGATCGACTCCCAGCGGTCCGACGGCGGGTGGGACGAGGTGCAGTTCACCGGGACCGGCTTCCCGTCGGACTTCTACATCAACTACCACCTCTATCGCCTCGTGTTCCCCGTCATGGCAATGGGGAGGCTCGCGTCGTGCTGAGCCTGGCCGCGTCCACGGTGCAGCGGCTGGATGGTCGCCCGGCGCCATCGAATCAATCTGGGGAGCGGCTCGATCGCTCCGGCTCCGGGGAGCGGCTCGATCGGTCCGGGGAGCTGCCGGACGTCAAGGCGGTGATGGCGCGCGCGAGCGGCGAGAACTTCCCGGTCGCGCTGCGCCTGCTCGGCCGGCGGCTGCGCGCTCACCTGCTGGCGATCTACGGGTTCGCGCGGCTGGTCGACGAGATCGGCGACGAGTCGCCCGGCGACCGGCTGGCGCTGCTTGAGCGCGTGGAGCGCGAGCTTGACGCGCCCGAGCACCCGGTGATGTGCGCGCTGGCCAGGACCGTGCGCGAATGCGGGCTTCCGCGTGAGCCGCTGCTGGCGCTGATCGAGGCCAACCGCCTGGACCAGCGCGTGCGGCGCTACGACAGCTTCGAGCAGCTGCTGGACTACTGCAGGCTCTCAGCGGCGCCGGTCGGCCAGCTCGTGCTGCACGTATTCGGCGCGGCCACGCCCGCCCGGGTCGAGCTGTCTGACCGGGTGTGCGCAGCGCTGCAGGTGATCGAGCACCTGCAGGACCGCGACGAGGACCGCGCCCGCGGCCGCCACTACATCGGGCCATTCGACGCGGCGGCGCGCGCGCGAGAGCTGCTGGCTGCCGGACCGCCGCTGGTGCGCAGCCTGCGGGGGCGCCCCAGGCTCGCGGTCGCGGGCTTCCTGGCGGGCGGACGCGCCGCGCTGGATGGGCTCGACGGCCGCCGCCGCTCGTTTGCGCTCGCCTACCTGAGGGCGGTGAGCGGCCGATGATCGCGCCGGCGGTGGAGCTGGACCTCGCCTACAGGGCCTGCGAGGAGATCACGCGCCGCGAGGCGACCAACTTCCACTACGGGATCCGGCTTCTGCCGCGTGACAAGCGCCGCGCGATGAGCGCCGTGTACGCGCTCGCCCGGCGCGTCGACGACATCGGCGACGACGACAGCCGCCCGGCGGACGAGAAGCTGTCCGCGCTCGCCTCGCAGCAAGCGGCCCTCGAGGCGGTCGTGCGCGCCGGCGCCGGGCGCGGCGGGGGATGCTGCGCGGAGGATCCCGTGCTGGTCGCGCTGGCGGATGCCCGGGAGCGCTTCGACCTGCCGGTGGACGCGCTGTGGGCGCTGATCGACGGGGTAAAGCGCGACGTGCTCGGCACGCGCTATGAGACCTTCGATGAGCTGGTCTGCTACTGCCGGGAGGTGGCGGGCTCGATCGGTCGCCTGTCGCTGGCGATCTTCACCGCCGGCGACGGGGCCCGGCACGCTCGCCTGGCCGACGACCTCGGCGTGGCGATGCAGCTGACCAACATCCTGCGCGACGTGCGGGAGGACCACGAGCGCGGGCGCGTCTACCTCCCCGCCGAGGACCTGCGGGCGTTCGGCTGCCCGTCCCCGCCGGACCTGAGCACCGAGCTGATGCGCTTCGAGGCCGCGCGCGCCCGGGAGTGGTTCGATCGGGGCCTGTGCCTGGTGGCGGCGCTGGACGCGCGCAGCGCCTCGTGCGTGCTGGCGATGACCGGGATCTACCGGCGGATCCTCGAGCGCATTGAGCAGGCGCCGGACCGGGCGCTGGTGCGGCGCGTCTCGATCCCGGCCTGGGAGAAGGGGTGGCTCGCCGCCCGCAGCCTCGCGGGGATGCGGACATGAGCGTCGGCGTGCAGCAGCCGGTCGCGCAACCGCCGCTTGTCGCGCCGGCGCGCCCGCGCGTGGCCGTCGTCGGTGGCGGCCTGGCGGGGATCTCGGCGGCGCTGCGCCTCGCCGACGATGGGGCCCGGGTGACCCTGCTGGAGTCCCGCGGGCGCCTCGGCGGCGCCGCGTTCTCGTTCACCCGCGACGGGCTGCTGGCCGACAACGGCCAGCACGTGTTCCTGCGCTGCTGCACCGAGTATCTGAGGCTGGTGGCGCGGATCGGGGCCGGGGCGCTGGTAACCCTCCAGGACCGCCTGTCGATCCCCGTGCTGGCCCCCGGGGGGCGGAGCGCGCGGCTTGCGCGCGGCGGGCTGCCGGCTCCGCTGCACCTGGCCGGGGCGCTCGCGCGCTACCCCTTCCTGAGCCCCGCCGGGAGGCTGGCGGCGGCGCGCGCGATGCGGGCGCTGCGCGCCGTCGACCCCGACGACCCAAGCGCCGACCGCCGGTCATTCGGCGACTGGCTTGCGCAGCATGGGCAGGATGCGCGCGCGGTGCAGGCGCTCTGGGAGCTGGTCGCGCGCCCGACCCTCAACCTCGCCGCCGGCGACGCGTCGCTGGCGCAGGCCGCGTTCGTCTTCCAGCACGGCCTGCTGTCGGACGCCGGCGCCGCGGACGTCGGCTACGCGACCGTGCCGCTCGGCGAGATCCATGACGTGGCGGCCCGGCGCGCGCTGGCGCGCGCTGGCGTCGATGTGCAGCTTCGCCGCGGAGTGGCGGCGATCGTCTGCGACGGCGAGGGCTTCCGGATCGAGTCCGGGGGCGCGCCGTCGCTTGACGTCGATGCCGTGGTCCTGGCGGTGCCTCACGACCGGGCCGCCAGGCTGCTGCCGGCCTGCGCCGGCGTGGACCGGGCGGCGCTCGCCCGCCTGGGGAGCTCGCCGATCGTCAACCTGCACGTCGTCTACGACCGTCGGGTGCTCGAGCACCCGTTCGCCGTCGGCGTGGACACGCCGGTCCAGTGGCTGTTCGACCGCACCCGGCCCTCGGGCCTGTGCGCCGGCCAGTACCTGGCGGTCTCGCTCTCCGGCGCCGAGGCCGAGCTCGACATGACCGTCGAGGAGCTGCGCGCCCGGTTCCTGCCCGCCCTGGCGGAGCTTCTGCCCCTCGCGCGCGGCGCGCGCGTGGAGCGCTTCTTCGTCACGCGCTCCCACGCGGCCACCTTCCGAGCGGCGCCCGGCTCTCGGTCCCTGCGCCCAGGGGCGCGGACCGCGCTTGAGGGCCTCGTGCTCGCCGGGGCCTTCACCGACACCGGCTGGCCGGCGACGATGGAGGGGGCGGTCCGCAGCGGCCTGGCGGCCGCGCGCGAGGTCCGCGCCGCCCTGGCGGCGCGCGCGAGCGTCGGGGAGAGGGTGGCGGCATGAGCTCGCTGACCGTGCTGGCGCCGCTGTCGGTGGAGGCGCGCGCCGTGCGCGCCGGGGCACCGTGGGCGCACGTGGAGCGCATCGGCATGGGCCCCCGGCGCGCCGCGCGCGGCGGCGCCGCGGTCGCGTCCGACGGCGGCGTGCTGATCGCCGGGTTTGCGGGGGCGCTCGATCCCGACCTTGCGCCGGGCGACGTGGTGCTCGCCTCCGAGCTGCGCGGGCCGACGGGCACCACCCGCTGCCCTGACCCCTCGATCCTGGCGGGCGTGCTGCGCCGGGGCGGGCTGAGGGTGCGCGTCGGGCCGATCGCCTCCAGCCAGCGGCTGGTGCTGCGCGAGCGCCGGCGAACGCTGCAGCGCACCGGCGCCCTGGCCGTCGACATGGAGTCCGCGTGGCTGGCGCCGGTCGCGGGTGGGCGCCCGCTGGTCACGCTGCGCGTCGTGCTGGACACCCACCGCTCGGAGCTCCACCGCCCGCTCAGGACGGTGGCGGGCGCGGCGATCGCCTATCGGACGCTGCGCCGCGCTTGCGCGCTGGCGGAGGGGTGGGCGCGCGCGCTGGGCTCGCGCGAGGTGATCCTCGCCTCCCCCAGGGCCTCGTGCGCAGGGGTGGTGCGGGCTGTGGAGGTGGTGCAGCGGGCGCTCGAGGAGCGCGGCGCCCCCGTCTACGTCCGCCGCCAGATCGTCCACAACGCGCACGTGGTCGCCGAGCTTGAGCGGCGCGGCGCGATCTTCGTGCAGGAGGTGGACGAGGTTCCCCACGGCGCGACCGTGATCTTCTCCGCCCACGGGGTCTCGCCGGCGGTGCGCGCGGCCGCGGCCCGGCGCCGGCTTCAGGTGATCGACGCCACCTGCCCGCTGGTCGCCAAGGTGCACGCGGAGGCGCGCCGGTTCGCGCAGGCCGGCCGTGAGATCGTGCTCGTCGGGCACGCCGGCCACGAGGAGGTCGAGGGCACGCGCGGCGAGGCGCCCGATCGAACGCACGTGGTCGCCTCCGTCGCCGAGGCCGCCGCGCTGGAGGTCTCAAACCCCGAGCGCGTCGCCTACCTGACGCAGACGACGCTGTCGATCGACGACACCGCCGAGGTCGTCGACGCGCTGCGGGCGCGCTTCCCGGCGATCGTCGGCCCGGCGTCCAGCGACATCTGCTACGCGACCCAGAACCGCCAGGACGCGGTGCGCGCGCTGGCGGCCGATTGCGACCTGGTCGTCGTCGTGGGGTCGCCCAACTCCTCCAACTCGCGCCGCCTGGTCGAGGTCTCCGAGCGCGCCGGCTGCCCTGCGGTGCTCATCGACGACGCGTGCGAGATCGAGCCGGAGCTGCTGATCGGCCGCCGCCGGATCGGACTGACAGCGGGCGCGTCGGCGCCCGAGCAGCTGGTGGAGCGCGTGGTGGGGGCGATCGCCGGCCTGGGCGCCGCGACCGTGAGCGAGCGGGCGGTCACGCGCGAGGACGTCCACTTCAAGCTTCCGCCCGAGGTTCGAAGGGAGCGCTGAAGGCCGGTGCCCGTCCCACTTCGCCAGACGCTGCGCATGGCGGCCTACCTCGCGCGCCAGCGCCTGGCGCGCCGCGAGCGCTTCCCGCTGATCGTCGAGCTCGAGCCGCTGTTTCAGTGCAACCTCGCGTGCGCCGGCTGCGGCAAGATCCAGCACCCCGAGCACGTGCTTCGCCGGCGGATGCCCGTCCAGCAGGCGCTGGACGCGATCGAGGAGTGCGGCGCGCCGATGGTCTCGATCGCCGGCGGCGAGCCGCTGATCCACCCGGAGATCGACGTCCTGGTCTCCGAGCTGGTGGCGCGGCGCAAGTTCGTCTACCTGTGCACGAACGCGATCCTGATGGAGCGAAAGCTGCACCTGTTCAAGCCGTCGCCGTACTTCGCCTGGGCGGTGCACATCGACGGCCTGCGCGAGCGCCACGACGCGTCGGTCTGCCGCGAGGGCGTCTTTGACCGGGCGGTGGCGGCGATCCGCGCCGCCAAGCAGCGCGGCTTCCGCGTGACCACCAACACGACCTTCTTCACCCACGATACGCCGGAGACCGTGCGGCGGGTGCTTGACTTCCTAAACGACGAGCTCGCGGTCGACCAGATGATGATCTCCCCCGCCTACGCCTACGAGAAGGCGCCAGACCAGGAGCACTTCCTCGGCGTGCGCCAGACCCACGAGCTGTTCTCCGCCGCGTTCGCCGACGGCCGCCGGCGCCGCTGGCGGCTCAACCACTCGCCGCTGTTCTTGGACTTCCTGGAGGGGAAGGTCGACTTCGGCTGCACCGCCTGGGGCATCCCCAGCTACTCGGTGTTCGGCTGGCAGCGCCCCTGCTATCTGATGGCCGACGGGTATGCCAGCACCTACCGGGAGCTCGTGCAGAGCACCGACTGGGAGTCCTACGGCCGCGGACGCGACCCGCGGTGCGAGAACTGCATGGCGCACTGCGGGTATGAGCCCACGGCCGTGCTGCAGACCACGCGCTCGCTGCGCCAGGCCGTGCGCGCGCTGGTCGGAAGCTGACCGGCGGATGCCGAGCCCAAGCTGACGATGCGTGTGCTGGTGGTCGAGGACGAGGCCAAGCTCGCCTCGCTGCTGCGCCAGGGCCTCTCGAGCCGCGGGATGGGGGTCGACGTGGCGCGAACCGGCGAGGAGGCGATGGTTCGCGCCACCGCCACCGACTACGACGTGATCCTGCTGGACGTGATGCTCCCAGGGCCCGACGGGATCGAGGTCTGCCGGCGGCTGCGCGAGCGCGAGGTGTGGTCGCCCACGCTGATGCTGACCGCCCTGGACGATGTCGCCGACCGCATCCGCGGCCTGGACAGCGGGGCCGACGACTACCTGGCCAAGCCGTTCTCGTTCGACGAGCTGCTGGCGCGGATGCGCGCGCTCGCGCGCCGCGGCCGCGCGCCGCGGCCGACGCTGCTTGAGGTGCGCGACCTGCGGCTGGACCCCGCGGCGCAGCGCGTCTGGCGCGGCGAGCGGGAGCTGTCGCTGACCGCGCGCGAGTTCGCGCTGCTTGAGGTGTTCATGCGCCACCCAGGCCGCGTGCTGAGCCGCTTTGAGCTGCTGGAGCACGTGTGGGACGCAAGCTATGAGAACCGCTCCAACGTGATCGACGTCTACGTCGGCTACCTGCGAGACAAGCTGGACCGCACCGACATCGAGACCGTGCGCGGCGCGGGCTACAGGCTCAGGGCGTGAGCGCCGGGCGGCCACACCCCGCGCGGCGCGGGCCGGTGGGCGGCGTGCGGGGGTGGCTGCGGCGGCTGCCGTTCCGCGTGCGGCTGATGCTCAGCTTCGCGGCGGTGATGGTGGTGCTCTTCGGCGGGCTTGCGCTGCTCTTGGACGCGGAGCTCACATCGAGCCTCGACCAGGGGATCAACCGGTCGCTGCGCGCGCGGGCCGCCGAGCTGGCCACGCTTGTTCGCGGCCGCGCGCCGCTGCCCGCGCTGCCCGAGGTGGATGGCGCGTTCGCGCAGATCCTCGACCCCCGGACCGGGCGCGTGCTCGACGCCACCGTCGGCTTCCGCGCCCCGCTGCTGGGCGGCGCGCAGCTGCGCCGTGCCGCTCGCACGACCCTGATGGTCGACCGCGGGGACCGCTCGCGGCTGCTGGCCGCGCCGATCGCCACCGACCCGCCCGCGGTGCTGGTCGTCGGCTCCTCCCTGGCGCAGCGAGACCACGCGCTCACCTCCCTGAGCGAGCTGCTGTTCATCGGCGGCCCGCTGCTTTTGCTGATCACCTGCCTGGCCGGCTACGTGCTGGCGGAGCGGGCGCTGGCGCCCGTGCAGCGGATGAGCGAGTGGGCCGAGCGGATCTCCGGATCCCCCCACGACGAGCGCCTCCCCGTGCCGGAGGCCCGCGACGAGCTGCACCGGCTCGGCGAGACGCTCAACGCGATGCTCGACCGGCTGGAGGACGCGCTGCGGCGCGAGCGCACCTTCGTCGCGTGCGCCGGGCACGAGCTGCGCACGCCGCTGTCGATCCTCAAGCTCGAGCTTGAGCTGGCACGCGCCGCCGCCGGACGCGCCGACGAGCTCGAGCGGCGGCTGAGCTCGGCCGGGGAGGAGGTCGACCGGCTGGCGGCGCTGGCCCGTGACCTGCTGGTCGTCGGTCGCGCAGAGCTTGGCCAGCTGGAGCTGCACCGCCGGCCGGTCGGCGTCGGCGAGCTGCTGGCGGCCGTCGCGGCCCGGTTTGACACCGCCACGCGCCGTCGGCGCTCGGCGCTTCGCATCGAGGTGCGCGACGAGGAGACCCTGGACGCCGATCCCGAGCGCCTGGAGCAGGCGCTGGCCAACCTCGTGGCCAACGCGCTGCGCCACGGCGCCGGCCAGGTGGTGCTGCGCGCCCAGCGCGCGGGCGAGGCCGTCGAGCTGCACGTGCTCGACGAGGGCGACGGGTTCGCCGCCGACTTCCTTCCCCGCGCGTTCGAGTGCTTCACGCGCGCTGACCCCAGCCGTCCCGGCGGCGGCGTCGGGCTGGGGCTGTCGATCGTGGAGGCGATCGCCGAGGCCCACGGCGGCTCAGCGCACGCCGCCAACCGTCCCGGCGGCGGCGCCGATGTGTGGATCTCGCTGCCGCGCGCCCCCGCTCCGGCGGCGGGCCCGCGCGCAGGCGAGCGGCTCGCGGCGCCGGCGTGAGCGCGGGCCGGCGCGCTCGATCTCCTACGATGGGGGGCGATCACGGCTCATGCGCGTGCTGATCGCAGAGGACGAGCTGCGCCTGGCAGAGACGGTCGCAAAGGGGCTGCGCCGCCAGGGCCTGGCGGTCGACGTCGCGCTCGACGGCGGCCAGGCGATCGCCAAGGCGAGGGTGGTCCGCTACGACGTGCTGGTGCTCGATCGCGAGCTGCCGGTCGTCCACGGCGACGAGGTCTGCCGCGTCGTGCGCGCCGAGCGGCCCGAGACCGGGATCCTGATGCTCACCGCAGCCGGCGCGCTGGAGGACCTGGTCGAGGGGCTGTCGCTGGGGGCCGACGACTACCTGTCAAAGCCGTTTCGCTTCGCCGAGCTGGTCGCCCGGATCCACGCGCTCGCGCGCCGCTCGTCGCCCAGCCGGCCGCCGATCCTGCGCCGCGGGGACCTGGAGCTTGACCCAGCGCGCCGGCGGCTGACGCGCGGCGGCCGCGAGATCGAGCTCGCGCGCAAGGAGTTCGCGGTCCTGGAGGCGCTGATGGCGGCCGACGGCGCCACGGTCTCAGCCGAGGAGCTGCTGGAGCGCGTGTGGGACGAGCACACCGACCCGTTCACCAACGTGGTGCGGATGACGATCATGACCCTGCGGCGCAAGCTCGGCGAGCCGCCGGTGGTCCAGACGGTGATCGGCGTCGGCTACAGGATGGCGTGAGCGCCGCTGCACCACAGCCGGCGCCCGATCGGCCCAGATGGGTCCCCCGGCGCTGGCTGCGCCGGCCCGCGCCGACGATCCGCCTGCGCCTGACCGCCCTGTACGGGACCGTGTTTTTGATCACCGGCGCGGTGCTTTTGACGATCGGCTACGTGTTCGTGCGGGAGAACCTCGTGACGCGGCCGCGCCTTCGCCGCGAGCTGGCGCGGCTGGGCTTTCACCTGCACCACGGGTATCCGTTCGACTTCCCACCGGGCTCGCCGGACGCGGCGCTCGTGCACACCGCCGAGGCTCAGATCCTCACGCAGGCGCTGCACCGGCTGCTGATCGAATACGGGGTCGGCCTGTTCATGATGACGGCCGTATCGGTGGTGACCGGCTGGGTGCTGGCGGGGCGAGCGCTGGCGCCGCTGAGGAGGATCACCGCCACCGCCCAGCGGGTGTCCGGGGAGAACCTGGGGGAGCGGATCGCGCTGCGCGGCCCCGCCGACGAGCTCAAGGAGCTCGCCGACACCTTCGACGGCATGCTCGAGCGCCTGGACTCGGCGTTCGCCAGCCAGCGGCACTTCGTCGCCAACGCCTCGCACGAGCTGCGCACGCCGCTTGCGATCATGCGCACCGAGCTCGACGTGGCGCTCGCGGACCCCGACGCGGGGGTTCAGGAGCTGCGCGAGATGGGCGAGACGGTCCGCGACGCGGTCGACCGCTGCGAAGCGCTGATCTCGAGCCTGCTGCTGCTGGCTCGCAGCGAGGGCGCACCGGGCCACAGCGAGCCGGTGGACCTCGCTTCGCTTGCGGGCGACTGCATCACAGATCTCTGGGCGCGCGCGCAGGAGCGGCGGATCGAGATCCGCGACTCGCTGCGCAGCGCCTGGTGTCACGGCGATCCGGGACTGCTGGAGCGCCTGATCGCAAACCTGCTCGACAACGCCATCCAGCACAACGAGCACGGGGGGTTCATCGAGGTCGACACTCGCACGCTGCAGGGCCGGGTGCTGCTGACGGTCGAGAACGGGGGGCGGCCGATCGACCCCAGCCGCGTCAGGGAGCTGGCCGAGCCGTTCCGGCGCTTGGACCGCTCGGTGCGCGGCTTCGGGCTGGGGCTTTCGATCGTGCGCTCGATCGCGCGCGCCAGCGGCGGCGAGCTTTCGCTTCAGGCGCGCGCCGGCGGGGGCCTGCGCGCCACCGTCACGCTGCCCGCGCTCGCGCAGGCGCCGGCGCACAAGCAGCCCGGGGCCCCGTCCGCCGCCGCTGCGCCCGCCGGGGCCCTGCCGGATGGCATGCCCCCCGGGGCCGTCCCGGGCGACGGGTTCGCCGGGGCCGTCCCGGGCGGCGGCTCCGCCGGGGCCGTCCCGCGCGACGGGTCCGCCGGGGCCGTCCCGGATGACGGCTCCGCCGGGGCCGTCCCGGATGGCGGGTCCGCCGGGGCCGTCCCGGATGGGCTGCCCGCCGGGTCCGTCGCGGCCCGCCTGCCCGCGCCCCGCTCTCTTACGGAGAGCTGACGTCCGCGTTCGTAGGCTGGCCCAGTGTCGTCCCGGCGCCGTCTGAAGCGTGGCGAGCAGCGGGCGGGCACCGGCATCCCCGCGCCGGGCCATGCCCGCCGTCGTGCTGGCGCCGGACGGCTGCGACGAATGTGCGCCTCGTCGCAGGGAGGGGCGACCCTCCCGACACACCTGGGGAACCGGCGGCGGCTCGGAACGTGACTCCCGTCCGGGCGCGTCCGCCGGTCCTCAGGCGCTGTGCCCACCGCGACGTCTGACGCCGGCGCGGCCGCCGCCCGGGCGGCGCCGCGGCCCGGTCTGCGTCTATCTTTGCCGCGGTGAGCGAGCCGCCGGTCCTATGGGAGCCTTCGCCCGAGCGGATCGAGCGGGCCGTCCTCACGCGCTTCCAGCGGTGGCTGGGCGAGCGTCGCGGGCTGCGCTTCGACGGCTACGCGGATCTGTGGCGCTGGTCGGTGGAGGACCTGGACGGCTTCTGGTCCGCCGTCGTGGAGTTCTTTGAGCTGCGCCTTGAGGGATGGGACGGGATGGTGCTGGGCGAGCGCTCGATGCCTGGGGCGACCTGGTTTCCCGGCGCGCGCGTCTCCTATGCCGAGCACGTGTTCCGCGGCCGCGATCCGGAGGCGGTCGCGATCCGGGCGCGCTCGGAGGTGCGCCCCGGGCTCGATGCCTGGACGTGGGGGCGCCTGCGCCGCGAGACGGCGCGGATCGCCGGGGGCCTTCGGGCCCTGGGCGTCGGCGAGGGCGACCGCGTCGCGGCCTACATGCCCAACATCCCGGAGACCGTCGCCGCCTTCCTGGCCTGCGCCTCGCTGGGCGCGGTCTGGTCCTCGGCCGCGCCCGAGTTCGGCGCCCGCAGCGTGATCGACCGCTTCGCGCAGATCGAGCCGGCGGTGCTGCTGGCGGTTGACGGCTACCGCTACGGGGGCCGGGACTTCGACCGCACCGAGGCCGTGGCCGAGATCGCCGCGGCGCTGCCCGGACTGCGGCGCACCGTGCGGCTCGGATACCTGGACGCAAGCGGCTGGGAGCCCGGCTTCGGCGCCGACGGCGAGCTTGAGTTCGCCAGGCCGCGCTTCGAGCACCCGCTGTGGATCCTCTACAGCTCGGGGACGACCGGGCTGCCGAAGGCGATCGTCCACAGCCAGGGAGGGATCCTGCTCGAGCAGGTCAAGAAGCTCAACCTGCACGTCGACGCCCAGCGCGGAGACCGGCTGTTCTGGTTTACGACGACCGGCTGGATGATGTGGAACTTCCTCGTCGGGGGGCTTTTGACCGACGCGTCGATCGTGCTGTTCGACGGCAACCCCGGGCACCCGACGCTGGACACGCTGTGGCAGCTTGCGCACGATGCGCGGATCTCGACCTTCGGCACCAGCGCGGCCTTCATCTCGGCCTGCATGAAGGCCGGGACCCGCCCGCGGGCGGGGCGTGACCTGTCGGCGCTGTCGGCCGTGGGGTCGACCGGCTCGCCACTGTCTGCCGACGGCTTTCGCTGGGTCTATGAGCAGCTCGGCCCCGACCTGTGGCTGTTCTCCACCTCCGGCGGGACCGACATGTGCACCGCGTTCGTCGGCGGCGTGCCGACGCTGCCCGTCCACGAGGGCGAGCTGCAGGCCCGCTCGCTCGGCGCAGCCGTGGAGGCCTGGGATGCGCAGGGACGGCCGCTGGTGGGCGAGGTCGGCGAGCTGGTGATCACGCGGCCGATGCCGTCGATGCCGATCGCCTTCTGGGGCGACGCCGACGGGTCGCGCCTGCGCGAGGCCTACTTCAGCACCTACCCCGGCGTCTGGCGCCACGGCGACTGGATCGAGATCACGGAGCGCGGCACGGCGATCATCCACGGACGCTCGGATGCGACGATCAACCGGGGCGGCGTGCGGATGGGAACCAGCGAGATCTACCGCGCGGTCCTTTCGCTTGACGAGGTGGTCGATGCGCTGGTCGTCGACCTGCCGGCGTCGGCTGCGCCGAAGAGCGGCCGCGAGGGATGGATGCCGCTGTTCGTGGTGCTGCGCGAGGGCGTCTCGCTGGATGAGCGGCTGACCGCGGAGATCCGCCGTCGCGTGCGCGAGGACTGCTCGCCGCGCCACGTGCCCGACGAGGTGCTCCAGGTGGCCGCCGTGCCCCGCACCCTGTCGGGCAAGATCCTCGAGGTGCCGGTCAAGCGGATCCTGATGGGCGCCCGCGCGGAGGATGTCGTAAGCCGCGACTCGCTGGCCAACCCACAGGCGCTCGACCCCTTCATCGAGATGGCGCGGGAGCGTGGCGCGCGGGCGCGGGCGCGCGCGTGATCGCGGCGCTCGCGGCCCACGGAGCTCGCGCTCGCGTCTTACGGAGTTCTTGGGGAACTCTGTCAGGTTCCTCATGGGTCCCTGCTGTGATGGGACCGACGAAACGAGACCCGACATGAGAGAGCCAGGCAGATGAGGACCCTAAGCCGACTGTTACCGATCATCGCCGGCGCGGCGGCGGGTGCGATCGTGGCGCTCGTCATCGCCGGCACCGGCTCCACCACCACGCGCGACGTGACCACGACCGTGGTCTCCCAGTCAAGCCCGGCCTCCCAGAGCGCGCCGGCGTCGCTTGCCGCCACCGGCGGGATGACGATCAACCAGATCTACCGCGCGGCGGCGCCCGGCGTGGTGGACATACAGGTCACCCAGGAGACCCAGTCGCCCGGCCTGGGGCTGTTCGGCGGCGGCACCCAGATCCAGCAGGGCGAGGGAGCCGGCGTCGTCTACGACAAGCGGGGCGACATCATCACCGACGAGCACGTCGTTGCCGGCGCCACGTCGGTCAAGGTCACGTTCCTGAATGGGCTGACCGCCTCCGCCAAGGTGCTTGGCAGCGACCCATCCACCGACGTCGCGGTGATCAGGGTCAACGTGCCCGCCTCCGAGCTTCACCCCATTCCGCTGGGCAACTCGTCCGCGGTGGCGGTCGGTGACCCGGTCGTGGCGATCGGCAGCCCGTTCGGCCAGCCGTGGACCACCACCGCGGGGATCGTCAGCCAGACCGGGCGCGGCATCACCGCTCCCAACGGCTACACGATCCCGGGCGCGATCCAGACCGACGCTGCGATCAACCCGGGCAACTCCGGCGGGCCGCTGCTGAACGCCGACGCTCAGGTGATCGGCCTCAACGACCAGATCGAGACCAACAACACCACCCCCACCGGCGAGGCGTCCAGCTCCGGCGTGGGGTTCGCGACCCCGATCAACGAGGACGAGCGGATCGCCAACGAGATCATCGCCGGCCGCAAGGTGCAGCACGCCTACGTCGGGGTGGAGCTCGACAACACGCTCGCCGGGGGCGCCCGGATCCATTCCGTGTCGCCCGGCACGCCGGCGACCGCGGCGGGGCTAGAGCCGGGCGACCTGATCACCGCCGTCGACGGCACGCCGGTCACCTCGACGGACTCCTTCATCGAGACGATCGACAACTACAACCCTGGCCAGACGGTGACGCTGACCGTCAGGCGCTCCGGCCAGACCCTGCACCTGAAGGTCAAGCTCGGCGTGCGGCCGGCCCAGGTGCCCAGCGGCGGCTGAGGCGGCGAGCGGACGGCTGGGGTCGCCCCGGCGCGATCAGCGCCGGGCGGCCTCGGCCGCCGCGGCCGCCGCCACGGTCCCGGCGGCCGTCGTGCTAGCGGCTGAGGCGGCGAGCGCGAGCGTGCGCTCCATCAGCTCCGCGTGCACCGACCGCGTGCGCCCCTCCCGGCGCGTCCAGGCGCCGTCGGGGCCGAGCGTCCAGGCGAAGGTGTCATCCGCCAGGCAGCGATCGAGCGTGTCCTGCAGCTCGGCCTGCAGCTCCGGCCGCTCGACCGGCACCAGCAGCTCAACCCTCGTGTCGAGGTTGCGGGGCATCAGATCCGCCGAGCCGATGTAGTAGCGGCGCTCGCTCCCGCGGTGAAACGAGTAGATCCGGCTGTGCTCCAAGAAGCGCCCCACCACCGAGACCACCGTGATCGTCTCCGAGATGCCCGCAAGGCCAGGCACCAGGCAGCAGATCCCGCGCACGTTGAGCTCGATCGGCACCCCGGCCTGCGAGGCGCGGTAGAGCGCCTCGATGATCTCGCGGTCCACGAGCGCGTTCATCTTCATCACGATCCGCGCGGGAAGGCCCTCGCGGTGCGCCTCGACCGTCCGCTCGATCTCCTCGATCAGCGGCCGCCGCAGCCAGGTCGGGGCGATCAGAGCCTTGCGCTGCGGCTCCGGGTGCCCGTAGCCGGTGAGCGTGTTGAACATGTGGGCCACCTCCTCGCCGATCTCCCGGTCGGTGGTGAACAGGCCGAAGTCCTCGTAGAGGCGGGCGTTCTTGGCGTGGAAGTTCCCGGTCCCGACCATCACGTAGTTGCGCACCGTCCCGCGCTCGCGACGGACGATCAGGATCGCCTTGGCGTGGGTCTTCAGCCCGGGGATCCCGTGCACGACGTGCGCGCCGGCCTCCTCCAGCGCCCTTGACCAGCGGATGTTCTGGCGCTCGTCGAAGCGCGCCTTGAGCTCCACCAGGCAGACCGCCTGCTTGCCCTTCTCGGCCGCCTCGATCAGCGACGGCACCAGCGCCGAGTCGTCGGACGTGCGGTAGACGGTCATCTTGATCGCCAGCACGTTGGGGTCCTCGACCGCCTGCGCCACGAACCGCTCCACGCTGGCGGAGAACGACTGGTAGGGGTAGTGGACCAGCAGGTCCGACTGGCGCATCATCGCGAACATGTCCGGCTGGCCGTCGCCCTCGGCCTGCGAGGTGACGATCGCCGGCTGGGCGACAGGCGTCCAGGCGGGCCAGCGCAGATCGCCCCGGTCCCTGACCGAGGCGATCTGCCACAGGTCGCCCAAGTCCAGCAGCCCCTCCACGTCGTAGACCTGCAGCTCGTCGACCGACAGCCACTCGATCAGCCGCGTGCGCAGCGCGGGGTCGATGCCGGCGCCGACCTCCAGGCGCACGACCTCGCCGAAGCGCCGCCGCCGCAGCTCGTCCTCCACCGCCTGCAGCAGGTCGTCGGCCTCGTCTGAGACCTCGAAGTCGGCGTCGCGGGTGACGCGGAACAGGTCGTGGCTGACGATCTCCATCCCCGGAAACAGCGCGTCCAGGTGGCGCGCGATCACGTCCTCGAGCGGTATGAACGTGTCCGGCGCGATCTCCACAAACCGCGGCAGCACCTCCTTGGGCACCTTCACGCGGGCGAACGCCTCGCGGTCGGTGTCCGGGTCGCGCAGCCGCACGATCAGGCTCAAGGACAGGTTGGAGATGTACGGGAACGGCCGTCCGTGGCCGACCGCCAGCGGCGTGAGCACGGGGAAGATCTGCTCGCGAAAGTGGCGCTCGATCAGCTCGGCCGGCGCCCCCGAGCCGGCGCAGTCGACGATCCGCACCCCGTGGCGCGCGAGCGCGGGGCGCACGACGCGCTCGAACTGATCGGAGTGGCGCCTGTCCATCGCGCGGACGCGGTCGTGGATCGCTCGCAGCACCTCCTGGGGGGAGAGCCCGTCGGGTCCGCGCGCCTCCACGCCGGCGTCGAGCTGGTCGTGCAGGCCCGCGACGCGGATCATGAAGAACTCGTCCAGGTTGGAGACGAAGATCGCCAGGAACTTCAGCCGCTCGATCAGCGGCAGCGACGGGTCCTCGGCCAGCTGCAGCACGCGGTCGTTGAAGTCAAGCCAGGACAGCTCCCGGTTGGTGTGCGGCCAGTGCGTCTGCGGGCGCGGGCGTGCGAGCTCCGGCGCGCCGGTCTCAAGCTCGGTCACCGGTGCACCTCGCCCGCCACGGCGGCCAGCTCCGCCGGGCCCAGAAGCAGCTCCAGCTCCCGCTCGGCCACGGCGGCGAGCGCGCCCTTGCGAAGCCTCGTGCGCGCCCCGGTCAGGTCGCGCAGCGCCTGCTGCATCGACGGGTTGTGGCCGACCAGCAGCACGTCGCCCAGTCCCGCGGCCAGCCGCTGCGCGTCGAACGGGCCGCCGTCGAGCTCGCGCGTCACGGCCGGCGAGAGCCCGATCGGCTCGCACGCCAACCGCGCGGTCTCCAGCGCGCGCACCCGCGGGCTCGTCAGGCAGGCATCCAGCCGGACCCCCAGCCGCGCGAGCGCCAGCCCTGCCGCCCTGGCCTGGCGCTCGCCCTTGGCCGTCAGCGGCCGTGCCTCGTCGGGCTCCCCGGGCGCCGCGTCGGCGTGTCTGAGCAGCCAGATCATCTCCGCAAACAGTACGCCAGCGCGAGGGCGCGCAGCCGGCGCCGCTCAGCCGACCACCAGGCGGCGGGAGAACACCCGCTCAAACGCCTGGTCGTCACCGTAGCGCTCGACGCTCCAGCGCGGCAGCGTCAGGTCGCCGCCGGCCCGCAGGTGCAGATCCACGCCGTCGCCGTTGGTCTCAAGGTGCGCCGCGGACACCGCCTGGTCGCGCCCCCGCTCCAGGTGCTCGGCCAGCCGCAGGATCACCGCGCAGCGCTCCAGCAGCCGCTCGTCGCCCGGCCGCGTCAGCGGCGCGAGCGCGCCGAGCCGCGGCGTGCCCTTGCGGTGATAGCGCGCGATCTGCGCGATCAGCGCCCGCTCACGGGGGTCAAAGCCCGGGATGTCGAGGCTCTCGATCAGATAGCGGCTGTGCTTGTGGTGGTCGTCGTAGGAGATCGTCATGCCGACGTCGTGCAAGAGCGCCGCGGCCCACAGAAGCTCGCGCTCCCCCGCCAGCGGGTCAAACAGGCCGGCCGCGACCAGCGAGTCGAACATCTCGCAGGCCAGCTTGGCCACGTGCTCGACGTGCGCCATGTCCGACTCGTACTGGAGGGCAAGGTTCCTCACCGACGCGCGGCGCACGTCGGCCAGCACCGGGTCCTCGCCGGCGAACAGCGCCCGTTCGAAGAACACGCCCTCACGCAGCCCAGCCTCGGTCGCCTCCAGCCCGTCGAAGCCGCCCAGCGCGACGACCTCGTCCAGCGTCGCCGCGGCCGCCAGGATCAGGTCCGCGCGCCCGGGCTTGATCCCCGGCAGCCTGCGTTCGCGCACCGGCAGCGCCGCCAGCCTGCCCACCAGCTCCGACAGCCGCTCGGGCGCGATCCGGTACCCCTGCACGCCCACGTCCGGCGCGCCGGGCTCCTGCGCGGCCGCCGCGAGGTTGCGGACCGCGCCGCCGACGCCCACCAGGCGCGGCCCTGAGGCGGCGAGCCAGTCAAGCCCCGCCAGCGACTCGCGCACCCGGGCGCGCAGGCGGGCGAGGTCCTTGCGCCTGGCGGGGCCCTCGCCCGGCAAAAGCTCCTCGGTGAGGCGCAGAGCCCCCAGCGGAAAGGAGGCGCTGTCAAGCGCCCGCCGGCCGGCCACGTGGGTCAGCTGGACGCTGCCCCCGCCGATGTCGAGCACCACCCCGTCGGTCAGCGTGGTCGTGTTGACGGCGGCCAGGTAGCTGTAGTGCGCCTCCTCGGAGGCCGACAGCGTCCGGATCGCAAGGCCAGTCCGGCGGGCCGCCGCGTCGACGAACCCCGGGCCGTTGGCCGCGTCGCGCAGCGCGCTGGTCGCGACCGCGTGCACATCGGAGGGCGCAAGGCGGTTGGCGGCGCAGAAGCGGGCGAACACGTCCAGGGTCTCGTCGCCGCGGGCCATCGCCGCATCGCCGAGCCGCCCCGTGGACGCCAGGCCGGCCCCGATCCTGACGGTCTCAAACAGCTCGTCGGTCTGCTTCCACCAGCGATCGGGCCCGCCGGCGAAGGTGAACACGACCAGCCGCCAGGAGTTTGAGCCGAGGTCGATCACGGCCACCCGGCGCTCGCCGCGCCCACCCGCTCGCGTCGATCGCCAGCTCACCCCGCTGATGATCGAACCTCGACCGGACGGCTTGCGCGCCGGGCGAGGTGCTCGATCAGCTCAGCGCGCCAGCCGGCAGGGGGGTGCCGGTCAGCCTCGGCGTCCCGCCGGGGCGGCGGGCGCCGTCGATGCCGGCTGCTGGCCGGTTGCCAGATACCGGTAGATCGCCCCGGCGAACAGCAGCGTCATGAACGCCGCGCTGGTCAGGCACTCCTCGCAGTAGGCGTGGATCGAGTGACCCTCCCGGTAGGTCAGATATGCGCTGAACGCGAACCCGATCGTCGTCAGCCCGAGCGTCGCCAGGCGCGCCTCCTCGCAGTCGGGGGCGATCAGCGTGGCGAAGATCGCGATGTAGCCGATCAGCCCCAGCAGGGCGACCGGCACCCCGTCGAGCCTGGACCAGGGCGAGGTCTGCACCCGCACGCACGACTGCCCGGCCGTGCAGACCGGCCTGAGGCCCGCGTAGTGCACGATCGTCAGGTACGTCGCCAGCGCGATGCCGAGCACCGAGATCACCAGCATCGCCCTGCGCGCGACCGTGCTCACGACACGGATCTGATCACCGACTCCAGCGTGCCGTAGTCGGTCGCGCCGACGATCGCCGGCGCCTGGCCCTTGGGGCCGCTGACGACGATCGTGGGGGTGCTGTTGTAGCCGGCCGCGGCGGCGGCCTGCTCGTCGGCCCTGACCTCGGCCGCCAGCGCCGAGGACTGCCGGGCGGCGCTCCAGCGCGCGTAGTTGAGGCCGGGGATCTGCTCTGCGAGGCCCTCGAGGTAGCCGTTGGTCACATAGCTGGTGGTCTCGTCGCCCTGCTCGTGGTAGAAGAGCTCGATGTAGTCCCAGCCGAGGTTCTGCTCTCCCGCCGCGCGCGCGGCGACCTGCCCGGGCACGAACATCGAGTTGTTGGCCGTCAGCGACGCGGTCTCAAGGGCGCGGTAGACGAGCTTCACGCGGCCCGCGCGGACGTCGTTTGCGATCAGCTGGTTCTCGGCGCCGAGCGCGAACTCCTTGCAGATGGGGCAGACGAGGTCGCCGAACTCGGTGACGGTGACCTTCGCGTTGGGCGAGCCGAGCGTGGTCCCATGCTGCGGGATGCCTGACAGCAGCCTTGTGACGGTCGCCACCGCCTGGCGGGCCTGCGGGCTGTTGGGCTTGGGCACGCGCGCCGCCGCCGGCGCCCCCGAGGAGTTGATCGCGATCAGCGCGGCGACCACGACCACCGCGCCGACGAGCACGCCGCCGAGCATCTGCATCCGGCGCGCCCGAGCGGCGCGCTGCGCGAGCGCCTGCTCCTCGGCGAGCCTGCGCCGGCGGGCGGCCTCCTTCTGTTCCTTGCGCGATGCCATGCGGGTGCTCTGACTGCGTCTGCGTCCGGCTGCCCGTCGCTGGGCCGGCCGGTCGAGGATAGCGGCAGCCGCATCCCGGCGGACCAGATCCGCGCCGCCGGCCGGCGGCTCGGAATGTCGTTGCTTGCATGTAAAGATCCTGTGACCGCGCTGCTCCGAGCTCGCGTGCGCCTGGCCTTGGGCTAGAGTGCGCGCCATGTCGACGGAACGAGGCGAGGCGCCCGCCGCCGGGGCCGGATCGCCGCGCAGGCTCAGGGTGGCGGTCATGGACCGCGACAGCGGGTTCGTGCAGGTGCTCGTGAAGCGGCTTGGCGCGCACGGCTACGAGCACCGGTGGCTGCACAGCGCGCCCAGCGTCGATGCGCTCGTGTCTCTGCGAGCCGGCGCGCTGGTGCTCGACCCGGTGCTCTTGGGAGTCGACAGCTGGCCTTACCTGGAGCGGGTCTGCGCAAGGCTCCCCGGGCTGGCGGTCGTCGTGTGCACCGGGCCCTCGTCGGTCGCCCAGCGGGTCCGCGGACTGCGGCTCGGAGCCGACGCGTGGATCACCAAGCCGTGCCATGCCGAGGAGGTGATCGCGCTGCTGCAGGCGGCCGTTCGCCGAGCGCGCAGGGCGGAGGCCCCGGTGGACGCGGTGTCGCAGTACGGCGAGATCACGATTCGCCCGGACATGCATCAGGCCTACGTGGGGGAGCGCAGCCTCGAGCTGACCGCGCGCGAGTTCGAGTTGCTGGCGCTCCTGTCGGCCACCGAGCGCGTGCTCCGGCGCGAGGAGATCTATGAGCGCGTGTGGGGCTACGCGATGGCCCACGGCGACCGGTCGGTCGATGTGTTCGTGCGCAAGCTGCGCCAGAAGCTGCGCGCGGCCTCTCCGGGCTGGGACTACATCCACACGCACTTCGGGGTCGGCTACCGGTTCGCGCCCGAGCCGGCGGCCGGCGCGCAGGAGGCGCACGCCGCCAAGCCCGCCGCGGTCTGCGGCGCCGCAGACGCGGATGGCGCCGCGGGCACGCGCGCGCGCCTGGCGGTGGTCGCCCGCTGAGCGGTCGCCAGCTGGGCGCCCGCCGTGCGACCGGCCGGCGCTTGCGCTCGCCCGCCGGCTGGCGCGCCTCGCCCGCCGGCTGGCGCGCCTCGTCCGTCAGCGGCGTGCGTTCACGGCTCTTTCACGCGCCGGTCACGCGGCGATAACCACCGGGCGGCGCATCTCTTGCACGATCGCCGGCCATGGCGCGGCGCAGGCGGACGGGTCCGGAGGTGCTGGAGGCGGGGCCGCTGACCGTCGTCCCCTCAGAGCGCCTGGCGCGGGCGGGCGGGCGCACCCTGATGCTCTCCATCCGAGAGCTTGAGCTGCTCACCGAGCTTGCGCGCAGGCCCGACCGGATCCTCGCCCGCGAGGAGCTGTTCGAGCTGGTGTGGGGCGGGGAGATGCCGGCGCGGACCCGCTCGGTCGACGTCTACGTGCGCAAGCTGCGCGTGAAGCTGGCCGCGGCCGTGCCCGGCTGGACCTTCATCCACACCCACTTCAGGCTCGGCTACCGACTGGCGCCCGTTCCCGTCGATGACGCGAGTGCGCCCGGCCGCTCCCGGGCGCGCTCGGCGTCTGCGGCGCGTGGCGGGGCGGCGGCCAACGGACGCGGCTGACAGCCGGCGCCGCCCGGGCAAGGCTTTCACAGCCGGTTCACAGCAGGTTCACATCGCCCGGGCCGGTCGCGCCCAGACTCGCTCTCAGCCCTACATGAACAAGGAGGAGGAAGTGCACAGACAGAGGATCGCGGCGATCGGCCTGGCGGCCATGGCCGCCCTGGCGATCGCGGCATGCGGATCGGCCAGCAGCTCGTCGAGCTCCAGCTCCGCCGCCGCGGCGCCCAGCTCGTCGAGCGCGTCAAGCAGCGCGGCGAGCTCCTCCAGCGGCTCGGCGTCGCCCGGCGGCGCGAAGACCCTCGTCGGCGCGGGCAGCACGCTGGTGGCGCCGCTGGTGTCCGAGTGGCAGCCCGTATACGACACGAAGTTCGGCGTCGCCATCACCTACGGCGCGATCGGCTCGGGCGGCGGGATCGAGCAGGCGACCGCGCGCACCGTCAACTTCGGGGCCTCGGACGCGCCGCTGACCTCAAGCCAGGAGGCCTCCTGCAAGTGCCTGGAGATCCCCTGGGCACTGGCCGCGGTCGCGATCGCCTACCACGTCAACGGGGTTCCCAACCACCTGCACTTCACCGGCCCGGTCCTGGCCGACATCTGGCTGGGGAAGATCAAGCGGTGGAACGACCCCGCGATCCAGGCCCTGAACCCCGGGGTCAAGCTGCCCAGCACCCCGATCGTCCCGGTGCACCGCACCGACGGCAGCGGCGACACGTTCGCGTTCACCAACTACCTGTCGAAGATCAGCCCGCAGTTCAAGTCGCAGATCGGCAACGCCGTGCTGGTCAACTGGCCGGGCGGGATCGGCGGCAAGGGCAACTCGGGCGTGGGCGGCGCGCTCAGCGCCACCAACGGCGCGATCGCCTACATCACGCTGGCCTACGTGGTCGAGAACAACTTCGACTACGGCCTGGTCCAGAACGCCGCCGGCAGGTACATCAGCCCCGGGATCCCCAGCATCGAGGCGGCAGCGGCGGCCTTCCCGACGGTTCCGACCGGCGGGATGCAGGGCGTCTCGATCACCGATCCGCCCGCCTCCGCGCCCACCGCGTACCCGATCTCGACGTTCACCTACGTGCTGGTGCCGCCCGGCAACAGCCCCGCGGTCGTCAGCGCCCTGAAGGCCTTCATCGACTGGGCGATCACCTCCGGGCAGCCGCTCGGCGCCAAGCTCGAGTTCGCGCCTCTGCCCTCGGCGGTCGTCAAGGCCGACCAGACGGACGTGTCCCTGATCAAATAGACGGCGTGTCGCGGGTACCCATCACACGCCTGCGCCCCCTGAGGGCCGCCCCCTCGCGGCCCTCAGGGGCCCTGCGAGCGCGCCGGGCGCAGGGGCGCGCGGGGCCGTGAGCGCGTCCGCGCCGGCCGCCCGGCCCGCGGGCGGGGTTCTTGACGTGCGGATCCGGGTCGCCGATCGAATCGGCGATCCGGCCATGCGCTGGCTGTCCACGCTCGCCGGGGTGGGGGCGGTGGCGCTGATCGTGTGGATCGCCGAGGTCGTCTTCAACGACGCGAGCCCGGCGATCTCCCGATACGGGGTCAGCTTCGTTTGGCGCCAGGCGTGGAACCCCACCGCGGCCGGGGGCGTCGGCTCGTTCGGCGCGCTGGACTTCATCTACGGAACTCTGGTCAGCTCGCTGCTTGCGCTGCTGATCGCGACGCCGATGGCGATCGCGATCGCCGTCTACCTGACCGAGCTCGCGCCGCGGTTCGTGCGCCGGCCGGTGGCGATCCTCGTGGAGCTTCTGGCGGCGATCCCGAGCGTGATCCTCGGCCTGTGGGGGATCATCGTCCTCG
>DATGLC010000007.1:0-88751 GCA_035294345.1 Solirubrobacteraceae bacterium
TGAACGGCAGGTTGATCTGCGTCTCCTGGGTGGTCGAGAGCTCGATCTTGGCCTTCTCGGCCGCCTCGTAGAGGCGCTGAAGCGCCATCGGGTCGGCGGCCAGGTCGATGCCCTGAGACTTCTTGAACTCGGCCACCAGCCAGTCGACGATCGCCTTGTCGAAGTTGTCACCGCCGAGGTGGTTGTCACCGGCCGTCGACTTGACCTCGAAGACGCCGTCACCGATCTCCAGCACCGACACGTCGAAGGTGCCGCCGCCGAGGTCGAAGACGAGGATCGTCTGGTCGGACTCCTTGTCCAGGCCGTAGGCCAGCGAAGCGGCCGTCGGCTCGTTGATGATCCGCTTGACCTCAAGCCCCGCGATCTTGCCCGCGTCCTTGGTCGCCTGCCGCTGGCTGTCGTTGAAGTACGCCGGGACCGTGATCACGGCGCTGTCAACCGTCTCGCCGAGGTAGGCCTCGGCGTCGGCCTTGAGCTTTGCGAGGATCATCGCCGAGATCTCCGGCGGCGAGTACAGCTTGCCGCCAGCCTCAACGCGCGCGTCGCCGTTGGGGCCCGCGACGACCTTGTAGGGGACGATCTGCTCCTCGTCGCGCACCTCGGCCTCCTTGCGGCCCATGAAGCGCTTGATCGAGAAGATCGTGTTCTGCGGGTTGGTCACCGCCTGGCGCTTTGCCACCGTGCCGACGAGACGCTCGCCCGACGCCGTGAAGGCGACCACCGAGGGGGTCGTGCGGCCGCCCTCGGCGTTCTCGATCACGGTCGGCTCGCCGCCCTCCAGCACGGCCATGCAGCTGTTGGTCGTGCCCAGATCGATTCCGATTGTCTTTCCCATGTTCTATGCCTGCTCCCGTGTGGTTACAAAATCTGAGTCGCATCGTAGCAGATCTGAGCCGTCTGGGAGATCCGGCTCAGGCGCCCGTGGATAGGCTCACGGCGCCTGCGGAAGGGCGGTGGGCCTCGTCGTGCCCGAGCGGTGGGCGTCGCCTCGCCCGGCGGCGGGTCACAGCGAATGCGCGCTCGGGCACATGCGGGACAGCGCACAGGCGCCACACTCCGGACGGCGCGCGTGGCAGGTGCGACGGCCGTGGCGCAGCAGGTTGACGTGCAGCTCAAGCTCCGCGCCCGGTGGGGTGAGTGCGAGCATCCGGTCGTGGAGCTCGTCGAACCCGGCCCCGGCCGGCAGCAGGCCGAGCCTGGTCGCGACCCGTGAGACGTGCGTGTCGACGGGGACGTCGCGCATGCCCAGGGCGAACAGCAGCACGCAGGCCGCGGTCTTGCGCCCCACCCCGGGCAGCGAGCAAAGGTAGGCGCGCGCCTGGGCGACCGGCAGCCGCTCAAGCCACTCCAGCGAGAGCTCGCCGCGGGAGGCGATCGCGTCAAGGATCGCACGGATGCGAGCCGACTTGACGCGTGAGATCCCGCCGGGGCGGATCGCCTCCTCGATCTCATCGACCGACGCGCGGCGGACATCCTCCCAGGTCGCAAACCGCTCGCGCAGGCGCAGATAGGCGACGTCGCGGTTTCGGTCGTTGGTGGACTGCGACAGCACGGTCAGCACCAGCTCGGCGATCGGATCGCCGTGGGGAGCCCAGCCAGGGACCCCGTACACAAGCCGGAGGCGGTCACGGATCGCGCGGACCCTGCGCGCCGTGGGCTTGGCGGCGGTCGCCCGCTGCGGAGCGGACTCGGTCGTCCCCTGGGGAGCGGACGCGGATACCCTCTGCTGCGCGGACACAGTCACGTGGGCGGACGTTATCCTCGGCACGCTTGGACGTCGAGGAGCACACGATCGAGCTCGACGGCGCCCCGGTGTTCCTCCGTCGAGCGCCGCCGGCCGGCGTGGAGACGCTCTACCTCCACAGCGTGCCGACCAGCTGCGACGACTGGGGTGAGCCGCTGGCGCGCACGGGCGGCGTCGCCGTGGACCTGCCCGGCTTCGGACGCACGGGAAAGGCGGGCAACCTCGACTACTCGCTCGGCGGCTACGTCACGTTCGCCGAGCGGCTGCTGGAGCACCTGGGACTCGAGCAGGTGTCGGTCGTCGGGCACGGATGGGGCGCCGCGGTCGCGCTGCTGCTCGCCGGCAGGGCCGCCGACCGGGTGGCGCGCGTGGCGATCGTCGACGCGCTGCCGCTGCTGGACGGGTTCGCGTGGCCGCCGCTCGCGCGCTGGCTGCGGCGCCCGGGGGTCGGCGAGCTGCTGATGGGATCGGTCAACCGTTGGCTTCTGGCGCGGGTGCTGCGAGGCGCTTGCGCCGACCCGGGCGCCTGGCCGGCCGAGCGCGTGAACGCGATCTGGGAGCAGTTCGACCAGGGGACGCAGCGGGCGATCCTGCGCCTGCACCGCTCGGTGGACATCGACTCTCTGCCGGTGATCGGCGCCGGCCTCAGACAGCTCTCCCAGCCGGTCCTGGTGGTCTGGGGCGAGCTGGACCCGTGGTTTCCGGCCTCGTTTGCCGGCGCGTACGCCCGCGCGCTGCCGGATGCCGAGCTTGAATTGTGCGAGGGCGCTGGCCACTGGCCGTGGCTCGAGCGGCCGCATCTGGCCGAGCGGCTGGCGCACTTCGCCACAACCGGCGAGTGAGCCGGTTGCGCGGGCCCGGCCGCGCGCGCATCAGACGAGCAGGCCCGGCCGCGCGCGCCTCAGATGAGCGTCCCCGGCCGGCCGCGCGTACCGCAGCCCGGCACCACGGGCCGCGCACCCCGCAGCCCGGCACCCCGGGCCGCGCATACCGCAGCCCAGCACCCCGGGCCGCGCACCCCGCCCGCAAGCAACTAACCTGAGCCGGTGCCCGCACAGGCCTCGCCCCCCCTGTCCACCCCGCCGCGCCGGCGGCGGTCGCGGCCGCGCCCGCGCTCCATGCCGCTCACGCAGGAGCTGATGCGCGAGCGGCTGATCGAGAGCCGCCTGACGCCGAACGCGATCTCGCTGACGGGCTTTGCGCTCAACGTGGTGGCCGCAGTCCTTGTGTGGGAGCAGATGTTCCTGGCGGCTGGGCTGGCGTTCATCGTCGGTTCGGTGATGGATACGCTGGACGGGCGATACAGCCGCATGTCGGGCAAGGGGACGCCGTTCGGGGCGTTCCTTGACTCGACGCTTGACCGACTGGAGGAGGGGATCGTCCTCACGGCGGTCGCCGCTCACTTCGCGGCGCTGCACGACCGCATCGCCGTGGCCGCCGTCGTGGTCGCGGTGCTGGCGTCGCTGATGGTCTCCTACACGCGCGCGCGCGCAGAGGCGCTTGGCGTGGCATGCAAGGTGGGCCTGGCCACGCGCCCGGTGCGGGTCGTGATCCTCTCGATCGGGCTGGTGCTGGCACGTGGCGCGTCGGTGATCGACGTGCGGCTGCTGGCGCCTGCCGTGTACGTGCTGGCGGGCCTGAGCGCGCTCACGGTGATACAGCGGATCGTGTACGTTCGAAAGCGGCTGCGGGAGGCGGGCGAGTAGCCGTGTCGTCAGGTCGGCGCTTCCCGCCGGCCCGATTCCGAAGAAGGGAGCCCCACAAAGTGACCACCACCAACGGCAGCGCCCGCCACCAGCACGAGAAGGTGCGCGTGGCGATCATCGGCGTCGGCAACTGCGCCAGCTCGTTCGTTCAGGGCGTGCACTACTACCGCGACGCCGACCCCTCCCAGCAGGTCCCGGGGCTGATGCACGTCGACCTGGGCGGCTACCACGTGCGCGACGTGGAGTTCTCGGCCGCCTTCGACATCGATGCCGAGAAGGTCGGAAGGGACCTCAGCGAGGCGATCTTCGCCGGGCAGAACAACACGCTCAAGCTGGGCGACGACGTCCCGCGCCTCGGCGTGCCGGTGATGCGCGGCATGACCCACGACGGACTGGGCCGCTACCTGTCGCAGAAGATCGTCAAGGCGCCGGGACAGACCGCCGACATCGCCGAGGTGCTGCGCTCCACGCGCACCGACGTGGTCGTGTCCTACCTGCCGGTGGGCTCCGAGCAGGCGACCAAGTGGTACGTCGAGCAGGTGCTGGACGCCGGCTGCGCGTTCGTCAACTGCATCCCGGTGTTCATCGCCCGCGAGCGCTACTGGAACGAGCGCTTTCTCAAGGCCGGCCTGCCGATCATCGGCGACGACATCAAGTCCCAGGTGGGGGCGACGATCGTGCACCGCGCGCTGGCGCGGCTGTTTCACGAGCGCGGCGTCAAGCTGCTGCGCACCTCCCAGCTCAACGTGGGTGGCAACATGGACTTCTACAACATGCTCGAGCGCGAGCGCCTGGAGTCCAAGAAGGTCTCCAAGACCAATGCGGTCACCTCGATCATGGGTCACGAGCTGCCCGCCGACGACGTGCATGTGGGCCCGTCGGACTACGTGCCGTGGCTGACCGACCGCAAGTGGGCGCACATCCGCCTGGAGGGACAGGCGTTCGGAGACGTGCCGCTGGTGGCCGAGCTCAAGCTGGAGGTGTGGGACTCGCCCAACTCCGCGGGGATCGTGATCGACGCGGTGCGGATCTGCAAGCTTGCGCTCAACCACGGTCTGGCCGGCCAGCTCGACGGCCCGAGCTCCTACCTGATGAAGTCGCCGATGAACCAGCGGCCCGACGACGAGGCGCGCCGGCTCACGGAGGAGTTCATCGCACGCTACGCGCGGAGGTCGCTCGCGGGCGCGCCGGTCTCAACGCCAGAGTCGCCTCCGCAGGGCGTCCCGGCGCAGGCCCCCGCAGAGGGCTGAGCGGCCGCGCGCTGCGGCAGGGGGCCCAGCAGCCGCGCGCGCTCCGGCAGGGGGCCCAGCAGCCGCGCGCGTTGCGGCAGGGGGCCCAGCAGCCGCATCCTCTGACAGGGGGCTGAGCGGCCGCGGGTCTCATAGGATGTGGCGGTGGCATTGGACGGAGGTCTTGCGATCGCGCAGGTCACGCCGTTCGCCTGGGAGGCCGCCAACGAGGTAAACGAGCACGTTGCTCGCGTGTCCGGCGAGCTGGCGGCGCGCGGCCACAGCGTGGCGGTGATCGCGCCGTCTGACTCGCAGGCGCTGGTGCGTGAAACCAGGCGCGCCCTGCAGGGCGACCCCGGCCGTCTCCTTCGCGCCGGGGAGGTCAGCCTGCTGGGCGTCGGGGAGGTGCTGCCGTTCGCGCCCACACGTCGGCGCGCCGGCTCGCTGCCCGTGGACGTGGCGCGCACGATCGAGCACGCGCTCTCGGTCCTGCCGTTCGACATCGTCGACGTGCACGAGCCGTTCGCACCCAGCGCGTCGGCCTCCGCCCTGCGCCACTCGCGGGCGCTGAACGTCGGCAGCTTCCACGCCCCGACCGAGCGGATCCTCTCCGCCCAGGTGACCGGGCCGCTGTCGCGGCTGCTGTTCGCGCGGCTTGACGCGCGCGTTACCAGCTACGCGGCGACGCGGGCTCTGATGGCGCGCTACTTCGGCGGCGATTACACCGTGATCGGGCCCGGCGCCGAGCTGGCGCCGCCGCGCGAGCCGCGCGGCGGCGACCGGCCCGTGCGGATCCTGCTGGTCGCGCGCGAGGAGCGCGGCGCGCTGCGCACGCTGCTGCGAGCGCTGCGCGCCCTGCCGCCCACGCCGGCCTGGGAGGCGACCGTCTGGTCGCCACGGGCGGCCGCCCCGCCGGCTGCGCTGAGCCGAGCATTGCGCGAGCGGCTCACGTTCTCGCAAGCGGGCGAGGTCGACGAGGCGCAGGCGCTCGCCACAGCCGACATCGCCGTGTTCGCATCCGAGGGCGACCGGGCGACCCCCGGAGCGCTGGCCAGGGCGCTGGGCGCCGGCGCCGTGGTGGTCGCCTCTCGGCTGCCGGTCTACGAGGAGCTGCTGGGGGAGGGCGAGCAGACGCTGATGTTCGAGCCCGGGGAGGCCGAGACGCTTGCCGCGCACCTGGGCCGGCTGATCGGCGATCCGGGCGAGCTTGCCCGCGCCGCGCGGCGCGCCGCGCGGCTGGCCGAGCCGCTTGGGTGGGGGCGCGTGGCGCTCGCGCGCGAGCGCCTTTACCGGGAGCTCGCCGCCCGGCGCCGGGACCGGGCGGGAGACCCGCGCCTGCGTGCCAGGATCGCGTCGCGGCCGCTGATCGACGTCGACCTCCATATGCACACCGAGCACTCCAGCGACTGCGCGACGCCGGTCGAGGTGCTGCTGGCGCAGGCCCGGGCGCGCGGCCTGGGGGCGATCGCCGTCACCGACCACAACGAGATCAGCGGTGCGCTTGAGGCGCGCGCCAAGGCACGCGGGCTGAAGGTGATCGTCGGCGAGGAGATCAAGACCGCCGGCCAGGGCGAGGTGATCGGCCTGTTCATCGAGGAGCGGATCCCGCGCGGCCTGACGCTGCAGGAGACGATCGCGCGGATCAGACGCCAGGGCGGGCTGGTCTACGTGCCGCACCCGTTTGACCGGCTGCACTCGGTGCCCGACTACGAGCACCTGCTGGCCGTGATCGATGAGATCGACGCGATCGAGGTGTTCAACCCGCGGATCGCGATCAGCGAGTTCAACGAGGAGGCGGTGCGCTTTGCGGCCAAGTACCGGATCCCTGCCGGCGCGGGGTCAGACGCGCACGTGCCGCAGGGTCTGGGCTCCGTGCGCATCCGCATGCGCGACTTCGACGGGCCCGAGGAGTTCCTGCAGTCGCTGCGCGACGCCGACATCATCCGCAATCCGGCCAGCCTGCTGTACGTGCAGGCGCTGAAGTTCCTGCAGACGCGCGCCCTGCCCGGCGCCGCGCGCCGCGCCTCCCGGCAGCGGCGGGTCCGCCGCGCCACCGCGCGCGGGGGCTGAGAGGCGGCCCGCAACTCCTGATGCAGCCGCAAGGACTAAACCGCCCGCCGTGCAATCGAACGGGGGTGCCGACCACAGACGACGAGATCCGCGAGAAGTACCTCGAGCGCGCGATCCGTGAGCTCAACGCGTTCGCGCGCACGCTCGGCGACTGCCAGGCGTGCCCGCGCGGCCAGCTGATGCCGGTCCTCGGCTCGGGCCACCCCCAGGCGGACATCATGCTGATAAAGCACGCGCCGCGGCCGTCGGAGGTCGAGGAGGGGGTAGCATTCTACGGCCGCGCCGGCAACGCCCTGATGAAATCGCTGAGGCGGCTGGCGATCGATCCGCTGGCCGTCTACGGGACGCTGTGCGTCAAGTGCCCCGTCGCCGACCCTTCGCTGGCGGACCCCGAGTGCGTCGGACGCCTCGCACAGGAGATCGCGATCGTCTGCCCGAAGATCATCGTCGTGATGGGCCCCGACGCGCTGGCGGCCGTCAACGAGCTGCAGTTGCCGCTGTCTGAGCCGCTCGCCGAGCGCCCCGGCGAGCTGCAGCGGCTGACGCCGTCGATCGAGGCGCTGTACGTTCCCAACATCGACGAGTCGCTTGACGAGGAGTCGGCCAAGCGCGCCTTCTGGGCCGCGTTCCGGACGCTCGGGCGCTGGTGGTCTGAGCTGCCGCCCTACTGAGGCGCGCCCCGGTCTGAGCTGGCGCCCCGCTGAGGCGCGCCCCGGTCTGAGCTGGCGCCCTGCTGAGGCTAGGAGCAGGTGAGGACGATCTTGCCGAGCTTGCCGCCGCGGCGGAAGTGGTCGTAGGCCGCCTGCGCATCCTGGAGGGGATAGGTTGCGGCGACCGGGACGCGGACGGCGCCCGATTCAAGCACCGGTAGCACCGAGCGCTCCACCGCGCGCGCGGCGATCGCCTTGAGCTCAAGCGGCCGCGCCCGCAGCGTCGAGCCGTGGATCCGCGCCCGCTTTCGCATCAGCAGCCCCAGGTCCAGCTCGCCGGTCGCGCCCGCGCCGATCCCGATCACGGCGATGCGCCCGCCGACCTCGAGGCTGCGCAGGTTGGCGGCCAGGTTGACCGCGCCGACCAGCTCCAGGATCACGTCGAAGGGGCCGTGCTCGGCGAAGGACTCGGGATCGAGCACGGTGGCTCCCAGCTCGGCGACGCCGTCTCGCAGCTGCGCGTTGCGCACGGTGGCGGACACTCGGCAGCCGCTCGCGACGCCGAGCCCCACCGCGGCGCAGCCGACGCCGCCGGCGGCGCCGTGGACCAGCAGCCGCTCGCCGGCCACCAGGCCGGCCTGCGCAAACAGCGCGTCGTGGGCGGTCGTGAACACCTCCGGCACCCCGCCAGCCTGCTCCCAGGACAGCGAGCTCGGCACGGGCATCAGCACGCGCTCGTGCACGACCGCAAGCTCGGCCTGGCCGCCGCCTCCGACGATCCCCATCACTCGATCGCCGACGGCGAACCGGCTGGCGCCGGGCCCCAGGGCCGCCACCTCGCCGGCCAGCTCCAGGCCCGGGATGTCGGCCGGCGAGCCCGGCGGCGCGGGATAGGCGCCGCGCAGCTGCAGGATGTCGGCTCCGTTGAGCCCCGCCGCGCGCACCGCCACCAGGACCTCGCCTGCGCCCGGCTGCGGGTCCGGCCGCTCGCCGACGCGCAGGCTGCCATCGTCGATCGTCACCGCTCGCATCGCCCGGCACCCTACAGCGTGGCGGGCTGTCGGTGCCCGGCGCCCCACAGCTCATAGGCAGCGCGCCACTGCGCATCTTCCCCGCTGCGGGTTGCGACTGTCAGATCCACGTCGGAATCGGGCCCCGGCTCCTCGCCGCAAGCCCGGGACCCGCAGAGCCACACCGACACAAGCTCGTCTTCCAGCTGGCGCTCGAGCGCCGGAACCAGACGCTCCAGCACCCGGCGATTCGATGCGCTCAACGACGTTTGGTAAAGAGCCGGCACCCCGGCAGTCCAGTGCGGGCGCCACGCCCCGGCGGCCCGCCGCAGGCTCGGGCCAGAGCCGCTACGCAGCGCGCACAAGCTCCGCCACGCACTCGATGTGCGGCGTGTTGGGAAACATGTCGACCGGGCGCACGCGCACGAGCTCCCACCCGGCGCCGACCAGCTGCGCTGCGTTTGGGGCAAGCGTCGTCGGGTTGCAGGAGACGTAGACGATCCGGCGAGGCGCGGCCTCGATCACGCGGCGGATCACCTTCTGGGAGAGCCCCGCGCGCGGCGGGTCGAGCACGACCAGGTCCGGCCGGCCGGCCTGGGCGACCAGCTCCCGCAGCCCCAGGCGCACGTCGCCCACGACAAAGCCGGCGTTGTCGACCTGGTTGGCGCGCGCGTTGGCGACCGCATCGGCGACCGCCGCCTCGACGATCTCCATGCCCCAGACCTCGGCCACGCGGGGGGCGAGCACGAGCCCGAGCGTCCCGATCCCGCAGCAGAGGTCGTAGACGCGCTCGAATCCGGTCGGCGCCGCGTACTGGACGACCAGCTCGCACAGCCGCTCGGCCATCTCGGTGTTGGTCTGAAAGAACGCGTCGGGCGAGATCGAGAAGCGCATCCCCGCGATCTCCTCCTCGATCCGCTCCACGCCACAGATCAGCTCGGTCTCGCCGCCGTGGGTGACCTCGGCGGCGGCGGCCTGACGCGTCCAGAGCATCCCGTCCAGGTCCCGTGCCGCCCCGGCCAGCGAGACGCGGTCGACCGAGCCCTCCGCGGTCACCAGGCGAGCCTGCAGCATCCCGGTCCGGCGACCCTCGCGGATCACCAGGTTGCGCAGCAGGCCGCCGCCGGCGCGACGGTCCAGCGGACGCAGCGCCTGCTCGCGACACCAGGCGACGATCCGCTCGCGCGCCTGGTTGGATCGCCGCGAGGCCAGCAGGCAATCACCCACCTCTACGATCTGATCCCAGCGGCCGGGCGCGTGAAAGCCGCACACAAGCTGGCCATCCGGGCCGGCGCCGAAGGAGTACTCGAGCTTGTTGCGGTAGCGCCAGCGCTCGAGCGCGGGCACGATCGGCTCAAGCGTGAACCTCTCCAGCCGACCGATCCGCCGCAGCGCGTCGTGCACCTGCTGCTGCTTGACCTCGAGCTGGCGCTCGTAGGCGAGCGCCTGCCACGGAGCGCCCGGGTGATCGGCCTGCGGCGCGACGCGGTCGGGTCCGGGCGACAGCACCTCCACCGCGCGCGCCTGCGCGTAGTCGCGCCGGCTGCGCTCGATCACGGCGCGCACGCGGTCGCCGGGGAACGCGCCTGAGACGAACACGACGTAGCCGTTCAGGCGCGCGACCCCGGACCCGCCGTGGGCGAGCGCGTCGACGCTCAGCTCAAGCTCGTCGCCGCGCTTGAGGCGGCCGGCGGAGGCGGTGGTCATGTCGAAACGGCGCCTTCGATGGTCACGTCCGAGCGGAGCCGACCGTCAGCGCAGCGCCCGTTCGATCGCCGCGACGACCGACTTGCGGTTGGCGTGCCGACGCTCGTAGTCGAGCACGGCGCGAAGCTTTGGGCGGCTCAGGCCGCGCAGCGCAGCCGGCACCTCGGCGGCGCGCAACCTGTCATAGCCCTCGATCGGGGGCGCGCCGCCGCGGGCGCGCTGCGCCGCGCTGCGCACGATCCGCACGACCGGGTCGCCGCCGCGCGCGCGGCGCGACACGGCGCCCAGCTCCTGGCGTCCGCGCTCCAGCAGCGCCTCGACCTCGGCCAGCAGCCCGTCGCCGTGGGAGCGTCCCAGGCGCACGAGCTCTGCCACCAGCTCGTTGGCGTCCCTGCGCGTGAGGCGCCCGCGCGCGGCGGCGTCGTCAAGCGTCTGCTGGATGCGTTCGCGGGTGAGCATCACCAGCTCACGCGGCCTGATCGCCCCGTGCACGAGCTGCTCGGCGAGCGAAGCGACACCTTGCACGGACACGGGCGCCGGCGGGCGGCGACGAGCTGCGGAGGCGGCACGGGCGCCCGGACGCGATGCGCCGGACGGCCTGGCGGCGGCACGGGCGCCCGCACGGGATGCGCCGGACGGGTTAGCGGCCGCACGGGCGCTCGGCCGCGATGCGCCGGACGGCTTGGCGGCGGCACGGGCGCCCGGCCGGGATGCGCCGGACGGCTCAGAGGCGGCGCGGGCGCGCTGACGGGGTGCGCCGGACGGCTCAGAGGCGGACCGCGGACCCTGACGGGACGCGCCGGCGGCGCGCGTTCTCTTTGCGGCAGGCATTTGGGCTGCTCCTTGTGTGCGTGAGCGTCGCGAGTTGACGCGCTGTGATCGAGGCTAGCCGATCACGATCCGCGCTCAGGCCGACACAAGCAGCTCGAGCAGGGCCTTCTGCGCGTGGCGGCGGTTCTCGGCCTGGTCCCAGATGCGCTGGCGATCCCCGTACAGGACCCCGGCCGATATCTCCTCGCCAGGGTGTGCGGGCAGGCAGTGCAGCGCGATCGCATGCGGCGCGGCCAGCTCCATCAGCCGCTCGTCGAGCCTGTAGGGGGCGAGCGCCTCGCGGCGCTTGACGGCGGACGCCGGGTCGTCGCTCATGCTCACCCAGACGTCGGTGTAGAGGGCGTCCGCGCCTTCCGCCGCCGAACGGGGGTCGTCGGTGACGGTGACCCCGTTGATCGGCTCAAGCGCATGCGACGGCGGCGAGGCGACGCGCACGTGCATGCCGGCCAGGCTGCCGACGATCGCCAGCGAGCGAGCCACGTTGTTGCCGTCGCCCACGTAGGCGAGCGTCAGCCCGGCGAGCGTTCCGAACGCCTCGCGCAGCGTGAACAGGTCCGCCAGCGCCTGACAGGGATGGTGGCGATCGGTGAGCATGTTGACCACCGGGACGGTGGCGTGGGCGGCGAGCTCCTCGGCGTCGGCGTGCGAGCCGGTGCGGATCCCGATCGCCGCCACGTGGCGAGACAGGACGTACGCGGTGTCGCGCAGCGACTCGCCGCGGCTGAGCTGCATCTCGTCGCCGCGCAGCACGATCGGATGCCCGCCGAGCTCGCGAACGCCCGCCTCAAAGGAGACGCGCGTGCGCGTCGAGGGCGCCTGGAAGATCAGCGCCATCGAGCGTCCCGCGAGCACGTCCGACCCGAGCGGGTCGGCCTTGAGCGCGGCGGCCCGGTCGAGCAGCCGCGCGAGCTCGCCTGGCGAGAGCTCGGCGCCTGTCAGGAGGTGGCGTGGCAGGCCGGGCAGTCTATCCCGAGGCCTCGCCGTGCGACCGCCGCCCAGCGGGAACCGGCGCCGACGACGGGTGGTCGTGCCGGCGGCGCGGTCATCCCGCGCCAGGAGCGTGCGAACATTCGGCCTGTGACCGACAGGCGGGGCGGTGCGGACGGGGGATCGGCTTTGAGCGTTGCCGAAGTCGCGAATGGGTGACGGGCTGTCTGGGCGCGCGGACTTCGTGGTCGTTTGCGCCGGCAAGTCGCATGACGCCTGACGACGCCCGCCGGCTCGCGCTTGGGCTGCCCGAAGCCGTCGAGCAGGACCATCACGGCCGCCCGTCGTTTCGAGTCGGCGGGAAGATCTTCGCGACGCTGTGGGACGGGCGCACGATGAACGTGATGGTCGACGAGCCCGGGATGCGGACCGCGATCGCGCGCCATCCGCAGTGGTGCACAGAGCGCTACTGGGGCAAGCGACTCGCGGCGGTCGCGGTCGACCTCGAGCGCGCACCGGCAGACGGGCTCGCGGAGCTGCTCGCCGACGCTTGGGAGAACAAGGCACCCGCCAGGCTGAGGGGCTGACCGCGACTCCCGCCGGCCCCAACTGAGACCGGATGCTCGCCGTGCCTGTCGCCGCGGCCGCAGTTCGCCGCTGGCGCAGATAAGGCGGTGCGCCCCGAAGCCCAAGCGGGTCGGCGATCGTTCGACCGGCCCGCCGTCAGGTCAGATCGAGCGGCTCGAGCGGGTAGTCGCGCAGGGTGCCGGGGACGGTGTGCGAGAGCATCGCTCGGAAGTGCCTTTGAAACTCCTCGTTGCCCGATGCCTTGCCCCAGGCCGCGACGTGGGCATCGAGGCTGTCGTACTCGGCTTCGGCGAAGACTTCGTTGAGGTCGCCGAACAAGGTTCGCCACAGTCGATAGGCGGGGAGGTCGGCGGCTGGCAGTGCGGCGTTGAGTTGGCCGAACGCCTGGACGAATTGCTGGTGCTCGCCGGGCTTGATCAGGCAGCGGACAACATGGCGGAACATCGGTGCTCCTTTACGCAGAGGGCTTGCGATCGCTGGTCGTTGGGGCGGCTGGGCCTGCTCGGCTGGCGGCCTGGATGGCGAACACGTCCGCGAGCTCATTGCCGCAGTTCGGACAGTGCTCGGCGGGCATCAGGACTTCGGTCCCGCACCGGTCGCACCAGGTTTCGCGCCTACCGGGCCGGATGGCCGTGAAGATGCCGGCGTAGTGGGAGTACTCGAACCGGTGGGCCTTCATGTCGGCGATCGCGTCACGATGCGCGCGACTGGTGGCGTATGCCGCAGCGTCCTCGGCGGTGCGCCAGAAGCCGAGCGCCCAGTTCGCGACGCCGTCGAAGAACGCGACCATCCGGATGAACCCAGGGGTCTCGCTGGCGGCCTTGCAGGTGAGGGCCACCTGCCGCCAGAAGCGCTGGGTGCGCTGCTCGTCGACCATCGTCATGTGCAGCACCAGGACCGCGCCCGCGGCCTCCGGGCCAAGGTGGCCGTCTGGCCCGTCGAACCCGATCACCGGAATGGGCGTCTGGCGAAGCCCGTGGATCTCCGCAACCAGCGCCTCGTTGTCTTTGTTGGGCGGGAACACCTGAAGAGTGGGCATGGCCATCAGCTCCGTTCTGCCGCGAGGGTGCGGGCCTCCCTCCGAGGCCCCGTGGACGTCGGTTCGAGCTCATCGCACGCCAGCGCGTCGACCATCGCCGGTCCCCGCTCATCGCACGCCGGCGCGTCGACCATCGCCGCCGCCCGCTGATCGCACGCCAGCGCGTCGACCATCGCCGGTCCCCGCTCATCGCACGCCAGCGCGTCGACCATCGCCGCCGCCCGTTCGCCGCACCCCAGCTCGCTGGCCTCCCTCGCCAGCCGTCGAGCGCTCTCTCGGTATGAGCTTCTCGCCAGCACCCGCTCGACCGCCCGCCGAATCACGCTGGGGCTCGCGGTCCGATCGACGACGACGCCCGCCCCGATCCTCTCCACCTCGGCAGCGTTCGACGGCTGCTCCCGCCCCAGTGGCATGCAGATCAGCGGCGCCCCGGCGCTCAGTGCGCCGAGGATCGTCCCAAGGCCGCCGTGGGTGATCACGAGATCGGCGCGCGGCAGCAGCCGCTCGTGAGCGGCCCACGGCACCACCACGCCGCGGTCTGGCGCCGGGACACACGCCGGGTCGAGCGCGTTGCCCAGCGTGACCACCGAGCGGGCATCAACCTGATTGAGCGCGCGGATGATGCGCGCGAGCTCCTCCTCGTGATGCATGTAGGTGCTGCTCAGGCTCACGACGATCAGCGCGCCTCCGCGGTCCTGCACGATCGCTGCGACCTCATCGGGAAGGGCAGCCGGATGCGGGTCGAGGATCGGCCCGACATGGCGAACGTGCGAGGCAGTCTCGTAGCGCTCGCCTTCGAGCTGGCGGTAGCTGGCGACCACCACGGTTCCCGCTCGTCGCCACAGCTCGGCAAACCAGCCTGGCTGCTCGGCCAGCGGCTCGAGCCCCAACTGCCTGCGAGCGGAGTTGACCGGGACAACGAGCGGCACCCACCCGGCCGCCTCGTTGTACCGGTAGCGCGTGTGGACGAGGACCACGGTCGGGATCTCAAGACGCTCAGCGGCAGCAACGGCGGCGGCTGCCATGCCGTCGACGACCAACGCTCTTGGCCGCTGCTCCTCGGCTGCGTCGAGCAGCTCGGTTGCCATCTCTGGCCCGGTGAGATGGGCGCTCAGCGATGACATGTCGTCCTCGATCGACACTCCCGCACGCGCCGTCCAGCTCATCTCGCGCGCGAACGGGCGAAAGCCAAGCCCCGCGGCCTCGCAACGGCGAGCCAGCGTGTGTGGCCCGAGCAGGCAGACGCGCCGCCCGCGGGCGACGAGTCGCTTCCCGAGCGCGAGCATCGGCGGAACGTTGCCGCCGCCATCCCAGCTCACGAGCAGTACGTCCAACTCCCCGCTCCCGAAGGCTCCGAGAATGTCTGGGGGAATCGTCGGGCGCGCGGTGGTCGAGATCAACCCCGCGCACGGTCGCTTGCGTACAATTGCGAAACCACCAGGGGGTGACCACACACGCAGAGCGCACGCCAGCGACCCACCGGCAGCGCACCGGACGCGGCCGATGCCTGGCCGCCACGCGCGCATGAGCTGCTGCTCATACCGGACGGATTCCTGCCCGCTTGCGCCGTGCGTGCGCTCCCGCGCTACGCGCGCTTCCTTGACCAGCTCCAAGCCATCGGGCGGCTGATCGTCCTTCACCGCAGAGGACTCGGAACACCCGAGCCGCACGGTCCGCAGCAGGTGACACTCGAGGACTGGGTCAGCGACGCCCGCTCTGCGCTTGAAACCGCCGGCGCGAACTCGCCGATCGTCGTCGGCGTCGCCGAAGGAGCGATCACCGCGATCGCCCTGGCCGCCCGTCACCCCGAGCGGGTCACGGGGCTGGTGCTGCTCAACCCCACACCGGGCCCATCACTGACACCGCTCTCGCGCGCGGGGGTCGGCCCCCGCTACATCGATCTCCTGCGCTGGCGCCCGGAGACCTGGGCACTCGAGACCCCCGGACTTGAGGTGGTCGCTCCCAGCCTTGGGCGTGACGAGTCGTTCGCCGCCTGGATCAGCGACGCGTTCGTCGCGGTCCGTGGACCGAACGGCCTCTCACCCGCATTGCATCTCGTGTTCCGCAGTGACGCCCGTGCGCTGCTCTCAAGCGTGCGCGCCCCCACTCTCGTCGTGCACCGCCGCGACGACGCGTGGTTCACACCCGACCACGGGCGCCTGATCGCACGTGCGATCCCGGGTGCGCGATACCTCGAGCTCGCGGGCGCCGACCATGCCCCATACGTCGGCAACACCGCCGAGATCCTCGATGCGATCACCTGGTTTGCGCACACGCTCCCCACGCTCGAGCCCGGAGAGGCCGACGATCAAAAGCCCGGCCTCACCCCGCGCCAAGCTCAGATTCTTCAGCTGGTGGCGGAGGGCCTGACCGACAAGCAGATCAGTGCACAGCTCAGGCTCAGCCCACGAACCATCCACAAGCACCTTGAGCGCGCCTACCGGCGGCTTGGCGTGCAAAACCGCACCGCCGCCGCGCGCGCCATGGCACGCCGCCGGAGGCCCACCCGCTCGACCACACCGCCCCTCTGAGCCGCGCCGGCCCAAGGGGCCAAAGAACAGGCGCCGCGCATCGGGTTGGGCCCACTCCGCGCTCCGCGTCGTCGACGGCCGTGGGCTCCGCCGCAAGCGATGGTGAAAGCCGTCTGCGCGCCGCCGGAGGTGCGCGCAGCCAGGAGCAGCCGCGGCTCGCGCAGCCCCGACGGGCTGGCGTCGCTATCCAACTGCGTATTTCGGCAAGCTGGGCACGGGATGTCCAATCGGGTGCGACGATCGTCACGGCACGGCGGCGTGCTGGCAGACAACCAACCGGCGCTCCTGCGGGCGAGCGGACGCCGGCGTGATCGCGGCTGCGGCCAGGGCAGCTAAGGCTGTGCCCCGCGCTTGTCCGCCGGCGGCACGACGACCGGGCCGTCAGGCGGCTGCGTGAACCGGATCGGGTTGCCGAAGGGATCGCGCAACGCGCAGTCGATCCCGTAGAAGCGCTCGGTCGGCTCCTGGGTGAACTCGACGCCTGTGGCGCGGAGCTTCTCGTAGGTGCCCCGGCAGTCGTCGGTCTCAAAGATCAGACCGCCGCCGGCGCCCTTTGCGACCAGTTCGCGGATCTGCTGGGCGGTGGCGGCGTCGTGCGCGGGCGGCCCAGGCAGCATCAGAGCCAGCTGGATTTCTGGCTGTTCTGGCGGGCTGACCGTCAGCCAGCGCATGTTGCCAAGGTCGGCATCGACGTTGACAGCCATTCCCAGCTTCCCGACGTAGAAATCAACCGCCTCACCCTGGTCAAAGACATAGATGAACGTGTGGGTGATTCGCTTGAGCATGGCCCGCACGCTAGACGCCGCGCGCGCGAAGCGCTTCTCCGAACCTGCTCAATCAGCCGGCGGGGCGAAGCCAGGTCATCGCCCAGCACGCGGGAACCCCCAGCCTCGCGCCTTCGCCGGCGAATCGGCCACGGTAGGCGGACGGCGACTCGCCGATGATCTCCCGGAAGGTGCGGCTGAACGTCCCAAGGCTGGCGAAGCCGACATCGAAGCAGATCTCCGTCACCGGACGATGGGTCTCGCGCAGCAGCTCCATCGCCCGCTCCACCCGGGGTCGCTGCAGATATCTGTGCGGAGTCTCCCCGAAGGTGGCGCGGAACTGGCGGCTGAAGTGCGCCGGCGAGACGTGCGCCACCCGCGCCAAGGCCGGCACGTCGAGAGCCTGCGCGAAGGCGCGATCCATCGTGTCGCGCGCTCGGAGCATCCTCCGGTTGCGATCCTCGACCGCGGAAGTCATCACGCAAACACAACCTGCCGCAACGACCGGTGGGAGGAGCAGCGAGCTCGGGCGATCAGACGCCCGCCTTGAGGATGTCGAACGGGCGGGGATTGAACGCCCCCGGAATCAAGGCCGCCAGCTGCGCCTTGGTGATCCCCCGGCGCCTGAGGAGCTCGAGCACCTTGGCGATCACCTTGCGCGATTGTCGCTTGGTCACGCGGTAGCGGATGTGGTGAGACCTCAGGAGGCTCGCGATCGCCCTCCCATCGGCGGACTCCGCGGCAAGCGCCTTGGCCATCTGCTTCTCGAGCACAGGGATGTGGTTGTCCTGGAGGGTGACCGCTGCCTGGTCGTCCGCGGCGACCGCGGTGCCCTCCCGGTTGCGGGTGATGACCAGCGCCTCGTCGATCGATGCGATGCGCTCGGCTTGCAGCGCCCAGTTGCTCGCTGCCTTGGCGAGCTCTTTGCAGAACCGGCGTACGCCGCCGTTCGACCGCTTGCACGAGTGCGGCCGCACCGGGGAGACCGGCGCCGGATTGGCGAGCGTGTTGTAGTTCTGGTCCGGCGGGTCCCGGGTGGCGCGGAAGTAGTCCTGCGTGATTCGAACGATGTCCTGGCCACATGGGCCGTTTGAGACCGCCAGCAGGATGCCGGAGGAGGTGGTCAGCACGATGCTCCCTCCCGGCAGCGCCGAGAACAGCACGCCGGATGCCAGTCCGGCCGCCCCGAAGGCAAGCGGCGTGCAGTCAGAAAGCGCCTTTGGCCACACCGCACGCAGGTCGGCCCGCGCGAGCTGCTGGTCTTCGTGCTTCCAGAACCCCGGCACGGCGACCCCGGGCGCGGGTGGGCCGACGGGCGACGGAAGGACAGCATCCTCGATCAGCGACTGCTCGGTGGCGTCGTTGGCGTCCGAGCCCCAGCCGGCGACAAAGCAGGCGCCCTGAACGCAAGCGGCACCGTTGAGCTGATTGTCACCCGCCCCGCCGTTGGGACTTGGACTGACCGCCCATGCGGTCCCGTCCCACGTCTGGATCAGGGTCGTGCTGTGCGTCCCGCTGTAGCCATCTCCAGCAGCCACGCAGAAGTCGGGCGAGGCGCAGGACACCCCGAGCAGCTCCGAGACCGACCCGCTGTCAGGGGTGCCGGCCGCGAGCCCCCATGAGCTGCCGTTCCAGGTGACGACCACCGTTTGAATGCCGCCGCTGATGGGGTTGTGACCCACCCCCGCGCAGAAGGTCGCCGACGCGCACGAGACGCCGAAGAGCCCGGCCGAACTCGGCCCGGGAGCGACCGTGATCGCCCACGACCCGCCGTTCCAGGTGCCGACCAGGGGCCCTGAGCTGCCCTGGCCAACCGCTGCGCAGAAGCTCGGGGAGGTGCATGACACGCCCCCGAGGCTCCCGTTGGCCATGCTCGGCCCCACCGTCCACGAGCTGCCGTTCCAGGTCTCGATCAGGGTCTGGCTGGCCTGGGCCGTTCCAGGTCCGCCCACCGCGACGCAGAAGCTGGAAGTGGGGCACGAGACACCCCGGAGCTGCTCGCCCGCAGGCGCCGGGGCACTCGCGATCGCCCACGAGCTGCCATTCCACGTTTCAATGAGCGGCAGATCCGTTGTGCTGGTACCCGAACCGACCTGATCCCAGCCGACGGCGACGCAGAAGCTCGCGGACGCGCACGACACGCCGTAGAAGCCGTTGACCGAGGAGGCATTCGGGCTTGAGACCAGGGTCCATCTGGTCCCGTTCCATGCCTCGGCGAGCGTCTCGCTGTCGCTGGAGCCGACGTCGTAGGCGCCTGCGGCCATGCAGAAGCTCTGAGACGTGCAAGAGATGCCCCACAGCTCGTTGTCCACGGCCCCCGGCACATTCGCGCTGCCCGTCACGCTCCAGGACAGCGACTGGGCCATCGACCGGCTGGGTACCAGCGCCATCGCACCGAGCACGGCGAGCAGGCACAGAAGCCTGCGCCTCACGTGCAGGCTGAGACGCCGACGACTGGCCCCCACAGCCTCCATCCGACCGCGACCCTATCAGCGGCCACGGGCGATGTCCAGGTCTGCTGGGTGAGGCCACCTTGATGACTGTGGGTTAAAGGCCAGGCGCACGGTGGCGATCGCGCTCGCGATGATCCGCGCCCTGACCCGGGATCCCCGGACAGAGGACCCACGTGTCAGCCGCGGGCGGCGCGCAGCCCGAAGCCGCGCAGCACAAGCAGCGCCTTCTCGCCCAGCGTCCCGCGTGCCGGCAGCACCCCCAGCTGCACCGCGGCGTCGTAGACGTCGAAGAACGCCCGCACCCGCAAAAGCAGCTCGTGCGAAAGCTCGCAGTAGAAGACGCAGTGCACGACAACGAACCGGTTGGTCGCCGGCAGCGAATCGAGCGCCTCGCGATGGGTGCCCAGCAGCTTGCACGGCGCCGCCACGAAGCGGCCGTCGGTCAGCCGCTGGCCGGTCTGCTCCAGCCTCACGTCCGGGAACGCCGACCACAGCCGCGCGGCGTGGGCGCCGAGCTCGTCCAGGCCCTGCAGCGGCCGTGCGCACAGCGGGTCCTCGTAGTGGATGCCGGCCGCGCAGACACCCGCGAACGCCAGCGGGTCACGGCCCGACCATGCCGCCTCCCAGCCGTCGATCAGGCGGTCGATGCCCACTGCGCGGAGGCGGAGGGACCCAGCTGCGGCATCCCCTCGACGGGGGTGGAGGCCTGCGCGTAGCGGCGGCGGGGGATCCGCCCGGCCCCGCGAGCCAGGCGCCCGGCGCGGACAGCGAGCGCGATCGCCCGCGCCATCGCAACCGGATCGTGGGCGCGGGAGATGGCGCTGGCGCACAGCACGGCGTCGCAGCCGAGCTCCATCGCCAGCGCGGCGTCCGAGGCGGTGCCGACGCCGGCGTCGAGGATCACCGGAACGGTCGCGTGCTCGACGATGATCGAGAGGTTGTAGGGGTTGCACAGGCCCATGCCCGATCCGATCGGCGACCCGAGCGGCATCACCGCCGCGCAGCCGACGTCCTGCAGGCGACGAGCCAGCACCGGGTCGTCGGTCGTGTAGGGAAGCACGGTGAACCCCTCGTCGACGAGCTGCTCGGCGGCGGCGACCAGCTCCACCGCGTCGGGGAGCAGCGTCCGGTCGTCCCCGATCACCTCCAGCTTGATCCAGTCGGTCGAGAACGCCTCGCGGGCCAGGCGCGCGGTGGCGACCGCGTCCCGGGCGGTGAAACAGCCGGCGGTGTTGGGCAGCACATCGACCCCGAGCTCCTCGAGCACGTCGAGGATCGAGCCGCGCGCGCTCGGGTCAAGCCGCCGCAGCGCCACGGTGCACAGCTGCACCTCGGCGGCGCGGCAGGCGGCGGCGAGCAGCTCGTGGTTGGCAAAGCCCCCGCTGCCGAGGATCAGGCGCGAGCCCAGCCGCCTGCCGGCGATCACCAGCGGCTCGTCAAGCTCGCGACCCGCCGCGCGCGTCCCCGCGTCCACCGCGGCTAGCCCCCCTGGATGGCCGCCACGACCTCCACGGCGGCCCCGTCGTGCACCTCGGTGCGCTCCCATGCCGACCGGGCGACCACCTCGCCGTCGACGGCGACCGCCACCCCGCGGGCGTCGGGCGCCACGTCCAGAAGCGATACGACCGACGCGACCGTCGCCGGCGCGCTCACCCTGCGAGGCCGGCCGTTGAGCATCACGTTGAGCTCGCCCGCGCCCGTCACTCGGCCACCGCCTCCCGCGCTCCGGCCACCGCCTCCCGCGATCGGGCCACAGCCTCCTGACGCCCGGCCGCGGCGTCCCGCGCTCCGTCGGCCGCGTTTCGGCGGGACGCAAAGCGCGTGGGCGCAAACGGAGCGATATCCCAGCCCACCCCGTCGCCTGCAAGCGCGGCCGCGACGATCTCGGCGGTCACCGGGGCCAGCAGGATCCCGTTGCGCCGGTGGCCGGCGGCCCAGTGAAGCCCAGCAAGCGCCGCCGGCCCGATGGCGGGCAGGTTGTCCGGCGTCCCGGGCCGCAGCCCCGCGCTCAGCTCGTCGAGCACCAGCTCGCTGACGCCGGGCACCAGCTCGGTGGCGTCGCGCAGCAGCTCGTGCACCGCGCCGGCGGTCACCGTCGTGTCGAAGCCCCGCTCCTCGGAGGTGCCGCCGATCACGTAGCGGCCGTCGCCGCGCGGGGTTATGTACGAGGAACCCATCCGCGTGACGCGGCTGAGCAGGCCCGGGCCAGCGGGGTCGTGCAGGCGCATGATCTGACCCTTGATCGGCGCCACCGGCACCCGGTCGCGCTCGGGGATGCCGCCGATCTCGCCGCACCAGGTGCCGGCGGCGATCACCACCTGGTGTGCCGCCACGGTGGTGCCGTCGGAAAGGACCAGGCCCCGGACCGCGCCGCCGGCGGTCTCCAGCGCCGCCACGCGGCAGCCCTCGCGCAGCTCGCCGCCGCGGCGGCGGAGCGCCGCCGCGAGCGCCTGGGTGAGCGCGCGCGGGTCGACGGCGTGATCGTCGGGCACGTGCAGCGCCAGGCGCAGCGTCGGCGCGAGCGCCGGCTCGAGCGCGCGGGCCTCGCTCGCTCGCAGCCGCCGCACCGCGAGCCCCAGGCGCGCCCGCAGCGCCAGCTCGCGCTCCAGCGCCTCGGCCTCGTCGGCGTCGCGGGCGACCAGCAGCGTGCCGCACGGCGTGTAGCCGACCGACCGCTCGCCGGCTGCCTGGACGAGCTCGGCGACGAAGCCGGGGTACGCGCGCGCGCTTCGCAGCCCGAGCTCCAGCAGCGGCTCCTCCGCGGGCGTGACCTCGGCGACCGGGGCGAGCATCCCCGCGGCCTGACGGGACGTCCCCCAGCCGGCCTGGTCGCGCTCGAGCACGCACACCTTCATCCCGCGCTGGGCCGCCCGCCAGGCGATCGACAGGCCGATCACGCCACCGCCCACCACCGCGACATCTGCAGCTGGAATGTGCTCTGCCAATGAACCTCCCTGCGCCGGCATTACCCGGTCAGGTGTTGACGGTCGGCGGACCGGGCCCGCCCTCTCAGCCCGACGGTGGGGCTCCCGTATCCCGGATGCTAGCGCCGAGCGCGCCGCGCCTGCCAGACTCTCGGCGTGACCGAGCTTCGACGGGCGCTTGCGGCGGCGCGGCTGTACATGATCGGGCCGCCGATCGACGGCGAGCGGCTGCGAGCGGCGCTGCGCGGCGGCGTGCAAGTCGTCCAGCTGCGGGCCAAGGAGGCGAGCGACTCGGAGATCGTCGCGGCCGGGCGTCGAATGCTCGCAACCTGCGTGGCGCACGACGCGCTCTTGATCGTCAACGACCGCCCGGATCTGGCTGTGCAGATCGGCGCCCACGGCGTCCACGTGGGCCAGCAGGACATCCCGGTCGCCGAGGCCCGGCGGATCGTCGGCCCCGAGCGCCTGGTCGGACTGTCGACCCACAGCCCGGCGCAGGTGGATGCCGCCAGCGCGGATCCGCGCGTGGACTACATCGGCGTCGGGCCCGTCCACGAGACGCCGACCAAGCCCGGCCGGCCGGCGGTGGGCCTTGAGCTCGTGCGCCACGCGGCCGTCAGCGCACGGGTGCCGTTCTTCGCGATCGGCGGGATCGACCAGGCCAACGTCGCCGCGGTCGCCGCCGCGGGCGCGCGGCGCGTCGCGGTCGTGCGCGCGCTGACGGAGGCCGCCGACCCTGGGCTCGCCGCACGCCGGCTGCTGGCGGCGCTACAGGGCCGGCCGACAACGGACAGCGCGGATGCCGGCGCCTAGCCCGGACCGCCGGCGCCGGCAGTGGTTCGTCCCCGAGGGGGAGGAGCTCAGCCGCTCTCGCCAGCGCGACGCCGAGGCGCGCGCCAGGCTCGTGCCGCTCGCGCCCGGCGAGCGGCCGCCGGCGATCCTCGTCTCAAGCGTCGTGGCGCTCGCGCTGGCGCTGGTGAACCTGGCCGCGTTCGCGGCCGGGGTGAAGATCGGCGGCCACCGTCCGGCGACCGGGGAGATCGTGGTCTTCTCGGCTGTGATGCTCGCCTGCGCCTACGGGCTCTGGCGGCTGTGGTACGGAGCGGTGCTGGGGTTCATGGCGCTGCTTGCGATCATCGCGATCCTGTTTGCGCTGCTGCTGATCGAGGCCAGCAACATCCTCGGCGCGGTGGTGGCGCTGGCGATCATCGGCAGCTCCGGATGGCTGTTCTTCAAGCTCGTGCGGGTGCTCAGCCGCATCCAGATGCCCCGGCGCGACGGCGACCGGGGCTGACCGCGCTCGGCGCCGCCGAACAGATAGGCTCAGCGCTCGATGGCACAGGAAGGCTTCGACTGCGTGGTGGTGGGGTCGGGCCCCGGCGGCTATGTGGCGGCGATCCGAGCCGCGCAGCTTGGCATGCGGACCGCGGTGGTGGAGCGCGACCGGATCGGCGGCAGGTGCCTCAACTACGCCTGCATCCCCGCCAAGGCGGTGCTTCGCTCCGCGGACGTGCTCGGGGAGGTGCGCGAGGCCGGCGAGTTCGGCATCCGCGTGGGCGAGCCGACGGTCGACTACGCGGCCGTCGTCGCGCGCCGCCAGAAGGTGATCTCGACGCTCACCGGAGGGGTGGCAGGCCTGCTGAAGAAGAACGGGGTCACGGTGATCGAGGGCGAGGGCGCGCTGGCGGGTGCCGGCACCGTGCGGGTCGGCGAGCGCGAGCTGGCCGCGCGCGCGATCGTCCTGGCTACCGGCTCGGTCCGGCGGCCGATCCCCGGGGCCACGTTCGGCGGGCGCGTCATCGGCACCGAGGAGGCCTGGGCGCTGGAGGAGCTGCCGGGCTCGATGGCGGTGATCGGCGCGGGCGCCTCGGGCGCGGAGATCGCCTCGGCCTACGCGCGCCTGGGCGTGCGGGTGACGCTGCTTGAGGCGCTCGACCGGGTGCTGCCCACCGAGGACGCTGACATCTCGCGCCTTGCCGAGCGCGGCCTCAAGCGTCAGGGGATCGAGATCCACACGGGCGCCTCGGTGAGCGGGATCGAGCCCCGCGAGGACGGGGTGCAACTTGGCTTCGGCGAGCGCACGGTGCAGGCCGAGTGGCTGGTGATCGCCGCCGGGCGCGGGGCGGACGTGCAGGCGCTGGGGCTGGAGGCCGCGGGCGTGGAGCTGGATGCGGGCGGGCTGATCCGAGTGGATGGGCGGATGCGCACGAGCGTCGAGGGAGTGTGGGCGATCGGGGACCTGGTGGCCGGGCCGGCGCTCGCGCACAAGGCCTCAGACGAGGGCGTGATCGCCGTCGAGGACGCCGCCGGCCTGCAGACGCATCCGCTCGAGCACGCCGACATTCCGCGCGCCACCTTCTGCACCCCGAACGTGGCCAGCTTCGGGCTCACGGAGGCGCAGGCGCGCGAGCAGGGCCACGACGTGGTGGTCGGCAAGGTGCCCTACGGCGCGGTCGGGGCCGGCACCGTCTACGGGGATCGCACGGGCCTGGTCAAGATCGTCGGAGAGCGCCGCTACGGCGAGCTCCTGGGCGGGCACGTGATCGGAGCCAAGGCGACCGAGCTGATCCAGGAGCTGGTCAACGCGCGCGCGCTCGAGGGCGGCTACCCGGAGGTGGCGCGCCAGATCCACGGCCACCCGACCCTGTCCGAGGCGGTCATGGAGGCCGCCAGGGCCGCGGACGGCTGGCTGATCCACGGCTGAGGTGCCGGCGCCGCGGGCGCCAGCGGTGTTCTACTTCGACCTCGCCGACGCGCGCAGCTACCTGGCGGCGGAGCGCATCCAGACACTGGGCGCGGCGGCCGAGTGGGAGCCCGTGCACATGGCCGCGCTCGGGCTCGATCCGCCCCCGCTCGACCGCGAGCGCCTCGCCGCGGAGGTGCAGCGCGCGGGCCTTCAGCCGCTGCGGCTCGCGCGCACGTGGCCGCCCGACAGCCGCCTGGCGATGCTCGCGGCCACCTACGCCAAGGGCGGGGGGCGCGTCGTCGCGTTCTCGCTCGCGGCCTTTCGCCAGACGTTCGCCGGCGGGCGCGACCTGGGCGATGAGACGACCGTGCTGCTGGCGGCGGCCGCGAGCGAGATGCACCCGCGAGCGGTGCTGCGCGCGGTGGGGACCAGCTCGGTCTCACAGGCGCTCGCGCGCGCCTGCGAGCGAGCTGTCGCCTGCGGCGTGCGCTCGCTGCCCGCCTTTTGGCGCGACGGACGACTTTGGCAGGGGGAGGAAGCGCTCGAGCTGGTCGCCCGGGGCCTGGAAACCGACCCTTGACGGCGGTGTGTGACAGGCGCGTAACGGTCAAGGGAGGCGTATGACGGGCGCCAACACCGTTGACGGCGGTGGATGACAGGGGCCGACACGGCGAGCCCGACGCCGCGACCGCACGGCGGATCGCGGCGGTGGGCCAGGCTCGCATTCATCGCCGTCTGCATGTGGCGCTCACCCGCCGGGCGCAGATGGAGGGGGTGGAGCTCTCGCCCGTGGACGCCGAGCGGCTGGCGCAGCCGGCGGCGCGCGCAGCCGGCCCGCACTTGTGGCGACTGGCGCTGGCGGAGGCCGCGTCCTCGGAGCTGGGGCTGAGCATGGCCGAGGCCCTGGCGCTGCCTGAGCTTGAGCTTGCCGCGCGCCTGGCGGGGGCCCCGGAGGGCACCGTAGCCACACCGCCGGCGCACACCAGCGCAGCCGCCGCGCCCCAGGCCCAGACCCCCGCCGCGCCCCAGGCGCAGGCCGCTCCCACTCCTGAGGGGGAGGCCGTCGGGGCAGCATCCCGGGCGCGGGCCGCCGCGCCGGCGCCGCAGGCACAGGCCGGCGCCACAGCCCCGCGTCAGGACGCAATCCGGGTGGGGGCGACGCACGTCGAGGGCCTCGAGGCCGTCCGCGCCGGTGAGCGCGACCTGGAGCTCCGTCTCTCGGCGGCGGGCATCGACGTGCTGGTGGGCACAAGCGGCGCGCCGATCGGCCGGCTCGCCTGGGAGCACGTCCGTGACGTGACGCTGCAGCGCCGGCGCCGAGCTCTGCGCGCCGCGCTTCGGCTGCACGTGGACACAGACCAGGGGCACGCGAGCTTCGACCTGCCGGGGGTCGATGAGCGGGAGTTTCGCGCCGCGCTGGATCCGCTGCTTGACCGCGCGCTGCGGGCATTGAGGCGGTGAGCCCGGCCTCTCGGGGGCCGGGCACCGACAAGCCGCGACCCTCAGGCGGCCGGGGACCGACGAGCCGCGACCCTCAGGCGGCCGGGGACCGACAAGCCGCGACCCTCAGGCCACCGCGCAGCGACAAACGCGCCCTCGGGCGGCCCGGGACCGGCGAGGCGCGCTCCTCAGGCGTTGTAGATGACCATCGCCAGCCCGAACAGCACGCAGTAGACCCCAAACGGGATCAGGTTCCCGCGCCTGAAATACCGGCTCAGGTAGTGCACGGTGATCAGCGCTGCGATCGCCGCCGCCACGGCCGCGATCAGCGCCGCCCCCCGGACCCCGTTGCCGTTGGGGCCCAGCAGGTCCGGGATCTTGTACAGCCCGGCCGCGAGGATGATCGGCGTGGCCAACAGGAACCCGTAGCGCGCAGCGTCGGCGTTGTCCAGCCCGCGCGCCAGCCCGACCGCCATCACCACGCCGTCGCGGCTGATGCCGGCGATCAGCGCGGTGGACTCCCCGAGGCCGATCACGGCCGCCTCGCGGTACTCCAGCGTGTCAAGCCGCCGGCCGCCGTCGACGTCCACCCCGTGTCGCCGGGCGAGCTCGCGCACCTCCGCGCGGCGGCGCAGCCGCTCGGCGGCCAGCAGCACGAGCCCGTTGACCACCAGGAAGATGGCCGCCACCTCGGGTGTGGCGGTCGCCACGCGGGCCGCGTGCTCGAACGCAAGCCCCAGGATCCCCACCGGGATCGACGCGACCACGATCAGCCAGGCCAGTCGCTCGGTGGGGGTGTCGACGCGGCGCTTTGAGAGCGTGGCGAAGAAGGCCCGCACAAGCTCGACCCAGTCGCGCCAGAAGTAGATCAGGAGCCCGAGCGCGCTGCCCACGTGCAGCATCACGATGAACGCGAGCCACGGCGATTCCGGCTGCGACTGCCAGACGACGATGTTCGTCCAGCCGAACAGGTGCGGGAACAGGACCGTGTGGCCGAGGCTTGAGATGGGAAACAGCTCGCTGACGCCCTGCAGCAGACCCAGGACGATCGCCTGGAAGGTCGAGATCTTCGCCGAGGCGAGCGCCAGGAGCACGCGGGCGAGCCTACCGGCGACGGTGGGCACAAGTTTTGAACAAGTTGTGAAGCCCGGCGATTGTGACGGCGGCGACCCTGGCCGGACGGCTAGCTTGCGGCGGCGACCCTCGCCCGGCGGGACGAGCCCAGGCCCTGCGGTCGCGGCCTGGGCCCGGGGCTCGACCTCGGCCCGCGCCTCAGCGGATCGCCGCGTCGACCGCCACGGCCACGAACAGCAGCGAGAGGTACAGAAGCGACCAGTGAAACAGCACCGAGGCGCGCGCCGGCTCCGGAGAGCGCCACAGCCTCACCGCCAGGGCGCAGAACACGGCCCCCAGCACGAGCGCCGACACCAGGTAGAAGGGACCGAACGTGCCCAGCAGGCCGGGCACGACCGTGCCCGCCACGAGCGCGAGCGTGTAGAGCAGCACCTGGCGCGCGGTCGACGAGGGCCCGCGCACGACCGGCATCATCGGCACGCGGGCCGCCTCGTAGTGGGGCGCGAGCAGCAGCGCCAGAGCCCAGAAGTGCGGCGGGGTCCACAAGAGGACGATCGCAAACAGAGCCCACGCCCCGAGCGCGAGGTGGCCCGAGGCGGCGGCCCACCCGGCCAGGGGCGGGAACGCCCCGGCGGCGCCGCCGATCACGATGTTCTGCGCCGTCGAGCGCTTGAGCAGCAGCGTGTAGACGACCACGTAGAAGGCGCCGCCGGCCAGCGACAGCAGCGCGGCCAGAAGATCGTCCAGGGAGGTCATGAGCGCGAACGACAGCGCGCCCAGCAGCAGGCCGAACGCGACCGCGCGACGGGGCGAGATCCGCCCGGCCGCGACCGGGCGAGACGCCGTCCGCGGCCCCATCAGCTGGTCGATGTCGCGGTCCAGCACGTGGTTGAGCGCGCTCGCGCCGCCGCACGCCAGCGCGCCGCCTACGACCAGCGCCACCAGCGCCACGGTCGACGGGGTCCCGTGGGCGGCGGCGATCATCGCGCACACCGCGGTGAGCACGAGCAGCGACATGATCCGCGGCTTGGTGAGCGTCACGTAGTCCGAGACCGCGACTCGCCAGGCCGCGCGCGGAGCGGGACGGCCGCGCTCGGCCGCCAGCTCGCCGCCGAGCGCCTCGGCGAGCGAGCCCGGCTGCAGCGGCGCGCTCACCCCTGCGTCGGGCCGCCGGCGGGCGGCGCGGGCGGCGCGGGCGACTCAGACGCCTCGCCCGCCTGGGCGCGCTGGGTCTGCGGCGCGGGGACGGGCTCGTTGCCCGGGTGGCGGCGGACCGCGTGCACGTACCAGATCACGATCGCGGTCAGCAGCAGCGTGGGCATCAGCAGAGTCAGCAGCGACGACGTGAGGAAGTCGTCGGCAAACACGAGCGGGTGCATGCTGGGTTTCTCCTCCTTGCTAGCCGGTGGTCACAACGCCGCCCGCGCCCCTGGAGCGCGAGCCCGGTTCAAGCCATCTGTAGACGCCCGCCAGGATCGTGACGCCGTAGGCGAACGATCCGGGCACCCACATTATCCCCCCGGCGATCTGCTGGTCGGCCAGCGGCGTCAGCCCGCCGGGCAGGTGGGTCAGGTGCGCGTAGGCGGGGTACAGCGGCACCAGCGAGGTCGCGAGGATGACGGCGATCACCCAGCTGACGATCATCGAGCAGACGACGAACGCGAGCCTCATCGGCCACACGAGCCGGGGGCGCAGCGGGCCGGGGTCGATCACGCGCGCCCAGAACAGCAGGCCGCAGAAGAAGAACATCGCATGCTCGACGTCGTGCACGAAGCCGTTGGTCAGCGTCGCGTTGAAGGCGAACCGCAGATGCCAGAACACGATCGAGCCGTTGAACACGATGACGGCCGCGAGCGGGTGCGCGAGCAGACGCACGGGCGCGGTCCACCGCTCGCGCGCCAGCGCCCGCCCGATCGAGGTCCGCCATCGCAGCGGGATGCCGCGCCACATGCGCGGCCACGGCCGGCCGAGCAGGATCAGCGGCGGCGCCCAGGTGAGCAGGACGATGTGCTGGACCATGTGCACCCAGAACAGGCGGTCGGCGTAGGCATCGAGCGGCGACTCGAGCGCGAGCACGATCAGCACAAGCCCGGCGGCGAACGAAGCCTCCTCCCAGCGCGTGTAGGGGCGGCCGTGATATCCGCGCCCACCGACCCAGTACAGCAACGCGCCGACCGCCACATACAGCAGCGGCGGCTGAACCGACCAACCGTGCCAGCTCATCGCCCTACCGCAGCGCGTAGAGCAGCACGAACAGGACCAAGCCGTTGAAGACGATGAAGTTCCAGAAGAACGAGCAGGCCTTCAGGCCCTCGTGAACCAGCTCGTCGCTCACCTGCGCGCGCGCCGCGGCGTCACGGCCGCGGCGCCAGGCGGTCGCAACCTGCGTCTCGATCCAGTAGCAGCATCCCAGCACGAACACCGTGTAGGCGATCGTCCAGCCCACGTATACGCTCGCGTAGCCGCCGCTGGCCGGCCCGAAGCCGAGCGTCGTCCACTGGATCACCTGAAGCACGGCGGCCAGGAACGCGAGCGCGAGCGCCACGCCTCCGGAGCGCACCGTGCTCTCCGGACGCTGCACCGCGATCCGCAGCGCGGCCGCGCTGACCAGCAGCGAGACGAGGATCGCGACCCCCAGGCCGATCCCCGGCTGCACCTTGCCGATCTTCCAGTCGCTGTTGGGGTCCTGGGCCTTCAGGTAGAAGTAGGCGAAGACGAACGACACCAGGAAGAACGCCGCGCCGCCCGTGAAGCCGCGCACGCCCGCCCAGGTGGCGCGCGGCTGCCAGTGGCTGGGCTCGGGCTCGATTTCCAGCTCGCGGTGGGCTGAGGCCGCTCCCTCCATCCCCTACGCTCCCTGCCCCGCGGTGGCGGCGGCCGGGGCCACCTCGACCCCGTACGGGTAGGGGTCGTCGTCGAACACCGGCAGCTTCTCGTAGTCGTAGTCGGGCACCGGAGTGGGCAGCTGGAACTCCGGCGACTTGGAGTTCCAGGGGTTGTCCTCGGCCGGCTCGCGCTTGATCACCATCGACCAGATCAGGTTGACCAGGAACACGCACATCGAGCCCAGGATGCAGTAGGCCGAAGCGGACACCCAGTCGTTCAGCCCCTGCAGGTTGGCCGGGTAGGTGACGACCCGTCTGGGCATGCCCAAGAAGCCAAGGGCGAACAGCGGCGCGAACGTGGTGTTGAAGAACACGAACAGCGTCCAGAAGTGGATCTTCGCCAGCCGCTCGTTGAACTTGAAGCCGGTCATCTTCGGCCCCCAGTAGTAGATCGCGGCGAACACGGCGAAGATCAGCCCGCCCATGATCGTGTAGTGGAAGTGGGCCATCGAGAAGAAGCTGCCGTGGGTGGTCACGTCCGAGGGGGCGTCGGACAAGAACACGCCGGAGATCCCGCCCCACAGGAAGTTGAACGCCCACGCCATGCAGAACAGCCATGGGACCGCGTAGTTGATGCGCCCGCGCCACATCGTGCCCATCATGCAGACGAAGATGAACCCCGTCGGCAGCGAGATCAGCTCGGTCGAGAGCATGAAGAAGGGCCGCAGGTCGGCGTTCATGCCCGACACGAACAGGTGGTGCTGCCAGACGAAGAAGCTGAACAGGCCGACGCCGAGCATGCCGGCCACCGCCAGCCTGTAGCCCCACAGCGGCTTTCGGCAGAACACCGGCGCAAGCTCCAGCACGATCCCGAACCCGGGCAGCGCCACGATGTAGACCTCGGGGTGGCCGAAGACCCAGAACAGGTTCTCCCACAGATACGAGCTGCCGCCATTGCCTGGGATGTAGAAGGCGGTCTGGACCGTGCGGTCCAGGGCCGCCAGCAGCAGCGCCGCGGCCAGCATCGGCGCCGCCAGCATCATCAGCACGCCGGTCGCAAAGCACGCCCACACGAAGATCGGCAGGCGGCTCCAGGTCATCCCGGGCGCGCGCATCGTGGCGATCGTGACGACCACGTTGAGCCCCAGCAGGCACATCGAGATGCCGACCAGCGTGAAGAAGGCGATGTAGGCGTCAAACCCCGCGGTCCCCTGATCGCCAAGCGGCTCGTAGCCCGTCCAGCCGGTCTGAAAGCCGCCGAAGAACACGGTCGTCATCAGCACGACGCCGGCGGCCATCAGCAGCCAGAAGGTGAACGACTCGATCCGCGGGAACGCCATCCGGCGGCTGCCGATCATCAGCGGCACGACCCAGTTGGCGAACGGGCCGAGCACGCCGGAGGTCATCATCCCCATCATCATCGACCCGTGCATACCCACCAGCGTCAGGTACTGGTTGGCGCCGAACACGTGCACGTTGGGCTGCAGCAGCTCGGTGCGGATCAGCATCGCGTTGATCCCGCCGATGAAGAAGAAGACGCCGATGCCCACCAGGTACTGCATCGCCACCACCTTGTGCTCGGTGCACAGGGTGAAGTAGCGGATCCACCCCTCCCCTGCGGACTCGTGCTCGGCAAGCGACGGCGGGTGACCGAGCATGCGCTTGATGGGATAGTTGAAGAAGCCGAGGCCCGCCAGGAAGCCGATAACGCCCAGCAGGTAGCCGAGGAAGACGGAGATGTCGTTCTGCCCCGGCCCGGTTCCGACCGTGTAGTACTGGAGGCTGGGGATGTTGACGAACCGGCCGCCGAGCCAGTAGCCGATCAGCCATCCGATGATCGCCAGGACGATCCCGGTGAGGACGTTGAAGCCCAGCAGCTGGCGCCAGGCTGGCTGGCGAGTCCTGGCGGGGAGCGCAAGCGCGGTCATCAGGCCCTCCTCTGAGGCGACGGGAAGTAGCTGGTGGAGTAGGGCGGCAGCGTCTTGGTGATCGGCGCGTAGCGCACCTCTTCCTGCCTGATCCAGCTCGTGAACTGTCCCTTGGGGACGACGTAGCCGTTCTCGTACATGTATCCGTGCCACAGGCCGCACAGCTCGGCGCAGTGGATGTTGAAGGTGAGCGGCGACTTGGTCTGCACGTAGGCGATGTTGTCGAACCCCGGGTTGGCGTCGGCCTTGACGCCCAGCTGGTAGGCCCAGAAGGAGTGGATCACGTCAAGCGAGGTGACGTGGAACTCGATCAGCGTGTTGGCGGGCAGCTCCAGCACCGGCGTCTCGACGCCGCCGAACGAGGGCCAGCGGTAGGTGAACTTCCACTGCTGGGCGATCACCTGCACCTGGAGCGCGTGGCTTGCGCCGGCCGGCGCGGCGATCGGGTTGGGGCCCTGCCCGCCGCCCGAGCCGTCCTCCAGCAGGCGCACGGTGCCGTAGCCGGCCAAGAAGAGCACGATCCCGGTGGTGATGAACAGCCACCACGCCTGCACGCGCGAGTCGCCCCGCACGCGCGGCCCCTCGAGCGCGAGCTCGGGCTGGCGCTCGCGGAAGGCAAACGCCGCGTAGAGGAAGTAGACGACTACGACCGTGGCGACGAAGGCGGAGATCCCCAGCAGCACCGTGTTGTCGACCACCTGGCCGGACGCCTGCGCCGAGCCGTTGCCCGGCGGCATCCCCGGTGCGATCAAGAACACCGTGATCAGCGTCATGACGACCGCGCAGACGGCGCACAGGGTCGCGCAGCGCCGCCAGTGATTCACAGAGCTCATATCTGCGCCCCGACCCTCAGACGACCTTGATGTATCCGTCCATGTAGCCGACGGTGGCCATCGGGCCGCCGACCCCGTTGATGAACCCCAGCGCGCAGGGCACGAAGCACTGCCAGCGGTACAGGCCCTTGCCGGGCGTGCGGAAGCGGAACGTGATCGTCTCGTGCGCGTTGCTCAGCGAGCACGGCGCCTGCGCGCAGAGGTTGTGGGCGTTGCTGCCAGGGCCCTCCAGCGGCACGTTGAGGCCGAGCTGGGGGATCGCGAAGATGTGCGACGCGGTGTCGGGGTCGATGTAGGAGACCGGCTTGCCGTTGAGGTCGATCGTGCCGCCGACGGTTCCCTGCACCGCGCCGATGAAGTTGTTGCGAAGCCCCGTCTGCGTGTCGTACTCGTAGACGGTCACGGTCACGACGGTGTTGGCCGGCAGCACGTAGGTCGTGTCGTGGCGCCAGTCGGTCGAGGTGGGGCTGACCGCGTAGTAGGAGACCCACGTCGGGTGCGCGTCGCCGGGCTCAGCCTGGGGAACGGTCGCCAGATACAGGTGCGGGCCGGCGGGGGTCTGGATCGCCGAGGCGGCCCCGGGCGCGGCGGTGAGGTAGATGCCGATGTAGAGGGCCAACAGGACGCAGACGACTGCGACTCCGATCACGACCCCGGCGATGCGCGATGCATGGCTCATGTAAGGCTCCTCCGCTTCTGGGCGCGCAATCTATCGGTGGGCGCGGCTGAGGCAAGGCAGATGACGGCGATGTCATGTCCGCGTAATGTCGCTCCGGCGGCACGGCGGGCCCGCGACGGCTATCGTGCGGCCTGCGGACCGGCCGAAACGAGGCAGAGGACATGCGGATCCTGGTGGTCGAGGATGAGGCACGCATCCGCGCCTTCCTGGCGCGGGCGTTCGCCGCCGAGGGCTTTCAGGTCGACGTCGCCGCCGACGGGGAGGAGGGCCTGCAGCGGGCGCTCGTCGGCCTCTACGACGGCGTGATCCTGGACCTGCTGCTGCCCGGCCAGGACGGCCTGGACGTCCTGCGCCAGCTGCGCGACCGCCGGCCCGAGCTGCCGGTGCTGATCCTCTCGGCGCGCAGCGACATCCCCACCAAGCTGCGCGGCTTTGAGCTGGGGGCCGTCGATTACGTGGTCAAGCCGTTCTCGCTGGACGAGCTGCTTGCGCGCGCGCGCCTGCACATGCGCCGCGCGCCCGAGGCCGGCGAGGGCGGCTTCCTGCGCGCCGGCGGCATCGTCCTGGACCTCGCCCGGCGCCAGGCCCGCGTGGGCGAGCGGGTGGCCGACCTGCCCGACCGCGAGTTCCGCCTGCTGCACTTCCTGATGACCCACGCCGGCGAGGTCGTCAGCCGCGAGCGGCTCCTCTCCGAGGTCTGGGGGCTTCACTTCGACCCGCGCTCCAACGTGGTGGACGTGTGCGTGCGGCGCCTGCGCCGCCAGCTGGGGCCCGAGGCGCGAATCGAGACGGTGCGCAACGCCGGCTACAGGGCGGCGGCGTGATGGGCGCCGGCGCAAGTGGCGACAGCCTCGGCGCGGTCCCCGGAGTGGCGCTGCCGGGACGGCGGGGCCCCCTGAGCGCGCGCGCGCGGCGGGCGCGCCCCAGCGCGGGCGCACGCCCGCCAGCGCTGCGGCGCAGGCTCGGCGGACGGCGGCTTGACATCGCCTGGGGCGCGTTCGCGCTGGCCAACTACGGCGCGATGATCGCCTTCCCAGCCTGGGAGACGATCCCGTTTCACTTCGTGTGGATCAGCCTGACGCTGCTTTACGGCTTCCGCGTCTGGCCGATGCGCCCGACGCTGATGGTGCTCGCGTGCGTGATGGCAGCCACCGGCGCCTCGATCGGCTTCGACGCATTCCGCGGGATCCAGCTGTGGGGGGAGCTGTTCGAGGTCCCACTGATGGCGGCCATGTTCCTGGCGATGGTGTGGCACGCGCGGCGGCGGGTGGACGCGCTGGACAGCGCCGAGCGCAGCGAGCGCGAGACGCGCGCGCTGCTGAGCCGGATGGAGCGATTCGTCCACGATGCCTCCCACGAGCTGCGCACGCCGGTCACGATCGCGCGCGGTCATCTGGAGCTGCTCGCGCGCCAGGGGGTCGACGCGCCCGAGGCGAGGATCGCGCTCGACGAGCTCGGACGGATGGAGGCGCTCGTGGAGCGGCTGCTGATGCTCGCGCGCGCCGACCAGCCCGACTTCCTGATCGCCTCCGAGGTGGACCTCGAGCTGCTGCTCGAGGACGTGCTGATGCGCTGGTCTGAGCTTGCGCCGCGCGCCTGGCGGCTGGGCCCGCTCGCCGCGGGGCGCCTGCTCGCCGACGCCGACCGGCTGCGCGCGGCGCTCGACGCGCTGATCGAGAACGCGGTCAAGTACTCCGCGCCCGGCACCGCGATCGAGCTGCGCGCCCGCTATCACGGCCACGGCGAGGTGTGGATCGAGGTGCAGGATGAGGGTTGCGGCGTGCCCGCCGACGCCCTGGAGCGCATCTTCGACCGCTTCGCGCGGGTGGACCCGGCGCGCAACCGCGCCGACGGCGGGGTTGGCCTCGGGCTGGCGATCGTGGACGCGATCGCTCGCGCGCACGGCGGCGAGTGCGGCGCGACCAGCGGCCCGGCGGGCTCGACGTTCGTGCTGCGGCTGCCGAACTTCACCCCCGCGCACGGCCAACGAAGCGCCACGCCGGCGCAGCCGGCGCGCAGCGGCGCGTCCGGGCAGCCCCCGCGCGGCGGCGCGTCCGGGCAGCCCCCGCGCAGCGGCGCGTCCGGGCAGCCCCCGCGCGGGCCGGCGCCCGAGCGCGGCGCTTCAGGCGTGCGCGTCTGACCGAAGCGAGAGCGACGTCGGCGCCGGCGTCCGGCTGCGGCGCGCGGGAGAATCAGCGCGTGGACCCGGCGCTGGCCCTGGCGCGCTCGCTGGCGCGCGTGGTGGGCGACGAGCGCATCGCGCGCGCGATCGCGACGGTGCCGCGCGAGCTGTTCGTGCCCGAGAGCGAGCGCGACCGCGCCTACGAGGACGCGGCGCTGCCGATCGGCTGCGGCCAGACGATCTCGCAGCCGCTGGTGGTGGCCAGGATGCTTGAGCTGCTGGCCCCGGGGCCAGAGGACAGGGTGCTCGACGTCGGCACCGGGTCAGGCTGGCACGCGGCGCTGCTCGGCAGGCTGGCGGGCGAGGTGTGGTCGATCGAGCGCCACGCGCAGCTCAGCGAGCGCGCCGCGCGCGCGATCGCGCAGCTGGGGATCGACAACGTCCACTGCGTGGTGGGCGACGGCTCTCAGGGCCTGCCGGAGCGGGCCCCGTTTGACGCAATCAACGTCGCGGCCGCGTGCGGCCCGAGCCTGCCGCCCGCGCTCGTGGAACAGCTGGCGCCAGGCGGCCGGCTTGTGGCGCCGGTCGGCAGCGCCGAGCGCCAGCGGCTCGTGCTCGCGCGCCGGCGCGGGCGCGGCCTCTGCCTGCAGCGGCTTGACCCCGTCAGGTTCGTCCCGCTCGTGCGCGGCCACGGCGAGGCTGCCCGGCGCCCAGCCGGCGGCGGATGACCTCGATCGCCGCCGGGCTGTCGTCGACGAGCACAAAGCGCCGGCCGAGCTCGAGGCACACGGCGCCGAGCGTGCCCGAGCCGGCGAACGGGTCAAGGCACCACCCTCCGGGCCGCGATGAGGCCGCCACCAGACGGCGCACGACGCCGACTGGCTTCTGGGTCGGGTAGCCGGTTCGCTCCGCGGAGGAGGTCGGCACGATGGTGTGAAACCAGACGTCGGTCGGGCGCTTGCCGCGCGCGGCCTTCTCGGGACCGACGAGGCCGGGCGCCATATACGGCTCGCGCTCCACGGCGTCGGCGTCGAAGTGATGGGCGCCGGGCGTGCGCACGTAGACGAGGATCGTGTCGTGCTTGGCCGGCCAGCGGCGGCGCGGCTTGGCGCCGTAGTCGTAGGCCCAGACGATCTCGTTCAGGAACGCGCTGCGGCCGAAGATCTCGTCCAGCAGCAGCTTGCAGTAGTGCGCCTCCCGGTAGTCGATGTGGAAGTAGAGCGTCCCGTGCGCCGCGAGCAGGCGCCGCGCATGCTCGATCCTCGGCGCCAGGAAGCCCAGGTAGTCCTGAAACCCGTCCTCGAAGCTCAGGCTCGACAGCAGGCGCGACCGGTAACGACGGCCGCCGAAGCCGACGCGCGCGGCCCGCTCGTCGGCGGTGCAGGCGACCGAGTCCAGGCGCCTGGCGCGACCGGTGTTGAAGGGCGGGTCCATGTAGACCAGGTCAAAGGCGCCGTCGGGCAGCCGCGCCAGCGCCGCGAGGTTGTCGCCGCAGACCACGAGGTCGTCGTCGAGCGTGAGCGGATCCTCCGCGCGCAGCAGTCGCATCACGGCGGTTGACCCTACCCGCCGCCACGGCGGTGCGCGCCGCGCCCGGCGCGCACGGACCGGCGGCGCGCACGGACCGCCGGCGCGGACCGGACGGGCGCGCGCGTCAGGCCGTAAGCTCAGCGTAAGAGCGTGCCGCGAGCCCCCGCGCGATCACGGCGCGCTCGCTACGATCAGCACGGTGCTGGGCAACCTGTACGCACGTGCGCGCCGGTCGGCGCTGGCGATCAAGATCACGCGCTACGTGATCGGATCGGTGATCGCGCTTGGGACGAGCATCGTCGTGTTCGGGCTGATGTACGTGCTCGGCTTCGGCACGACCGCATGCTCGGTCGGGGCGTTCGTGGCGGGCGCGGTGCCCAACTGGGTGCTCAACCGCCGCTGGGCGTGGCGGATCCGCGGCCGCGTGAGCTTCTGGCGTGAGGTGTTCGCCTACGTGGCGATCTCGGTGCTGGTGCTGGTCGCCTCATCGGCGCTCACCGGCTGGACCAACTCGCAGGTGGACTCGATCCCCTCCGGCCACGGGATCCGCGTGGCGCTTGTGACCGCCGCCTACGTGCTCGTCCAGGCCCTGTTCTTCGTCGCCAAGTTCCTGGTCTACGAGCACTGGGTGTTCTCTGGTCGCTCGCGGCTGCGCGCCGCGCTGCGGTCCCGCCACCAGGTCTGGATCGCCGCGCGGGCGAACCGCATCCCGTAGCCGAGGTTCCCGCCCTTCTTGGTGGCGGTGGCGTGGCGGCCGCGGTCGCGCATCGTGGTCGGAACCTCAGCCAGGCGAAAGCCGTGCAGCGCGGCCGAGATCATCAGCTCCGAGGCCTGGTACTGGGGCTGCGCGAGCTTCACCGCCGCGGTCACCTCCGAGCGCATCGCGCGCAGCCCGCACGCGGGGTCGGTGATCCGCCGACCCACCAGCAGCGAGATCAGCGCCCCGAACACGATCACCCCCAGATGCCGCGTCGCGTCGGTCGTCAGCTCCGTGCCCAGCCGCCGCGACCCGGACACGAAGTCCGCCTCGCCGGAGAGGATCGGGGCGACCACGCGTTCGATCTCCGACGCCTCATACTGGCCGTCGGCGTCGATCGTGACGATCACCCGCGCGCCGCGCGCCCGCGCCAGCCAGTAGCCGAGCCGCAGCGCGGCGCCCTGGCCGCGGTTGACCGGCACGTCGCAGACGAGCGCGCCGGCCCGCTGGGCCTCGGCGGCGGTGCGGTCGCGCGCCCCGTCCACCACGACGATCACCTCCGCCGCGAGCCCCGCCGCCTCGCTGGGGATCGAGGCGACCACCTCGGCGACCGTCGGCTCCTCGTTGTAGGCGGGGATCACGACCGCAAGCGGGGCGCCGGCGCCGGGCGGGTGGCGCCTCAGGAACTCCTCCACCGCCGCGCGCTCCCCATCCTCAAGCCGCGCCGCCTCCTCCGGCGAGACCCCCAGGGCGCTCATCGCAACCGGGCCCCGTGCGCGGTCAAGGCGCCGGGACCCCCGCTTGCGCCACCGCGGTCGCGCCGGAGCGCAGGTCGGCATCGCGCCACTCCTCCCAGACGCCGACGAGCCCCTCGTCCAGCGAGCGGTAGCGCGGCGACCAGCCGGCCGCCAGCGCGCGAGAGGGGTCGACGATCACCGCCGGCATCTCGCCGGGCTTGGGCGGCCCGTGCCGCACGGAGAGCTCGGCGCCGGAGGCACGGCGCACGGCGTCTATGACCTCGAGCACCGACAGCGAGATCCCGGAGCCGACGACGATCGGTCCGGCCCAGCGGTCGTCGGTCAGCCCGAGCATGAACGCCTCGACCACGTCGGCCACGTGCACGTAGTCGCGCACCTGGGTGCCGTCGCCGTAGATCTCGAAGGTCGTCTGCAGGCGGATCGCGCGCATCAGCCGCGCGACGATGCTGTCCTTGGCCTGCATGCCCGGCCCGTAGACGTTCGTCAGGCGGATGCACGCGCAGCGCACCCCGTAGGAGGCCGTGTAGGCGGACATCAGCATCTCGCCAGCGGCCTTCGTCGAGCCGTAGGGGGTGAGCGGCCGCAGCGGAGCGTCCTCGGTGATCCGCGGCTGGATCATCGGCCCGCAGACCGCGTTGGTGGACGCGAACGCAAGCGATCGGGCGCCGGCGGCGCGGGCCGCGGACAGCACGGCCTCGGTGCCCAGCACGTTGGTGCGGAACGTGAGCTCGGGATGCTCGAGCGAGCGCAGCACCGAGGTGACCGCCGCCAGGTGAACGACCGAGTCCATGCCGCCGTGAAACGCCCGTGCCAGCGCCTGCGGATCCGCGATGTCGCCGACCACCGCATCGATGTCCGGATCCGGGTGCGGGCGCAGATCGATCACGCGCACAGCCGCGCCGGCGCCCGCCAGGCGCGACACGACATGGCGGCCGATGAAGCCCGCGCCGCCGGTGACCAGCACGCGGCGGCCGTGGAGATCCGTGGGGCTCATGTGGCCCTGCAGCAGGAGCGCATCGGTGGGTCTCTTGCAGTCAGCCGGCGGCGGCCCGCCGGGCGCCCGGCTCGTCGCCCGGGTCTTCGGCCTCCACGGGCGCGGCCGCGGCTACGCCGCCGTCGAACGTGCGAGGATAGCGTTCCGCGGGCGTCCCGGCGGTCCCGGCGGTCGTAGCGGGCCCGGCAGCGGGCGCCTGCGCCGCCGCCCGGCGCTCGTAGGCGGCGCGTGCGGCGCGGTCGGGGTCGGCAAGCACACGGTCGGCGCCCAGCAGGTGGATGACGCGATCGGTCACCGCCCGCGGGAGCAGCGGCATGATCGACAGTAGGCCGCCGACGGAGCGCGGGACGTACACGTCCACCCGACCGGTCTCAAGCGCCCGCGCGATCGCGCGCGCGACATCCTCGGGCTCCACGACGCGCACGCGGCTGCGCCGCAGCCCGGAGCCAAGCTCGGTGTTGACGACGACCGGCATCACGATGCTGACGTCGATCCCCTCACCGCGGACCTCGGCGCGGATCGCCTCGCTTAGCCCCACCACCGCGTGCTTGGTGGCGCAGTAGGTGACGCCGCCGGCGAAGCCGCCCTTTCCGGCCACCGACGCGACGTTGACCAGGTGGCCGCGGCCGCGTGGCTGGAAGCGCTGCAGCGCGAGCTTGGAGCCGATGATCACGCCGTGCAGGTTGACGTCGACCAGCCTGCGGGCCGTGTCGTCGCTCTCGCTCAAAAACGGTCCCAGCGGCATGATCCCGGCGTTGTTGACCAGAGCGTCAAGCGGCCCCAGTCGCCGCTCGGCCTCATCGAGGAAGGCGGCGAAGCTCGCGTGGTCGGTCACGTCCAGCGGGACCGCCACCGCGCCCGGCCCAAGCCCATCGGCGACCTGTCGCGCCAGCTCCACATCCAGGTCTCCCAGCGCAACCCGGGCGCCGTGGGCGCACAGCAGCGCGGCGGTCGCGCGCCCTATCCCGCGCGCCGCGCCGGTGATCGCCACGACCATCCCGGCCAGCGGTCTGTGGATGCGCGCCATGAGCGCACTGTAGCGTCCACCACCACTGGCTGGCCGGCCAACCAGGCCCTCGGTCGGCGCGCTGGTGCGAGCGGCGCGGCGTGCTGGGACGAGCTGATCAGCTCGTGGGCGGCCGCTCGGCCGGTGCGCGCCGGCCGCCGGCGCCCCGCCGCGAGAGGCGCGCCAGCAAACGCGCGCCGCCCGAGCCGACGGGCCCCTTGGGCTCCCGCAGCGCGCGCGCGAGCTGCAGCACCTGCGCGCCCAGGATCAGGACGGAGAGCACGACGTTGAAGACGATCACGAGCGTCACTTCGCCTCCGGCCCGTGGATGGGCCCTTCCAGCGCACGCAGCGGCGCCCCGGTGCGCCCGGAGCGGCACGCGATGATCTCAGCCAGAACCGATACGGCGGTCTCCTCGGCCGTGCGGCTGCCGATGTCCAGCCCGCAGGGAGCGTGGATGCGTCGCAGCTGCTCCTCGCTGACGCCGGCCCGGCGCAGCCGCTCGTTGCGCTCGCGGGTCGTGCGGCGCGATCCCAGGGCGCCGATGTAGCCCGCGCCGGTGCCCAGCGCGGCGATCAGCGCGGGCTCGTCGAACTTCGGATCGTGGGTGAAGACGAGCACCGCGTCGCGCGGTCCCAGGCGCACCCCGTCCATGATCTCCTGGGGCCAGCCGATCCGCACCTTGGCGGCGGAGGAGAAGCGGGGCGAGCGCGCGAACCGCTCGCGCGCGTCGCAGATCGTCACCTCGTAGCCGATCTGGGAGGCGAACGGGGCGAGCGCGGCGGCGAAGTCGATGGCGCCGAAGATCAGCATCCGCGGCGGGGGCCCGTAGGAGCGGAAGTGCACGCGCAGCTCGGCGCCGAGCGTCGCCCCGTCGGACCCGAACCGGCGCAGCGTCGTCTTGCCCTCGGCCAACAGTCCCCGGGCCTCGCGCGCGACGTTGATGTCCAGCAGCGCGCCGGCGCCCAGCGAGCCGAGCACCCGGCCCCCGACGATCCCCAGGCGCGCGCCCGCGGTGGGCCCGTCCAGCAGGGTCGCGATCGCCGCCGGACGCGAGGCCGCGTGCTCGGCCAGCACGGCCCGCTCCACCTCGGCGGCCTCGCCGGCCAGCTCCGCCACCAGGATGTGCACGATCCCGCCGCACATCAGCCCCACGGTGCCGGCGAGCTCGTCTGAGATCCCGTAGCGCAGCACCCGCGCGCCTGAGCCCGCGCCCGGGGCCGAGCCCGCGCCCGCGACAGAGCCCGCGCCCGGGGCCGAGCCCATCTGCGAGGCCGAGCCCCCGCCCGCGCGCGAGACCACATGCGCTCGCGCAGCGAGGATCTCCTCGGCCTCGGAGACGACGGCGCCCTCCACGCATCCGCCGGTGATCGACCCCTCGATCGCGCCGTGCTCGTCGATCACCATCATCGCCCCGTCGGGCAGCGGAGCCGAGCCCTCCACCTCCACCAGCAGCGCCTGGACGACCCGTCGGCCCTCCGCCAGCCAGGCGAGCGCGATCTCCTGCGTGGCGGCGACGACGCCTGAGTCGATCACCCCACCGAGGATATCCGCGCAGCGCGCGCCCGCGCCGGCGCAAGCGGCGCCTGGCAACCATCCTCCAGCGCCTGGCGGACCGACACGAGGTGGTAGAGGACCAGCAGCTGCACGAGGGCGAGCGCCTCGGAGCGGCACAGTTCGGTGGCGACCGTGAACTCCCCCAGCCGGCGCGCCCGCAGCCGCGTGGCCAGGCGCATCCGCGACCAGATCGCCTCCTCGATCGCCGCCGCCTGGTCGGCTCCGATGCACCCGGGGATCCGCAGCACCCGCTCGCCGTCGCGGTGGACGAGCTCAAGGCCTCCCGGGCGCCCATCGACGAACGGCGTCAGGTCCGGATGCGGAAGCCCCTCGCCGAGGATCAGCTCGGCGTCCAGATGCGCGCCGTCGATGGCGCCGCCGGGGGGCTCGACGAAGGAGATCGTGAGGTCGGCGTGGCGGCGCTGGGGGCGGATGTAGCGCTCGGCGTCGGCCTCCCGGCGATCGAGCTCGGCGAGCACCGCATCGGTGGTGTAGCCGCGCCGGGAGCAGTCGCGCCGCACCTTCCAGCGCCGGCGAAGCTCCTCCGGCGGGGCCATGAACACGCGCACGTCGTAGACCTCGCGCATCTGCGCAAGGTGGTAGCCGAGCAGGCCCTCGACGATTGTGAACGGGGCGGGGCGCACGTAGCGCGCGGGGCCGAAGGTGCCGTCGCTGTGGCGGTAGGTCGGCTTGAGGATCGGCTCGCCGTCGCGCAGGTGGCGCAGGTGCTGAGCGACGATGTCCAGGTGGTTGCACGCCGGGTCAAGCGGCGTGATCTGAAGCTCGGCCCTCCTCGCGCGGTCATAGCGATGGTAGTCGTCGATGCAGATCCGGGCGACGCTCTCCTCGCCCAGGACGCGCACGAGGCCGCGGGTGATCGTGGTCTTGCCGCTCGCCGAGTCGCCGACGACGCCGAGGATCACCGGGCGCTGGGGCACGGGTTCGCGACCGGGCTTCGCCATCCCGTCATGACCGGGCTTCGCCATCCCGTCAAGTTACAGGGGGGCCGGCTCCCGGGGGTCCCGGGAGCGGGCGCGCGCCTCCGGGCCACAGCCCCTCGCGCAGCGCAAACGGGACGCCCAGCCCGAGCGCCGTGGCCACCTCAAGGCCCTGCAGGACCACGCCGTAGGCGAAGGCGGTGTCGGCGCGCACCCCAAAGCGCGCCAGCACGGCGATGCAGGCTGCCTGGAAGACGCCCACGTTGGAGGGCGTCAGCGGCAGGATCGCCGTGACGTTGACGGCCACCAGGATCGCGGCCGCAGCCGCCACGCCGGTGCGCGCCCCGAGGCCCATCGCCTCCAGCACAAGCAGGCACGAGCCGCACTGGCAGGCCCAGCCCAGCAGCTGCGCAACGCCCGAGTGAAGCGCGGTCGAGGGCCGGGAGAGCACGGACAGCCCCCCGCGCACGCCCTCAAGCGAGCCGGTCACGATGCCGGCCAGCCGCCCGGGCCTGCGCGCCACGCCGGCGCGCGCGATCAGCACGCGCGGCAGCGCCACGAGCGCGACCACCACGACCGCCGGGACCGCGAGCGCCAGCGCCAGCGCGCCCGAGCCGGACCCGGGCAGCGTCCCGTGCGCGATCGCCAGCGCGGCCAGCAGCGCGAGCGCCAGCAGGTTGAGCAGCGTCTGCGACAGCAGGCTGCCGACCACGCGCGGCAGGCTCTCGCGCACCTCGCCCACGCGGCGCACGATCAGCGCGGCTCTCGCCGCCTCGCCGGCGCGGCTGGGCGCGAGCGTCGACCCGGCCATCCCGATCAGCAGCACGCGCGTGACCACGCCGCGCGACAGGCGCGCCTCCGGGAGCGCCGAGCGCAGGGCCACAAACCACGACTCCCCGCGTGCCAGGAAGGTCGCCACCATCAGCGCCTCGGCGCCCGCCAGCCAGCCGCCGCGCGCGCGCGACAGCGCCCGGGCGACCTGGGCGGGGTGCAGCTTGGCCAGCCCGAGCGCCACCAGCGCCCCCAGCACGACCAGCGTCACGGCGACCGCGAGGCCGCGCCGCCCGCGGTGGTGGCTGGGGGTGCGCGCGGGGTCAGCCGCGGCGCGGCTCGGCGATCCGCTCCGCACCGCTTTCGCGCTCGGGCGCCACCGGGCCGGAGGCCGAGCCCCGACGCGGGGCGCGATCGTCCCGCCGGGGCTCGCGGGGTGGCGCCGCGAGCACGCACTCCAGGTAGTGGCGGCGAAGCACCCCGGTCGCGGCGCGCCAGGTGAGGCCCTCGCTGGCCTCGAGCGCGCGCTGCGAGAGGCGCGCCCGCAGCTGCGCGTCGGCGGCCAGCTCGCGGACCGCCCGCGCCAGCGCCCCGGGGCGCGAGGGCTCGAACAGCACGCCGGCGCCGCGCTGGGCGACCAGCTCGTGGGCGGCCGGGCTCTGCGCGGCGATCACAGGCAGCCCGCTCGCCTGCGCCTCGAGCGTCACCAGGCCGAGCGTCTCGGTGTCGGAGGGCAGCAGGAACAGGTCCGCGGAGGCGTAGGCGGCCGCGAGGTCGTCGCCGGTGAGAAAGCCGAGGAACCGTGTCGGCGTGCCCGCGAACGCGCGCTCCAGCGCCGCACGCTCGGGACCGTCCCCGACGATCGCCAGGGTCACCCCTTCGACGCGCGCCGCCTCAAGCAGCCGGTCAACCGCCTTCTCGCGCGCCAGGCGCCCGACGTAGAGCGCCACCAGGCGATCGTCGCAGCCGCCGCTCAGGCGCCGGCGCCAGTCCGAGGACGCGCGCGACGGGTTGAAGCGCTCGGCATCGATCCCGTAGGGCCACAGCTGCACGCGGCGAAAGCCGCGGTCGGCGAGCTGGCGCGCCGTCGCCAGCGAGGTGCACAGGTTCAGCGCCGCCCGGTTGTGGATCGAGCGCAGGTAGCGCCAGCCGGCGGACTCCAGAAAGCCGATCCGGTAGGAGTGGGCGTAGGTGGGCAGGTGCGCGTGGTAGGAGGCCACCAGCGGCACCCCCTGCCTGCGGGCGGCCGCGGCCGCGCTGAGGCCGAGCAGCACCGGGTTGACCGCGTGGATCACGTCCGGCTCAAAGCTCCGCAGGACCCGGTGCAGCCGCCGGGTCGGCGGGGACACGCGCTTGGGCGGATAGCCGCCGCCGTCGGGGTAAAGCGGCACCCGGACGGCCGGCATCCCGACCACCTCGGCTCCCGCGTAGCTGTCGGGGCCCCCGGCGGGCGCGACGACGAGCACCTCGTCCCCGGCCCGGACGAGCTCCTCAAGCGTCCGTGTCAGCCGGGTGACGACCCCGTCGATCGCCGGCAGGAAGACCTCGCTGACGATGGCGATTCGCAGGCGCCGCGCGCCCTCCTGCTCGGCGCGACGCCCGGCCGGGGACCGCAGCTGTGCCGGAGCGTGCAGATCGAAGCCGCCATCGAGCACGCGAGCGTTTTTAGCCACCGCAGATGAATTGGGGCTGAGAACGCCCCGCGCCGGCGCGTTCGAGCCCTCATGCAGCCGGTTGGCAGCGTGCCGGCGTCCTTCATTCGGGTCGGAAGCTTGCCGGCGTCCTTGCTCGTTGGCAGTTCGCCGGCGTCGATCGTTCGGGTTGGCAGTTCGCCGGCGTCCATCGTTCGGGTTGGCGGTTCGCCGGCGTCCATCGTTCGCCAGCGCGCGGCCAAGCCTGGATACTTCAGGCCACCGTGCGGGTGCTGGTGGTCGACGACGACGTCAAGATGGGCGCCGTGCTGCGCCGGGGGCTGTCGCTTGAGGGGATGGCGGTGGACACCGTGACCGGCAGCGAGGAGGCGGTGATCCGGGCGCAGGCGACCGCCTACGACGTGATCGTGCTCGACGTGATGCTCCCGGGCACCGACGGGTTCGCCGTCTGCCGCAGCCTGCGCGAGCGAAACGTCTGGTCCGGCGTGCTGATGCTCACCGCCCGCGACGCCGTCGAGGACCGGGTCGCCGGGCTCAACTGCGGCGCCGACGACTACCTCGTCAAGCCGTTCTCCCTGGACGAGCTCGTCGCGCGCGTGCGCGCGGTCGCGCGGCGCGGCGCGATCGAGCGGCCGGTGACGCTTGAGGTCGGCGACCTGCGCCTCAACCGCGCCACGCTGCAGGCGTGGCGGGGCGAGGTGGCGATCGAGCTCTCGCCCAAGGAGTCCGCGCTGCTGGAGGCGCTGATGCGCCGGCCGGGCGAGGTCGTCTCTCGCTTTGAGCTGCTGGAGAGGGCGTGGAGCTACGACTACGAGAACCGCTCCAACGTGCTCGAGGTCTACGTGCGCTACCTGCGTGAGAAGATCGACCGGCCGTTCGGCCGGGACTCGATCCAGACCGTGAGGGGGATCGGATACCGGCTGAGAGCGGACTGCTGAGCGCCGTGCAGCGCCTGCCCATCCGCGTGCGGATGACGCTGATCTCCGCGCTGGCGATGGCGTGCCTGTTCGCGGTGCTCGGAGCGCTGCTGTACGTGGAGTTCCAGGGGGCGGTCAACGCCAGCATCGACAACGGGCTGCGCGCGCGGGCCCAGACGCTGAGCGCCTTCTCGGCGCACCTGCCCGCGCCGACCAGCTCCCAGCGCCTCGCGCCACGGCACGGGCGCGACGGCTTCGCCCAGATCCTCAGTGCGCGGGGCGCGATCCTGTTGGCCAGCTCCGGCTACTACCGCGCGCCGCTGCTGCGCCCGGACGAGCTTCGCCGCGCCGCCCGCGGCCCGGTCCTGATCGACCGCGGCGAGGACTCGCGCCTGTTCGCCGAGCCGGCCGCCGACGGCAGGATCGTGGTGGTGGGCGTCTCGCTGGCCCAGCAGCAGCGGGCGTTCATCGCGTTCAACTGGGAGCTGGCGGCCGGGATCCCGACGATGATCCTGATCGCATCCACGATCGCCTACCTGATGTTCGGGCGGCTGCTGTCGCCGGTGGAGGAGATGCGCCGGCGCGCGGCCACGATCTCCCCCGACGACGTCGCCGACCGGCTGCCGCTGCCACGCAGCGCCGACGAGGTCCAGCGGCTGGCGATCACGCTCAACGAGATGCTCGACCGGCTGCACGCCGGGATCGAGCGCGAGCGCGTGTTCGTCTCCGACGCAAGCCACGAGCTGCGCAGCCCGCTGGCTGTCTTGAAGGGGGAGCTGGAGGTCGCGCTGCGCGCCGCCGTCTCGCCTGAGGACTGGCGCGGCGCCGTCGTCTCGGCGATCGAGGAGACCGACCGCGTGATCGCGCTGGCCAACGACCTGCTGGTGCTCGCCCGCGGCCAGTCCGGCCGCCTGGCGCCCGCGCTTGCGACGCTGGACGCGGCGGCCACGCTCGCCGCGGCCGCGGAGCGCCTCGAAGGCGCGGCGGCGGCGCAGGGCCGCAGGCTGGCCGTCAGCTGCCCGCCCGGAATGCTCCTGGCGGCCGACGAGTCCAAGCTGGGCCAGGCTCTGCACAACCTGATCGACAACGCCCTGACCCACGGTGACGGGACGGTGACGCTGTCGGCAAGCGAGCGCGGCGGGATGGTGCGCCTGACGGTGGCCGATCGCGGCGGCGGCTTTCCGCCGCAGTTCCTGCCGCACGCCTTCGAGCGCTTCCGTCGCGCCGATCAGGCCCGCGGCCGCGGCGGCGCGGGCCTTGGGCTCTCGATCGTCGAGGCGATCGCCCGCGCGCACGGCGGGCGCGCGGGAGCGCGCAACCGCGAGGGCGGGGGGGCGGAGGTGTGGATCGAGCTGCCGTGCGCGCCCAGGCCCGCGGCGGCGGCGCCGGCGGCTGCCGCCGCGGCGACAGGCGCCTGACAGCGCCTCCAGCTCACGCGCCTGACACGGCCTCCAGCTCAGGCGCTGCGCAGCCGCGTCGGGGCGCGCGGCGCGAGCAGATGCTCGAAGAGCTCGCGCACCGACGGGCGGGGAGGGCCCACCGCGGCTCGCAGCAGATACCAGGGCCGCGTCGGCGGGGGGTCGATCAGCGCGATGGCACCGAGCAGCCCGCTCTCAAGCTCGGCGGCGACCGCGTCCAGGGAGACCAGCGACACGCCCAGCCCGGCTCGTGCCGCCTGCTTGATCGCGCCGTTTGACCCCAGCTCCAAAAGGCGCGGCGACATCCCGCGGTCTGCGAGGAAGCGTTCGTTGAGCGCGCGCGTCCCGGAGCCGCGCTCGCGCAGCAGCCAGGGCCGCTCGTGCAGCGAGCGCCCGGGGCACGGCTCGCCGCCGGCGAGCGGGTCATCAGGCGCGGTGATGCAGACGATCGGGTTGGGGCGAAGCGGCTCGGCGATCAGCCGCTCGTCCGCCGGCGGGCGCCCGGAGATCGCGACGTCGGCGGCGTGACCGAGCACGCTTTCGAGCACCTGGGCGCGGTTGCCGACGGCGAGCGTCAGCTCCACGTCGGGATGCGAGCGCGCAAAGTCGCTCATCATCGCGGGCACGAACGACTCCGCCGCGGTGGTGACCGCGGCGATCCGCAGCCGGCGGGTGGCGATCGCCGCCGCCTCCGCGGCGGCGCGCCGCCCGCGCTCCAGCAGCCCGAGCACGTCGGCGGCGTAGGGCACGAATGCGCCGCCCGCCTCCGTCAGCGAGATCCCGCGCCCAGCGCGCTCGAGCAGCTCGCAGCCGAGCTCCCGCGACAGGGAGGCGATCGCCGAGGAGACCGACGGCTGCGTGACCCCGAGCTCGTCGGCGGCGGCGGTCACCGAGCCCCCGCGCGCGACCGCGAGCAGGGCGGTCAGCTGGGTGACCGTGATAGCCATTCATCTAAGGCTATCCAGGCAAGCTTAGAGAAGAGCCTCTGCCTCAGCTCGGGTGGGTCGGAGCGCTGAGAGCCGCCTCGGGCCAGCTGACGGTTGGGCGCGACCAGCTCTGCCTCAGGCCGGGTAGGCCGGAGCGCTGAGAGGGCGCGCGATGACCTACGACCGCCGGCCCGCGGGCGCCTCGGAGACGACGACCCGCGGCGCCACCTCGCGGCCGGTCGGCCGCAGGTGCTCGTCGAGCTCCAGCTGCCAGTAGTAGCGCGTGAACGTGACCCCGGCGCGGAACTCGCCCACGTGCGGCTCGATCCGCTCGCCGCGAGCCATGCGCACGATCAGCTCAGGGTAGGTGCGCCCGGGCAGCGCCGCGTACAGGTGCGCTGGGCAGGCGCCGCCAAAGCGCGTGTTCACGTCGGTGATCTGCAGCCCCAGCTCCGGGTCGCGGAACACCTGCACGGTGCACGGGCCGCGACAGCGCAGCGCCTCCACGACGCGCCGGCCGAGGTCGATCAGGTCCTCGTCGGCGATCACCGTGCCCTTGATCGACTCCCCGCCGCGGGACTCGATCATCGTGCGCGGGATTGCGTTCAGGCAGCGGCCGTCGGCATCCGACAGGCAGTCGATCGACAGCTCCGGGCCGCGCATGGCGCGCTGGATCATCGCCGGCTCGCGGATGTAGGCGGCCAGGAACTCGGCCTCGCGCTCGTCGGCCGCCAGATGGATGGAGCGCGCGCCGGACCCCCAGCGCGGCTTGACCATCACCGGATAGCTCTCGACCGGCTCGCCGGGGAGCACCGTCGGCGGCGAGGGCAGCCCGAGGCTGCACAGCAGCCGGTGGGTCTCGTACTTGTCAAACGTGGCGCGGGCGATCGCGGCGTCGGGGACCAGCGCCGGCAGCAGGCCCTGCTCCCGCGCGCGGCCGAGCACCTCCAGGTCAAGGTCGGTGAACGGCAGCACCGCGCCCACCCCGAACTCCTCGCACAGCTCCCGCAGGGCCGGCACGTACGCGGGATCGTCGATCAGCGGCACCGCGCGCCGGTGGTGGGCGGCGTACTGCGCGGGGGCCAGCGGGTTGGGGTCGGCGGCGATCGTGAGCGCGTGCTGGGAGAAGGCGCTGACGAGCGCGTAGCGCTTGCCGACGCCGGTCATCAGCACGGCGACGTCGCGCTCGCGGCTCAGCTGGAGCTCGGGGGCCGCCATCCGCCGGTCGCTCCCTTGTAGATGCCCCCGCCGCGCGCCACCAGGCCCAGCGTCCGGGCGAGGATGCGCAGGTCCAAGGCGAGGCTGCGGTGCTCCACGTACCAGAGGTCCAGCTCTATGCGCTGCGCCCAGGGCAGCGACGCGCGACCGTTGACCTGCGCCCAGCCGGTGATCCCGGGCTTGACCTTCAGCCGGCCCCGCTGGCGCTCGGTGTACTGGCGCACCTGGCCCGGCAGCGTGGGCCGGGGGCCGACGAGCGACATGTCGCCGCGCACGACGTTCCACAGGTTCGGCAGCTCGTCAAGCGACCAGCGGCGCAGCAGCGCGCCCACGCGGGTGATCCGCGGGTCGCCGGCCGACACCGCCAGCCCGTCGCCGATCAGCTCGGCGCCGGCCACCATCGTCCGCAGCTTGTAGATCTCAAACGGGCGCCCATCGAGGCCCACCCGCTCCTGGCGGTAGATCGCCGGCCCCCGCGACTCCAGCCGCACCGCCAGGGCGAGCAGCGCGACCACCGGCGCGGTCAGGACCGACAGCGGCACGGCGATCGCCAGGTCGATGGCGCGACGGAGGTCCGGAGCGCGACCGGTCACCGGGTGCCCTCCGCCGCCTCCCAGCCGACCTGCGTGCCGTGCGCCAACCAGTCCCACAGCCCGGCCGCCAGCGCGGCGGTGGTCAGCACGTAGTAGCGCGCGAGCAGCAGCGGGCGGGCCGGCAGCGCGCGCGCGCCCAGCGCGGATGCCAGCAGCGCCGCCTGCAGCGCGAGCGCGAGCGCATACGGTCCACCGCCGCCGGCCAGCGCCGCGCTCGAGGCCAGCGCCGCCAGGTGCAGGAACGGCGAGGCGTAGCGCAGCACGCGGTGCGAGAAGATCATCGCGCCGTACAGCGGGTCATAGCCGCGCGGCGAGAGCATCCCGCCGCGCAGGACGATCGGCCAGCCGTGGCTCATCATCCGGCGCTTGCGGCGAAACTCGCCCTCGATCGTGGGCACCATCCGCTCGCTGGCGCGCGCGTCGGGCGCGTACACCGCCCGCCAGCCGCGCTTGACCATGTTGAACGGGAACGACAGGTCGTGGCCCATGATCGGGTCCACGCGCAGGTAGGAGGCGCGGCGGGTAGCGTAGATCGCGCCGTTGCCGCCGGTCACCGAGCGCAGCGCCGACTCCAGCGAGCGGACCCACATCTCGTAGCGCCAGTAGACGCCCTCCTGGTTGTCGCCGCGGTCGTTGACAAAGCGCACGCTGCCGCACACGTAGCCGACGCGCGGGTCGCCGAACGGCCGCACGAGCGCGGTCAGGGCGTCGGGCTCCCAGGTGCAGTTGGCGTCCGAGAATGCCAGCAGGTCGTGGCTTGCGCGGGCCACGGCGGCGTCCTGCGCGCGCACCTTGCCCACGCGCGGCAGCTCCAGCACCAGGTCGGCGCCGGCGTCGCGGGCGCGCTGCGCGGTCGCGTCCGGCGAGCCGTCGCAGGCGACGATCACCTCCAGGCGGTCGGCGGGGTAGCGCAGCTGGCGCAGGTTGGCCACCCGCCGTGCGATCACATCCTGCTCAGCGTAGGCGGCGACGATCACCGAGACGCCGGGAAGCTCACCCTGCCCGCGGTCGCGCGCGGTCGCGCGGGGGGACCCGCGGCGGCGGCGGATCGCAGCAAGCGCTCCGAGCGCGAGCGGATAGCCAGCGTGCGCGTAGACGAGCAGCCCGGCACTTGCCCAGAAGATCGTCTCCCTGGCTCTCACGGCGGCCGATTGTGACGCACCGACCGCAATCTCCCGGCGCCGGCCGGCCGCGCCGGAAATCCACGGCGGCCAAGGCCGCGCCGCGTCCACAGTCCCCGGCGGCTAAGGCCGCGCCGCGTCCACAATCCCCGGCGACGGCGGCCGGGCCGGCGACGCCGCCGATTCGCGCCTCAGCGCAACAGCGACTCGTAGAGCTCGAGCGTCGCGCGCGCCGCCGCCTCCCACGACAAAGGGCCGCGCGCGGCCGCCTGCGCGGCGCCGGCGAGGCTCGCGCGCGCGGCCGGATCGGCGAGCAGCTCGCGCAGCGCGCGGCGCAGCGGCGCCGCCTCGCCGGGGGCCACCAGACGTGCCGCCCCCAGGTCGGCCACCTCCCCAAACCCGCCGACGTCGCTGGCGACGATCGCGCGGCCGTGCCCAAGCGCGGTGGCGAGGATGCCGGACTGGTCGAAGCGCTCGGTCCGCTCGTAGGGCAAGACGACCACGTCGGCTCGCTGCAGCAGCGCTGAGAGCTCGCCGTCTGAGACGAACCTGGACACGATGCTCACGCCTGGGGGCGCGCCGGCGCGCAGCGCCCCAAGCGCCATCATCGGGCGTCCGACGATCCACAGCTGCGCCCCGTCGATCCCCCGCCAGGCGTCAAGCAGCGTCGGCAGGCCCTTGTAAGGGCGAAGCAGCCCGGCGAACAGCGCCACCGGCTCACCGGTGTCTCGCAGCTCCGGCGGCAGCCGTGCCGGCGGCGTGGGCGCAAACGCGCCGTGGTGGATGACGTGCACCCGCTCGCCGGGCAGCCCGAGCGCCGCGATCAGCCGCTCGCGGCCCGTCCGCGAGTGCACCACGACCGCGTCGGCGCGGCGCAGCAGCCGGCCCTGGGCGCGCAGCTGTCCCGGTCGCGGCTCGCGCGGCAGCAGGTCGTGGGCGGTCACCACCAGCGGGCGGTCGGGCAACAGCGCCACGTCCAGCTGCGGCGCCGTCAGCCACTGCACGTGGACCACGTCGGCGCCCGCCGCGAGCGCCCGCCAGCGCAGCATGCCCGGCAGATGGGCGGCAAGCTTCGCCGCGCGGCGAACGCGCGAGCCGGGCGGGCCGAACGCATGCCGGTAGAAGAGCTCCCTGACCCGGTAGCCCTCGGGCGGCCGCGGCTCGCCGTAGGCAAAACGGCTGGTGATCAGCTCCACGTCCGCGCCCAGCCCGGCCAGGGCGGCCGCCAGCGCGCGGTCGTATGGGGGCGTGAACGCGGGCGGGTCAAGCAGCTGCACGCGCACCGAGCTACCCCTCCATCGCCCGGCCGCCGAGGCGCGCCAGCCGCTGGGCGGTAGCGCGATCGCCCAGCGGCCTGACCACCGCCGAGGGCTCGCGCGCCAGGCGCATCGCCGCGGGCGCGAGCGCCGCCAGCCCGGGGCCGCCGCTCAAGCGCTCGCGCGCGCAGCGCAGCGGATGGCGCGCGGCCAGGCGCAACAGCGCGGCGACGCGCTCGGCCGCGCCGTCGTCCTCCCCGTAGTCGATCCGCAGCCGCTCGGCGAGCTGGCGGTCGACGACGATGGGGCGGCGAGCGGCCTCGACGCGGACCCGCTCGAGCACACCCTCGACGCGGACCCGCTCGAGCACACCCTCGACGCGGGCGCCCCCAAGCGCACCCTGGCGGTGGACGCGCCCGTCCGCCGCACCCTCGGTGCGCCCGCTCGCCGCACCCTCGGTGCGCCTGCCCCCGGACAGTGCGGCCTCCAGCGCGGGCCCGTCGCCCGCGGCCGGGAACTCGTCGCACACGAGCACGACCGACGCCGGCCGGGTCGCCGGACGCGCCGGGCGGTTTGACAGCGCCAAGCCGATCAGCTCATCCACCGCCAGGACCGTGTCGATGGCGACGAGCAGCAGGCGCCCCGGCCAGCGCCGGTGGCGCACGCCGGCCCCCTGCGGTCCCGCGGATCCCGGCCCGGCTCGCCGCGCCTCGGCTGGCGCCCGCAGGCGGCGCAGGGCCCGCAGCAGCGCCGGCTGGGGCGTGAAGCCGTGATACCGGCGCGCGAGCCAGGCGCGCCCGGCGGCGTAGCCGCGCCACTGACGGCGCAGCTCGCCGATCGAGGCGCGGTAGCGGTGCGCGACCCGCGCCTGCGGGCGGCCCTCGAGCCGCCAGCCGGCCCGCTGAAGCCGCCAGCTGAAGTCGGTGTCCTCCGCCGCCCTCAGCCCCTCAAGGAAGCCGCCCAGCTGCTCGAAGGCGGCACGCCGCACGAGCAGGTTGGCGGCCGCGGCTCTTGGCAGGAACGGATGCGCCAGATGCGCCTCCTGGCCCAGGAAGTTCCGGGCGGCGCCGTAGCGCTCGGCCAGGGAGCGGCCGGGGGCGGCCTCGACCGCTCCGCTGAGCGCTCCCACGTCGTCGGCGATCGGCTGCGACAGGAAGCGCTCCAGCAGGTCGGGCGGCGCGATCACATCGGCGTCCAAAAACAGGATCCACTCGCCGCTGGCATGGCGGGCGCCCGCGTTGCGCGCGCGCGCCGGCGAGCGCTCGCCGTCAACGCGCACGATCCGCACCCCGGCGGCGTCCGGTGGACCGCCGCCGTTGTCGGCCAGGATCAGCTCGTCGTCGGCTCCCAGCCGCAGCGCGCGCAGCGTCGCGAGCGCCAGCACGGCCCGGCGCTCGTCGCCGGCGAAGGGCATCACCACGCTGACCGCGGGCCGTCGGTCGCGGCGAGCACCGCTCCTGTCGCGCCCGGTGCCGCTCGCCCCCGCCTGTTCGCCGCCGATGTCCGGCCGCAGGCCACTCGCGTCCCCGCGCGCGCCGCCCACACCCCGCCGCGGGCCGCTCACGTCCCACCGCGCGCCGGTCCGGGACGCGCCGCCAGCAGCGCTCGCGCGGCGAGCGAGCGCGCGTGGCGCAGCTCGCCCGGGTGCGCAAAGCCGCTGAGCGCCAGCACCGGCGGGATCGCCGCCCACACCGCGACCCTCGCCGCCAGCGCGCCGAGCCCCGCCGTCGGCAGCGCCAGGTCCCCCGCGACCGCCATGCCGCCGAGGACGAGCACCAGCCGCGCGATCCGCCCCCATTCGAAGCGCACCGCAAACGCGCGCCGGGTCAGCAGGTGCATCGTGGTCAGCATCGCCACGTAGGCGCCGCACAGGGCCACTCCGGCGCCCGCGATCCCCAGGCTCGGCACGAGCGCCAGCAGCAGGGCGACGTTCACGGCCAGCCCCACCAGCGCGGCGGGGAGGTTGCGCGTGGTGACTCGGGCGCGTCCGGCGATCACCAGAAGGATCACCCACAGCCCGTAGAGCGCCCAGCCAAGGGCGACCCAGGGCAGCGCGCGCCACGCGCCGAAGAACGCGGGGGCGGCCAGCAGCCGCAAAATCCAGCGCCCGCCCAGCGCCAGGCCGGCCACCACCCAGCCGCAGACCAGCAGGTAGTAGGTGGCGACCAGGCCGTACAGCCTCGCCGCCTCGCGGTCGTCGGTGACCGAGTAGGCGAGCGGCGGCCATGCGTACTGGAAGGCGCGCACGATGAACGTGACGGCGCCCGCCAGCTTGACCGCGATCGAGTACAGGCCCGCGAGCGCGTGGCTGTATGAGTGGAAGATGTAGTAGCGGTCGACGATGCTCAGCGCGTACACCGACGCCTCCGCGGGCACGGTCGGCAGGCCGAAGCGCATCAGCTCCCGCAGCGGCGCGACCGCCGCCCTGCGCGGCGCAAGCCGCCGGCGCAGCGCCACCCAGAGGCCGAGCAGGACGACGGTGCTGGCGCCGTAGTTGCCGAGCAGCAGGCCGCGGGCGCCGTCGCCCAGGCCCACGACGAGCACGAGCGACGCGGCCACGGTCATCAGCACGTTCGACACCGACGCGGTCGCGTACAGGCGCAGGCGCTCGTCGACGCGCAGCACGGCGTAGGCGAGCTCCAGGTTGGTGAACGACCACAGGCCCAGCACGGCGATCCGCAGCGTGGTCGGATCGCGGTAGCCGAGCACGACCCGTGAGACCGGCGCCGCCGCCAGCGCGAGCGCAAGCGCGGCGGCGGTCGTGGTGGCCACGAGCACGGCGCTTGATCGCCGCACGAGCGCGTCCCGCGCCTCGCGCTCCTCGGTTGCGAAGTAGTAGCGCAGGAACGCCTCGATGATCCCCAGGCGCACCAGGATGCTGATCAGGATCACGCCGTTGGCCAAAAGCTCCACCACGCCGTAGCCAGCCGGGTCCACATAGCGCGTGTAGACCGGCAGGAGCAGGACCGCGATCACCTTGGACACCACGTCGGCCAGCTGGTAGGCGGCCAGCGAGGAGACCAGGCGCTTGAGGTAGCCGGCCACGGGCGATCCGCGCGCTAGCCGATCCTCACCACGGCCTGCGGGGCGACCGTCGCCGAGACCGGGGAGCTGCCGGTGGTGCAGGCCGCGTCGGTGACGCGCACGGCGATCAGGTAGCTGCCGGGCGGGGCGGGCCGACCGCGGACGGTGGCGCTCCAAACGCTGATCGCCCGCCGGGGATCGGTGGTGTAGGCGGCCACGGGCGATCGCACACGCCCGCCGGCCAGGCGGTAGACCACCACCCGCACGAGCCTGACGCCGGGGCCAGCGCCCGTGTAGCGGATCTGCACGGGCTCGTGCGCGCCGGCGGGGTCAAGCCTCGGCGAGACGGAGATCACGGCCGGGTGCGGCACGGCCGTGTCGACCGTCACAGTCTCGGGCGCGCCGGTGCTCTGGTCGGCGATCACCAGCGAGCGGTGCTGATGGATGAGGTCGACCCTGATCTCATAGACGCCGTCGGGGGCCGGCCGCCCGTCGGCCAGGCGGCCGTTCCAGCGGAAGGTGCGGCGCACGTCGACCCGCATCCTCGCGTCGGAGCCGATCTGGCGCACCACCCGCCCGGCGGCGTCGATCACGTACACGTCGACCTCGTCCGGACGGTTCTGCAGGTAGAAGGAGATCCGCATGCTGCGAAAGGAGACCGGCCGCCTGGCTCCGGTGCCGGTGCGAAGCTCGCAGACGCCGCCGGCGAGCGGGTCGATCGAGCGCGGGAACGGAGCGGGGAAGCCGTTGATCAGCGGCGTGGCGACCTTCAGATGCTGGACGATGAAGAAGGCGGCGAAGGTCGCCGCGGCCAGGATCGCGAACGCCGCGCGCGGCCAGCGGGCTGCCGAGGAGGGCCCCGCCGGCGCCGCGGGCCCCGCGGTCACAGCGCCACCAACGCCACGTTGGGGACGTCGTGCTCGTGGAAGGCGCTCAGGCCGCGGGGATCGCGCGCGCACAGCACGGCGCGGATGCTGCCGCCGTGGCAGACGACCAGCGCCGGCAGCGGCCCGCTCGCGCGGATCTCCCTCAGCGCCTCCAGCACGCGCGCCTGGTGCTCGCACAGCGACTCGCCGCCTGGGAAGCGAAAGCCCGGGCCGGCGCGCAGCCAGGCTGCGTAGCGCTCGGGCTCGGCTCGGCGAACCTCGTCCATCAGAAGCCCCTCCCAGCGGCCGCGATCGCCCTCCCGCAGGCGGGCGTCCAGCACCGGAGCCAGGCCGAGCCGCGCGCCGACGATCTCGGCCGTCTCCCGCGCCCTGCTGAGGTCCGAGGACCAAAGCGAGGCGATCCCGTCGCCGGCGACGCGCTCCGCGAGCTCCCGCGCCTGGCGGCGGCCGGTGTCGTTCAGCGGCGTGTCGGAGAAGCCCTGGAAGCGCAGCGGCGGCAGGTTGTCATCCGTCTGGCCGTGCCGCGCGAGCCGGACCCCGTCCAGGTTCACCTCAGCGCACCCGCCGTCCCGGCCGATCTCGGCGCACCCACCGCCCGGGTCCATCTCAGCCCGTCCGCCGGATCTCCGACAGGCCGGCGCACGGGCGGCATGGCCGCCGGCGGGCCTCATCCACGCCGGCGAGCCTCATCCATCCACGTCGACGACCGCCGTGTCAGAGCGCAGCCCCACGCGCACGGTCTCCAGCGAGAGCACGTCCTCGGGAGTGACGTTGCCGAGGTTCACGTTGGCCCCGAAGCGGCGGACGAACCAGACCTGCTGCTCCTTGCGCGGAGCCTCGAACAGGATCCGCTGCGGCGGGATCGCGTGCACGATCTCGTCCACCAGCCCCTGCCGCACCTCGCCGTCATGGCGGAAGATGCCGACGCTGCCGCTCTCCCGAGCCTCGGCGATCACCTTCCACGCCCCGGCCTCGAGCTCGGCCTGGATGAGCTCCACCCACCGGTATGGCGCCATGATCCGCGTGTCGTCCTTGGAGCCCACCTCCGAGAGCACGGTGAACTCCTTTGCCAGGCGCGAGATCAGCGCGAGCTTCTGGTCGTGTCCGATCTCGATCGTGCCGTCGGAGAGCTCCAGGTGGTCGATGCCCAGCTCGTGCAGGCGCCCAACCAGCGCATCCAGGCGCCCCTGGGCGATCGCCAGCTCGGTCAGCGTGCCGCCGAGCATCACCGTGATCCCGTGGTGCCGATAGCGCTCGAGCTTGGCCTGGAGGTTGCCGGTCGCGACCGCGGTGCCCCAGCCGAGCTTCACCAGGTCCACGTACTCGCCGGCCACCTCCACCAGCCCGTCGATCTCGGCCACCGACAGCCCGCGGTCGAGCACGTGGGTGATCCCCTCCTGGCGGGGCTTGGCGGTGCGCTGGGGCAGCTCGAGCAGGTCTCTCAAGGCCCAGAGAGCGTACCTGCGAGCGCGAGGCCGGGCCCGGGCGCTCACACGGCGGCCGGCGCCGCGAGCCCGGCGCGGCGACCGGCGACGCGAGCCCGGCCCAGCGATCAGCGGTGCGGGCCGGGCGCAACGACCGGCGATGCGGGCCGGGCGCAACGACCGGCGGCGCGAGCCCGATCAGCGGCGCGGGCCGGGCGCGACGGCGGAGACGGGATCGGCCGGCGAGCGGGCCGCGGTGGCACGCGCGCGCCGGCAGGCCGCCCAGCCGCGCCCCAGCGCATAGGCCAGGGCGCTGAGCGTGCCGACGAAGAACCCGACCGGCCAGTCGGTCAGGTACGAGAGCGCGATCGCCGCCCAGACGGCGATCAGGGCGATGAGCACCGACAGGGCGACCGCGCCGCCGGGCGAGGCGGTGAGCGAGCGGGCGCCGGCGGGCGGCCCGATCATCAGCGAGAAGACAAGCAGGGCGCCGACCACGGGGACCGTCAGGGCGGTCGCCCCAGCGAGCACGAGCAGGAACGCAAGCTGCATCCGCCCGACGGCCACGCCCCTGGCCTGGGCCACCTCGGCAAGCGCCGAGCTGTATAGCAGCGGGCGGTACAGGACCGCGATTGCGGCCACGCAGCTGAGCGCGAGCAGGGCCACGGGCGCCAGCTGGGTGCTGGAGACCCCCAGGATCTCGCCGAACAGCAGCGAGTAGAGCTGCGGCTCGTACTGGCTCGAGCGGCTCAGCAGCAGCGAGCCCAGGGCGAGCCCGAGCACGAGCGCGAGCGCGGTCGCGACCTCAGTACGGCCGCGGCGGCCGAGCGTCGCGATCAGGACCGCGGCCGCGGCCGCCGCGGCACCCAGTCCCAAAAGTGAGCCGACGCCCAGGAGGTTGGCCGCGGCGGCGCCGGCGAAGGCGCTGTTGGGCAGCGCGTGGGCGGGGAACGCCGCGCCGCGCAGCACGACGAAGAAGCCGACGACGCCCGCGATCGCGGCGACGATCGTCGCCGCGATCCAGGTGTCGATCATGAAGCTTGAGAACACGGCCGGGGCGGCGGTCAGAGAGCACCGCGCCGGCCCGCGCTCGCCACGGGCCGGCGGGCCCCGGAGGCCAGGTAGGCGAGGAAGCTCAGGGCGACGACGAAGAAGCTGACCGGAAAGCCGTTGTGGCTTGAGCCCCACCAGTAGCTGTCGTAGGCCAGAAGCACCCCCAGCCAGGTGGCTCCCACTCCGATCAGCGCCGCGACGGCCAGCGCGCGGCCGGGCCGGCGCGTGAGCCGCAGCGCGGCCGCGGCGGGCCCGATGAGCAGCGCGGTCGACAGGACCGCGCCGATCGCAAGCGCCGCCAGGCCGACGGCCAGCGCGAGAGCCGCCATGAACGCCAGGCCGACCAGGCGCGTGGGCACGCCCTTGGCGGCCGCGAGCTCGGAGCTTGTGGAGGCGAGCAGCAGCGGCCGGTAGAGGAGCGCGACGATCGCCACCGCGATCAGGCCAAAGCCTGAGACCAGCCCGACCGTGGACGGCTCGACAGCGAAGATCGAGCCGAACAGGATCGTCTGCGTGGCGCCGGTCGCCGTGCTGCCGGTGGCCACCAGGTACAGCAGCAGAGCGGCGAGCCCGGTGGCGGCGCCGAGCACGATCCCGGTCGCCAGATCCCGGCCTCGGACGCGCTGGGCGCCGATCACCTCGATCGCGCCCCCGCCGAGCAGCCCCAGGCCGACGAACCCCAGCAGCGGACTGATCCCCAAAAGCAGCGCCGCCGGCCCGCCGGCGGTGGAGACGTCGGTCAGCGCGTGACCGGCGAACGACTGGCCGCGCATCACGGCGAACACGCCGACGACGGCCGACACGACCGCCACCACGCCGCCGATCGCAAGCGCGGTCTGCACCTGCCGGCTGGCGAAGAAGCCGGGCTCAAACAGCCAGTGCACGCCGTCACCCCGGCCCGACGGCCGGGCCCGCGCGGCCGTGATCGTGATGGATGGCGCCGGGATCGGCGTCGCCGGCGATCACCAGGATCCGGCCGCCGATCCGCAGCACCTCGACGGGGTGGCCGTAGAGCTCGCTGAGCACCTCGGCGCGGATCACCTCATCGGTGGTCCCGGCCGCCGCGCGGCCGTCGGCGAGATAGACGACGCGATCCATCACCGGCAGCAGCGTGTTCATCTCGTGCGCGGAGATCAGCACCGCGACGCGATGCTCGGCGCAGATGCGGTGAAGCAGCGCGACGATCTCCTGCCCGGAGCGCAGGTCCAGGTTGGCCAGCGGCTCATCCAGCAGCAGCAGCCGTGGACGGGAGATGAGGGCGTGGGCGATCAGCACGCGCTGCAGCTCGCCCCCGGAGAGCGTCCCCACCCGCGCATCGGCGAAGCGCCGCGCGTCGACCGCGTCGAGCAGCTCGTCCACCCGTGCCCTTCGTCGCGCGGACGGCAGGGGGATCCCAAGCCGGTGCCCGTCCAGCCCCAGGCCGATCAGGTCGCGGGCGCGCATGGGCATGTCCACGTCGAGCGGCACCCGCTGGGGCACGTAGCCGACCGAGTGGTCGCGCCGGCCCCGGGGGCGGCCGCCGATGCGAACCTGGCCGGCGCCGGCCGCCTGCAATCCGAGGATGACGCGCAGCAGGGTGGTCTTGCCGGCGCCGTTTGAGCCGATCAGGCCGGTGAGCTGGCCGGCGCCGATGCTGAAGCTGACCCGATCAAGGATCAAGCGACCGCCCAGCGCGACGCTGATCCCGTCGACGGCCAGCACCTCCCCCTCGACGGGCGCGCTGTCCGGGCGGTGTCGTTCGAGGGCGATCACAGGCGCTGGGTGGAGGCGTGAACCGTCACGGCCCGCTCGATCGCGTCGACCTCGGCCAGCATCCACGACTGGAAGTCGTAGCCGGGCGTGGGCATCGTCTCATACACCCCCACCACCGGCACGCGGGAGCGCAGCGCCGTGCGCAGGATCGACGCGGTGAGCGGGTCGGCGACCTGCTCGTTGTAGCAGAGCAGCCTCACCCTGTGACCGGTGAGCAGGCCGGTCTCAAGCGCGATGTCCTCGGGGGCCGGGTCGACGCCGTTCATGACGTCGGCCTGGAAGGCGAACGGCGTCAGGTTCCTCAGCCCCATCGCCTGCAGCAGGTAGTCGGCGACCGGCTCGGTGGTGGCGACGGCCGTCCCCGCGTACCTGGCCCTGAACGCCGCGAGCGCGCGGCGCAGGGGCGCCAGCGAAGCGTCGAAGCTGGCAAGGTTGGTCCTGAAGTAGGAGGCGTGCGACGGCTGCAGCGCGGACAGGTCCGCGGCGATCGCGGCCGCGACGGCGGGCATCGTGCGCGGCGCGTACCACAGGTGCGGGTTGGGCACGTCGGCCGGCAGGCCCAGGAGGCGACCGACGACGATCACCCTGCGCCTGGGATTCGGCGACGCCGCCTCGATCCGCTGCATGAACGTGTCGTACCCGGCGCCGTTTTGGACGATCAGCTGCGCCGAGGCGACCTGCTGGGCCACGCTCGGGGAGGACTCGAAGGTGTGCGGATCGGTGTTGGGGTCGTTGAGGATCGACGAGACGTGCACGTAGCGGCCGCCGATCTGCTCGAGCACGTTGGCGTACTCGTTCTCCGCGCCGACCGCGGAGATCACGCCGCGCCGGGCGCCCGCCACCGACAGCGAGCCGCAGGCGCCGACCATGAGCGCCAGCAGGCCCGCCGCAGCCACCGTTCCCGCGCCGCGCGCCCGCGCGAGCGCACCGGCCGCCGAGCGGCTGGCGACGGCTGTCAGCGAGCTGAAGAGGGGCATGTCATCGCGCGATCGGAGCCTGGGCGCAGGCGGCGCACCGGGCAGGGCCGAGTATACACGAGAATGAGACGCGATCTCATTCTTGCGGCCGCTTGCCGGACCGCCGACGTCACGGGCCTGCGGCCGGCTCACACCGCCTTCTCTGACCGGCCAAAGAGCAGGCGCCCTAGCGCTGACAGGCGCGGCAGGCGCCGTAGAGTTGGCAGGCGCGGCAGGCGCCCTAGCGTTGGCAGGCGCGGCAGGCGCCGTGCAGGACGACCTCGTGGTCGTCGGTGCGGAACTCCAGGCGGCGCGCGAGCCTGTCGATCGCCAGCTCCAGCTCGCGATCGTCGAAGGGCACGACGCGTCCGCACGAGTCGCACAGGAGGTGATGGTGGTGCTCGCCGCCGGGATCCACCAGCTCGTAGCGCGTGGTGCCGTCGCCGAGCTCAAGCCGCGCCACCAGGCCATGCTCGCCCAAAAGCTCCAGGATGCGGTACACGCTCGCGCGCGCGATCCGCCGGTCCCGCTGGCGCAGCCGGTCCTCGATCTCCAGCGCGGTGAGCGCGCACGGCTCGCCGGCGAGGAGGTCGATCAGCGCGTCCCGGGCGCGCGCCCGGCGATGGCCCGCGCGGTCGAGCACGCCCCGGGCGTAAAGCGCCCAGTCACTCCCAGCGCGCGTCGCCACTGCACGGGATTCTAGCCCGCACCGGCCGGGCGTCCGGGCCCGGCGGGCGCCCTCAGCGGGCGCAGTGCGCGACCGTCACGGGGCACCGCGCCGGCGGCCCGGCGACAGAACGGGCGCCCTCAGCGGGCGGACTCGACGACCATCAGCGAGTGGCCGTCGGGGTCGCGAAACCAGAACATCGGCGGCACGGGGTCCCCCATCCGCGCAACCTCCGGATCAACGTCGGCGCCTCGCTCCGCGAGCGCCGCGTGGGTTGACTCGATGTCCGCGGTGGTGAGGGTGATCCCCGTCTGCGTCGCGACCACGTCGCGCCCGGGCGGGGGCGGCGCGAGCGCGATGCCGGCCTGGCCCGAGGGCGGGTACACCTCGACCCAGCGGTAGCGCTCGCCGAACGGGATGTCGGTTCGCTTCTCAAACCCGATCGACTCGTAGAACTCGATCGAGCGGTCCTGATCGGCGACCGGGATGACGATCAGGCAGATCCCCTCGATGCCGGTGCTGGTCGTGCTCATCCCGATCCTCCTGTGCGGTTGTGTCCGCCGGGTCGCGCGCGGCGCGCTCCCGGGGTCCCTTGCGGACGGTGCCGCAACGGTACACCCTGCCCACGGTGCCGCAACGGTGGACCCCGTCACGGGGGCCGGGTGCACCGGCGCCAAGGGCCCGGCGCGGCCCGCGGGCGCCAGCGCCGCTCAGCCGGCGATCGGCGCGAGGTTCTGCCCGACGCTCACCACGACCTGAGCGGCGCAGGCGGCGCCCGCCGGGCAGGCGACCGACAGCGCGCCCTGGCTGACCGCCTGCACCGCGGACGGGCCGAGCCTCAGCGCGCGTGCGACGGCGAGCGCGTCGGGCCTGTAGGCGGGCCTGGTGTAGCCGACGACGGTCGACGTCATCGCCTGGTCAGGCGCGTTGTCGGTCGCGCCGGGCCGGTAGCCGGCGGCGGTCAGCCTGTGCAGCACGTCGGCGGCCAGATGGTTGACCGTGGTGCCGTTGAGCACGGTGACGGTCACCTGCGCGGGGTTGACGCCCGCCGCGGTGCGCGAGCCGCGAGCGCGATGTGGGCGCCCGCCGGAGGCCGCTGTGCCGGCGGCTCGCGAGGCCGCGGGCGTCGAGCCGCTGTGCAGCAGCAGGACGACCCCCGCCGCCAGCACCGCCACCGCGGCCACCGCCAAAAGCGCCGCCGGCGCGCGCCGGGAGCTGGCCCGTCGGCCACGACCCCCGCCCGAGCGCCCGCGCCCGGCCACCGCCGGGCGCCCTGCCATAGCCGGCCGGGCTCCCGCACGGGCGGGGGAGGCGCGCCTGACCGGATCGGGCGCCGGGGCCGCTACGGACGGTCGCGGGGCGCCCGGGCGCCTGGGGGGATCGGGCGCCACGGCCGCCGCGGTGGACGCGCGCGGCGGCGGCAGCTCGTCTCGGCGCGCCTGTGGCGCCGCGCCGGCGCGGTCAGCGAGCGTCTGGGACGCGGCACCCTCGACCGCCGCCGCCCGAAACGCGGCGCCCTCGGCCGCCGCCGCCTGGACCGCGGCTGCCTGGGCCAGGGCACCCTGGGCGGCGCCCGGCACGTCTGCGGCAACCGCCGCGGCCGGGGACGCCTGGGCAGGGGACGCCGCCTGCGCCGCACCGTCGCCCACCATCTGCGCCGGCGCGGCGGGCGGATCGCCGGGAGCGGGCGGGATCGCGCGCGTCGCCGAGCCCAGCGCCGGCGCGCCCACGCCGGCGGGCGCAAACGGCCAGGGCTGGGGTGGCCCCTCTGCAGCGGGTGCGCCGACGACGCGCGCCGCGGGCCGCATCGCCGCGAGCGCCACGGCCGGAGGCGGCGCCACCGGCACGCCGGGCGGGCGGGCAGCGGTCGGCGAGGGAGCCGGGCGCTGGCGCGAGAGGCGATCGACGTAGGCGCGCAGCTCGTCGAGCATCTCCTCGGCCTCCTCGGCGCGGCGGCGCAGGTTGGCGGTCTCGCGCGCCTGGGAGAAGAACAGCAGCACCAGGATCGCCAGCCCCACGATCGCCGCAAAGCCGGCGTCCGCGCCAACGGAGGAGATGAAGTGGTGGATCGAGAGCGCGAACGCGACGGCGGGCATTGGTGGCGGCAGTGTAGGTCTCGAGGCCTGCTCTACGGGGCGGAGGCGGCGCCGGCCGCTGCGCTCAGCGTGACGCGCGCCCCGGACAGCTCGGAGACCGTCTTGGCCAGCGCCGCGGCGTCACCCTCGGCCACGAGCCGGTCGATCTCGGCGAACGTGCGGTCGACCCAGGCGGGATCCAGCCGGTCGTGGCTGGCGCGCTGGATCCGCTGGACCGGCGTCGGCTGCGGGTACTCGTGCACGTCGAACAGCTGCTCGTGGAACTTCTCGCCGGGCCGCGCGCCGACGATCTCGATCGCGATGTCGCGCTCGGGCTCAAGGCCCGACAGGCGGATCATCGTCTCGGCCAGGTCGATGATCCGCACCGGATCGCCCATCTCCAGCACGAACACCTCGCCGCTGGCCTCGTCCTCCAGCGCCCCCGCGCGGATGATCAGCTGGACCGCCTCCGGGATCGTCATGAAGTAGCGCGTCATCCGCTCGTCGGTGACGGTCACCGGCCCGCCGGCGGCGATCTGGCGGCGGAAGATCGGCACCACGGAGCCCGACGAGCCGAGCACGTTGCCGAAGCGCACGGTCGCGTAGCGGGTCCCCGGGTACTTGGCGGCAGCGGCCTCGACGGCCCACTCGGCCAGCGCCTTTGACGCGCCCATCACGGTCGCCGGCCTGACCGCCTTGTCGGTCGACACGAGCACGAACGTGGACACGCCGAGCTCACCGCAAAGTCGGGCCACCAGCCGCGTGGCGAGCGCGTTGTTGCGGATCGCCTCGACCGGGTTTGCCTCCATCATCGCCACGTGCTTGTAGGCGGCCGCATGGAAGACGACCGCGGGGCGGTGGGAGGCGAGCACCTCCCGCATCCGGTCCTGCTCCTTGCAGTCGGCCAGCACCGGGACCGCCACGCGCACGTGGCGCTCCTCCTCAAGCTCGCGCTGGATCTCGAACAGGTTGTCCTCCGCGTGGTCTAAGAGCACCAGGCGGCCGGGCCCGACGCGGGCGATCTGCCGGCACAGCTCGGACCCGATCGAGCCGCCGGCGCCGGTGACCAGCACCGTCTTGCCCGCCAGATAGGAGCCGAGCGCGGACAGCTCCTCGCGCACCGGCTCGCGGCCGAGGATGTCCTCGACGCGGACCTCCCGCAGCTGCCTGGTGACGCGCAGCTGACCGGAGCCGTCGCGCAGCAGCTCAAAGACGGTCGGCATCGTGCGCACCGGGATCCCGCGCTGGCGGCACGCCCTGACCACCCGGGCGCGCAGCGTGCCGGGCGCCGACGGGATCGCGATCAGCACCTCATCGGGCTCGACCTCGTTGAGCACCCGGTTCAGGTCCGCCTCGGAGGTCGTTCCCAGCACCCGGAGGCCGTGCTCGTCCTTTAGACCGAGCTTGCGCGGGTCGTCGTCCAAGAAGCCGACCGGCCGCAGCCCCAGCGACGGATTGCGCACCAGCTCGCGGACGACCAGGTGGCCTCCCTCCCCGCCGCCAACCACGAGCACCTCGCGGCCGGCGGCGGCGGCGGAGATCGGCCGGACGCGGCCCTCGACCAGCAGCTGCACCGTGAACCTCGCCCCGATCAGCAGCGCGACCGCCAAAAGCAGGAACAGCATCACCACGCTGGCGGGGGGCAGCACGCCGGAGATCGGGCCGGGGATGCTCGTGTAGACGGTCTCCAGATGGTGCTCGCGAACCCGGTGCTCGGCGAGCGTGACGGGCGCATGGGCGAGCACGGGATGCAGCAGCGCGATCGCCCCCACCGACACCACCGTGGCCACGAACACGGCCTTGAGCACCGCCTCGTAGTCGCGGCGGCCGATGTAGCGCCACAGCCGCTGGTACTGGCCGAAGGCGGCCAGCGAGACGACCGTGACCGCGACCACCCCCGCGATCGTGGCGCGCATGAGGACCAGGTAGCGGTGATCGTCGGCGCCAAAGCCACCGGCGAAGCGCAGCCAGAACGCGAGCAGGTAGGCGAGCGCGACCAGCAGACCGTCCACGATCAGCTGCGGCAGCGCGTGGCGGTGGACGGGGAGGGCCGCGGATCTGATCCGTCGGCGCATGCTCGCGGCCATTGTAGTGGCGGCCCTCCGGGGCGATCGCGGCCGTGCCGGCGGTGGCGCAGCGGCGCGCCCGCCCCGCGGCTCGCGCGGGCGGCGCGGAGGCGGCGCCACGGCGCCTCAGCGGCGGCGCGGGTGCAGCGGCAGCAGCGTGGGGGGGACCGGGTTGGGTGAGACCACGCCGTTGGGATGGTGGCGGGTGAACACGTACAGGATCCGCATCCGCGGCACGCACGTGGCCGCGTCTGAGGCACGCGGGTGCCACAGGTAGGTGGCCCAGCCGTTGGGCAGCGGCGTGAAGATCAGCGAGGGGGTCGGCTTGTGCAGCTCGTACTGCTCCTTGTAGCCGACCGCGCCGGTGTTCATGTGCATCAGCCAGGCGAACGCGCTGACCCACTCGACGGTCAGCACGGGGCGAGCGCAGGCGAGTATCTGCCGCCGGCCGCCGAGCACCTGGATCAGCCCGGCCAGGCGGCTGATCTCCCGCGTGCGGGCGCGCTCGGCGAGCAGCTCCCGGTGCTCACTGCGCGCGCGCGCCCACGCGCCGGGCACGAAGGCGGCGAACAGGCCGGCCGCGACGACGATCCCGGTCCACCGCGGAGCAGAGAGCGCCCGTGGGATCTCGGTCAAAAGCCATCCGAACGCTACCGCCGCGATCACGATCGAGACCAGCGCCGGCTCGAACATGTACCGCGGCTGGCCCGGGTAGCCCTGCAGCGAGAAGAACACCTCGACCGCCATCCACAGCAGCACGGCGGCGAACAGCGTCAGCACGACGCGGTGGCGGCGGTAGGCCGCCCACACCACGCCGATGCCCGCCAGCGCCCACACCGGCCAGAGGTTCAGGTACTTGAAGCGCCCGATCGTGCCGAGGATCGCCGAGCCGTGCGGCATCCGCGGCGAGTGCTGCGCCAGCTGAGCGGAGATGAACGGCCGGTCGTTGGTGATCGTCGGGACCCCGAACCACAGCAGCAGCACCAGCGCCCCCCCGGCGATGATCCACGGCGTCATGCTCCGGTGCTCGCGCTCCCGCCAGGCCCAGAGCAGGAAGATGAGCATGAACGGCCACGCCTCGGGCCGGCCTAGCCCGGCGAGGGTGAGCGCCGCGTAGGACCAGCCGTAGCGACGGATCATCGCCAGGTCGATCGACGCCAGGCACAGCGACGCCAGCGGCGGGTCCGACTGGGCGGAGAGGAAGTAGTGCCAGTAGCTGTAGCCCTGGTTGTCCTGGATCGAGAGGATCATGATCCCCGCCAGGACCGCGGCCAGGATCGCCGGCCAGCGATGCCGGCCGCCCCCGTCGACGATCCTAAAGACGATCCGCCCGGCGAAGATCACGCCCGCCAGCGCCATCGCCACGGCGGTCGTCATCCACAGCCACAGGTCGAAGTGCCCAAACAGCGCGTAGGGCACCGTGAACAGCCAGGGCATCGGCTTCCATGACGGGGCGCCGCCGAGGTTCAGGGTGCCGTGCAGCGTCTGATAGCCCCACACCAGCCAGCCGTATGGGTCATATCCGGGGCGCGTGTACGCCCAGCGCACCAGGGCGGCCGAGAAGCCGACGAGCGCCACGGCGACGATCCACCACACATGGCGCGCGGCCCAGGACCGCGATCGCCGCTCGTCGCCCCCGGCGGGAGCCGGGAAGCGGTCCGGGGCGGCCGGGGCTCTGTAGGCGGTTTCCGACATGGAGCGCCGATGACGGTACCAGCCCCGCCGTGCGCTCCCCGCGTCCGGGCCGTCGCTGCGTTAGCGGCGCGTTTGCGCGCGGTGAAGCGGCGCGCACAGCAGGTCCACGAGCAGCTGCGGATCCCGGCGAATGCGCCGTGACGCGGCCGTCGCGGCGTCCGAGCGCTTGACGAGCTCAAGCTGAGAGGGATCGGTCAGCCGCCGCAGCCTGCCGGTGCGGATCAGCGCCTCGTCCACGGCGCCCAGGCGGCCTTCGAAGACCGTCAGCACCGGGGTGCCGAGCGCGACCGCCTCCCGGTTCATGGTGCCACCGGCCGAGACGACCAGGTCGGCGAACGCGATCAGCGACTGCGCGTCGATCGCTTCATCGGGCACGATCAGGCCGCCGGCGGCGCGCAGCCGCTTGAGCTGCTGGGGGGTGCGCGGAAGGACGACGGCCTGGCGGCCGCGCAGCCGCTCGAGCACCGCGCCGAACAGGTCGTTGGCGAAGCGGTGATAGAGCGACACCTCGGGTGGGGTGCGCACGACCACGATCGGCTGCGCCGGGTCAAGGCCCAGGTCGTGCAGGACGCGCGCGTCGGGCTCGAAGTCGGCCAGGTAGTACTCCTCTTTGAGCCCCGGGTAGCGCTCGAGCTTGCCCAGCGCCCCGTAGCGCGCAAGGCGCTGGGGCGGGATCGCCTCAGGGACCACCACCGCCCGCGCCAGGCGGCAGTTGATCGAGTGCTGGACGGTTGCCCACTCGTAGTCGAACGTGGTCGAGCACGGGATTCGCAGCGCCGCGGCCGCCACGGTCACGTCGTTTGACCCGTGCCCGATCGCCAGGTCAAAGCGCCGTCCGCGCGCCCAGGCGGCGAGCCGCAGCGAGCGCTCCGCCAGGCCGCGCGCCTTGTCGGCCAGCCGCGCGCCCCGGTGGCGGCCGACGCGCTCGTGCTCGATCCCGAACCGCTCGCACAGCGCGAGCGTCTGCGCGAAGTCCCGCGCGGTGACCTGCACCTCGTGGCCGCCGGCGCAGAGCCGCGCGATCACCGGCGCCAGCACCAGCACGTGCGGCGAGTTGGTCAGATCAACCCAGACGCGCATCGACCGGCTCGCCGCCCAGCGGCGGCTCAGGTGTCGGCCGCCGCCGCGGCGGCGCGAGCCACCGCGCCGGCCACCTCGCGCGCGGCGCCAACCGAAAGCGCGGGGCCCATCGGCAGCGCCAGGTTCTGCCGCGCAAGCCGCTCGGTGCCGGGCAGCGCCCGCGAGCCCTCCGCGTAGGGGGCCATCGCCGGCTGGCGGTGAAGCGGCCGGCGGTAGTAGGCGCGCGCCTGCACGCCAGCGCCGGCCAGCTGCCCGATCAGCTCGTCGGCCCGCGGGTGGCAGACCACGAACAGGTGCCAGGCGGGAAGCGCCCCGTCGGGCACCGCGGGGAGCTCCACATGCTCGGCCAGGCCCGCGTCCGCGTAGGCACCGGCGACGGCGCGGCGGGCCTGGCACCAGTCGTCGAGGTGCGGCAGCAGGACCCTCAGGATCGCCGCCTGCAGCTCGTCCAGCCGTGAGTTGAAGCCGACGTGCTCGAACGTGCTCTTGTCACGGGAGCCGTGGAAGCGAAGCGACCGTGCCAGCTCGGCCACGCGGTCGTCATCGGTCACGATCGCGCCCCCGTCGCCGAAGCAGCCGAGGTTCTTGGACGGGTAGAACGAGAACGTCGCCACATCACCCAGCGTCCCCGCCATCCGCCCGTCGATGCGGGCGCCGGCCGCCTGGGCGGCATCCTCGACCACGGGCAGCCCCAGCTCGCGCAGCGCCGCGATCGGGGCCGGCACGCCGAACAGGTCGACCGCCACGATCGCGGCCGTGCGCGGGCTCAGCGCGGCGCGGACGGTTTCGGGCGTGACGTTGCGCGTGCAGGGGTCCACGTCGCAGAACACCGGCCGCGCGCCGGCGTTGACGATCGCCTCGGCGCTGGCGTAGAAGGTGAACGACGGCACCACGACCTCGGCTCCCGCCGGGATCCGCAGCGCGCGCAGCGCGATCGTGATCGCGTCCGTGCCGTTGGCGACCCCGATCGCGTGGCGTGCGCCGAGGTAGGCGGCGAGCTCGCGCTCGAACGCTTCGACCTGCGGCCCGAGGATGAAGCTCCCGGCGGCCACCGCCTCGCCGATGCGCTCCATGATCTGGGCCCTCAGCGGCACGAGCGGCGTCTCGGTGTCGAACAGCGGTATGGACATTCTCATGCCCACCCTAGCGTTCCGGCGCTACGCTGGGCTGTCGTGCCGCTGCTGATGGCATCCCTGACGGGGCCGCTGGTCTCGCTGGCAACCAACCTGATCGCAGACCTGGGCCTGGCGGGCGTAGCGCTGCTCACCCTGGTCACCGGGGTGATCGGCGTGCCCGGGACCGAGCCGACGATGCTGTTCGCCGGCTTTGACGCGTTCCGCGGCCAGCTGTCGCTTGCGGGCATCATCGTGGCCGGCACCGCCGGCGACATCCTCGGCGCCTGCGCCGCCTACGCGATCGGCTTCTACGGCCGGCGCGAGCTCTTGGAGCGTCAGGGCTCAAGGCTGCACGTCAGCTCGTCGGGGCTTGACCGCGCGCACCGCTGGTTTGAGCGCTGGGGCGCCCCGGTGATCCTCGTCTCGCGCCTGCTGCCGTTCATCCGCGCGGCGTTCCCGTACGCGGCCGGCGTGGCGCGGATGCCGTTTGGGCGCTTTTTGCCATTGGCGGCGCTCGGGTCGCTTGTGTGGATCGGCGCGCTGGGGCTGCTGGGCGACGCGGTGGGCAGCCAGTGGCAGAGCTGGCGCCACCACCTCGAGTACGTCGACTACGCCGGCGCGGCGGTCCTGCTGGCCGCGATCGTCTACGCGATCGCGCGCCATGGGCGCCGGCGCGCCGCCCGCGGCGGCCCCGCCGAGGCCGCCGCCGATGCGGTCGGAGACTGACGGCGGCGCCACGGCCGCGCCGGTCGCGGCGCGGCGTGAGCGAGCGCCGGGCGCCGGGCACGGGCCCGCAGAGGAGAGCCGACCGGCCCTGTCACGCGTGCAGGCGCTGTCGCTCGGCCTGCTGCACGGCCCGGCCGAGCTTTTGCCGATCTCCTCCTCAGGCCACGTGGCGCTGGTCCCCTGGCTCGCCGGCTGGGAGTGGGAGCACGCCGAGGCGGAGCTGCGCAAGGCGTTCGAGGTCGCGCTGCACGCCGGCACCGCGGCGGCGCTGCTGGTCGCCCTGCGCGACGAGGTGGCGCAGGCGATCGGAGCGCTCGACGCGAGCTGGGCGCGGCTGCTGGCGCTGTCGTTCCTGCCCGCGGCGGCCGCCGGCTACGTGCTCGAGCGGCCGATCGAGCGGCGGCTGGGCACGCCCGGTACGGTCGCCGCGGGGCTGGTGGCGGGCGCGCTGGCGATGGCGCTCTCAGACCGCGCCCCGCAGGTCAAAAGGGCGGAGCAGGCGAATGCGGCCGACGCGCTGTGCCTGGGGCTGGCGCAGGCGTGCGCGCTGGTTCCGGGGGTGTCGCGCAACGGCGCGACGCTGGCGGCAGCGAGGATGCGCGGCTTCGCGCGCCAGGACGCAAACCGCCTCTCGCGCCACGTGGCGCTGCCGGTGATCGCGGGCGCGAGCTTGCTGAAGGCCGCGCGTCTGGCGCGCCGGGGCCTCCCGGAGGGCGTCGCCGGCGCGCTCGGATTGGGTGCGGCGGCGTCCTTTGCCTCGACGGTGGCGTGCAGCTGGGTGATCCGCCAGGTGGAGCGGGACCGCTCGCTGGCCCCCTACGCGGCCTACCGCATCGCGCTCGCGCTGGTGGTGGCCGGCCGCCTGAGGCGCGAACGCGGGCGAAGACGGGCGGTCGTTGCAGCACAATAGGGCCCTGGAGATGAGCGCGCTCCAGGGCACCACCCTCGGCGACCGCTACCGCCTTCAGGCGCGCATCGCGGCCGGCGGGTTTGCGACCGTCTACCGGGCCTTCGACGAGCGCCTCGAGCGGCCGGTGGCGGTGAAGCTCATGCGGTGGGAGGCGGCTCGCGACCTCAGTGCGCTGGAGCGCTTCCGTCGCGAGGCGCGGGCGGTGGCGCAGCTCTCGCACCCGAACGTGGTCGGCGTGATCGACGCCGGCGAGGACGGCGGGCGGCCCTACATCGTGTTCGAGTACGTGGAGGGCGAGACGCTCAAGCAGCTGATCCGGCGGGCCGGGCCGCTGCCGATAACCGACGCGATCTCCTACGCGATCGCGATCGCCCGCGCGCTGGGCGCCGCGCACGCGCGCCACATCGTCCACCGGGACGTCAAGCCCCAGAACGTCCTGATCGCCTCGGGCGGGATCGCGAAGGTCACCGACTTCGGGATCGCCCGGACGCTCGACGAGGACGGCCTGACCTCCGACGGCCGCGTCCTGGGGACGACCGACTATGTCTCCCCGGAGCAGGCGCTGGGCGAGGATGTCAGCGGCCGCTCTGACCTGTACTCCCTCGGCATCGTGCTCTACGAGATGCTGACCGGCGAGGTCCCGTTCCGCGCCGACAGTCAGGTGGCGGTCGCGATGTGCCACGTGCGCGAGCCGCTTCCGGACCTTCGCGCCCTGCGGCCCGACGCGTCCGCCGCGCTCGCCGCCGTGGTTGAGACCGTCACCGCCAAGGACGCGTACGACCGCCATGCGACCGCAGCCGAGCTGATCGAGGACCTCGAGCGAGCGCTGGCGCTCGAGACCGCGCGCGCGCGGGCCGCCGGCCCGCCGACCGCCTCGCTGCCCGCGCCCGCGGCCCCGCGGGCTCGGCGAGCGGACCAGACCGGGACGCCCGCGCGCACGCCGGCGGGCTTGCCGGAGCCCGCCGGTGCCCGCCCAGCGGCCGACCCCCGCCCGCCGGGGCCCCGGCGCTGGTCGCCTCCGCGCTCTGACTCGCCGCGCCGCCCGCCGGCGCGCTCCCGCCCACGGCGCCTGGCGGCGGCCGGCTCGCTGGCCGCCATGGCGGCCGCGATGTCCGTGGCGGTGGCGGTGCTCGCGGCCGATCACCGGCCGCATCGCAAGGCGCAGCGCGCCCGGCCGCCGGTGGCCGCGCCGCCGCAGCGCGTGCCGCTGTGCGCCACCTGCGCGCATGACTACAACCCGGACGCGATCAGCGGACCCAAGAGCCAGAATCCGCAGCTGGTCGGCTACGCGATCGACGGCAACCCGAGCACCGCCTGGTACACGCAGGACTACTACGACCACCGCCTCGGCAAGCCCGGCGTCGGGCTCTACCTGGACGCCCGGCGCGACGTCGCGGCCGGCTCGCTCCGGATCCAGACGGCGACGCCCGGCTGGAGCGCCACGATCTACGCGACCAACCAGACGCCGGACCCCAACGCGTTCAACCCAGGGCCCGACGGCTGGCGCGCCGTCGGCGCGGCCACCGACGTCCACGCCATCCAGACGATCGGCCTTCACACCCGGAGCGCTCGCTACCGCTACTGGCTTTTGTGGATCACGAGCCTCGGCGGGCGCGAGTCGGTGGCCGTAAACGAGCTTTCGCTCTACACGCCATAGCGGCCCGGGCGACCCCGGCACCCCGCCGCGGCCCGGCCGACCCCGCACGCCGCAGCGGCCCGGCCGGCCCCGCACGCCGCAGCGGCCCGGTGGGCCCCGGCAGGCCGCAGCAGCCCGGCGGGCCCGCGCATCCGGCTCAGAACCGGTGCGAGCGCTCTTGCGCGTGGCGCTCGAGCGCCAGGCGCACGAGCCTGTCCAGCAGCTGGGGGTAGGGGATGCCGCTGGCCGCCAGCAGCGAGCCGTAGACGCTGGTCGGCGTGAACCCGGGCATCGTGTTGAGCTCGTTGACCAGCACGGTGCCGTCGGCGAGCACGAAGAAGTCCACCCGTGCCAGCCCTGCGCAACCGGACACCTCAAACGCCGCGAGCGCGAGCTCCCTGACGCGGTCGCGCACCGGCCGCGCCAGCCGCGCGGGCACCTCCAGGCGCATGCCGCCGGGCGTGTACTTGGCCTCGTAGTCGTACCAGGCGCCCTCCCCGGCGGTCAGGTGGATCTCGCCGGGCTCGGAGGCGATCGGCTCGCCATTGCCCAGCACCGAGCACTCGACCTCGCGCCCGGCGGCGAGCTCCTCGGCGATCACCAGCGAATCGTGCGCGAAGGCGACCTCGAGCGCGCCGGCGAGCGCGTCTGGCCCATCCACGCGCGCGATCCCGACCGACGAGCCCAGCCTGGCGGGCTTGACGAACAGCGGCCAGCCCAGCTCGGCGGCCGAGGCCGCGGTCGCGTCGGGGTCGCGGCGCCACCGCCGCTCCTCCAGCGCTACGTAGCGCACCTGCGGAATGCCGGCGCCCCCCATCAGCCGCTTGAAGGCGACCTTGTCGATGCACTGCGCGCAGGCCAGCACGCCGGCGCCAACGTACGGCACGTCCATGCACTCGAGCAGCCCCTGTACCGTGCCGTCCTCGCCGAAGGGGCCGTGCAGCGCCGGAAAGGCGACGTCGACCCCATCGAGGCCCGCGCCGAGAGTGACCTGAAGCGGGGAGCCGTCGCGGCGCCAGACCCCGTCGCGGCCGACCTCGATCACGATCGGCTCGTGGCCGGCCTCGCGCAGCCCCGCGGCCACCGACGCGCCGGACGCGAGCGAGACCTCGTGCTCGGACGAGCGCCCGCCGCAGAGCACGGCGACCCGCAGGGCTCTCAACCCCCGGCCCCCGGGGCGGTCGAGCCGGCCGCCGGCGTCGTCGAGGACTGGCTCTGGCTCGAGGACGAGGACGAGCTCGAGGAGGAGCTGGGGGGCGTGTAGCGCCCCACCACGATCGTGACCGTGGCGCCCTTTTGAGCGGTCGCGGTGCCGGCCGGGGCCTGGCTGATCACCACGCCGCCGCGCTGGGCGTGGATGACGCTGCGGTGCTCGACCACGACGCGGAAGCCGGCGGCCCGCAGGGCGCTGACGGCGCCCGACTGCGGATCGCCGACGACCGGCGGGACGGTCGCGGTCTGCGGGGCGACCGCCACGGTGATCGTGACCGTCGCGCCGGGCGCCTCGCGCACGCCGGGGGCCGGCGACTGGGAGATCACGTCGCCGGCGGGCACGGTGCTCGACTGCTGGTTTCGCGGAACCGGGTTGAAGCCCGCCTTGGCCAGGGCGGCCGCCGCGGCCGTCTGGCTCTCGCCGATCACCCTGGGCACCGCCACCGTCGGCGGACCGGAGGAGACCAGCAGCGTGACCGCGTAACCGTGGGGCACGAGCGTCGCGACGCGGGGAACGGTCCCGATCGCCAGGCCGGCGGCGAACGCCATCGAGCTGCGCGGCACCCGATCGGCGATCCGAAGGCCGGCGCGGCGCAGCGTGCGCGTGGCGGCCGGGACCGTGAGCCCGGTCACCTCCGGCACGGCCACGTCGGCAGGGCCCGAGGAGACGGTCAGGGTCACGTTCGAGCCGCGGTCGGCGAGGGTGCCGGCCGGGGGCGTCTCGCCGATCACCGTGCCGGGCCGGCTCGCGCTCGGCTGGTGGATGACGCTGACCTGGAAGTGCTCGGCGCGAAGGGTCCTCATCGCCAGCGCGGCCTGCTCGCCGCCAACGTTGGCGATCCGGTACTGGACGGGGCGCGAGAGCAGGTAGGCGACCACGGCCGCGGCGGCGATCAGCAGCACCACGAGCGCCGCAAGCGCCCACGGCAGCCACCGGCGGCGCCGCGGGCGGGCCGGCGGCGGCGTCGCCGGCAGCGAGCCGGTGCCGTTGGTGGCCGACGCGGCGTACAGGCGCGCGACCTCCCCCGGGGCGCGGCCGGAGGCGACGACGGCGGCCATGCTCGCGGTTCGCTCCGGGGCGGCGCCGGAGGCGATCGTCGCCCTGCAGTGCTCGAGCACCGCGATCAGCTCGTCGGCGCTCGCCGGACGGTCGGCGGGATCCTTGTTGAGCGCCCAGAGCACGGTCTGGTCAAGCTCGGGCGGAACCGCCGGATTGATCGCGCTGGGCGCGACCGGCGCCTGGGAGACGTGCTTGAGCGCGATCGCAACGGGCGAGTCGCCGTCGAACGGCACCCGGCCGGTGAGCATCTCGTACAGGACGACGCCAACCGAGTAGACGTCGGAGGCCGGCCCGACCGCGTGGCCCTGCGCCTGCTCGGGCGACAGGTACTGCGCGGTGCCCATGATCGAACCGGTCTCGGTCATGTCCGACGCCCCCGCACGCGCGATCCCGAAGTCCGTCACCTTGGCCTGGTCTGACTCGTCCACGATCACGTTGTGGGGCTTGAGGTCCCGGTGGATGACGCCGCGGCGGTGGGCGAAGCGCGCCGCCCTGAGGATCTGCAGCGCGATGTCGATCGCGCGCAGCGGGTCAAGCGGCGCCTCCTCGCGGATCAGCTGCTTGAGCGTGCGGCCCGGCAGGTACTCCATCGCGATGTAGTAGGTGTCGTCGAACGAGCCGCGGTCGTAGACCGAGACGACGTTGGGATGCTGCAGCGAGGCGGCCGCCTGAGCCTCTCGCCGGAAGCGCTCGACGAACCCCGGATCGGCCGCGAACCGCCGGTGAAGCAGCTTGAGCGCGACCTGCCGGCTGAGCTGCTCGTCCTCGGCCAGGAACACGTCGGCCATGCCGCCGGCGCCCAGGCGCGACAGCACGCGGTAGCGGCCGTCGATCATCTCGCTGGGCAGCGGCTCGGCCATCTCAGCGGACTCCCGCCGGCGCCTTCTCCCGGCAGCTCACTGCCTGCGATCGGCGGCTCGCTCGCCGCTCTGGACCGCTCACAAGCCGCCCCCGGCCGCTCTCAAGCTGCCCCCAGCCGCCCGCTGTCCGCCCCCGGCCGCCCATTCACCTGCCCTCCGCCAAGAGCGCGCGCACGACCGCGCTGGCGATCGGCCCCGCCACCTGGCCGCCGAAGCCGCCGACCGTCCGCTCCACCGTCACGGCGACCGCCACCTTGGGATCCTGCGCGGGGGCAAAGCCGATGAACCATGGCTGGGTCTCGTTGAGGCCGGGCGGCCCGATCGATGCCGTCCCGGTCTTGCCGGCAAACGCGATCCCCGAGCCGAGCGCCGCGGGCGTTCCGGTCCCCTCGTCCACGACCGTGCGCATCATCTGCGTGATCTCCGCCGCGGTCGTGGGGCTCATCACGTGGCTGTAGACCGTCGGCGGGAAGGTGCGCACCGTCTGGCCGTCGGGCCCGATGATCCGCGCGGTCAGGTGCGGGACCATCAGCGTGCCGTGGTTTGCGACCGCCGCGGCGACCATCGCCATCTGCAGCGGCGTGACCTCCAGGCCGCCCTCCCCGATCCCGATGCGGCCGATGTCCTCGTTGGGGCTCGCGGGCGGATAGGGACGCCCCTGAGGGTCAAACGGCCGGCTGACCGACACCTCGCCTGAGGGCAGGTCGATGGGCGGCTTGGAGTAGAAGCCGAACCGTCGCATGTAGGCGGTCAGCAGCGGGCGGCCCACGCGCTCGGCCACCTGGGCGTAGACGGTGTTGACCGAGTAGGTCAGCGCCGTGGTCAGCGTGATGTTGCCCCAGCTCTGGTTGCCGTCGTTGTGCAGCGGCACGCCGGAGACCAGCAGGGGCGAGTTGCCGTTGATGATCGACCGGGGGGTGTACAGGCCGCTGTTGATCGCCGCCGTGGTGGTGACGATCTTGAACGTGGAACCGGGCGGATACTGGCCCTGGGTGGCGCGGTCAAGCTGGCAGGCGACGGCCTGGCAGGCGCGCGTGACCCGGGGATCGTTGTCGTCGTAGGAGGGGTTGGAGTACATCACCAGGACCGCGCCCGTGCGCGGGTCAAGCGCCACGACCGAGCCGGCCCTCCCGGCGAGCTCTGCGCGCGCGACCTCCTGCGCGTGCACGTCCAGCGTCGTCTGGACGTCGTCGCCCACCTGCGGGGCGCCGGTGAACGGCCCGAAGATCGACTGAAGGCCGCCGTTGACGGTGCCCAGCAGGTAGGGCGCGCGGTAGCGCTCCAGCCCGGCGGCCGAGCCGAGGGCCAGGTTGTCGTATCCGACCGCCTGGGCAAACAGCGGCCCCATCGGATAGGAGCGGCCCCAGAAGCCGCCGGGCAGCCTCACCGACCGCGCGAGCACCTGCCCGTCGTCTGAGAGGATCCGGCCGCGCTGGATCTGAAGGCTCTGGATCAGAGAGCGCGCATTGAGCGGGTTGTTGTCAAGCGCGGTGGCGTCCAGCACCGTCCAGCGGGTGGTGAACACCACCAGCAGCGCGAACAGGACCACGATCAGCCCGAACAGCTTGCGTATCTGCGAGCTCACGCCTCCCTCCGAGCGCGGTCTGAGACCAGCAGCAAAAGCGCCAGCAGCACCAGGTTCGCCACAACCGACGCGCCGCCGTAGGAGATGAACGGCAGCGTCACGCCGGTCAGCGGGATGACCCGTGTGACCCCGCCCACGATCACGAACACCTGCAGCGCGAACACCGCTGTGAGCCCGGTCGCCAACAGCGTGGAGAACGAGTCGCGCGCCAGCACCGCCGCCCTCAGACCCCGGTAGACGAACAGCAGGTAGGCGATCAGGATCGCGGTTGCGCCGAACAGCCCCAGCTCGTCGGCGATCACCGTGTAGATCATGTCGGTGTCGGGGAACGGGATCAGCGGCCCGCCCCCGAGCGTCGTCAGAGCGGCTCGCCCGAGCCCCTGGCCGAACAGGCCGCCCGCCGCCTGCGCAAAGATCCCGTTGGCCAGCTGATAGCTGCCCAGGGGGGCGTTGTAGAGCCGGTGGTTGAAGGGGTGAAGCCACGCGTCGACGCGAGCGTCGATGTGGGCTATGTGGGTGGCCAGATACCAGGCGCCGACCGCGAAGGCCGCCAGCCCGATGACGACGAACGACAGCCGCCCGGTCGCCACGTACAGCATCGCCAGCAGCGCCCCGTAGAACATCAGCGAGGAGCCGATGTCGTGCAGCAGGAACAGGATCGCCATCGCGATCCCCCAGATCACCAGCACGGGCCCGAAGTGCTTGAGCGGGGGGATCGTGATCCCCAGCACGCGACGCGCGCCCAGCACCATCACCTGGCGCGTGTCCCGCAGGTAGCTGGCCAGGAACACGACCAGGCCGACCTTCGAGAACTCGGTGGGCTGGAAGCTGAGCCCGCCGGGAAGGCGGATCGCAAGATAGGCGCCGTTGACCTGGTCGCCGATGCCCGGGATGCGCGGCAGGATCAGGAGCCCAAGCGACGCGGCGACGATCGTGTAGCGGTAGCGCTCCAGGCGGCGATGGTCTGAGAACAGCAGGATCGTCACCGCGAACAGCACCAGCCCGACGACGAACCACTGCGCCTGCTGGCGCGCCTGGGTGGCGTCGATGCTGTAGATCATCACGATCCCGAAGCTCGCGAGCACCGCCACCAGCGGGAACATGTACGGATCGGCGTGCGGGAGCCGCACGCGGATGAGCATGTGCGCGGCCAGGCACAAGCCGAGGAAGACCGCGCCGTAGGTCAGCGAGACGCCCGACAGCTGGTTGCGGCGCTGGATGAAGACGGCTGCGAAGCCGGCCGTCACCATCAGCGCGGAGGGGATCAGCGCAAGCAGCTCGCGGTTGCGCGCGCTCATCTGCTCAGCTCGCCGAGCTCGGCCTCGCGCACGAGCGCTATCGCGCTCGACTGGGAGCGCAGCTGATGGTCGAGCAGCTGTGCGCGGCGGTCCGCCGGAACCGCCTCGATCGGCAGCCCGGAGACGTAGACCTGGTTGTACAGATGCACCCCGAGCGGCAGGTCGTAGGGGAGGCCCTGGTAGATCGTGACGATGCCGGTCGAGTTGGTGCCGATGAAGAAGTACTGGCGGCTTGCCAGGTAGGCGCCCCCGCCCACCAGGAACACGACCGCGGCCAGTGCCAGCAGCGCCGAAACGGTCCTGATGAAGCGCTCGGAGTGGCGCGGCGGCGGTGGTGGCGGCGCCGCCGGGCGCCCCTGTGTGCGCGCCAGGCGCGCCCGCGTGCGAGCGGGGGGCCGCAGCGACGGTGGCGCGGCGCTCGGCACCGGCGGCCGCGGCGGCGTGGCTGGCGGCGTGGCTGGCGGAGTGGCGCGCCCCGAGGACGCCTGCGGCGGCGCGGCCGGCGGCGTGGCGCGCCCCGAGGACGCCTGCGGCGGCGCGGCGACCAGCGCGGCGGTCGGGCGTCCGTCGCCCGTCGGCTTGAGCGCCGGCCCGACAGGGCGCAGCGCCACTTCGGTCGGCTGCGTATCCGGACCGACTGGGCGCAGCGCCACCTCCGTCGGCTCCTGCGCGGCGTCCTCCGCCGCCTCGCGCAGGCGAAACAGGATCACGGTGATGTTGTCCCGCCCGCCGGCGTCGTTGGCCGCCGCGATCAGGCGGTCGGCGGCGCGCTCCAGGTCTGGCTCGGTGGAGAGGATCTCCGCCACGCGGGACTCGTCCACCATCGAGGTCAGCCCGTCGGAGCACACCAGCACGACATCGCCCGCGCGCGCCGGGTAGGTCCAGGTGTCGATCTGCACCTCGGGCTCGATCCCAAGCGCGCGGGTGATGATCGACCGCTGCGGATGCTCGGCGGCCTGCGCCTCGGTGAGCTTGCCCTGTCGCACCAGCTCCTCCACCAGCGAATGGTCCTCGGTCAGGCGAACCAGCTCGCGGTCTCGGAAGATGTAGGCACGGCTGTCCCCGACGTGCGCGACCGCCAGGCCGTCGTTCACGACGTGCACGGCGGTGAGCGTCGTGCCCATGCCCGCGTGCTCGTGGCCGGAGTGGGCGACCTCGTAGATCCGGCGGTTGGCCGCCTGGATCAACGCCGCGAGGCGCTCCTCGGCCCCTGCGCCCGTCGCCACGTCGCCGCGTCCGAGCTCCTGCACCGCCAGCGCGGAGGCGACCTCGCCGGACTGCGCGCCGCCCATCCCGTCGGCGACCGCGAACAGGGGGGCGCGCACGAACGCGCTGTCCTCATTGTCCCGGCGCTGGCGCCCGGTGTCGGTCCTGCAGATCGTGTCGGCGGCGCGGAGCATCGCTGGCGTCAGTGTCTAGCGCGCTCGCGCGCTCACTGCAGGTAGGAGAACTCGCTCTCGCCGATCCTGATCCGGTCGCCGTCGTACAGCGGCTGGGGCCCGGAGAGCGGCTCCTCGTTGAGGTACGTCCCGTTCGTGGACCCTAGATCCTCGATCACCAGCACCCTCCCCTGGCGGGTGATGCGAGCGTGGCGGGCGGACGCATAGGGGTCGTCCAGGTGAATCTCCACGTCGCCTCGCCCGAGCGTCACACCGTCCATCAGGTCGTAGGCGACTCCCGGCTGGTGCCCGGGCGCGCGCTCGACCAAAAGCCGCGGCTCGAAGTCTCGGTCGCTCGCCGGCAGCTGGGAGGCGTCGTACATGCCCGTGTCCGCCGCGCTCGGTGGGGCGACCGGCATCTCGCGGCCGGCGCGTCCGCGGCGCAGGTCCCGGGTCGCGCTCCAGACGACCCACACGAGGAACAGGTAGAGGACGGCCAAAAAGCCGAACTTGAGCGCGACCGAGACTGGCTGCAGCACCACGGCCCGGCTACTCCAGCTCGAACACAAGCCGCGTGGCGCCGAGCTGCATCTCGTCGCCACGCCGCAGCACCTCCGGGCCGTCGACGCGCCGCCCGTTCAGCCGCGTGCCGTTGGTGGACCCCAGGTCGCGGAGCACCCACGAGCCCCCGCGCGGGCGGATCTCAGCGTGCGAGCGCGACACGTTGGGATCGTCGAGCACGACGTCGCACTGGCGGCTTCGGCCGATGAGCACCCCGGCGGGGCCGATCGCGATCCGCCGGCCGCCGATCAAAAGCAGCGCGCCCGGACCCCGCGCGCCGGCGGCCTCACGCGATGCGGGCACCGTGCGCTCCGCCGCCCCGTGCACGATCGTGCGCCCCGCAACTGCCTGCTCCCAGCGCGGCAGCGGAGCGGGCACCGCCCGGGGCAGCGGCGCACCGCCCAGGTCAGGCTCGGGCTCGCCCCAGCCGGGCTCGTACTCCTCCCCGCCCGGTGCGGGCTGAGGCTCCCCGCCCCATGCGGGCTCCCGCTCGCCGCCCCATGCGGGCTCCCGCTCCCCGCCCCATGCGGGCTCCAGCGGCTCCCGGCGCCGGCCCGGCTGGCGGGCGGCGTCGCGCCAGCCGGGGTCGTCGTAGCCGGCGTCGCGCGCCCGGTCGTACGCCGCGTCGGGACCGCCGACGGGATCCGGCTCGCGGTTGACGCGCGTCTCGATCCCGAACTCCCCCAGCCCCAGCCGATCGTCGGTCTCGAACTGCACAACCGGCGTGGCCGCGAGGACCAGCCGCTCGCTGCGCGCGTGCTCCAGCAGGTAGCCCACCAGCTCGGAGATCAGCTCCTCCTCGTAGTCGGCGAAGCGCTCCCTGTCACGAGGGGAGAGGTACACGCGGTACTCGTTGGGAACGTAGGTGGCCCGCAGCGCCACGGTGCGATGCTCGTCCATCTCGCGGGCGAGCTTGCGCGCGATCTCGACCGGCCTGACCTCCGAGCGAAACGCGCGGCTGAACGTGCCCTCGACCAGGCCCGCGATCTTTCGCTCTATGCTCCGCAGCACGCTCATGCAACGCCCCTGCGCGGGGCGACTTCATGCTACGGGAGTCCGGGAGGCGCCCCCGACGAGCTCAGCGCCGATCTCCAGCGCCGCACGGCGACCGGTGCGATCGCGATCGCACCCGCGGCCGCCGCGCCCACCGCGGCGCCAGGCGGCGCGCCCGCCGGCGACCCCAGGTGCGAGAAGGCGATCGAGGCGGCTACCGCGACGGGGGTGATCGCCGCCCACGCCAGGACCCGGATCACGTCAAGCGCGGGCCAGCGGCCGCGCACGAGGTAGGGCGCGCACACGGAGGCCGCGGCCCACACGAGCGCCGGCGCAAGCGCGCCCGAGCGCACGAGCGCCGCACCGAGGCCCGCCGCCACCGCAGAGGGCGAGCTCGCCAGAGTCACCGGACCGGGCACGCCGGGCGTCCCTGCCAGATACAGCGTCCGCCCCGTCATCGCGCCCGCAAGCGCAAGCCACACCCACCCGGTCGCGCCGAGCACGACGCGCCGCCAGGGGCCGGGCGCGCGGGCCGCCAGCGCCGGCCACGCGCCCGCAAGCCCCGGGATGCCGAGCAGCCCCAGCGCCGGGGCCGCCGCCGCCAGCGGCCAGATCGCCGGCGCAGCAGGAGCGAGCAGCACCGGAAAGAGCAGCGCCGGCGCGATCACCAGCGCCGCTCCGGGCCTGCCGTCGGCCAGCGCCAGGGCGCACAGCGCCGCGCACAGCAGGCCCCACCCCAGGCGCGGGGCCGCCAGCAGGGCGAGCGCCGCCGCCAGCGCGGCGATCGCCCCGGGGGCGGCGCCCCCGAGGCCCATGGAGCAGACCCATGCGGCGATCCCCGCTGCCGCGGCCGCCCCGATGCAACGCGCCAGCCACGGCGGACCGACAGCGGCGGCCGCTTGCGAGCCGCCGCCCGGGGCGCGAGCCGGCACGCTTGCGGCCGAGCGCGGCTGGCCGCCCGCGTCCCAATCTGCGCCGGACCGCGGCTGGCCGCCAGCGTCCCAATCTGCGCCGAACTGCGGCCAGCCCCCGGCGTCCCAGGGCCCGGGGCTCGCCGGCGGCCGCTCGCGCTCCAGCAAGGCCGCGGCCGACAGGTGCGGCCGGCGTGGCCGCGGCTCACGGGGCTCGTCGTCCAGCCTCGGCAGGCAGCGCTCCAGCGTGACGCGAAGGTCGGCCAAGGTGCCGCGCTGCTCGGGCCGCGGGCGCAGCGCGCGATCGACCGCAGCGGCCAGCTCGGCCGGCAGGTCCCGGCGATGTCGGCGCAGCGGCGTCAGTCGCATGCCCAGCCGCCTGGCGCGGGCGGCGCCCGGCTCGCGCAGCGGGTTGAGCTCGGCGAACGCCTCGTAGACGACCACCGCCAGCGCATACAGGTCGGCGGCGGGCCCCGCCTCAAGGCCCGCTGCCTGCTCGGGCGCCATGTACGCGAGGGTTCCGACCACGTCGCCGGTTGCGGTCAGGCCGTCGTCGCCGGCGGCGCTCGAGACGCCGAAGTCGGTCAGCTTCGCGGCCGCGGAGCCGGCGCCAACCTGCGGGACCAGGATGTTGGAGGGCTTGACATCCCGGTGCACCACCCCGCGCTCGTGGGCGTGCTCCAGGGCGTCGCAGAGGGCGATCGCCACCTCGGCGATGTCGGCATCCGACAGGGCCCCGGCGTCCAGCAGCCGGTCAAGCGTCGCGCCGCGCACGAGCTCGGAGACCAGGTAGGCGCCCTGGTCGTCGATCGCGGCCTCGTAGAGGCAGACGATCGCGGGGTGCGACAGCCGCGCCGCCACGCGCGCCTCGCGCTCGAAGCGCCGGCCGACGCGCGAGCGGTCCACGATCTTCACGGCCACGTCGCGCTGCAGTCGCTGGTCGCGCGCAAGCCACACGCTCCCGAACGCTCCGCCCCCGAGCCGTCGCAGCAGGCGATAGCGGTCGAGCACCAGCGGGCCCTTGCGGGGGCCGCGCGGCGGAGCGCTGCCCGCGGTCGCGGCCATGGCGGCCGCCGTCGGCGCCGTCTCACCCGCCATCGCGGCCGTGGCTGCCCCCGTCCACGCCGTCTCACGCGCCGTCGCGGCCATGGCGCCCCCGGTGCCCGCCGTACCTGCGGTGGCGGCCATCGCGCCCACGCTCGCCGCCTGGGCAGCCTCGGTCGCCGCCTCGCCGGCAGCGGTTCGTGCCGTGGTGTCCCCGGCAGCTGACCCGCCCCGCCATCGCCCCGCGGCGCTCGGATCCCCGGTCCTGTGTCGGTCGCTGCGGCGGCGTTGGGTCATCGCTTCGTCACGGGTCTCGGCGCCGGCTCACCAGCCGCCTTTCGGCGCGCGACGGCCGGTCTCCTGCGCGCCTGCGCACGCGGTTGTGCCGCTTGCGCCGTCTCGCAGGTCATACTGGGCGCTCCACTGGACCCCAGGGAGCGCTGACAGCTCCACCGGACCCAAGGAGCGATCCGCTTGTCGTTCTTCGACGAGGTCGACGAACCGCCTGGCCGCGAGGCGCGCCCGAGGGTCCAAACGCGCCGGCACCCGCCGCGGGGACGCGGCGGCCGGCGCCCGCCGAGGCGGCCGCCGGTTGATCGCCAGGCGGTGCAGCTGCGCAGGGCGGTCGCGCTGGGCGTCCTGCTCGTGGTGATCGTGCTGATCGCGCTGGGCGTGCACAGCTGCCAGGTGAGCGCCGACAACAGCGCGATGCAGACCTACGCCAACCAGGCCGCCAACCTGATCCAGGAGTCAAACGCCAACGGGCAGGCGCTCTTCCGGGCGCTTGACGCGGCAGCCGGCGCCGGCCCCACGGCCACCCAGAACGCGGTGAACGCCGCCGGCGCGCAGGCTCGCTCCCTCTACCACCAGGCGCAGCAGCTCGGAGCGCCCGGTCAGCTGGCCAGCGCCCAGTCCAAGCTCGCGCTGACGCTGCGCATGCGGGCCGACGGGATCGACGCGATCGCCGCGCAGATCCAGCCCGCGCTCAGCGGAAACCAGAGCGCCCTGGACACGGTCATCCTGCAGATGGCCCGCTTCTACGCCTCCGATGTGCTGTACAAGGACTACGCGGCGCCAGAGGTGTATGCGGCGATGAGCGCCGCCGGGGTGCGCTTCGCCGGGCTGCCCGCCGGCCAGTTCCTGCCCTCGCTGGACTGGCTTTTGCCGGCCGACGTCGCCAGGGCGCTGCACGTGAGGATCGCGGGCTCGCGCTCCAAGGCGATCGCGCCCGGGCTTCACGGCCACCAGCTGAACTCCGTCAGCGTCGGCGCGACGACGCTCACCCCAGGCGGAGCGACGAACACGGTCGCATCCGCCACGCCGACCTTCACGCTGCACTTTGCCAACACCGGCACCAATCCGGAGACCGGCGTCGTCTGCCGGGTGACGGTCAACGGCACCGGCGTGTCGGGCACCGCAACGGTGCCGCAGACCGAGCCCGGGCACAGCTACACCTGCAACGTGACGCTCGACGCCGCCGTGCCGGCAGGCACGCAGACGGTGGTGGCCCAGATCGAGAAGGTCCCGGGGGAGACGAACCTGGCCAACAACTCGCTCAGCTACACGGTCACCTTCCCCTAGCGCCACGGTCCGCCGCAGCACGGCGTCGCTGCCTATCCTTCCTGCGGTGCACGACCTCGAGAGCACCGCGGGAATAGCCGCGCTCGCGGCCGGTGCGGTGGCCCTCGTGGCGATCGCGATCGGCGTCTGGCTCGCCGTGCGCCTCTCCCGCGTGCGCTCGGACCAGATCGCGGTGCTCGGCGAGCGCCGGCGTGACCTTGTGGCCCATGCGGCTGAGCTCCAGGCGCAGTTTGAGGCGCTAAACGCCTACGTCGCGGACGTCGCCGCGCAGCTTGAGGCTCGGATGGCCCATGCGGAGCGACGGCTGGATGGGGCCATCTCGCACAGCGCCCTGGTCCGATACGACGCCTACGGCGAGATGTCCGGCCGCCAGTCGATCTCGCTTGCGCTCCTGGACTCGCGGCGCACGGGCGTGGTGCTGAGCGCGATCCACCACCGCGACCAGGCTCGGCTGTACGCCAAGCGCCTGCGCGACGGCCGGCCGGAGCTGGAGCTCTCGCCGGAGGAGGATGAGGCGGTCCGCACCGCGATGGGCGACGGCGGGCCCGCTCAGCCCGCCCGATGAGGGTCGCCTACCTGGGGCCCGAGGGGACCCACACCCACGAGGCGCTGCTCGCCGCCAGCGCTGAGCGCGCTCTGGAGGCGGTGTCTGTGCCCACGATCCATGACGCGATCGTGGCCGTCCGAGAGGGCGAGGTCGAGCGCGCGCTCGTGCCGATCGAGAACTCTCTGGAGGGCTCGGTCAACGCGACGCTGGACACGCTCGTGTTCGAGGGCGAGGACGTGGCGATCGTCGGCGAGACCGTGCAGGCGATCCACCACTGCCTGATCGCCGCGGACAGGCTGGGGCTCGAGGCGATCGAGGCGGTGGTCTCGCACCCGCAGGCGATCGCTCAGTGCGCGCGGTTTCTGCGGTCGCGGCTGCCCGCCGCGCGCGTCCTGGCGGCCAGCTCCACCGCCGAGGCGGTGCGGATGGTCGCAGAGGCCCACCAACAGTGGGCGGCGATCGGGACGCGGCTGGCCGCCGAGCTCTACGGAGCGGCCGTGCTGCTGGGCGGCATCGAGGACAGCGCGGGCAACGAGACGCGCTTTGTCTGGATCGCGCGCGCCGACGCGGACCCGGACGTCAACGCGCGGGGCCCGTTCAAGACCGCAATCGTCTTCTGGGGGGTTGGGGCAGAGGCGCCCGGCTGGCTGGTGGGGTGCCTGGGCGAGTTCTCCAGACGCGACGTGAACCTGACGCGGATCGAGTCGCGCCCGCGCCGCCAGGGGCTCGGCCGCTACATGTTCTTCGCCGACCTCGAGGGCCGCGTGGACGATCCGCCGGTGGCAGATGGCCTGGGGGCTCTGCGCGACCGGGTCGAGCACGTGCGCGTGCTCGGCAGCTTCCCCGCGGCCTGAGCCGCGCCTGACGCGGGGGCCCGGGGGCGCTGGCCCGGGGCGCGGATACCGGCAGACGGGGCCCGGGGCGCGGGCCGGGAGCGCACAGATACCGGCAGGCGGGCGCGGGCCGAGGGCGCGCGGATACCGGCGGGCGAGGGCCACGGGGCGCGTGACGGGAGGGCGCAGGCCCGCGGCGCGCCTGCTCGTGACCGCCAGACGGACCGGTAAACTGGCCCTCGGCCAGCCCGATGCCCCAGACCACGCCGATCGACCCAGCGGGGCCCACGCCGCCGGACGAGCACCAGCGGCGCGGGCGAGAGGGTGGACGGGTGCTCGTGCTCAACGCGACCTACGAGCCGATCAATGTCTGCACGGTTCGCAGGGCGATCGTTCTGCTGCTCAAGGAGAAGGCCGAGATGGTCGAGCGGGCGGAGTGGCGCCTGCACTCGGCGTCCACCTCGATCGCGCGCCCGCTGGTGATCCGCCTTGTGTCCTACGTGCGCGTGCCGCGGGACACGTCGCGCCGCAAGATCACCCGCCGGGCCGTGTTCGCCCGCGACGACTGGACCTGCCAGTACTGCGGCGCGCGCTCGAACCTGACGGTCGACCACGTGGTGCCCCGCTCCAAGGGCGGCGAATCCACCTGGGAGAACATCGTCGCCTCGTGTGCGCCCTGCAACCGCCGCAAGGGGGACATGCTCCCCAG
>DATGLC010000008.1:0-2213 GCA_035294345.1 Solirubrobacteraceae bacterium
CGCGCCGAGCGCGAGCAGGGGATCACGATCGATGTCGCCTACCGCTACTTCGCCACCCCGCGGCGCAGGTTCATCATCGCCGACACCCCCGGCCACGAGCAGTACACGCGCAACATGGTGACCGGCGCCTCGACCGCCGACCTCTCGATCGTGCTGGTCGACGCCCGCCGCGGCGTCAGCGAGCAGACCCGCCGCCACGCCTGCATCGCGTCGCTGCTGCGCATCCCGCATCTGGTCGTCTGCGTCAACAAGATGGACCTCGTCTCCTACGACGAGGAGGTCTTCTACGAGATCCTCGAGGAGGTGTGCGACTGGGCCGCCCGTCTGGCGATCCCGGACATCACCTTCATCCCGATCTCGGCGCTGCACGGCGACAACGTCGTCGAGCGCTCCGACAGGATGCAGTGGTACGGCGCCGCCCCGCTGCTCTACCACTTGGAGCACGTCGTGATCGCGCCGGACCGAAACCTCGCGGACGTGCGCTTCCCCGTCCAGTGGGTGATCCGGCCGATGAGCGACGCTCACCACGACTACCGCGCCTACGCGGGGCAGGTCGCGGGCGGCGTGCTGCGCCCGGGCCAGGAGGTGGTGGTGCTGCCCGCGGGACGCAGCACGCGCGTCGAGGCGATCGACACCTACGACGGGGAGCGCCAGGCCGCCTTTCCGACGATGTCGGTCGCTCTGCGCCTCGCCGACGAGCTCGACGTCTCCCGTGGAGACATGATCGTGGAGGCCTCCGATCGGCCCGCGGTGGCGCGCGAGCTGGAGGCGCACGTGTGCTGGATGTCCGACCGGCCGCTGTCGCCGGGCGGCCGCTACGCCATCAAGCACACGACCCGCAGCGCGCGGGCGATCGTGGAGGCGATCGAGCACCGGCTGGATGTCAACACGCTCGAGCACGTATCCGCCGCCCAGCTCAAGCTCAACGAGATCGGCCGCGTGCGCCTGCGCACCAGCGCGCCGCTGGTCGTGGACCCCTACGCCCGCAACCGCACGACGGGCAGCTTCATCCTGATCGACGAGTCCACCAACGACACCGTCGCAGCCGGGATGGTCATCGAGGCCCACGCCGGCTGACCGCGCTCGCTACACGCGCACCGCCACAAGGCCGGCAGCCAGCAGCACCACCGCCAGCCACATCGCGCGCAGCGCCCCCTCCATCGGCGCGGCCACGGCGGCCGCGTCCAGCTCGCGCAGCTCCCCGCTCTGAAGCTCCTGGACTCCGCGAAGGCCCGCCGTCCGCCGCCGCAGCTCTCGCACCGGCGCGCTCAGCCGCCGCTGGGCGACGCTCAGCAGCACGCATCCGCCGGCCACCAGCAGGCCCGCGGGCCGAACCTCAAGCGAGCAGGCGAAGTAGCCGGTGAAGGCGGGGAACCCTCCCCACGCGAGGGCAAACCACGCATCCGAGTGAAGCCGCCCTCCCAGCAGCTCCAGGTTGTAGGCCAGCACGAGCGCCGCGCCGGCCGCGATCAGCGGCACAAGCCAAGGCGAGATCGTCGCCGCGCCCACCGCGCCGATCGCCACCGCGCCGCCGAGGCCCACGGCGGCCAGGGCGACCAGCGCGCCGTCCGGGAGGCGGGTCTGCAGAGGGCGGCCGTGCAGCTCGTCCAGCGCGTGGGCGGCGACGCCGACCGCCAGCGCGAACGCCGCCACGCTCGCGCCCAGACGACCGAGGTAAAGCCTTGGCGCGGCTGCCGCGCCGAGGGCCACGTAGCTCAGATGCCACGCCGTGTACGGCGGGTGAAGCACCGTGACCAGATCGCGCCAGCCGCCCGGCGCGAGCGCGTAGAACGCCGGCCGGTCAAGCCCCGGGGGCGAGTTGGCGCCCGCCGCGGTGCGCTTGCCTGCCGTCTGCGTGCGACCACCGGCGCCCGGCGCGGCGCCGCGCGTCCCGGCGGGCGGCTCGCGACCCGGTCGCCGGTCGCCCTCAGGCCCGGCCGCCGCGTGCCGCACCCGCTCTGGCTCCGTCGGCGCGTCTGATCCCCCACATGACAAGCCCCGCGCCCAGGCTCATCCTCCGCGTGCGCACGTTGGCGATCCCCGCGGACGCCCACAGACCGGGAAGGTCCGGGAGCTCCCGGTGCAGGCGCTCGATGCTGGGACCCAGGAACCGCCCCACCTCATGCCACGCGGGCGAGACCAGCCGGCCGATCAGCGGCAGCCCCGCGCGCGTGTGCAGCCACCAGCCGGCCCGCAGCGGGCCGCGCGGCGGA
>DATGLC010000009.1:0-5158 GCA_035294345.1 Solirubrobacteraceae bacterium
GAGCGCGGGTTGAGCTGTGGGCTCCGGCCAGCATGACCAGCGTCAGGGCGAACGCGACCGCCGCCACGGTGCCGTCTTGAGCCGCCGGGGACCTCGCCAGCCGGCCGATTGAGCTCGCCTCGTTCGAGGGGGTTGCCAGACTCATCTCAGATTCGAGCGTAACGCGCACGCGCGCGCGCGAAGTCCCCCCGCGGGGGGATTCCGCGTCCGCCCGCGAAGGGAGGCGAAGTTCCCCCCGCCGGGTGTTTTGGACACGAGCGGCGAGCCGTAGCGTGCTCGACCGTGAGATTGCTAGAGCCCAACCGAGGCGGGACCCGGACGCCGTCCAGCTGGATCGCCGCGCTGACCCGCTTGGTGCTCCGCCACCGGCGGCGCGTGGCGCTGTTCTGGCTGGCCATCACCGTGGTCGGGATTGCGTCGGTGGGTTCGGCGATCAGTGCGTTCAGCACCGAGTACTCGGTCCCGGGTCACGAGGGCTACCAGACCAACGCGGCGATCAAGGCGACCTTCGGCAACGGCGGAGACGGCGCGCCGCTGGTCCCGGTGATCACGCTGCCCCCGGGCACGACCGTCGCCTCCCCGGCGGTGCTGACGGGGCTGGACCAGCTGGCGGCGCGGATCGAGCAGCTGGTGCCCGGGGTGCGCGTCGCCTCCTACGCCTCGACCGGCGACCGCGCGTTCGTGTCGCGCGACGGGCGCACCACGTTCCTGCTCGCCTACCCGCCGCCCGCGCCCGGGGGCTTCGGGCAAAACCAGCGCGCGGTGAGCGCGGTGAGCGCCGCGCTGCGCGGGGCCACGATCGCGGGCGGCCGCGTGCGAGTGACCGGACTGGGCCCGCTGAGCTTCTCAAGCGGCCAGCAGAAGGGCGGCCTGGGCGTGCTCGCCGAGGGGCTGCTCGGCGGTCTGGGGGCGCTCGTCGTGCTTGCGTTCGTGTTCGGCTCGCTGCTGGCGTTCCTGTCGCTCCTGATCGCGCTGACCTCGATCATGACCAGCTTCCTGCTCGTCTGGGGGCTGACCGCGCTGATGTCCGTGTCGGGGATCGTGGAGTTCCTGATCGCCCTGGTCGGACTGGGAGTGGCGATCGACTACTCGCTGCTGATCGTGGTGCGCTGGCGCGAGGAGCGCGCGCAAGGACACGACCGCGAGGAGGCGATCGTGCGCGCGATGGCGACCGCCGGCCGGGCCGTGGTGTTCAGCGGCACGACGGTCGGGATCGGTCTGCTGGGGCTGATCGTGGTCCCGGTCCCCTTCCTGGCCAGCGTTGGCTTCGCCGGGCTGGTGATCCCGTTCGTCTCGGTGGCGGCGGCGATCACGCTGCTGCCGGTGATCCTGCATGCGGCTGGGCCGCGCATGGACTGGCCGCACCGGCGCACTGATCACCTGGCCAGCCGGGCCTGGACCCGTTGGGCGGGCCAGGTGGTCAAGCGGCGCTGGCTCGCGGCCGGCACCTCGCTGGCCGTGCTGGCCGCGCTGGTGGCCGCCGCCACCACGATCAACCTGGGCTCCGCCGACGGCAACCCGAACACGCTCAGCCAGACCGGCCCCGCCAAGTCCGGCCTGGCCGCGCTCGAGCGCGCGGGGATCGGCGACGGCGTGCTGTCGCCGATCGAGATTCTCGACCGCACCCCGAACGCCGCCGCCCTGGCCGCGCGGCTGTCCCATCTCCCGGGGGTGCAGGGCGCGATCGCCCCCGCCGCCGCGGGCTGGCGGCGCGGTCACCTGGCCCTGGTGGACGTGCTTGCGCACACCGACGCAAGCCAGACCGTCGACCGGGTCCGGGATGCAGCCCACCGGCTGGCCGCCGGCGCCCGTGTCGGAGGTATCACCGCGCAGAACGACGACTTCATCAGCGCCGTGTATGGCAGCTTCCCGCGGATGATCGCGGTGATCGCGGTGCTCACCTTCGTGCTGCTAGCCCGCGCGTTCCGCTCGCTGCTGCTGCCGCTCAAGGCCGTGGTCCTCAACGTGGCCAGTGTGGGCGCGGCGTGGGGCATTTTGACCCTGGTCTGGCAGCACGGCTACGGCTCGGAGGCGATCTGGGGAATCCCGGCCGCCGGCTCGATCCCCTCCTGGCTGCCGCTGATCGCGTTCGCGTTCCTGTTCGGGCTCTCGATGGACTACGAGGTGTTCATCCTGGCCCGCATCCGGGAGGAGTACGACGCCACCGCCTCCACCGACACCGCCGTAATCCGTGGGATCGGGCGCACCGGCCGGCTCATCACCAGCGCGGCGCTGATCATGTTCCTCGGCTTCGTGGCGATGGCCTCGGCACCGAGCACCCAGGTGAAGATGATCGCCACCGGGCTGGGCGCCGGCATCATCCTCGACGCCACGATCATCCGTGCCATGCTCGTCCCCGCCGCGGTGTCCCTGTTCGGCCGCTGGAACTGGTGGCTGCCCCACCGCGTCGCGCGGGTTCTGCGCGTCACGCCCTCCCGCCCCCTCGCCGAGCCAACACGAGCATGACCAGACAGGCCGAAGCGTCAGCCACCAGCCCCCAACTCGCTGCGGGCGCGTGATGCGAGCCCTGCAGGCTCAAGGAGCCGAGCGCGCGGCGACAGCCCTGATGCTGACCGAGGCAGCCTCGCTGGCGGCCATGTCAGCGCTGCACCTGCCCAATGAGGCCGGCGTCGCCGAGGCCATCATCTGCCTGGTGCTGCTCGCCGGCGTCACCGCGCTCCTACGACGGACCGCACACGCTCGCACCGCGGCCCGCCTGGCGGTCGGCTTCGCGATCCTCGGCTTCCTCGGCGGACTGCACTTCACCATCCAGACTGGCGGTCTCGACCTTGCCTACCACCTCACCGTGCTGCCGTTGCTGGTGCTCACCGAGCTGATCCTGCTGGCGCCGAGGAGCCGGCGGCCGGGCTCCTGACACGGACGCGACCAGAGCGAGCGACACCCACGCCAACCGTGAGGCGGAGGCGATCTACGGGGCCGGGCGGGAGGCGGTGGTCGAGGTCGCCTGTTTGTAGACCGGCGAGGTCGGGTTGATCGTTTGCGGAACGGCAAGGTAGGCCCCGCCGCGCCTGATCACCATGCTGTAGCCGGTGAAGCTGGCTGGCGGGCTTGGGGTAGGGTCGGGGAATCCGGTCACGCGGTGCGCGCGCATGTACTCGGAGAACCTCGGCATCTGAGCCATCGCCTGGGCGGAGCCGGTTGATGGCGGCCGATGCCGGGGAGCAACTTGTCGCAGGCTGACCAAGCGGTCTTGAACGCGGGCGAGGCGGCGTTCACACCAGGGCGGGTCGAGGCTGACACCGCCGCCCTGACTGCTGCTCAGCGAATCTGGGAAGCTCGGCACACCGTGCGAGCGCATACAGACCGCGAAGCGCACGAGCGCCCCGGATTCGCCGCCGGTGGTGGGGCGTGGGCTGCTTGACGACCCGCAGGCGACGGTCAGCGTGGAATAACCCGTCGCGGCGATGGCCACGATCGCGCGTGCGCGGCCGTGACGGCTGCTCGAGCAGCTTGCCTTGATGTTGACATGGCGAATCTGGTGATGGCTGGCCGTGGGGTGAACGTAGCCTGCGGCTATAACAGCGACGTAACGATCCTGCGGCGAATCTGTTGCAAACCTGTCGGGACGACCACGGCCGCTCACTGACGGAACCGAAACCCCGAAAGGCCGCGATGCTGGTCAGTATCAGCCGGACCTGGTTCATCTTCCGCCAGGCAGTTCGGCGAACGCCTGCGCGGAGCCGAGTCGCGCGGGAAGTGCAACCACCCTGCGGGCTCACCGCATGAACCCCGGAGCCGATGAGTCAGAGGAGGTGACGAAGATCATCGCGACCGATCCCGGCGTCGCGAAGAATTCCGGCCAGAGTGCCGCGCTTGAGTTCGCGATGGAGCGGAATCACGAGCGGAGTCGTGAGCTCGTCATGCTTGAGCCGCACATGGCTGCCGCGCTGACGGACGACCACCCAGCCGGTCTTCTCGAGCGCCTTGATCAGCTGCTGGCCGGAGACGACCGGCAGCCGCTCGCTCACGCCGGCAACGGCAGCTTGCGACGAACGATGCCCATCTCCAGCGAACGGCCGTCCTCTCGGAGACCTTCGATGTACAGCTCTAGGGCCTCGCGGGCGCTCTCGGTCGCCTCCTCCAGATCATCGCCTTGGGTGTGGAGCCCTGGGAGGTCCGGCGCATAGACGTGGTAGCCGCCCTCTTGCTGGGGTTCAAAGATGAACTCGATCTCGGTCACGGACTCCATGCCGACAGGATATCGACCGACAGCCCGTCGCAACCGACCATGGACGCCGCCGAACCCGGCTGCCAGACCTCCTTTGCGTTCGCTGCGCGCATCTCGCCAGATCCGCCGAGACACCCGGTTCGCGCGGATGGCAGGGCGCTGCCACGCGCTAGGAAAGTCGTCCTGGTTGTCAAGGCGTTGATCGCGGGAGCCGACAGAGGGACTGTGGCCGCCAAACTCCTGTCGCTTCGTCGGGCGGACTGCTGTTCGAATTGCGGCTGTCTCTCCCGAAGGGCATGAGGGCGTGGTGGGGCTCGCAGGCGAGGACGGTGACCTGCACCGTCTCCCGCCCTGGGGGCTCGGTGCCGCCACCAGGCTTGGTGGCCCAGCCGGATCCGGGTTGAGGCCGGGGCGAGTGCCGGCCGTGAGCACCGCAGGCGGATGCAGCAACGCGAGGCGCGGATTCGTGCCCCGCATCCGAAGCTGGCCCCGCTGCTGCTCGCACTGAGCTCCGTGCCTGAGCACGAGGCAATGTTCGAGCGCGAAGCGCGGGGCGAGCGCACGTTTGCCGCCGGCTTGGAGCGGTGTGTCGCGGAGGCTCGGTGAGGCTGCTGCACGATCGGCGCATGCCGCGCGGGCGGGGCAATATCGACCATCTCGCGGTCGCGCCGACCGGCGTGTGTGTAACAGACGCCAAGGCGCACAAAGGCAAGGTCAGGATCGCGCGGCCGGTCTTCGGCTTGGAGAAGCTGCTGATCAATAGTCGCGACCGGACGAGGTTGCTCGACGGTCTCGATCGCCAAGTAGAGGCTGTGCGCGAGGTTCGCTCGCGCAGCGCGCCGAAGATGTAGTCGTCCTGCTCGAAGGTGGTGAGGATCAGGACTTTGGTGTGCGGGGTTGCTGTGAGCAGGTGCCGGGTGGCGGCGATCCCGTCGAGCTCGGGCATCCGTACGTCCATGAGCACGACAT
>DATGLC010000010.1:0-11704 GCA_035294345.1 Solirubrobacteraceae bacterium
CGCTCGGCACGCAGCTTGCGCACCGCGATGTGCTCCACGATCCGGTCCTTGACGTCGTCCAGGCCGGCGTGGTCCTCGTCGAGGATCCGGCGCGCGTGGTCGGGGTCGAGCCGCTCCGGCGAGCGCTTGGACCACGGCACGGCGATCAGCCAGTCAAGGTAGGTGCGGATCACGCTCGACTCAGCGGACTGCTCGCCCATCCGGTCCAGGCGCGCGAGCTCCTTCTCGGCCTGTTCGCGAACGGCGTCGGGCATCCCGGCGCGCTCGATCTTTGCCCGGTACTCCTCGACGATCGAGGCCTCGTCCTCGCCGAGCTCCTTGCGGATGGACTCCATCTGGCGGCGCAGGAAGTACTCCCGCTGCTGCTTCTCGGCGCCGGACTCCACGTCCTCGCGGATGCGCTTGCGGATCTGCAGCTCGGCGAGCCGCTCGCGCTGCAGCCTGACGGCAAGCTCCAGGCGCTCGGTGACGTCGACCGCCTGCAGCAGCGCCACCTTCTGCTCGTAGCTGAGGTCCGGGCTGTAGCCGCTGGTGTCCGCCAGCGCGCCGGGCTCGGTGATCGAGCGCAGGAACTGGGCGATGCGACCATCGTCGCCGCGCAGCTCCAGGATCTCCTCAACCACCGCCCGGTACTCGCGCTCCAGGTTGCGCGTGCGACCATCGACGGGCGCGGCGTCGGGCCGCTCGTCGACCTCGACGAACAGGCGCCCGTCGGGGAGCGTCTGGGCGGCGCCGGCCACGCCGCGGTGCAGCCCCTGCAGCTCGTAGGCGTGCGCCCCGCCGGGCAGGCGCACCCGGCGGCTGATCTGCGCCACGGTCCCCACCGCGGCGAACTCGTTCTCGTGGCGGGGCACGAGCAGGACCCGCTCCTCGTCGCCGGCGTCGATCGCCAGCGTCAGCGACATGCCAGGGAAGACGACGACGTCGTCCAGCGGGACCAGTAGGAGGCTGCTCATGTTCGGATCACTTTCGAGGTGGTTTCGGTCTGTTGATGAGTCAATGATATCAGGACGACCGGGGCGAGCTGCCTGATCTCAGTCGAGCACGCTGAGATTATCCAAACGTCGCACGCATAGGTACATCGGGGGTGCCAGGTCCCATGTGTGCGGGTCCATCGGGTCGATCGCCCGGCCCGGGCGTGGATCGTTCACCGTTTGCCGGGCGCTCCTGTGGGCCGTTCGCTGGGCGCTCCTGTGGGCCGTTCGCTGGGCGCTCCTGTGACCGTGCGCCCAACGCCGCTGGGCTGTCGCACAGCCGGATCTGGGATGATCGCGGCGTGACCGGCCCCCAGGACCGCGACGGCGAGGTGGCATCCTCTCAACCGGAGCCGCCGCACGACGTGCTGGCCGCGGAGGAGTTCGCCGTCGGGACGGGCGACCCGCGGCTGCACCGCGAGCCGCCGCACGACGTGCTGGCCGCCGAGGAGTTCGCCGTCGGGACGGCCGACCCGCGCCTGCGACACGACGGTGCGCTGGCGGGCGTGGACCTCTCCGCGCCGGCCGCGGCGCTCGCCTCGGAGCCGCACCGCCCGCCGCTGCGCGGGCGACTGGTGCCCGCGGCCGGCGCGGCCGCCGCGGCGCTGCTTGCGCTGTGGGTCCGTCGCGGCCTCAGGCGCCGCTAGCGCCGGCGCAGAGCCGTCGCGCGCTTGAGGCCACAGCCGCGCTGGCGCCTCGCCCTCGCCGTCAACCGCCGTGACCCACAGGCGCCCCGGCGCCTCGCCCTGGCCGTCAGCCGCCGCGGCCCACGGCCGCGCCGGCGGGCCGCCCGCGCGCCCCCGGCGCCAGCAGGTCGGTGATCGTCCCCTCCGCGAGCTGGGCGGCGAACGCCACGGTTTCAGAGAGCGTGGGGTGCGGATGCACCGTCAGCGCGACGTCCTGCGCATTTGCGCCCAGCTCGATCGCCAGCGCGATCTCGGAGATCAGCTCGCCCGCGCCCACGCCGACGATCCCGGCTCCCAAGAGCCGGCGCGTGCCGGGCTCGAGCAGCAGCTTGGTCATCCCCTCGGGCCGCGCAAGCCCCAGAGCGCGTCCGGATGCCGCCCACGGGAAGACGGCCTTCTCGTACTGGACCCCCGCCTGCGCCGCGGCGGTCTCGGTCAGGCCGGTCCACGCCACCTCCGGGTCGGTGTAGGCCACCGAGGGGATCGTGCGCGCGTCCATGCGCGTGTCCAGGCCGGCGCAGGCCTCGGCAGCGACCACGCCCTCGTGGGTGGCCTTGTGGGCGAGCATCGGGCCGCCGGTGACGTCGCCGATCGCGAAGATCCCCGGCACGTTGGTGCGCATCCGGTCATCGACCGGGATGAAGCCGCGCTCGTCGATCGCCACGCCGGCGGCGTCGGCGCCAACCTCACGGCCGTTCGGGGTGCGCCCGACCGCGACCAGGACGCGATCGAACACCGAGGTGCCTGCGCCGTCGATCGTGACCTCAAGTCCGTCGCGCGTGGCGGCGACCGACTCCACGCGGGCGCCGGTGATCACCCCCTCGTAGCGCGCCCGCGCGCGGCGGGCAAGCGGCGCCACGATGTCGGGGTCGCACCCGCCGAGCAGCTGGTCCAGCAGCTCCACGACCGTCACCCTCGCGCCCAGGGCGTCGTAGACGCAGGCCATCTCCATGCCGATGATGCCGCCGCCGATCACCAGCAGCCGCTTGGGCACCGACGTTGGCGACAGAGCCGCGGTCGAGTCGATCACGCGCTCATCGTCGGGCAATCCGGGGATGGTCGCGGGCCGCGAGCCGGCCGCGATGATGCAGTTTGAGAACGTCAGCCGCCGCCCGCCCGCGACAAGCTCGGTCGGCCCGACGAGGGCTCCGTCGCCGCGGACCACCTCGACCCCGCGCTGGCGGGCCAGCGAAGCCAGCCCCGTCGTGAGCCGTGAGACGACCGACCGCTTCCAGTCCGCCAGCCGCTCGAGGTCCACCTCGGGCGCTCCGAAGCGGATGCCGTGGTCGGCCATCTCCTGGGCCTGCGCGATCACCCGCGCGGCGTGTAGCAGGGCCTTTGACGGGATGCAGCCCACGTTCAGGCACACGCCGCCCAGATGCTCGTGGCGCTCCACCAGCGCCACGCGCAGCCCCAGGTCCGCGGCGCGGAAAGCCGCCGTGTAGCCGCCCGGGCCCGCGCCGAGCACGACGACGTCGAAGTCGCGTTCGGCGCCGGCCGACGCCGGCTCCACGCGTGCGCGCCCGGCGGCGGTCGCGGCCGGCGGCGGGGAAGGTGGCGGCCCGCCGGGCGGTTCGCCGACCGCCCGGCCGGTGGCCTCGGGCGCCGCCGCGCCGGTGGGATCGGGCGCCGCCGCACCTGCGGGCCGGGGCGGCGCCCCGTCGGCGGCCGGGGCGAGCCTGAGCAGCAGGGAGCCCTCGGACACGCGGTCGCCGACGCCCACGGCAACCTCCGAGACCACGCCGGCAAACGGCGCCGGCACGTCCATCGTGGCCTTGTCGGACTCCAGCGTGACCAGCGGGTCCTCCGCCTCGACGCGGTCGCCGACCGAGACCAGCACCTCGATCACCGGCACGTCGGCGAAGTCCCCGATGTCGGGGACGCGCACATCGCGGGCGTCGGTCATGGCCCGCGCCGCCCGCTGGAGGCGCTGGGCCGCGGGGCGCGCCTCACAGCAGCGCCCGGCGCAGGTCGGTGAGCACCGCGGACAGGTGCACCGTGAAGCGCGCCGCCGCAGCTCCGTCGATCACGCGGTGATCGTAGGAAAGCGACAGGGGGAGCATCAGCCGGGGCTCGAACTCCGAACCGTTCCACACGGGCCGCATCGTCGCCCGCGTGACCCCGAGGATCGCCACCTCGGGAGCGTTGACGATCGGCGTAAACGACGTGCCGCCGATCCCTCCCAGCGACGAGATCGTGAAGGTCGAGCCGCTCATCTCGCCGGGCGTCAGCCGGCTCGCCCGCGCTCGCGCCGACAGCTCGGCCAGCTCGACGGCGATCTCGCGCAGGCCCTTGGCGTCGGCGTCGTGGATGACCGGCACGACGAGGCCCTCCGGCGTGTCCGCCGCGAAGCCGATGTTCCAGTAGCGCTTGAGCACGAGCTCCTCGCCGTCCAGCGAGGCGTTGAACTGCGGAAAGCGCTTGAGCGTCGCCACGCACGCCGCCACCAGGAACGTGACCATCGTGAACTTCACGCCCTCGCTCGCGTGCTCCTCGTTGAGCCGCCGACGGAAAGCCTCAAGCTCCGTGATGTCGGCCTCGTCGTTGTGGGTCACGTGGGGGATCGCGACCCAGTTGCGCGCCAGGTTGGGGGCGGAGATCCGCTGGATTCGAGACCGCGCGACCCGTTGCACCGGTCCATGGCGCTCGAAGTCCACCGACGGCCACGGCGGCAGGCCGCCCAGGATCGCCACCAGACCGTCGCCGCGGGCGGCCGCCGTCTGGGCCGCCGCGGCACCCGGCGCAGCCGCGGCACCCTGGGCCGCGGCACCCTGGGCCGCGGCGCGCTGCACGTCCTCGCGCGTGATCCGCCCGCCGCGTCCGCTGCCCTGCACCCGGTGCAGGTCGACCCCGAGCTCGCGGGCCACCCGCCGCGCCGACGGGCTGGCGTAGATCGGCCCTCCGTCGTGCGCGGGCGGCCGATCAGCGGGGTGCCGCGCCTGCGCTGCGGCGGGCCCGGCCTGGGCGCTCGCCTCCGCCACGGGTGCGACGGTCGCTTCCGGCGCGGGCGCGGGGGTCGCTTCCGGCGCGGGCGCGGGGGTCGCGTCCGGCGCGGGGGTCGCGTCCGGCGCGGGCGCGGGGGTCGCCTCCGGCGCGCCGCCGTCCCCGCTCTCGAGGGTCAGCAGCGGGCTGCCCTGCGAGACCCGGTCCCCGACGCGGACCGCGATGTCGCGCACCACGCCGGCGGCCGGCGCGGGCACGTCCATCGTGGCCTTGTCGGACTCGAGCGTGACCAGCGGGTCCTCCGGCGAGACGCGGTCGCCCACCGACACGAGGATCTCGACCACCGGGACCTGGTCGAAGTCCCCGATGTCGGGGACCGTCACCTCGGTGGTCGCCGGCGTCATACCGAGGTCGGGATCGGCGCGTCCGCGTCGATGCCGTAGCGTTCGATCGCCTGGCGCGGCAGCGAGCGCTCGACGTCGCCCGCATCGGCGAGCTCGCGCAGCGCGGCGAGCGCGATGAAGTGGCGGTCGACCTCGAAGAACCTGCGCAGCGCCTCGCGGCTGTCAGAGCGCCCAAAGCCGTCCGTGCCGAGCGTTCGATACGGGCGCGGGACCCACTGTCGGATCTGGTCGCCCACCGCGCGCATGTAGTCGGTGGCCGCGATCACCGGCCCGCGGCGCTCGGCCAGGGCGGCCGTGACGTACGCGACGAGCGGCTCGTCGTCGGGGTGAAGCAGGTTGTGGCGGTCGACTCGCAGCCCGTCGCGTCGCAGCTCGCTGAACGATGTCACGCTCCACACGTCGGCGAGCACCCCGAAGTCGGACTCCAGCAGGTCGGCGGCGGCGAGCGCCTCGCGCAGGATCGTGCCCGAGCCCAGCAGCTGCACCACCGGGCGCCTGTCGCCGGCGGGCGCCTCGCGCACGGGGTACATGCCGCGCAGGATCCCCTCCTGAGCCCCCTCGGGCATCGGCGGATGGGGGTAGTTCTCGTTCATCAGCGTGATGTAGTAGAAGGCGTCCTCCTGCTCGGTGAGGATCCGTCGCAGGCCATCCTGGACGATCACCGCCACCTCGTAGCCGTACGCCGGGTCGTAGGCGCGGCAGTTGGGCACCACCGAGAACAGCAGGTGGCTGTGGCCGTCGGCGTGCTGCAGGCCCTCGCCGTTGAGCGTCGTGCGCCCGGCGGTGCCGCCCAGCAGAAAGCCGCGCGCGCGACTGTCGCCGGCGGCCCAGACCAGGTCGCCGACGCGCTGGTAGCCGAACATCGAGTAGTAGATGTAGAAGGGCACGATCGGCACGTTGTGAGCCGAGTAGGAGGTGCCGGCGGCGATGAACGAGGAGATCGAGCCGGCCTCGGTGATCCCCTCCTCGAGGATCTGCCCGTGCGCGTCCTCCTTGTAGAACATCAGCTGCTCGGCGTCCTGGGGCCGGTAGAGCTGGCCGACGGGCGAGTAGATCCCCACCTGGCGAAACAGCCCCTCCATCCCGAACGTGCGCGACTCGTCGGGCACGATCGGCACGATGTGCCTGCCCAGGCGCCTGTCGCGCAAGAGCGCGGCCAGCACGCGCACGAACGCCATCGTGGTCGAGATCTCGCGCTCGCCTGTGCCCTCAAGCTGTGCCCTGAACAGCTCCAGGTCCGGCGCCTGCATCGGCTCGGTGCGGCGCCGGCGCGCCGGCAGCGGGCCGCCGAGCGCCTCGCGTGCGGAGCGCAGCAGGCGCATCTCCGGCGAGTCCTCCGGAGGGCGGTAGTACTCCCGGCGCAGCACCTGCTCGTCGGAGAGGGGGAGCTCGAAGCGGTCCCGGAACTGCAGCAACGCCTCGTCGGCCATCTTCTTGGCCTGGTGGGTGACCATCTGGCCCTCCCCGGAGACCCCCATGCCGTAGCCCTTGATCGTCTTGGCGAGGATCACGGTCGGCTGGCCGGTGTGGCGCACGGCTGCGTGATAGGCGGCGTAGACCTTCTGCTGGTCAAGCCCGCCGCGGTTGAGCAGCCAGATCTCCTCGTCGCTCATGTGCGCGACGCGCTGCAGCAGGACCGGATCGCGACCGAAGAAGTGCTCGCGCACGTAGGCGCCGTCGCGCGCCTTGAAGGTCTGGTACTCGCCGTCCACGCACTCCTCCATCACGCGCAGCAGCCGGCCGTCAACGTCGGCCGCCAGCAGCGGGTCCCAGCGGCTGCCCCAGATCACCTTGATCACGTTCCAGCCCGCGCCGCGGAAGTCCGACTCCAGCTCCTGGATGATCTTGCCGTTGCCTCGCACCGGCCCGTCCAGGCGCTGCAGGTTGCAGTTGACGACCCAGATCAGGTTGTCCAACCGCTCCCGCCCGGCCAGCGCGGTCGCGCCCATCGACTCGGGCTCGTCCATCTCGCCGTCGCCCAAGAACGCCCACACCTTGCGCCCGGAGGTGTCCGCGAGCCCGCGCGCGTGCAGGTACTTCATGAAGCGGGCCTGGTAGATGGAGGTGATCGCCCCGATGCCCAGCGACACGGTCGGGAACTGCCAGAAGTCCGGCATCAGCCAGGGGTGCGGGTAGGACGACAGGCCCCCGGGGTGGGAGACCTCCTGGCGGAAGTGGTCCAGCTGCTCGGCGGTCAGGCGGCCCTCCAGGAACGCGCGCGCGTAGTTGCCCGGGGAGGAGTGGCCCTGGAAGTAGACGAGATCGCCGCCGTGATCCTCCGACGGGGCGTGCCAGAAGTGGTTGAAGCCGACCTCGTAGAGGACCGCCAGCGACGCGAAGCTGGCGATGTGGCCGCCGATCCCGTGCAAGCGGTCGTTGGCTCGCAGCACCATCATCATCGCGTTCCAGCGGACGATCGAGCGCAGCCGCCGCTCCACCGCCGGGTCGCCGGGCAGGGGCGGCTCCAGTGCGGCCGGGATCGTGTTCACATACGGGGTGTTCAGGCTCGCGATCGGCCCGGCGCCGGCATGCCGGGCGTGCTCCACGACGCGCGTCAGAAGCTCGCGCGCCCGGTCCGGGCCCTCGTGGGAGACGACCGCGTCAAGCGCCTCAAGCCACTCGGAGGTCTCCAGCGCGTCGGGATCGCCGCCCTCGCCCGGCGCCCCGGCGCCGTCTGCTGCACCCTCAAGCGTTCTCTCGGCGAGGTCGGTCATGGACCTGCCTCGAATATACCCACGCGCCGATCGCCGGCTCCCGCCGCGCGCTGCACTAGCGTGCGCCTGGTGAGCCCAGGGGATCGCCAGTCATGACCCTCACCGAGGTGAGCGGGCCGGCCGGCCCCCCGTGGGAGCGGCCGCTGGCCGGTCGCCTTGAGCGGGTGGTGGTCCACTCCGAGCTGCTCGAGGGCAACCCCCTGGGCGATCCGCCGCGCCGGCCGCTCTACGTCTACAGCTCGCCCGGCGTGGCCGCGGGCCGGGTGGCGGACGTTCCCGCGGTCTACCTGATCCAGGGCTACTCGGGGCAGGTCGACATGTGGCTGTCGCGCAGCCCGTTCGAGCCGACGGTGATCGAGCGACTCGACGCGATGTTCACGGCGGGCGGCTGTCCGGAGGCTGTGATCGTGCTCGTGGACGCCTGGACGTCGCTCGGGGGCTCGCAGTTTCTCAACTCCACCGGGACCGGCCGCTACCTGGACCATCTCTGCGACGAGATCGTCCCGTTCGTGGACTCCCGCTGGCCGACCGCCGCCTCGCGCGAGCGCCGCGGCATCGCGGGCAAGTCATCCGGCGGCTACGGCGCGATGGTCGTGCCGATGCTGCGCCCCGACGTGTTCGGGGCGCTCGCCTCCCAGGCGGGCGACGCTCTGTTCGAGGTCTGCTACCTGCGCGACTTCCCGGCGATCGCGCGGCTTTTGCGCGACGAGTTCGACGGCGACTACGAACGGCTCATCTCCCGGGCGCTGGCCGGCCCGTCCTTCGACTTCGCGCGCTACGGGACCGCTGTGTCGACCTACGCCTACGCCTGCGCCTACAGCCCGGATCCACAGCGACCGGGCAAGCCGCTGCTGCCGTTCAGCGTGCGAACCGGCCGGCTGGTCGACGAGGTGTGGCAGCGCTGGCTCGAGCACGACCCTGTGCGGATGGCGGCAGGCCACGCCGACGCGCTGCGGTCGATGCGCCGCATCTACCTCGACGCCGGACGACGCGATGAGTACTTCCTGGACCTCGGCGCCCAGGCGTTCGCCGACGAGCTGCGGCGGCTCGGCGTCCGACACACGCTCGAGCTGTTCGAGGGTCGTCACGGAGGCATCTCCCACCGGTATCCCGGCGCGATCCGGGAGCTGCTCATGACCCTGGCGCAGCCGTGAGACGGGCGAGCCTGGCAAGCTGACCGCGATGCCCGGAAGGACCCAGAGGTCCCGGACGGTCTCCTGGATGCGGCGGCCCGGCAGGGCGCCGGTCCCCGTCGACGGGCTGACGGCGTTCGTGTCCGGCGCGGGCTCCGGGATCGGCCGTGCGCTCGCCCTGCGCCTGGCGGCCCACGGCTGCCCGCTGGCGCTCGTCGACCTCGACGGGGATCGCCTCTCAAAGACCGCGGAGGGCATCGACGGGCCGGTTCTCGCGCGCACGCTCGACGTGCGCGACGCCGAGGCCCAGGCCGCGTTCGCCGCGGAGGTGTCCGCGTGGGCTCCGGCTCCGCTGGGGATGGTGTGCAACAACGCGGGCGTCACGACCTCGCAGCCGGTCGCGGGCGCCGTGGTGGAGGACGACGACTGGGTGATGGATGTCAACTTCCGCGGGGCCGTCTGCGGCGTGCGGGCGTTCCTGCCGCTGCTCTTGCGCCAGCGCTCCGGGGTGATCGTGAACATCTCCAGCGCCTTCGGGCTCGTCGGCTTCGCCAACCAGAGCGCCTACTGCGCGTCGAAGTTCGCCCTCCGTGGCTTCACTGAGTCGCTGCGCATCGAGCTGCGCGGGAGCGGCGTCAGAGCCGTCACCGTGCATCCGGGAGCGATCCCCACGGGCATCGTGCGAGCCAGCCGCTACCACGGCCACCCGCTGTGGCCGGATGTCAGCCGCGAGCAGGCGGCCGACGAGTTTGACCGGCTGGCCCGCACCACCCCCGAGCGGGCCGCGCAGCTGATCCACGAGGGCGTGCGCGCCGGCAGGGAGCGCATCCTCATCGGCGCTGACGCGCGGGCGCTGGACGTGCTGGCGCGCGTGATGCCCGAGCGCTACGTGGACCTACTGGCCGCCGCGGGCCGGCTGGCCGCTCGCCGGCGCTGAGGCCCCTCGGGGCAGGGTGGCGTTCGGCGATGCGTCCCGCTTCTGCCCCCAGGCCGTCAACCCCTGTGCGGAGGCGGCTCGCGTGAGCGCGACAGGGCGCGCGTGCGCGCGCTCGGCCTCCAGCGCCACGATGCCCAACGCGATGCACAGACCTGCGATCGCGCCGCCCAGAAGGCGCCTGCGACGGTGGGCGGGCGGGTTTCGCCGTCCCCGGCGCCCGGCCGCGGCATCGACCTGGCCGGCGGCCCGCTCGCCCGCCGCACCGGCCGTGGCCTGGTCGCCGGCCGCGGGGCCGGCGTTCCCGCCTTCCGCAGGCGCGGCCTGCGCGCCTGCCGCCGGCGCGGCCTGCGCACCCGGCGCTGGACAGGCCTCCGCAGCGGCCGCGAGCGCGGCCAGGGCGTCCGCCACGACCTCCCTCGGCTGCCCCAAAGCCGCCTCAAGCAGCGCGGCGACGCGCTCGCGCCTGGCGCGCAGCCGGTCGGCGCCGATGCCGCTGAGGCTCGCGATGCGCGCCTCAGACAGGCGGTGCACGCACAGCAGGCTGAGCAGCGCGCGGTCCGCGGCGCCAAGCTCGCTTCCCGCCTGAAGCAGCGTGTCCGGGTCGATCGCGGGCTGGATCACGGCCACGTCGGCAGTGTCTCACCGCTGCCGGTCGGATCCACCCGGCCCGGCGGCGAGGCGGCTCGCGGCCCGCGCCGCCCGGCGGCCCGCCGATCCGGCGCATCTGCTTGCATCCAGTGCACCCGGCTGCCGCGCCGGGCCTTGGACCGACAGGCAAAGGAGCGGCGCATGAGCGCGACGACCACTTCCGAGATCCGGCCGACGGACTTCCTCGGCTTGGACGAGCTGCTCGACGACGAGGAGCGGATGATCCGCGACACCGTGCGCGCCTTCGTCACCGACCGCGTGCTGCCGCACATCGGCGACTGGTTTGATGAGGCGAGGCTGCCGCTCGAGCTGGTGCCCGAGCTTGGGCGGCTGGGCCTGCTGGGCATGCACCTGCACGGCTACGGGTGCGCCGGCGCGAGCGCGACGGCCTACGGGCTGACCTGCATGGAGCTTGAGGCGGCGGACAGCGGCCTGCGCAGCCTGGTCTCGGTCCAGGGCTCGCTGGCGATGTTCGCCATCCACAAGTGGGGCTCTGAAGAGCAGAAGCAGCGATGGCTGCCCCGGATGGCCGCGGGCGAGGCGATCGGGTGCTTTGGGCTCACCGAGCCGGACGCCGGCTCTGATCCCGCCTCCATGCGCACGCGCGCCCGGCGCGACGGATCCGATTGGGTGCTGCACGGCCAGAAGATGTGGATCACCAACGGTTCGGTGGCCGACGTGGCGGTCGTCTGGGCCAGGACCGACGACGGCATCCGCGGCTTCTTGGTGGAGCGCGGCACCCCCGGCTTCACCACCCAGGACATACATCGCAAGCTCTCGCTGCGCGCGTCGGTTACCTCCGAGCTGCTGCTCGACGACGTCCGCGTGCCGGCCGGCGCGATGCTGCCGGAGGCCGGCTCGCTGCGCGGCCCGCTGTCGTGCCTCAACGAGGCGCGCTACGGGATCGTCTGGGGGGTGATCGGCGCCGCGCGCGCCTGCTTTGAGGCCGCCCTGTCCTACAGCCGCGAGCGCGTCGCGTTCGGCCGCCCGATCGCCGCCACCCAGCTGCAGCAGCAGAAGCTGGCGGCGATGGCGGTGGAGGTCAATCGGGGAGCGCTTTTGGCGCTGCACCTGGGGAGGATGAAGGACCAGGGGCGCCTGCGGCCCGAGCACGTGAGCATGGGCAAGCTCGCCAACGTCAACGCGGCGCTTGAGGTGGCGCGCACGGCGCGCCAGGTGCTCGGCGCCAACGGCGTGACGCTCGAGTACCCGGTGATCCGGCACATGAACAACCTCGAGTCCGTCGTCACCTACGAGGGCACGGC
>DATGLC010000011.1:0-3513 GCA_035294345.1 Solirubrobacteraceae bacterium
GAGCGCGGGTTGAGCTGTGGGCTCCGGCCAGCATGACCAGCGTCAGGGCGAACGCGACCGCCGCCACGGTGCCGTCTTGAGCCGCCGGGGACCTCGCCAGCCGGCCGATTGAGCTCGCCTCGTTCGAGGGGGTTGCCAGACGAGCATGAGCAGACAGGCCGAGCCGCCAGCGACCAGCCGCGAACTCACGGGGGGCGCGTGACGCGAGCCCTGCAGGCTCAAGGAGCCGAGCGTCCGGTGGCGGTCCGGATGCTGCTCCAGGCAGGCTCGCTCGCCGTCATGTCCGCGGTGCCCCTGCCAATGACGCGGGCGTCGCCGAGGCCATCATCTGCCTTGTGCTGGTCGCTGGCGCCGCCGCGCTCCGGCGCCGGACCGCCTACGCCCGCACCGCGGCCCGCCTGGCTGTCGGCTGCTGGTGCTCACCGAGCTGATCCTGCTGGTGCCGTCGAGTCGGCCTGCGGCCTGACCGATCGGCGTCAGGTGCAACGACGTCACGGGTCATGCGGTGAGACCGCCGTTGCTCTCCAAGCTCGCTGACCCGCCCTCGCGCGAGCAGGATCGCGGCGATCAGGATCATCAGGGGTGCGGTGCTCACGTCGGTCGCCTGGCCGGTGAACACCCCACCGAGCCCCTGGCCGACGATCCAGTAGAGGACCGAGATCGCGATCGCGAGTCCGAGGAACGCCTTCGCGTGCCAGCTGCGCAGAACTGCGACGCCGATCGTGGCCGACAGAAGCGCCAACGCAACTGCGATCGTCGTGCCCTGGCCTGCGGTGATCCTCGCTGCGAAGCTCAGAACGCTCGACAGCCAGCCCACGCCCGACGGGGCTGTGGCGATCGCGTCGTGCACCGCGCTCGCGCCGTCGTTTGCCGGGGAAAGCCAGAGCGCGGCGGAGCCTAGCCACAGCCCCGCCCAGGTCAGGCGCATGCCGCGCTCACCGATCAGCCCGGAGCCGGCGCCACGCCCGCGAGTCCGCGCCCGCAGCGTGCCGGCGCGCGGCCAGCACATCAGCCCCACCAGCACGTACAGCAGCGCGGCTCCGGGGGCCCCGGTTAGCGGGCTCGCGTTGCCGGTGAAGATCATGCCCAGGCCCTCGCCTGAAAACCAGATCCCGAGCGCCCACACAAACGACACCAAAAGCGCCGGCTTGACCGTTCGCCGGTACAGCAGACCAAGCCCGATCAGGGCCTGCAACGTCGCGGCGAACCCGTTGAACAGCGCAACGTGCGGCTCGATCAGATGAGCGATCCAGATGATCGGCGCGGCGATGAACCGTGGCTGCCCCGCGGCATTCGGCAGCAGCACCCCGGTGATGAACGTCTTGCCGAACATGTACGGCTGAAACTGCAGAGCGCCGTCGAGCAACCACAGCAATCCGAGCATTACCTGCGCGAGTCGCGAGATCCTCGCGACCGCCGCGCGGGCATCGCCGGCGGTCGGCTCGCGGGGAGAGTGGACATCGGCGTCAGCGATCTCAGGCGGTTCAGTGACAAGTGCAGTCGGCATGGGTTCCTTTCGGTTCGAGGGTCCGGATAGGACCATCGAGCCCACGCATAAGCCGCCCGTCGGAGGCGCGTCAGCCGATCGTCAGAAGGTCGTGACAGAGGATGCGAGGGCCGTCACGATCCGGCGGTCGACATCCTTCGCTCCGTCGTGGAAAGTCGACGCCGAGACGTCGGTGGCCGCGTCATCGCGCGGCGTCAGCCCGCCCGGGACTGACCACCGCGTGCAGCCGACGTCCCATCGCGGCGCCCGACGCGCCGATGGCGTCGCAGAGCGAAAAGAAGTCGCGCTCGAGCTTCAGGTACTGCTCGCGCACCAGTCGCGCCGGCATCAGGACCGCCGCGGCGAACACATTCGCCTGGTCCTCGTGGTGAGGGATGGGTGGCCGAGCCTCGTCGCGGTCGACCGAGGTTGAGCGGCAGTAGACGGGCTGCTCGGCGTCGCGATGAAGCGACCAGTGGCCAAGCTCGTGCGCGATCGTGAAGCGCCACCGCGGCGGCCATCGCCGCGCCTCGTCGGCGTTGACCCAGATCTCCCCGAGCATCGGAAGCAGGAGGCCTGAGAGCGTCGGCCCGACCTGGGCCGATGGTGCACCGGGAGCGCAGCTGAGATCCTCGACGTCGCGCACCAGCAGCCCGACGTGGCTGCCGGCGATGTCCTCCACGGGGGGCAGCGACTCGCCGTCCCAGACGTAGCTCGGCACGCCGCTGAGGAACTCCTCGGCGAGACGCTCGATCCCCTCCCGCTCCATCTCCTCCATCCCCGCGATCGCAATTCCTGGGTCCTGCGAGTCAAAGACCAAGCACGCGCTCCCGGAGAAGCAGCATGCTCACGGCGGGCGACGGCGCCGGCGAGCTGACGGCGCTCCCAGACCCACCCGTCAGGTTCAGGCTCGCGCCGGCGACCTTCCCTCCAACCCGGACAGCAGCCGCCAGATGCAGACCACAGCCGACCTCGACATCGACCTCGAAGCGATCGAGCAGGAGGACCAGCTCACGCTGATGAGCGCGCTCGTCGCGTCGCCGCCCCCTTCGACGGGATGCGGGTCTTGAGATGGTGGGGCTTGTGCACGATCAGCGGTTGCGAGAGAGGTGGAGGCTGAGGTGGCGTCGATCAGGGTGGTCAGCGGTGAGCCGGCGTCGTTGTACGCGGCGTTCGCGGAGCGCGTCGCCGAGCTGCGTCGCATTGATCCGCTGACGCCGATCACGGTCCTGGTCGGCACTTCCCTGCAGCGTCCGTTTTTGCACCGGTGGCTGGCGGTGCGGTTGGGCGGGCATGCGAACGTGCGCGTGTTGATGCCCGGCGACCTGGCGCTGCTGCTCGGGTCACGGGCGCTGGTGGAGTCGGGCCGCCGGGCGCTGCCGCCGCTCGCCGAGCGCGTGCTGCTTGCCGAGGTGGCGCGCCGGCATCCTGGGTATTTCGCGCCGGTCGCTGAGACGCCGGGGTTTGGCGAGGCGCTGTTTCGGCTGGTGCGGGAGCTGCGCGGCGCAGGCTATGACCTCTCAAGACTCCACGCGCTGCTGGACGGACTGACCGACGCTCCGGAGAAGGCGATGGCGCTTGCGGGGATCCTCGCCGCGTTCGAGTCGCGGCGGACGAGGTTCTATGACCCCGATGACGCGCTCGCCGCCGCGGATCCGGCGCTGCTCGATGGGCTTGGGCTGCTGGTGTGGGGAGTGCTGGATTTGCAGCCGGCGATGGGGCGGCTGATCGAGGCGATCGGCGAGCGCATGCCGGTCGACGTGTTCCTTCCCGATGTCCCCGCGGGCGCGGATGCACCCCTTGGCAGGCTGCGCGGGCGGCTGCTCGCCGCCGGCGGGAGGCTGCGTGAGCTCAGGCCCGCCGCAACGTCTGAGAGCACCCTCGCGCGGGTCCGCGAGCGGCTGTTCACCTCGCCGTCGGAGCCGGCGCTGCCCGCCGACGGGACAGTCCGCCTGGTGTCCGCGCCCGATCCGGCGCGGGAGGTGCGGGCGGCCGCCCGCGCATGTCTTGAGTGGGCGCGGGAGGGG
>DATGLC010000012.1:0-65042 GCA_035294345.1 Solirubrobacteraceae bacterium
GCGCCCGCTCCACCAACGCCCGCGCATCCTCAAGATCCGGACGCTCATCCCCCAGATCATCACGCAACAGCTCAAGCATCCCCTCAAGCGACGCCAACGGCGTGCGCAACTCATGCGACGCCGTCGCCACAAACTCACGCCACCCCCCGGCGGCACGCTTCGGTGCACCCTGGTCGCCCCCCGCGCCGGCCGGCGGCGAGGGGCCCGGCCGTCCCCAGGGGCGGGGCAGCCGGGCCAGGCCGGTGTGGTCGTCCAGGCGCACGAGCGCCCGCGCCGCGATCGTCAGCCGGCTGGGCGAGCGGCCGAACGCATCGGGGCAGGAGACGATCGTCGTCGCAGGTGCACGGTGAGTCGGCGTGGCACTCGGGTTCCTCATGCCTGTCAATTGCGCGGGCGGCTGATCTGTGACCGCCCTCTCTGCCGCGGTCAGACCCCGAACCGGCGGCCGGCGCGTATGCGCCTGTCAGTCGCCGTCGCGCGCGGCCTCGGAGGCCGCCGGCTCGGAGGCGGCCGGCTCGGACGCGACGCTCCGGGCGCCGTTGATGCGCCGGCCGGCGTCGGCATGGCCCTTGGCCTCCCGCTCGGCCGCGAGCACCGCCTTGGATGGGGCCAGAAGCATCGTCATGTTGCGCCCGTCCTGAAGCGGCGTCTGCTCCACGACCGCGATGTCCGAGAGCTCGCCGGCGAGGCGGTCAAGCAGCGCGGCACCGCGCTCCGGGTGCGTCACCTCGCGCCCGCGGAACATGATCGTCACCTTCACGCGGTCCTTGCCCAGCAGGAACCGGCGTACATGCCCCTTCTTCGTGTCGTAGTCGTTCTGCGCGATCTTGGGACGGAACTTGATCTCGCGGATCGTGATCTGCTGCTGGTGCTTGCGGGCGGCCTTCTGCTTCTGGGCCTGCTCGTAGCGGTACTTGGAGTAGTCGAGCACCCGGCACACGGGCGGACGCGCGTCCGGCGCCACCTCCACCAGGTCCAGATCGCGCGCCTGCGCGTAGGCCAGCGCCTCTGAGGTCTTCACGACCCCGATCTGCTTGCCGTCCTCCCCGACCAGGCGCACCTCGGGGACACGGATCCGGTCGTTGATCCGAGTCAGGTCCCGCTCTGGGGGGCGCCGGTCGAACCTGCGCGGGACCGGCACTAGCTGCGTGAGACGACGGCCCTGTTCAAATGCAGCCGCGCCGGAATGGGATAGGCTCGATCAACGCCAGCGAGTATAGCGGCGATCGCCACGCGCAGAGCGACTCTGCACCTCCTGCAAAAGCTGGTCCTGGAGCTCATCGACCGGCATCTGGCCCACGTCGCCGCCGGGGTGGCGCCTGACGCTGACCAGCCCGGAGCCGGCCTCGCGATCGCCGGCGATCGCCATGCACGGGACCCGGCGCAGCTCCGCGTCGCGTATCCGTCGCCCCACCGACTCCCCGCGATCGTCAAGCTCGGCGCGCAGGCCCGCGGCCCTGAGCCGGTCGCGCACCGCGGCGGCGTAGCCGGCGTGGCGGTCGGAGACCGGCAGCACGATCGCCTGCACCGGCGCCAGCCACACGGGCAGCTCGCCTCCCAGGTGCTCGAGCAGGATGCCGATGAAGCGCTCGTATGAGCCCATCAGCGCGCGGTGGATCATCACCGGACGGTGCTGGGCGTTGTCGGCTCCCGTGTAGCTGAGGGCGAAGCGCTCTGGCATGTTGTAGTCAAGCTGGCAGGTGCCAAGCTGCCAGGAGCGGCCCAGCGAGTCGGTCATGTGCATGTCGATCTTGGGGCCGTAGAAGGCCCCGTCGCCCTCGTTGACCGTGTAGTCGAGCCCCAGCTGGGCGAGCGCCTGCTCCAGCGCGCGCTCGCTGCGGTCCCACAGCTCGTCGGACCCGATCCGCTGAGCCGGCCGGGTCGAGAGCTCCAGGCGCACGTCGATCCCGAAGATTCGGTAGGTGGCAAACGCGAACTCCAGCACGCCCGCGACCTCCTCCTGCACCTGGTCCTCGGTGCAGAAGATGTGGCTGTCGTCCTGGGCGAAGTGGCGCACGCGCAGCAGCCCGTGCAGCGTCCCGCCGGGCTCGCGGCGGTGCAGCAGACCCGGCTCCCAGAGGCGCAGTGGCAGGTCCCTGTATGAGTGGGCGCGCAGCGAGTACAGCTGGCAGTGGCCGGGGCAGTTCATCGGCTTGATCGCCATCTGCCGGTCCTCGTACTCGGTCACGAACATGCTCTCGGCGTACTTGTCCCAGTGGCCTGAGGTGCGCCACAGCGAGCTGTCGTAGATCTGCGGCGTCTTGACCTCCAGGTAGCCCCGCTCGCGTCCCATCTCCCGGCTGAGGGCCACCAGGGAGTTGAACACCTCGGCGCCGGCCGGCAGCCAGAACGCCGCGCCCGGGGAGACCTCCGAGAACTGGAACAGGCCCAGCTGCGGCCCCAGGCGCCGGTGGTCGTTGGCGCGCGCTCGCTCCAGGCGCTCCAGGTGCTCGTCGAGCTCGCGTCCGGAGAAGAACGCCGTTCCATAGATGCGCGTGAGCATCTGGCGAGCGGAGTCCCCTCGCCAGTAGGCGCCGGCGACCGATTGCAGCTTGAACGCGCGGATGCGGCCGGTCGAGGGCGCGTGCGGCCCCCGGCACAGGTCGGTGAACGCCCCGTTGGTGTACAGGGACACCTTCTCAAGCGGGCGCCCCGCCTCGGCGGCCTGGCGCACGAGGTCCTCGATCAGCTCCACCTTGTAGGGCTGGTCCTCCTCCCGGAAGCGCTCGAGCGCCTCTGCCACCGGAACCTCCTGGCGCACGAACGGCTCGTCGGCGTCGATGTGCGCGCGCATCGCGCGCTCGAGCTCGGGCAGCTCGTCCTCGCCGACCGCCACCCCGTCGGGGAACTGAAAGTCGTAGTAGAAGCCGCCATCGATCGGCGGGCCAATCGAGATCTTGGTCCCCGGATAGAGCTCCAGCACCGCCTCGGCGAGCACGTGCGCGGCGTCGTGGCGCACGAGCGCAAGCGCATCCTCCCCGCTTCGGTCGGTCACGATCTCAAGCCGCGGCCGGTGCCCGTCGGCGGGCGGCAGCGGCCGTGCCAGGTCCCGCAGCTCACCGTCCACGCGCACCGCCAGCGCCGCGCGCGCCAGGCCGGCGCCGATCGCGGCGGCCGCGTCGGCGCCGGTCGCGCCCGCAGGCAGCGTCAGCGTGGTTCCGTCCGGAAGCTCGTAGTCCACCGGCGCGAGATGCTAGGTCAAGCCGAACGCGGGGCGGGCCCTGCGCAGCCGCGGACGGCCGGCCGCCCCTCAGGTGGCGCGCCGCCGCCGGCCGCGCCCGAGCGCCCGTGGGTTGCCAATCAGCGCACCCGCAGCCAGAAGCGGGCGATCACGCGCGGGGCGATCACCACCTGCGGGCACATGAGGCGTAAAAGCCCCACCGAGCAGGGCGTGCGAAGGGACTCGAGCACGTAGCCGGCGTAGCGCCCGGTGCACCAGCGGCCGCCGAGCCCGGCGGGACCCAGCGTGACGGTGACGCGCTGGCCGGCGGCCGCGGCGGGGAGCCTCACGTAAGCGCCCGCCACGCATCGCGCTCCGCGCGGCCCCGAGATCGACAGGGTGTCGACGACCGACCCGCCGCGCCCGGGCATCGTCGAGGTCGGCAGGACCAGGCTGAAGGTGAAGCGGGTGCGCACGCCTCCGACGCGGGGCTTGACGCGCACGCTGACCGTCGGGCCGATCAGGATCGCCGGCATGGCGCCCGGACGGGCGGCTGCCCCGATCGCGGCCGGTCGTGGCGAGCCGACCGCAGACCCCGGGAGCGCGCAGCCAAGTCCCGCGCCGGCGATGCCGGCGAGCGCCGCGGCGATCGTCGCGCGCCCGCGCATGCGCGGCAGTCTACCGAGGCCCGGCAGGCCCGCGTCTACCGAGGCCCGGCAGGCTCGCGTCTACCGAGGCCGCGTCTACCGAGGCCGCGTCTACCGAGGCCGCGGCCACCCAGGCCCGCCGCGACCCAAGCCCGCGGCCGCCCAGGCCCGCGCCGCCCGGCACCCTCACCGCGCGGGCCGCCCACGCTACATTTACCGCGCGCGGACGATTAGCTCAGCTGGGAGAGCGCCGCCTCGACAAGGCGGAGGTCGCTGGTTCGAGCCCAGCATCGTCCATCTGGCCGCGCATCGCACCGGGGCGCGGTGGCCGTCGCCGCGGCTTACGGATCCTCCGACAGCCGGGCGAACAGCACGCCGTCCAACCAACGGCCCCGCCGCCAGTACGCGCGCCGGCGCGCGCCCTCGCACACGAAGCCCGCACCGGTGAACAGAGCCTGGGCGGCGAGGTTGTCCCCATAGACCTCGGCCTGGAGGCGATGCATCCCGTGCTCGTCGAGCACGAGCTGGCAGGCGAGCGCGACCGCCGCGCGCCCGATCCCCGCGCGGCGCATGCCCGGCTCGACCATCAGCGACGACAGCTCGCAGATGCGGCTGCGGCGGTTTGAGACGCTCAGCGCCAGGCCGCCGGCGCGGCGCCCGCCGGCGGTCACGATCACGAACACGCCGGCCGGCTGCGGGCCGTCCACGCCGTCACGTGCCCGGCGGCGAAGGACCTCCGGGTCACCGGAGCCGACCGCCAGGTACGGCTCGACCGCGGGGTCGCGGGCGAGCCGCGCGAGCCAGTCGATGTCGTCTGGCGCCGCGCGCGCGAGCCTCACAGCGGACCTGCTCGCGGTCAACGAAGGGGGGCCCGTCGGCGCGCTCGGGTCGCCCCCAGACGATGGACGGCTCACCCCGCGGCCCAGAGGATCGAGAACCTCAAAGCGAGCTGGCGGCCGCGATGTCCCTGCGCTCGCCGGACCCGCCCGCGGACCCGGCGTGGGCGCCCGAGGCGTGCGGCAGCGTGCAGGTCACGGCCATGCCGGCGCCGGGCGCGCTCTGGATCTGAAACGTGCCCGAGCTCGCAAGCAGGCGCTCGCGCAGGGCGGCGAGGCCGATGTGGCCGTTGGCCAGGGCCTCCGCGCGCTCGGTCGCGGTGCACCCGCGGCCGTCATCGACCACGCGCAGCAGCAGGCGCTGGTCATCCAGCTCGACGCTCACCTTCACTTCGGCGGCGCGGGAGTGGCGCGCCGCGTTGATCAGAAGCTCGCGGGCGGCGGAGACCAGCAGTGCGTCGCTCATACCCTCCGCGCGCGGGTCGACCGACACGGTCACCCGGTAGCCGCCGCGCGCCGCCTGCTGCTCGGCGATCGCCGTGAGCGCCGCCTGCAGGTCCAGGTGATCGGCGACGTAGGGGTGAAGCTCCCTGACGGTGCTGCGGACCTGCTCGACCGCGAGCGCCAGGGCCCGCTCGGCGCGCTCGAGCGCGCCCGGATCGCCCGCGCTCGCCTCCGCCAGATCCTGGCGCGCGATCAGCATGTTCTGAAGCGCATGGTCGTGCAGCGCATCCGAAACCCGCCGCTGGGCGCGCTCCTCGGCATCGACGGCCTGGGCGACGAGAACCCCGGTGGCGCGCGCGAGCCGCTCGATCTCCCGCCGGCGCACACCGAGCAGGAAGGCGAGCACGATCGCCGCGAGCCCCACCCAGGCCACGTAGAGCCCCTCCACGGCGATCACGTCGAACTGCCGGGGGCCGTCGGCCGGGTGCACAGCGCCCACCAGCAGATACACGCCGATCGTCGCGGCGGAGACGAGAGCGGTCCGCCGCGGCGTGAGCGCCACCGCGGCGCCGAGCGGGATCACGAAGAACGCGGGTCTGAGGTCGGCGAACGCCCTGCCGGAGGAGAACGCCAGCGCCGCGACGAACGTCAGGTCAAGGGCGACCTCGACGCCGCCGGCCATCCGCACGCCCCGCCTTCGCAGCGCCACCAGCGCCAGGCTGTAGACGGTCGCTCCCAGCAGGATGGCGTCGAACAGCGTGCTGCCGACCAGCGGGTGGGACACCAGTCGGTCGCTGACCAACACGATCGGCAGCAGCAGCAGCCGCAGGACCCCCAGAAGGCGTGCCGCCAGCCGCGTGTCGCCGTGAACGTGATCCTGGGCGGCATCGCCCGGCCGGTCGCCCGCCGCGCTCACCGCACGAGCCCTCGCCGCATGCCCTCGGCCACCGCGGCGGCGCGATCGCTGACCCCCAGCTTGTCGTAGAGATGGCTCAGGTGGCTCTTGATCGTGCCGGTGCTCAGATGCAGCCGCTCGCCGATCTCCGGCGCGGAGGCCCCCGCGGCCACGAGCTGGAGTACCTCGAGCTCGCGCGCGGTCAGCGCGGGCACCTCGTCGCCGGCCCGCGCCCGGATCTCCTCCACCAGCCCCGAGTGCAGCCCAGGGGGCAGGACGACCTCGCCGCGTGCGACCGCCACGATCGCGTCGCACACCTCGCCGCGACCGGCGTCCTTGGACAGGAAGGCCTGGGCGCCGGCGGCCAGCGCGCGGAACACGAGCGCGCTCTCGATGTAGGCGCTGAGGATCATCACGCGCGTGCACGGCGCCTCGCGCGCCGCGGCCGCGGCCACGCGGATCCCGTCGACCCGCGGCATCTTGAGGTCCACCACGGCCACGTCGGGCCGCAGGTCGCGGATCGCGTCCAGCGCCGCCGCGCCGTCCGCCGCCTCGCCCACCAGCCGCAGCTCGTCGCGCTCGCATATGTGGCGGGCGAGGCCGTCCCTGAACAGCGGGTGGTCGTCGGCGATCAGGACCGTCGTCTCGGGCCCCGGTTGCACGCCAGCGGTTGTAACACACGGGCGCAGCAGACGAGGCACCACGACGCCGGCAGCCGCACCGCCGCCGGAGCGAGGTTCGCGAGGATTGCCCGCCGCACGGGACCGGGGGCTGCGGCGGGACAACCCCCGCGAAGCTCATTACAGCCCGCGGGCCGGTCGCGGTGCAACCGCCTGAAGGAGGTTTCGCTCGACCGATCCGCGCTGGCCGATCGGATGACGGCCGATCGGCCGATCACCCCGCCTCGCCGGCCGCCTGCCCGACAGGGCCGGCCGCCGCCGCGGCGCTGCTAGGTTGGGGCCGATGGCCACGATCGGAGTCTCGGCGCCCCGGCGCGACGGGCGCGCCAAGGTCCGGGGGGCGACGCGCTTTGCGGCGGACCTTCCGGTCGCCGGTCTGCTTTACGCCCGTCCGGTCCTGTCCCATGAGGCGCACGCCCTGATCCGGGGGATCGACGCCGGCGCCGCGCGAGCGCTGGACGGGGTGCTCGCCGTGCTGACGGCGGCCGACCTGCCGCTGGCCTGCTCGGGCCCCGGAAGGGCATATGAGCCGCTGGCGCGCGAGGAGGTGGTCTACGCCGGACAGCCGGTCGCGCTGGTGGTGGCGCGCAGCGAGGCGGTCGCCGACGACGCCGCACGGCTGGTGGCGGTGGAGCTCGAGCCGCTCGAGCCCGTGCTCGACCTTGAGACCGCCATCCTCCCGGGTGCCCCGCCCGCCCGCGTGCGGGCGACATCCCCCGCCGACAGCTCCGGCCTGGGCGACGCGCACGCCGCGGTGCGCGCCGCGCAGGTCAAAGACCACGAGCTGTCCGGCAACGTGCTCGGCAGCGCCCTGCTGGCCGACGGTGACGTCGAGGCCGAGCTTGCCCGCAGCGCCGCCGTGGTGCGCGGTCGCTTTGAGACACCGTGGATCTACCAGGGCTATCTGGAGACCCAGACGGCCACCGCCTGGCGCTCACCGGACGGCGAGCTCACGGTGGTCAGCTCCACCCAGGCGCCGTTTGCGACCCGCGACCAGCTCGCCAGGCTGCTCGGGCTGCCGGTGGAGCGCGTTCGGGTGCGCGCCGCGCCGCTCGGCGGGGCCTTCGGCGGCAAGATGATGATCGTCGAGCCGCTGGTGGCAGCCGCGGCGCTGGCGCTTGAGGCGCCCGTGCGCCTGACCCTCAGCCGCAGCGAGGACATGGCCGCGGCCAACCCCGCCGGCGCCCAGATCCTCGACCTGGAGCTGGGCGCCGACGCGGAGGGCACGCTCACGGCGATCCGAGGCCGGGTGCTGGTCGACCGCGGCTCCACGGAGGACTTCGGCGTGGAATCGATCGCCGCGATGCTCTGCGCCGGCCCGTACCGGTGGAGGGCGCACCGGCTCGAGGCGCTGGGCGCGGCGACCAACCGGGTCACCTTCGGCGCCTACCGCGCGCCGACCGCGCCGCCCGCGGCGTTCGCGGTCGAGTCGCTGCTCGACGAGCTGGCCCAGCGCCTGGCGATGGACCCGCTGGAGCTTCGCCTGCGCAACGTGCTGGGCGAGGGCGATCGCACCGTCGCCGGCTCGACGCTGCCCGTGTTCGGGGCGCGCGAGTGCCTGACGCGGCTGCGCGAGCATCCGCTCTGGCGAGAGCGGGGCAAGCTGCCCGACGGCGAGGGCGTCGGCCTGGCGCTCGGCTGGTGGCCCGGCGGCTACGAGCCTGCGGCGGCGATCTGCCGGCTCGACTCCGACGGGCGGCTGACGGTGATCACCGGCGCGGCGGACATGACCGGCGTGGAGACGGCGTTCGGCGCGATCGCGGCGGAGGCCTTTGGGGTCGAGGCCGACCGCGTGCGGGTCGTGGCGGCCGACACGTCAAGCGCTCCCTATGCGGGCACCAGCGGCGGCAGCAAGGTCACCTACACGGTCGGGCGCGCGGTTCAGCGCGCCGCCGAGCAGGCGCGCGAGCGGCTCCTGGAGGCCGCCGCCGAGGAGCTTGAGATCTCGCCGCTTGACCTGGAGCTGGTGGACGGGCGGATCCAGCCCCGAGGCGCTCCGGCCAAGGCGATCGAGATCGAGCGCCTGGCGGCGAGGATCCTCAGCTTCGGCAGCCGGCGGATGCCCGTCGAGGGGCATGGGCGCTCCGCGCAGTCGCCCGCGCCGCAGTGCGCCGCGCACCTGTCGCGCGTGCGCGTCGACCCGGACACGGGGGCGGTCCGGGTGCTGGCGCATGTGATCGCCCAGGACGTCGGAAGAGCGCTGAACCCCGCCCTGGTGCAGGGGCAGATGCACGGCGGCGTCGTGCAGGGGATCGGCTGGGCACTGCTTGAGCGGCTGGTGCACGATGACGCCGGGCAGCTCACCACCGGCACGCTCGCCGGCTACCCGATGCCGACAGCGGACGTCGCGCCCGCGATCGAGACGCTGATCGTCGAGGTCCCCGCTCCGGAGGGCCCGTTCGGCGCCAAGGGAGTTGGCGAGGCGCCCGTCGTCGCCGCGCCCGCGGCGATCGCAAACGCCGTGGCGGCCGCGTGCGGTGGCGCTCGCCCCAGGCGGCTGCCGATCACGCCGGAGTCGATCTGGCGCGCGGCCGCGCGCTGAGCTGCCGCCTTGCTCGCAGACGGATCGGCGCCGTCGAAGGGGGGCCGGCGCCGTCCATCAGGGCCTGCGCCGTCGATCGAGGGCCGGCGCCGTCCATCAGGGCCTGCGCCGTCGATCGGGGGGTGCGCCGTCGATCGAGGGACCTGTGCCCGCCACAGGCGGCGGACGCCATCCCCAGCGGCCCCCGCCCGCCGCCGTCCATGCGGGAGCCCCGCGGGGCGGCTTGATCCGCTCCGCGGGGCCTGACCCGGAGGTGGTCGCTTCGTTCAGCCGATCTGGGCGTACTGCTCAGAGGCTGGGGTCACCTGGAAGGAGTGGACCACACGCTCGGTCCTCAGCTCGTGCAGGGTGAGCCCCAGCAGCGCCAGGCCGACGAACGCCACGCCGGACGCGAAGCCCAGCCAGGTCACCGTGGAGCCGGCGAACACGAGGCTTGCGACGACGGTCCAGGCGCCGAGCACGGCGATGATGCCGTCGAGCACGCGCTGGGCAAGCCCGCGGCGCGGGAGCAGGGCGCTGCCCGCGAGCAGGATCGCCAGCACGCCCGCGGCGAACATGATCCACATGAAGACCGGCACGCTCCAGGCCTGAGATACGACCACCACAAAGCCGCCCATGACGGCGAGCGCGATGTTGGTCAGATAACGAGAGTTCATCGAGTACCTCCTTGGGTCAACCGCGGCGATCCAGGCCGCGGCGCGGCCGCCGGGACCTCGCCTTGCCTTCGGTGTGTGCTCTTCGACGACCGCATGGCTGCAGTATAGCTCAGTCTGATCGATCTGTCTAAGCCCTCAGGGTGATTGCATTTGGCGCTGTCAGAGGTCATACTTGTGTGGCGCATGACCCCTGACGGCCAGGCGATCGATCATCCGCAGCCAAGGGATCAGGCGGGCCCCGCCCCGCCTGCCCCGGCCCGCGCGCGCAACCAGGCCGAGCCCGCCGCCCGGGCCCCGGCGCTCAACAACACGGCCCGCGTGCTGCTGGGGATGATCGCCGAGGGCCATGCGACCGGATACGCGATCAAGAACGAGATCGAGCGCTCCACGCGCCTTTACTGGGGCGCGAGCATCGGCGGCATCTACCCGGAGCTGCGCCGCCTGCAGGCCGCGGGACTGGTGGCGGTGCGCGACAACCCGCGCGGTGGCGCGACGCGCCACGCCTACACGCTCACGCCCGCGGGCCGCCGCGCGCTCGAGCGATGGCTGACCGACGACTGCGAGCCCACCCTTGAGATGCGCCATGAGGCGCTTCTGAGGCTGCGCTTCGCGGGCGTGCTCGACGCGCGCGAGCAGCGGCAGCTGCTGGCTCGGATGCGCCTGGCGCACGAGCGCCGCGCAAGCGCGCTGCGCGCGCGGATCGCGGCCGGGCACTTCGACGACCCGATGCACCGCATGGCCGTGGAGTTCGGCCTGGGGTTCAACGAGTGGGCGATCGGATGGTGCGATCAGGCGGCGCGGCGGCTGCGCCGCGAGGCCTCGCGCGCGGCCCGGCGCCCCGACCCGCCGCGCGCGAGCGCAAGCTCCGAGGCGCGGGCGCGCGCGACCAGGAGCGCCGGGACGGGGAGCGCGGGGACGGCGGGCCGCGCGGGGCCCCTCACGGGCGCACGCGAAAGCCGGCGGGACCCGCGATCGCCACAAGCCGGATGAACTGCGGGCACATCTCGCCCGCCGGGCAGCGCGCGCGCACCAGCTGCACCACGCGGGCGGTCCATTCGCCCGCGCACCAGCGGCCCCCCAGCTGCGCCGGGCCCAGCCGCGCGCGCACGGAGGCCCCGGCTGGGCTGCGTCCAAGCGACTGAGCATGGGCCGACACGCAGCCCGGCCTCGCCGAAGCCGCCACCTCCAGCGACGGCGAGGAAGCGGTGGTCGTTGTCGATGCCGACGACACGGGCATCGTGAACGAGAACTCGAACACGGTCGCAGGGCCGCCAACGGCCGGCGACACCGACAGCGCAACCGGCCCGCGGGGAACGACGCCTCCCGAGGTGGCGGCCTGACCGGATGAGCGCGGGCCCGTCGCGCCCGACGAGCCACACCCGCCGGCGCACACGGCGGCGGCGATCAGAAGGACAGCTCGCGCTCGAGGCCCCATCGGCCAGATCGAGTGTAGGCTCCGGAGCCCGGTCATCTGACCCGCTTGATGGGTCAACTAGACTTGTTCGCATGGCGTCGGCGGCAACCGACAGCAGCCTGGAGGGCGCCGCGCTCGCGGCCTGGCGAAGCTACCTTCAAAGCCACGCATCGATCCTGCGCGTGCTGGACGCGGACCTCGTGGCCGAGCACGGGATCACCACGCGCGACTATGAGGTGCTGCTGTACCTCGCGCAGGCCGAGGGCGAGCATCTGCCGATGTCCGCGCTTGCCGAGAGCACGATGCTGACCCGCTCGGGCATCACGAGGCTGGTCGACGGCCTCGTGGGGGCCGGCCTGATCGAACGCGTGGCCTGCCCCAACGACGCGCGCGTCTCCTACGCGCAGCTGACCGATCGGGGCCGCGCCAAGCTCAGGGAGGCCGGCTGCGCGCACGTCCGAAGCATTCGCCGCCTGTTCCTCGAGAGCTTCACGCCCGAGGAGATCGAGCAGCTGGCGTCGCTCCTGGGTCGCCTGCCGGGCGCCCAGGGATCGCGCCCGTGCACGGCCGACCGACGGGGCGCGTCCGGCTGCGAGGGTTCGCCGCGCGACGCGGCCTGCCCGGCCGAGCTCCCTGAGCCTCTGGACCGCCCGCTCAGCCCGGCGGGGCCGGGCGAGAGGTCCGTCGCCGCAGAGCGCCCGGTCGCGCCGCGGTAAGCCGGCGAGCGATCGGCCGGCCCGGGACTGCAGTGCTTGACGGCGCAACAGTTCGCTGCTACGATTGTTGCTGCCTCAACCAAACCTGCGAACCGGAGGTACCCCATGTCCGCCACTGCTCTCTCTCAGATCCCGACCGGCACCTACACCGTCGACCCCGCGCACTCCAACGTCGGCTTTGAGGTGCGGCACATGGGGATCGCGACCGTACGCGGCCGCTTCGGCAAGTTCCAGGGCACGATCGACGCGACCGGCGACGCGCCGGCGCTGTCCGGCTCGGTGGAGGTCGCCACGGTCGACACGGGCGACGCCAACCGCGACGGGCACCTGCAGAGCCCGGAGTTCTTCGACGTCGCCCAGCATCCGCAGATCACGTTTCGCTCAAAGGCCGCCAGGCTCGGCGAGGCGGGGCGGATCGAGCTCGACGGCGAGATCACGATCAAGGGCATCACACGCCCCATCACGCTCACCGGGGAGATCGCCGAGAACGGCCAGGACCCGTGGGGCAACGAGCGGATCGGCCTGGAGCTGGCCGGGGTGATCGACCGTCGCGAGTTCGACCTGAAGTGGAACCAGACGCTCCCCAACGGCAACCTCCTGGTCGCAAACGAGGTCAAGCTGCTGGTCAGCGTCTCGGCCGTCAAGAGCGCCTGACGGCCATGCGGATCCTGGGAATCTCCGGCAGCCTGCGGGCGGCGTCGTACAACACGGCGCTGCTCGAGGCCGCCGCCGAGCTGGCGCCCGAGGGCGTCTCGATCGACATCTACGACGACCTCGAGCGCCTGCCCCCCTACAACGAGGACCGGGACACGGCCACGCCCCCGGCCGAGGTGCAGCGTCTGCGCCACGCGATCGAGCAGGCGGACGCCGTGCTGATGGCCACGCCCGAGTACAACGGCGCGATGCCCGGCCAGATCAAGCACGCCGTCGACTGGGCGTCGCGACCCCATGGGCCGCAGGCCGCGCTTTGGGGCAAGCCGGCGGCGGCGATCGGCGCCAGCGTCACCGACTACGGAGCGATGTGGGCGCAGGACCAGCTTCGCCGCTCCCTGGGGATCGCCGGAGCACGGGTGCTCGAGGCGGAGCTGGCGGTCGGCGGCGCCCCGGCGCTGTTCGACGAGGGCCGCCTGGTCGACGCGCAGACGCGCGAGCGCCTCTCCGAGCTGGTGCGGGGCCTTGCCGAGCACGCGCGGCGCTTCGCGGCCGCCGCCGCGGCGTAAGCTGGTGTGAGGTGAGCGAGGTCACGACCCCGGCGGCCGCGCCAGCAGCGGCGCAGGCCGGCTCCGGATCGCCCGGGAGGATCGCCGCTGCCACGCGGCTTGGCCCCGTGCGCCTGACGGTCTCCGATCTGCGTCGCGCGCGAGCCTTCTACGAGGAGGTGCTCGGGCTCGTGGCGCGCGACGTGGACGGCAACCGGGCGTCGTTCGGCGCCTCGCCATCCGGAGAGCCGCTCGTGGAGGTGCTGGCCGACGCCTCCGCTGCACCGCTTGACCGCCGCGCCACCGGGCTCTACCACCTGGCCATCCTGCTCCCCTCACGACGCGATCTTGCGCATGCGCTTCTGCGCCTGGCGCGCTCACGGTGGCCACTGGACGGCGCCTCAGACCATCTGGTCAGCGAGGCCCTGTACCTGTCGGACCCGGACGGCAACGGGATCGAGCTGTACCGCGACCGGCCCCGAGAGCAGTGGACCTACGACCAGGGCGCGCTGCGCATGTCGACGCTGCCGCTGGACCTTGAGGGCGTCGCGCGCGCGGCGCTCGACGGCCAGGGGGCCGCAGCCGGCGAGCGCCCCGCGGCGGCCGGCCTGGCCGGCGGGCTCTCATCGCTGCCGGCGCCGCCCGCGACGGTGCCCGCCGGGACGGTCATCGGCCACGTTCACCTGCAGGTCGCCGAGCTTGCGCTCACCGAGGCGTTCTACGCGGGAGCGCTGGGGTTCGACGTCATGGTGCGCACGTATACCGGGGCGCTGTTCGTCTCGGCCGGCGGATACCACCACCACCTCGGGCTCAACACCTGGCACAGCGCTGGGGGCCCCAGGCCGGCGCCCGGTGCGGTCGGCCTGCGCTCGTTCGACGTGGTGGCGCCCGACCAGCTGGAGCTCGAGCGGATCCTGGCCCGGCTGCAAGCCGCCGGGCACACGCCGCTTGGGGGCCCGGGCGACGACATGCCGCCGGGCGCCTTCGGCGTGCGCGACCCGTCGGGCAACCTGGTCGTGCTGCGATCCGCGTGAGCGTCGCGCGCCGGCCGGCCGGTTGGCGCGCCGCTACCCTTGACGGCCTCGGCGACGTGGCGGAGTGGCTACGCAGCGGCCTGCAAAGCCGTCTACACCGGTTCGATTCCGGTCGTCGCCTCTTGGCCGGTTTCGTGAAATCGTGCCGGAAATCGGCTCACGAACAGGCCAAAGCAGATTGTCCGGTCGGCCCGCGGTAGAGCGGTAGCGGATTGGACGCCAGGAGACCCGCCAGCGGCGGGTTTTCTGCTCTAGAGAGCACGTGCGAGTCGTGTCTCGCCCAGCCGTCAGCCGCCTCTCGGGGCGGCTTTCGTGCTCTCGGCTTGAGATGAGCGCCGCGCGGCGCGCGGAGACCTAGAACGGACGGTCGTCAGGGTCGTCCGGCTGTGGGCCGGGCGGCCCGGGTCGGCGTAAGGGGTGCTCGACCGCCCCGGTGTTGATGTCGGTCTGGTAGGTGGTGGCGGTGATGCCAAGCGCGTCGGCCGCGGGGCCGTAGGGCAGGTCGAGCAGGTGCTCGCGGCGGTAGGCCTCCAGTTGGCGGACGGCGAAGTCGCCCTCGTCGCGCTGGCGTACGGCGTTGAGGTTGAGGCGGGCGTGGTTGCCGATGAAGCGGTGCCTGAGGCAGATGCGAAACCACTCGGCCAGGAGTGCGGCCGACGCGCGCAGCTGCTGGGCGGCTTGGTGGCCGCGGCGCTTGGAGCGGGTGGCCTGGCTGGTGCCGGCGACGGCGTAGCGGTCGCGCCAGTTGTCGAAGATGGACTCCGCGGTCTTGTGGGAACGGAGCAGGTCGTGGTAGCGGGCGTCCAGCCGGCTCATCGGTGTGAGCACGCGCCAGGCGCGGGAGCAGGAGATAGTGCGGATGCTCGTCTCGCATGCGGGGGTGTGGCGTAGCAGGCAGCGCACCCGCAGGCGCGGGTCGCCGGCCTGGATGGCGAACGGGGCGGTGCGGGTGTCGGGCACGGTTGGGCCGCCGCAGTGCTGGCAGCGCACGACGCCGTGCTCGTCGAAGTCGTCGCAGCGCAGGCGGCTCATGTGGCCGCCGCCGGGCAGGTCGCGGTCGGGCGCGACGGTGGCGATGCCCTGCAGAGTGTTGTGCTTGTAGGTGCGGGTGTTGGCGAACGCCTTGTCGAACACGTAGGACTCGGGCTTGCGGCCGAGGGTGCGCTGGACCTTGCGGTCGAGCTCGGGGAAGCCGAGGTGCTCCTGGATGTCGGCGTTGAAAATGTGGAAGGCGACGGGTGCTGCGAAGTAGTCGGAGACGGCGGGCATGAAGTAGGAGCCGACCCAGAACTTCGACTTGCGCGCGCCGCGCCGCGGCCCGTAGTAACGGGCGCCGACCTGCTTGTCGCGGCAGCGCAGCAGGTGCCCGCCGAAGGTGAAGAAGGTGAAGCTCTCCCAGTCAAGGCCGGCCGCGGCCGCCTGCTCGTCTGAGAGCTTGACCAGGCGGTTCTCCGGCGGCGCGGCGTCATCAGCGGGCTCGGGCTCTGAGGAGCGCTTGTGGCGGTCGGCCTCGACCTCCTCATCCCAGGCTCGGGTGAGCCGCTTGGCCGGCTTGTGCCCGTCGAGGCGGCGGCAGTGCTCGCGGCGGGCGTAGGCGGCGCAGCAGTGCTCAAGCAGCGCGTGCGTGTTGGCCGACGTGCCGTCGACGTGGAAGTGGCGGAACGCCCCGGGGATGAACTCGGCGGGCGAGGCGGATGAAGTGCTGGGCGGCCTCCTCGAACGCGGAGGAGAACCGCGGCGCCTCCAGCTCGGCGAAGCGCTCCTGGAACGTCGACCACGTCGGCACCCGCCCCGCGGCGAAGCCGCACACCTGCCACAGCGCGGCATCCGACTGGTGCTGGGCCCAGAACGGCTCCCAGTCGGGCTTGCCGGTCAGCACGTGCGCCAGGAACAGGAGCGCCCAGCTGCCCTCCATCCGCGGCCGCCCCGCCTGACCGGGCTGCCGGGTCACGGTCGTGCGCTCGATGAGGTGCTGGCAGACGTCGGGCGCGACCTCGCGGAATAGCTGGATGACCTGCACGGGGTCGCGCAGGACCGGGTCATCGCTGAACTCGGTGGCCCCCTTGAGCGTGAACAGCGGCGCGCTTCGGCGCACGCGCTGGGCCGGCGCGCCCTGCAGACGGCGCGACGCTCGCGCTCGCGACGGCGCACGTCCTCGCGCACCTGCTGCTCGCGCTGCGGGCGCGGGTGGCCCTGCCGGCGCGGGGACGCGGCCGCACTCATGCGGACCTCCATCCGCTGCTGACGGTGAGGGTGGTCTGGAAGGGCTGGTTGGGACGCGGCACGCCCTCAGACGTAGGGTGAGGACGTCGTGCGACCGCAGCCCTTGGTTTGCTGAAGCTACTCCCGTTTTGACCAGCAACCGGCCTCATGCCGGGCCCCCACGTGCTCAAGGTGTTCTGTCCTGAGCAGCATCGTAGGAACACGGGTTCGGTGCAGCAAACAGAAAAGTCCGGGTCCGCTGGCACGGTCGTCGCGGCATGGCCACCACCGCCCGACCACGCTCATCCACCGGCTCACCCGGTCGGTGCGGCCGCCCGCGCGAGTGGACCGACGCGCGCATCGCCGAGGTCCTGCTCGCCTATGCCGGCGAGGGCGGAGCCATGCCGACCGCGCTGGAACTCGACATCGCCGGACTGTCAGGCCTGCGCTACGCCATCGCTTCGACCGGCGGCACCCGCTACTGGGCCCGCGAGCTTGGGCTCTCGCTGAGCGACCGCCAGGCGCATGAGCCGACCCCAGAGGCCGTCCTGCACGACCAGGCGCGCAAGCTCGCCGCCGGGTTCGGCTACCTGCCCGGCGCGACCAAGCTACGCCAGCTCGGCTACGGCGCCCTGGCCCAGCTCGTCGTCCGCAGCGGCGGCAGCCGCGGGCTCTGCCAACAGCTCGGCATCCACTACGTCGACGGGCGCACGAGCGCTATCAGGCGGCGCCGCACTCAGCTGTAGTCGGGCTGCGTTGCGAAGAAGTCTGAGCTCGGCGTGCGCCGCCGCCAGCTCGACTCTCGCCGCCTCCCGCTCGGCCAGGGCTGTCAGCGTGGCCTCTCGCTCCTCCCGCAGTGCCTGGACCAGTCGCTCGACCGCCTCCAGGAGCGCCACGGCATCCGGCGCCTGAATGCGCCGGCGCACCGGGTTCTGCCGCGCGCGTTGGCACGCGAGCGCACTCTGCCGCGTGACGTAGGTCTTGCCGTCTGCGCCCGCGACGCGCTCGACCTCACCGCGCGCCATGAGCCGGTCAAGCGTCCGGCGGCTCACCCCCAGCAGTTCGGCCGCCTCGCCGGCTGTCAGCAGGTCGTCATCGCGGCGCGGCTGCCCTGACATCGTGGCTGCGATGCTGGCGGGAGCGCCGGACGTCGCCCCTGCGCCATCGCGACGCCGCGGACTGGCGCGATGGCGCAGCACTTTGGCCTGTGAGCCGCCGACCCATCGCAGGTCTCGCCCGATGAGCAACTCCCCTGCCCGGCGGTGGTGGCTGGTCATCATTCGGCACCGGCCGCGTGTCGAACCCGTGGCGAAGGGCCATGCGCCGCGTCGCCGGTGTGTCGCTGTAGGTCAACAGCACCTGGCCGCTCATCGCGCCCGCCACGCCGAGCAGCTGCTCGTGGCTGACTGCGTGGTGGCGGGACAGGCGCTAGCCCGGGCCGTCGTCACTGGCCGTGTACGGCGGGTCGATGAAGCTCATGACATCGGGCTCGTCCGCACGCTCCCGCAGGAGACGCAGGCAGTCTCCGTGAACGAACTCGATGCGGTCCCGCATCGCGTGGACGCGGGCGATGCGATGGGCCAAGGTCTCGGGATACCAGCGAGAGAAGAGCCCGCGGTCGGCCTCCCCGCGGCGCAGGGGCCCGCCGTCGGTGCCGAGCAGCCCGCCACGCGCTAGGCGATTGCGCAGCAGCGTCTGGAAGGCGATGTCAACCGTGCCGCGTGGCCTCTCGGTCAAGAGCTCCAGCGCGGCGCTCTCACACAGCGGAAGCTCCAGGACTCGACCGATGAGTACGGCTGCGTCGTCTCCGAGGATGACCTGCCACAGAGCCGCCAGACCGTCGTCGAGTTCGCACAGGACGGCGCGGCGGGCCAGGCCCTCGGCGACAGCCGCCAAGCTGACGCTGGCTCCCCCGGCGAACGGCTCCAGGAGGGTCCTGCGTGGGTTCAGCGACAGCCACCGGCGCAGGAGCGGCACCAGCCACCTCTTGCCTCCGGGGTAGCGCAGCGGGCTGAGCGCTGCTGCTCGGCGAGACGCCGGTTGATGCATGCCGTGCATCGGACTTGTGCACCCGGTGCTATGGGAGGGCTACGCCGGTCCGGTTCGCCAAAGGCGCTCGGGGCGCTCCGGCGCGTCAGGCTCGTTGGGTAGCCGCTTCCACCACGCCCGCCACGTCGGCTCAATCATGTCTTCGACCTGGCAGCCGAGGACGATGGCGCAGTTGGCGAGGTAGCGGATGGGTGGGTTCTCGTCGAGGTCGTGCTCCAGGCGCAGGTAGGTGGCCCGCGCCAGGCCGGTCGCCTGCCACATCTCCCGCTGGGTCATCCCGCGCTCCACGCGCCGGCGGCCGAGCTCCGTTCGGATGTCCGTCTGCTCAAGCCGCCGGGCCGGGTCACGGCCAGCCACGGTATCTGCCAGAGGCGACGCTGCCGGCGCTCGCTCTGGTTTCTGTCAGGCGCGCGGCTTATCGTGCGCAGTGGAGACCTGTCATGGCCCTGCCAACCGCCTACCTCACATCTGTCAAGAACGTCGAGGCCGTCTTCAACGCCATGCGAGCCGCGAAGGCCCCGCCGAAGTTCACGCAGCGCTTCCTGGAGGACCTCGGCTTCAAGAGCACGGCCGACCGGCTGTTCATCAACGTGTTCAAGGCGCTCGGCTTCCTGACTCCCGACGGAGCACCGACCGACCGCTACTTCGAGTTCATGGACCAGACTCAATCGGGCCGGGTGTTGGCTGAAGCGCTTGAGGAGGCGTACGCCGACCTCTTCCAGTTGCGGCGCGATGCACAGAACATGGAGCGCTCGGAGCTCCGAGGGCGCCTCAAGACTCTCACCCAGGGTCAGGTCAGCGATGCCGTCATCGAACGGATGGCGATGACCTTTCAGGCGCTCGCCAAGCTCGCCGACTTCGGGGCGCCGCGCAGCCAGCAGGGCGCGGCGAGGGACCAAGCTTCCGAGGAGGTGGTCGACGCGGGTGCCTTCGAGAACGGCAGTGGTCCGACGCGGCCGCCGGCGCCGCTGCCGACCGGAGCTGACGGGCTGCGGCTCGGCGGCTTCGTCTACAACATCGAGCTGCATCTGCCGGAGTCGCGCGACCCGGCCGTGTACGAGGCGCTGTTCAAGGCGCTCAAGGCGCACCTGCTCGGGTGAGCTCGGTCAACGGGATTTACGACTTCGCCTTCCGCGGCCAGATGGCCGAACAGGCCCTCGACCGCGAGGGCCGTCCGCACCCACGCCCGGGGCTGCTCGACGAGGACATCGCCGAGCGCGTCTCGCTGCACCAACTCGACGATGTGTTCGTCGAACAAGCCCGGCGGATGGCGACCGTCTACACGGCCATCGCCGCCTTCGAGAACACAGTCCGCGACCTCGTCAGCCGAGTGATGCTCGAAGAGGCGGGCGCCGACTGGTGGGACACCAAGGTCTCCAGCGGCGTCAAGACCAAGGCGAAGAAACGCCAGGAGGAAGAAGCCAAGCACCGCTTCCACACCCAGCGCGGCGACGACCCCATCAGCTTCATCGACTTCGGCGACCTGCTGAACATCATGCGAGCCAACGAGGCCGCGTTCGCCCCTTTCTGGCCCTCGCCCGAATGGGCACGAGGCATCTTCGACGCGGTCGAGCGCTCACGCAACGTCATCATGCACAGCGGCGTCCTCGACCCCGAGGACATCGAGCGCGTCGGCATGAACATCCGCGACTGGGTTCGCCAGGTCGGCGCGTAGGGCGGGCCGGGCACACGTCCGGCACCTACACCGCGGGGGCTCCTTACTGCCAGCCGCCGCCGTCGAGGCTGACCTGAAGGGGCTCGACCATCCGGACCGCACCGCCGGTCTCGCCGGCGGGCTGCCCATCCTCACCGGTCCGGATGACCCGGCAGCGCTTGCCGACCGCGTTCTCGTGAGCGGGGCTCATGCCAAAGCGCTCGGCGAACACGATGAAGCCGCCCTCGATGCGCCCGGGCTCATCCACGAGGACCGCGTGGAGGTCGTTCATCTCCGGAACCCCGGCGCCCTCCGAGATGACTCGATACGTGTACATCGCCGGCAACGCTACCGCGACCGGAGGACGTTGGACGTCGGCAGAGGCTGCGGCGTGCCTGGCGGGAAGGTCCTGCGGTGCCGGTCCGGCGCTGCGCCTAGGTTCATCCAGTGAGCGCACTGACAGGCACCTCCAGCCCGCCGCGCCGACGTGGGCGCGACTCCGCGCACAGCGACGCTGAGCTGCTCGCACTTGTCGCGGCGGTTGTGCGCGCGGTCGCTGCGGACCCGGCCGACCGTGAGACGGCGCCCGGCCGCGTGAGCATGTCCGCCTTCAACCGCCTACGTGCTCACGTCGACCGCGCCCGCGGCATCACCGACGCCGACCATCCCGAGAGGACCCCTACGGCCGAGGCCATCCACCTGCGCTTCAACAAGGACGCGGGGCGCAAGGTCTCCTGGCGTGAGATTGTCGGCGGGGCGCTGCGCGAGGACCCAACCATGTGGCTGGCAGCCCTCGGCCGTGAGCCGGAGCAGTTGGTCCCGCCGGAGGTCGTGGTCTACGCCCTGCGTCGGGTGGCGTCAGCGCTCGGCGTCAGCGTGCTCGGCCGCGAGGCCTACCGCGAGAGGCGCGCCGCCCTCATCGCCACTGACCGCGAACTCTTCGGCGAGGACGGTCTGCTGGAGCAGACGCTGCCGACGGTCAACCAGATAGAGGGCCAGTACGGGTTCGCCGATGCCTGCCAGATGGCGGGCTTGGGCGGCGCTCGCGCGATGCTGACCGTGGAGGCGGCCGCCGCCCGCCGAGCTTCACCACCGCCGCCACAACCCGTCGGTCTGCCCGCGCCAGTAGCGATGGCGCTCTACGCGGCCCTCAACGACAAGTGGCCCTCCCGGGACACGCTGCGCGCGTTCGCTGCCGCGAGTGGCTTCACGCTTGCGAGCGTCAAGGGTCTCGACTGGGAGGCGGCGATGGCCGAGGCGGGAGAGATGCTGCAGGCCGAAGGCGTGACCGCTCCCGAACTCGTCCGCGCCAAGCCGAACGGGCGCGGTCGTCGTCTCACCTTCCGCGCGCCGGTCGAGATGCCGCCTGGAGCTCCACGCCGTACCGAACGCCGGCCCCGCAACCACCAGTCCCTGTCCGAAGGATTGACGGGCACTGAGATTGAACGACTGCGGCGTGGCGACCCGGCGTTGTGGGCAGCCCGCCACGAGCTGTACCTCATCGCTCTGCGAGTCTGGCTCGACGGTCTATCGGCGCGCGACCGGCGCAGCCGATTGGCCTATATCGCCTGGCGACGGGGGACCGCGTGGCCGGCGCCGAACGGCTTCGACCGGGACGACCACGGCGGCTTCACCGCCCTTCGCGACGAAGCGTCGCGTCTGAACGCCGCCGAGCGCCGCCGCGGCCGCGCTGCGGTGCCTGCCGAGTTGCTCAACCGGGCCCGCGAGCTACAAGCGCAGCTCAGACCAGCCGATGCGCCACCGGTCCGGAGCGACGCGAGCGCGCGGGCGGCCGAGGTGTTCGAGTTCGGCACAGCACTCCGCGCGGTCCTCGCTGGCGAGTGCCGCGAGGTCCAGCGCTAGCGGTCCAGGCGTACTTCGAAGCGGTCAGCGTTCGGGTTCACGACCCGAAGACCATGGGCGCCGACGCGGAAGACTCCGGGCGGGGCGGTGTGCCCAACGCAGGTCATGGCGAACGGCGAGGAGCTTCCGCGGGCACAGGTTCGACTGTGACCGCGTCAGCTATCCCTGTTTGGCTCGGGCACGCCGGTGCCCTACCCGGCTTCGCTTCACGACCTTGTAACGGTCCGGCCAAGTCGCAGCGAGCGAGCCAAAGTCTGTCCGGGCCTCTCGGAGATTGTCCGCCGCCGAGCGGAGCATGTCCTCCATCTCCTCGCTCTCAACGGCGTCCAGCCGGCCGACGAGGTCCACCAGCCGAAAACAGACGAGGCTCAGCGCCTGTTGCGCATCATCCATCGGCCTCTCAGAGGCGCCCAGTTCGGCGTAGAACTGGCGTTCAGGCTGGCTGCGATGCACAAGAGAGAAGGCGACAATGGCGGCCGCTGCCTCGAAGTGGCGGTAGCCATTGTCATCCAACCAGTGCGGCAGCAGTCCAAGGTCGCTCCAGTAGCGCACCTGGCGTTCTGACAACCCCGTCAGCTGCGCCAGCTTCTTGGTGTTGAGCGGGTAACGCTTGCCGACAGAGTTCTCAGGATTGACCACCGCTGCCTGTTCGGTTTCGCCGAGACGGCGCCACAGGGACCGAACTTGGGGCAGCCGAAGCATCTGGTCTTGGTAGAGACCTTCCAGACGCTTGTCCGAAGGCTCGGGGACTGCATGGCCTTCGACCAGCGCCTTCTGCTCATCAGTTTCGCTTCCAGGAGCGAGACGACGCGCCCAGCGTGCGACTTTGAGCTGGTCGCCCGGGCTCATCTCCGCGACGTACGGAAAGCCCTCGACCTCGCGCCCGGCGAAGACGATGCCCCGCCGGTCGCGTCGCAGTTTCACGTCGCTAGCTTGGACCATGGGCAGAGGCTATCACAACCGGTTGTTAGGGTACGTCATTCTGCGGAACCCACTCGGACCCGTCCCACTCGGCCACGACCTCCCACCCCTGCCCATCCCAGCGGCGGACTTCGATGACGAGAGTGTCCGCTTCCACGCCCTCGTTGGGCGCGAGCCGCTCAATCATCCATTCGGACGCGTTGACTTGAACAAACGCCTCCTGCGCATCGCCGCGGTGCAGGACAAAGCACCAGGAGAGCTCGGCTTGGGTGGCTTCGCCGCCGAAGCAGTCAATGCTGACCTGCTCCCAGGACTCGCCGTCTGTCGGCTCAATATCGGTCGCATAGACGCCCCAGCCGAAGTTTGAGCGCGGGCCTGAGTAGAAGACCGGAAGCTCGTCGTCCATGACGTCGCGAGCGGCGCGTTCAGAGCAGTAGTGATAGAGCGGCGAGTCCTCATCAGACTCCGGCCACGGGCTTGCAGACATTGGCTACCGGACCCGCGTGATGCCGCCAAGCGCAGGGCCGGTCTCGGTGCTGGCACCGGGCCTTGCTGAAACGCCCAGGGCGAGGACGACAGAGCTGATTGAGCGCGCCGCCGCGCCTGCAGATGATGCCCCGCAACCCTCTGACACGAGGCAGACCCTACCCACCACCCGGACGGCGTGGGCTCCCCGACCCTGACACTCGGGCGCGCCAGAGCATCGCCTGCCATTTGCTTAGTGCTTGTACGTTGCGGTCGCGGCCGTCGGCGCTACGGCACGGCAGGACTGGGCTCTGCGGATTTCCGGCACTGGCCCTCTTCCTGGCTGGCGCCGTCGCGATAGCCCACGTCCATCGGGCCTACGGCGAAAACCGGGGCCGCCGCGGCCGCCCGGGCGTATGCTGGGCGCCTCGCATGACCCGCGCGCTAGTCACCGGCGCCTCCGGCTATATCGGCAGCCGCCTGGTGCGCGAGCTTGAGGCGCTCGGCGAGGCGGTCGGATGCGTGGTGCGTGATCCCAGCCGCGTGAGCTTCTCCGCGGCCGTGAGCGTGCATCGAGCCGACATGCTGGATGCGGACTCGCTGAGCTCGATCCCCGAGGGCTACACAACCGCCTACTACCTGGTCCACTCGATGGGCCGCGGAGGGGGGTCGGACTACGAGCGGCGCGACGAGGTGGCGGCCCTGAACTTCGCCCGCTTCGCGACGGCCGCCGGCATCGAGCAGGTCGTGTACCTCGGCGGACTTGGCGACCGCCCTGGATCACAGCATCTTCGCTCCCGGCTGCGGGTCGGCGAGATCCTGCGCGACCACGGGCCGCCGCTGACCTGGTTTCGGGCCGGGATGGTGGTGGGCGCGGGCTCGGAGAGCTACCGGACGCTGCGCTCGCTGGTCCAGCGCCTGCCGGTCATGCTCGCCCCAGCCTGGCTGGCCACGCCCACGCAGGCGATCGGCATCGGCGATGTCCTGCGCTACCTCCTCGACTGCCGTCACATACCGCAGGCCATCGGGCGAGAGATTCAGATCGGCTCCGCGGAGGTGCTCACATACGGCCTCATGCTCGACGAGATGGCGGACGCGCTCGGGGTCCGACGCAGGCCGCGCATCCCCGTTCCGCTGCTGACGCCATGGCTGTCATCGCACTGGATCGGCCTGATAACACCGGTGGACGCCGGGGTGGCCCGGCCCTTGATCGAGGGCCTGTCCACCGACACCACGGTCACGGACCCCTCGGGCATGGCGCTCTTTGACTTTGAGCCGAGATCCTTCAGGCAGGCGCTGCGCGAGGCGATCGCCGAGGCCGACGGCGCCCCGGCGCAAGCGCGCGACCGCGGCGGCGCCCCGGGGTAAGAGCGCAACCCGGGCGGCGCCCCGGCGCAACGGCGCAACCGCCCCCGGGTGAGGGCGCGACCGCGGCGGCGCCCCGGCGCAGGGGCGCAACCGCGGCGCATCCAGAACAGCCGCCGGCGATCAGATCCCCGCGGCGAACGTCCGCGCGACGATGACCGAGCTCTGGACGGCGCCGCGAGCGGTGCTCTCAAGCAATCGGACTCGCAGCCGGTAGCGGCCCGGGGCCGGCGAGCGCGAGAGCGCGAGGGTGACGGTGCGGCTTCTGAGCGCCGCCCCGCTGAGCTGCGCGGGCAGCGACGTGGCGACCGGATGCCCGCCGCGCAGCACGGCCGCGGCGATCGACAGCCACGCCCCGGCGGGCGGGTGAGCGAGACGCAGGCGGACGCGCAGCGCGCGGCGCCCGCGGCCGAGCGAGACCAGCGACGCGCGTGCGACCGACGCAAACCGGCGCCCCAGAAGCCTGCCGAGCACCCTCCGCGTGCCTGGATGACCGCCGCCGCTGAGCGCCACCAGGATCGGCGCGCGTCCGAGTCTCTGCCAGCTCTGCGGAGCCACGCGAAGCGTCGCGCCGGCGGCCAGGCGCACAGGCCCGAGCGCGACGGCGATCGGATGGCCGTCGGCCGCGAAGGACGAGAGGGTGAGCGAGATCGCGCCGGGCGCTCCCCTGTGGATGACGGTCAACGCGCCCGCGTGCCGAAAGTCGATCACATCGCCGCCGCCTCGATCAAGCGAGGTGGAGAACTGCACGATCCGCTCCGAGAGCCCGCGACGCGCATCCACGGCCAGCCCGCCCGCAAGGGCGCGCGCCTGATGGGAAGTTGCGGCGGTCGGTGCGGACAGCAGAGTGCCGTCCAGGCGCGTCCCCGAAGCTCCGGCCGTGTACCCGATCGCGTCAGTGCGCGGGTCGACGCTGACGTGGTCAAGCTGGCCGGCGCGAGCGCCCGCATGAAGCGACGCCTCGAGCCCCGGCAGGTACACGGACATCGCTCCGCCGCGTGAGCTGCGCGACACGGTCGCGGTCACCGTGCCCTTCACCCGCGGGCTCAGCCCGATCAGCTGCAGCGGGCCGCGGCCGCTCGTAAACGAGGGCAGCGGCGCCACCCCGGCGGGCCAGGTGCCGCGGGGGGGCAAGGCCTCGGCCCCTGAACAGCTCGCCGCCACCGCTTGACGACAGCTGCGTGACCGCGTCGCCTGAGGAGCCGAAGGCGACCATCAGCGTGCCGGTGAACACGTTGGGCAGCGCCGGCGTCTGGCCGTTGATGATCGGCAGCACGTCGTGTGGGTAGACGACCAGGTCCGCCTCTGACCCAGACCACGGCTGTCCGTTTGAGCCCTGGAAGTCGGCGCCCTCCGGGAAGGTCCAGTTGCCGCGGTCGATGATGATCTGCGAGTCGGTGAACTCGCGGCTGTCGTGCGCGCTCGGGCTGGTCTCCTCGCTGGTCAGATACGGCTCGTTGGAGTTCACCACGTCGACCGCGGTGCGGCCGTCGGGAAGCTGCTCGGTGCGGTAGGCGAGCACCGTGTGTCCTTCGATCGAGGCGCCGCTCCAGTGGATCATCCCGATCAGCACCGGCTCGTCCGACGCAAGGCCGCTCCTGATCGCGTCCAGGTCGTCGTTCGTGCCGTGGACGCCGGCGACGGCGTTGACCTCCACCGGAATCAGCTGATCGGTGAACTGCAGCGAGAAGCGCTCGACGATGAAGTCGACCAGCTTCTGCTCGAGCGCCGGCGTGGAGGTGTCGATGTGCCATGGATCGCTGCCGCCGCTGGTCGCAAACGCCGACATGGCCTGCGGATGATCGAAGAACTCAAGGCTTGAGTAGGCAAAGCCGAAGCACAGCCCGCCGGCGACGTGGTTGTTTGTGATCGTCTGAAACTCGTAGGCCTCCGGCTTGCGCACCAGCCAGCCGAAGACGTTCCAGTTGGTCTGGTCGATGCCGAACAGCTGGTCCTCCATGTCCTGGCTGAGCAGCGTGTGGTAATCGCCGTTGGGGATCGAGAACCCCCAGGTGTTGCGGAAGGTGCGCACCGTCAGCGACGGGCCGGTGATCAGGGCGCGCTCGGATGGGATCACGTCGACCGGGCCGGTGGTCGCCCCCAGCGGCGTGGAGAACGTCAGCGAGGTTCCGTCGCCCGCCAGCGCGGTCGGCGCGACCGCGCTGCTGGGGTCGCCGACGTAGACCGTGGAGCCCGGACAGAAGCCGGCTCCGACGAGCGTGATCGAGCTGGCCGCGTCGGTGAGCCAGCTGGTATGCACCGTGCCCGGGCTGTATGTCGTGCCGGCGCTGTAGACGTGGTCGATCTCGCCGGTCTCGATCGCCAGCCGGCCGCTGTCGTTGAGCTGCGCCGGATAGCCCGTGGCCTCGGCGGTCACCTCAAAGGCCGTCGGCGGGCCGGGCGAGGCCCCGGAAGGGACCGACAGGTCCAAGGTCGCGGTCGCCGCCCCGTTTGCGGGCGTGACCGTCACGGTCGCGTGGCTTTGATCGGTGACCGTGCCGGGCCCGTCCGACCCGGAGATCCCGGTGATCCTGACCTGCGGCTGGCTGGGAGTCGCAACCGCGATCGTGACCGGCTCGGTGAAGCCCGAGCCCGTGTCCACCGTGAGCGGGATGGCGCGAGGCGTGCATGGCGCGAGCGTGAAATGGCCCGGGTTGGCGACCGTAAACGGCGAGCTGATCCCGAGCGGGATCGTCACCGATGAGGTCAGCGTGCCCTGCGTGCCGGTGACCGTGACGCTCCACTGTCCGACGGGCGCGCTGTCGGCGACGGTCAGCGTCATCGTGGAGCTCCCGCTGGATGCCGGGTTTGGCGAGAACGAGGCCGTGACGCCGCTCGGCGTGACCGCCGACAGCGCCACCGGATAGGCCGACGGGTTGGGATTGTTGAACCAGTTGATGGGGATCGCGATCTTGACGCTCGCACCCTCGGCGGTCGCCGAGGCGGCAGGGTCGGCGCCCAGCGAGAAGCCGGCGGCCGGCGGCGAGGCCGGCGGATCGTAGGTGAGATCGTCGATGTACAGGTAGCTGTTGCCAGCACCCTCCGTCACGCCTGTGGGCGAGGCGGTGTTGCCGTCAACCGAGCCCAGCTCGACGGCGACATAGGCGATGTTGTCGCTTGCCGAGCTGACCGACACCTGATTCCAGGCCGAGGCGAGCGTCGTCGTCACCTGGTCGACGATGCTGTGGTGCACGTCGAACGCGGTCGTCACTACCGTTGCGGCCGGGGCGCTCGCGCCGTTGGCGTCCACGTAGAACGAGACCGAATCGGTCGTGTACCCCATCGCAAAGAAGGTCGACGTCGGCCAGAACTCACCGCCGCCGCACCCGTCTGCCTCAAGCGACTGGCCGCCGTCGTAGGCGTAGCTGCCGCTCACGTGCCCCGGGCCGCACTCCGCGGAGGTCCATTCGCTAAAGCCCGCCGCGCCAGGGGTCTCGAACGTCGGACCCTCCGGGATCCCGCTGTTGATCGCATACTGGCCGGTGACCTGCGTGCCGGCGCTCAGATCCTCGAAGCCGATCGTGACCGGCGCGGCGATCGCGGGAGCGCTGGCCAGCAGCAGGCCGATCAGGCACCCCCCGACGCACAGGCACAGTCGGCCGAGCCTCACGGTGGCTCCTAGAGCTTGACGCTCAGCCTCAGCGCCTGATACCCGGAATCGCCTACCGTGACGGTGATCCGGCCGTGTGGCCTGCCGCTGACGATGAGCTTGGCGTCGCCGTTGGAGTTGGTGGTGGCGCTCTTTGCCTTCGCGGACACGGTCGCCCCCTTGACCGCGTCTCCCGCGTCGGTCACGTTGACCTTCAGCCTGAACTTGTCCGCGCCCAGAGCGCTGACCGCGATGCCGGCGGACAGCACCGGCAGGATGCGCGCGTAGTAGATGCCGCCCGTCCCGCAGCAGGTCTTCGTGGTCGGCGTGCCGCCGATCAGCAGGTCAAGCGGGCCAAGCCGCCCGTCCCCGCTGAGCGTGAACAGGTATGACCAGTCGTACCTGTACAGGCGCACCGGCTCAAAGCGCGTCACCGCCCTGTTGGAGCGCGTGACGGCCATCGTCCCCTGGCCGTTGATGGTGCCGTACCAGATCACCCAGATCCGGCCGTCGTTGCCGGTGGCGGCACCCCAGACGTTCGCGTGCAGGCCCCTCACCGAGGAGACCGCCACCGACCCGCCTCCGTAGCGCATCAGCCTGATGTGCGTCGTGTCTCCGTAGTTGGCGGGATAGGCGCCGAAGACACCGGGGCCGGTGTCTCGAGCGGCCAGGATCAGGGCGAGGCCCGTGCCGTACTGCGCCGGGACCGGGACCTTCTGCAGTGCGCCCCGCGTGGGCGCGATCTGCTGGGCGTAGACTCCCCCGGAGCCCGCGTTCGACGTCCAGCTCGCGACGACCGCGCCGGTCCCGGCGTCCGCGGCCAGGTCGGTGTTGCCCGCTGCGTTGTCGGTGCTGTCGGTCAGCAGGTAGGTCGGAGCGCCGGTGCCGAAGCCCTGTTGGACGACGATCCCCCCGCAGCAGCCGGCCGCGAGCACCGGCGTCCCGCCCGACACGGCAACAGGGACATAGCTGTCGCCAAACTCCATCGAGCCGCTGCCCACGTCGACCGGCGCCGACCAGGTCGCTCCGCCGTCGCCGGAGGAGATGCCCCAGGGCCCGTCGTCGCCGCTGGGCGAGCCGCCGAACGTCGCCTCCAGCGCCCCTGAGGGCAGCACGGCCAGCCCCGGGATCCCGTTGGGCGAGCCGCCGCTGGGATCGTCCCAGCTCAGAGCCTGGACCTCCGCGCCCACGTGCCCGGAGGGGCTGATCGACAGCGCCCCAACCCCGTTGAACGCGTCCCCCCAGCTTCGGTTGGATTCAAAGGCGACGTGCAGCGTCCCGTCGGCGGTCCGGGCGAAGGCCGGCGGCGTGCTCCCGTAGCCGACCTTCGCGATCAGCTTCGGGCGCAGCGCCGTCGCCTGGACGGTGGCCGGTGCCAGCAGCGCGAGCGCCAGCCCCAGCGCGATCGCGACCGGCGGCCGCCCCCGCCCGCCGTGTCGCGACGCACGCCCCCACAGGCCGCCCGCCGACCCAGCTCGCTCCTGGCCTCTTTCCATGCGCAGCGGGACGCTACGGCCCGCAGAGAGAGAAGTCAGTAGCGCGTCGGTCGCGTGTTGGTCTCACCCGTGGCCCATAATCGGCCGACCGTGGGCACTTTGGGCGGGACCGTGGACACCCTGGGCCGGGCCGTGGACACCCGCGGCTCGACCGCGGCCACCCTCGGCGGGATCGTCTCGAGCCTGGACGCGGCGCGGTTCGTGGGCCGCGCGGCCGAGCTCAAGCGGCTCGGCGAGCTGCTCGACGACGGCACGGCGCGCGTCGTGTTCGTGCACGGGCCCGCCGGCGTGGGCAAGAGCGCGCTGCTGCGCGAGCTTGACCGACGGGCGAGAGCGCACGGCCTCGGCGTCTACTGGGTTGAGGGACGCGAGCTCTCCCCGGGCCCGGACGCGCTCAGCGACGCGCTGGCCGCCGCTCGGGAGCACCCGCGGCCGCTGATCCTGATCGACACCTTCGAGCGCATTCAGTCGGTGGGCGGCCATCTGCGCCAGACGCTGCTGCCCACGCTGCCCGCCACAGCGCGGGTCGTGATCGCCAGCAGGCGCCCGCCTGGGCGCGCCTGGCATGAACGCGGCTGGGACAGCGTCGTGGCCGAGCTCAGGCTCGACGGCCTAGCCGTAGACGAGGCGCTCGAGCTCCTGTCGCGTCACGGAATCACCGCTCTGAAGGCCGAGCAGCTCGCCGCCTGGGCCCGCGGCTCGCCGCTGGCGCTCACGCTCGCCGCACAGGCCCCCCGAGCGGATCGCTCGGCTGCCGGGGAGCCCACCAGCCCGGAGGTCATCGCTGCCCTGGCCGCGCGGCTGATCGACTCCGAGCTTGACCCCCGGCACGCCCGCGCGCTGTGGGTCGCGGCGATCGCTCGCGTGACGACCCCCGAGCTGCTGCGCGACGCGCTTCCCGGCTCGGACGCCGATGCGGAGCTGGGCTGGCTGGTCTCCAGAACGTTCGCCGAGCCGCTGGGCGAGGGGATCGCGCTGCACGAGCTGGTGGCGGATGCTCTGCGCCGCAACCTGGACCTGCGCGACCCGGTCCTCGAGCGGGAGCTGCGCCGGCGCATCTGCGACCACTTCTACGAGCGCGCCCGGCGGGGGGATCTGCTGATGGCGATCGACCTGTCGCACCTGAGCCGGTCCCCGGCGATCCGCTGGGGCTTCTCGTGGCAGCCCGCAAGCCGCCTGCGCCTGGACGAGCTGCGCTCAGGCGACGCGGACCGAATCCGCGCCGCGCTGCGCGGAACCTGGCACGAGCGGCTGCTGCCGGGAACCGAGCGATTCATCGAGCATGGGCCCGAGCACATCACGACCGTCAGAGATGGGCGCGATCGACTGGTGGGCTACACGATCGCCCTCACCCCGCCCGACGCGCCGCCGTTCTGCGACGACGATCCGCTGCTGGGGCCCAGGCTCGTGCACGCCCGGCGGCTCAAGACCCCCGAGCGCGCGGTCCTGTGGCGCGACGTCGTCGACCTCACCGCCCGGGGCGACTCCGACGTGGTGTCCATGCTCGGGATGGCGGGCATCCTGCGCGCCGCGCACTCAAATCCCCGCTGGGCATATCTGCCGATCAATCGGCACCTGCCCGGTGCGCTGGAGTTCAGCCGGGCGCTGGGCGCGCGGCGGATCCAGGCGCTGGACGCCTCGGTTGGCCGGGTGCGGCTTGAGTGCCACCTGGTCGACTATGGGCCGGGTGGCCTGCTCGGCGCCCAGCGGGACCTGATCTACCGGGAGCTTGGCCTTGCGCCCGGCGCGGTCGCCGACGACCACGCTCAGCTCGCGGCCGCCGTGCGCGCGGCGCTTCGCAACCTCCAGCGACCGGACGCGCTCGCCCGGTCTGAGCTTGCCAGCGGAGCGACGCTCGAGGAACGAGCCGCCTCCGTCCGCGCGCTGCTGATGGAGGCGGCCGAGCGGGCGTTCGGCCAGAGCGCGGGCGACCAGCTCACCCGCCGCGCGCTGATGGCCGGCTACCTCGAGCCCCAGCCAAGCCACGAGCTGGCGGCGGAGCTGTTGTCGCTGAGCCGCTCCGCGTACTTCCGGCGCCTGCGTCGCGCAACCGAGCGCCTGGCCGGCTACATCGCCACCAAGCGCGCCCCCGGCTGAGGCGCGGCTATCGCCCTCACGCCAAGCGCGACCTCGCCCGCCACCGAGCCCGCGCTCGCCCACCGACCGAGCGCCGCCCTCGCCCGCCACCGAGCCCCGCTCGCCCACCGACCTAGCGCCCCCTCCCGAGAGCCCCCTCCCCCAGCGGCCGAGCGCGCCCGCTTCCCGGATGCGTCCTGCCCCGTTTAAGCGCCACTTGTGAACGTGGTGTAAACACCGGGGAATGGATTGGTCGATCACCCACTCGCTCAACAGCTTCCTGGTGTCCCACGACGCGATCGAGGACCCGCTGCTGGCCTACGTGAAGGTGTCCGAGGTGCTGTTCCTCGGCATGCTCCTCGTGGTCTGCGCGCTGGCGCGCCACGCGCCCGCGGCGCCGGTCAGGCGAACAGCCGTGGCCGCGGGGCTGAGCGCCGCCCTGGGGCTGCTGGTGGGCAAGATCATCACCGAGTTCTATGACCGCGCCCGCCCGTTCGTGGCGCATCCGGGCCAGATCCACCTGTTCGCGCCCCATCCGGCCGACGCGAGCTTCCCCTCAGACCACGCGACCGCGTCGATCGCGATCGCAACTGCGATCCTTCTGCGCCACCGGTTCCGGTGGGGGTCTATCGTGGCGGTGTTCGCGGTGATCCTCTGCTTCGGGCGGGTGGCGCTCGGCTACCACTACCCGACCGACGTGCTGGGCGGCGCCGCCATCGGGGCGCTCGCGGCCACGGCGCTCTGGCTGCGTCCGCTGCGGGAGCTGATCGACCGGATCTCAGACATCGTCGGCGGCGCCTATGACCGAGCGCTGGACGCGGTCATCCCGCGCCGTGGCGCCGCGGTGCCGACGGCCGCCGCCGGCGCCCGGTCGCGGGCCGGCTCGCCGGACGACTGAGGCCGGCCGCCGCGCGGCTATCAGGCGCCGCCGGCGCGCGCGGCTATCAGGCGCCGCCGGCGCGCCCAGCTATTGGGCGCCGCCGGCGCGCCCGGCTATCGGGCGCCGCCCTCGGCGCGCGGCCCCGGAACGCCGCCAGCGGCGCGCGAGCGCCGGCCGGCGCGCGATCACCAGAGCTTGGACGACGCCATCCGGGCACCCTCGGCCATCGCGCCGAGCTTGGCCCAGGTGATCGCCGGATCGACCACCAGGAAGCTGGCGAAGGTGGCAAAGCCGCAGTCGCTTCCGGCGATCACGTTCTCGCGCCCCACCAGCTCCGCGTAGCGCACCAGGCGCTGGGCGACCAGCTCCGGGTGCTCGATGTAGTTGGTGGTCGAGTCGATCACCCCCGGGATCAGGATCTTGCCCTCCGGGAGGCGAACATCCTCAAACACCGTCCACTCGTGCTCGTGGCGGGGGTTGGCGGCCTCGAAGGAGATCGCCGCGGGGCGCGCCTCCAGCACGATGTCGATGATGTCGGCCAGCGGCACGTCGTGGTGGTGGGGCCCCTCGTAGTTGCCCCAGCACAGGTGCATGCGCATCTGATCGGCGGGGATGTCGCGCGTCGCGTGGTTGATCGCCTCCACGTGCAGCCGCGCCCGGGCGCGGAACTGCTCGAGCGTCTCGTCGCTGCGCATCTGGCGCGTCATCGCCAGGTCCGGGCAGTCGAGCTGCAGCACGAGCCCCGCCCGGTGGATCTCGTCGTACTCGGGCTTCATCGCGTCGGCCAGCGCCGCGATGTAGTCCTCGTGGCTCGGGTAGTGCTGGTTTTGCAAGAACACCGAGATCACGCCCGGCGAGGCCGCGGTCATGAACACGTCCTGCACGCCGCCCGCCTGCGCGACGGCGTCCCTGAGGTTGGCGATGTCGGCGCGCACGGCGTCGAGGCTGCGATAGGACACGGGGCCGATGCAGGCCGGCATCGCGAAGTCAAGCGCGGTCATCACGCGCTGCATGTAGTCGGGGAACTCGACCATGTCGGCGGGCATCTCGCCGAAGCCGCCCTCGCCCCCGAACCCGTCCAGGCGCTCCTTGACGTAGGTGGAGTAGCCGATCTTCCCGGCCTCCCCGTCGTTGACGACGCTCACGCCGGCCTGCACCTGGCGGGCGACGACCTCGCGCACCGCCTCGCGCACCAGCGAGTCGAAGTCCGCTCCGTCGCTCTCGCCCCGGTCTCGCCGGCGAAGCTCCTCAAGCAGCTTGGGGGGACGCGGCAGGCTGCCCGTGTGGGTGGTGAGGATCTGCTCGGTCGAGCGCTTCATCTCCCCTCCTATCGTCGCTAGGTCTGGCACCTCCCGCGCGCCGCGAGCCGATTATCGCACCGCGGCTGCGCGCCGCCGGGGCGCGACATCCCGCCCGGCGCGCCTTGCAGCCGGCCTGCGAGCGCGTGCATCAGACTGGGTGGACGTGCAGGACGCAGACCCGCCCCCGCGCCGAGCCGGCCACCGCGACGACGATCAAGCGCAGACGCGCTCGCGCGCGCAGAGCGAGCGGCGGGCGCTGGCCGCTGCCAGGCTCCTGGCCCGGGCGCTGGGCTGGCTTGCCGGCGCGGCGCGCGGACGGGTCGTGCAGATCGTCGGCGGCCCGGCCCGCGCGCGCGTGATCGTCCTCTTCGGAGGCGTGCTGGCGCTCTCAAGCGCGCAGATCTCGACCGTCGGAGCGGTGGCCCCGCAGCTGGAGCACGCGCTGCGCATCGGCAACGCAAAGATCGGCCTGCTGAACTCGGTCGCGCTCGTGATCGGGGCGCTGGCGGTGATCCCCGTCGGCCTGCTGGTCGACCGCTTCCGCCGGATCCCGATGCTGGCCACCAGCATGGTCCTGTGGAGCGCCACCACGATCGCCGGCGCGTTCGCCTCCTCCTACTCGACGCTGCTTTTGACCCGCGTCGGGCTGGGCGCTGTCACAGCCACGGCCGGCCCCGCGATCGCGTCGCTCACCGGCGACTACTTCCCCGCCGTGGAGCGAAGCCGCGTGTACGGCTACATCCTCACGGGAGAGATCGCGGGCACCGCCGCGGGCTTTGTGATCAGCGGCGCGGTCGCCAGCCTGTTCTCCTGGCGGGTCGCCTTCTTTGTGCTGGGGCTGCCGGGGCTGGCGCTGGCCCGCTCGCTGTGGCGCACGGTGCCCGAGCCCATCCGCGGCGGCCAGAGCAGGCTCGAGCCCGGCACGGTGGACCTGGAGGCGGCAGCCTCGGGCCGCCTGGCGGCGCGGCGCGCGGCGCGGCAGGCCGCCCGAGCGGACCGCGCGGAGGGGCCGCCCGACGAGGGCGGGCGGGAGGCGTTCGACGCGTTCCGGGCGCGCGGCTTTGCGCCTGATCCCGAGCGCGTCCTGCGCTTTGACCCGGACGCGATGCCGCTGGCCGCCGCCGTGCGCTACATCCTGCGCGTGCCGACCAACGTGCTGATGATCATCAGCTCCTCGCTGGGCTACTTCTTCTTCGCGGGGCTTCAGACGTTCGCGGTCGTGTTCCTGCGCGGCCACTACCAGGCCAGCGAGGCGACCGCGACGCTGATGCTCGGGCTGCTGGTGGTCGGCGCGCTGATCGGGACGCTCGCAAGCGGGCCGCTGTCCGATCTGATCGCCCGCAGGGGCCACTTCGAGTCCAGAGTGTGGGTCCCGGCGATCTGCTACCTGGCGTCGGTGGCGGTCCTGATCCCCGGGCTTTTGAGCTCGAGCCTGGGCACCGGCATCTGGTTCGACGTGGCGGGCGCGGCGTTCATCTCGGCGGCCAACCCCCCGCTGGACGCCGCTCGCCTTGACATCATGCCCTCCGGGCTTTGGGGGCGAGCCGAGAGCGTGCGGACGTTCCTGCGCTCGATCGCGCAGGCGCTGGCGCCGCTGCTGTTCGGCCTGGTCGCCGACCTGATCTCCGGCCTGTCCCCGCAGCAGGCGCCGATCGGCACCCGCACGCATGAGATCGTCAGCACGCGCACCGGCACCGGGCTGCAGGTGGCGTTTTTGATCATGCTGGCCACGCTGGCCGCCGCCGGCGTGTTCCTTTTGCGCGCGCGGCGCACCTACCCGACCGACGTGGCCACCGCCGGGGCCTCCTGGCGGCCCGCGCCGTCGCCGGCGCCCGCGCCCAGCGGCTCGCCCTGACCCGGCCGCCGCCCGACGCGCGGAAGCGGCCCCCAGGTCAGCTCGGGGTCCCAGTCCAGGACGCGGTGCAGCTCAAGCGCGCTCGCTCGGCGCTCGGATGCGCCCTGCCCGTCGAGCGCGCGGGCGGCATCGGAGGGCTCATGCGCGGCCTGCCCGCGTGGGCGCTCGGGCGCACGTTCACCGTCGCGCGCGGGCTCGCCGCCGGGCAGACGGAAGGCCTCCAGCGTCGGCTTGAGCGGGCGAAACAGCCAGATCGGCCGTCGCAGCTCGCCGGCGGCCGGGCGCGTGGCCGAAAGCCACTTGCGGTACACCGCCCGGGCGCGCGCGAAGTCGACGTGGATGTCGCCGTAGCGGTCGCCGGGGCGCGCCGGCGAGACGCGCACCTTCTGATGCCAGCAGTGCATGCCAGACACCGGATCGGGGTGCACCGGGAAGGTGATGTTCTGGTGCACGCCGGCGTCGCTCCACCAGATCCGCCGGGATGAGGGGTCCTGGGAGTCGAAGGGGCGCACCCCCTCCAGCTGGCGGAACTGCACCGCGTCGCCTGACTCGCTCATCGCCACAAGCGCCGATGCCCAGCGCTCCATGCCCTCGTTCTCGCGCAGCCGCCAGCGTCCCATGTGGTGAGAGGCGGCCACGACGCCGGGGCGGATGCCGTCGGTCACAAGCGCCCTGATCACAAACCAGCCGATCTCGGTCTCGACGCGCACAAGCTCGCCGGTGTCCACGCCGATCCGCCGCGCGTCGGGCGGACAGATGAGCAGCGGATGCGAGTGGGCCAGCTCGGTGAGGTACTTGGCGTTGGCGGAGCGCGAGTGGATCAGCGTTGGCAGCCGGTAGGTCGGCAGGAGAACGTACTCGCCGCGCTCGTGGTCGATCAGCGAGTGGTGCACGTGCGAGCGGGCGTAGACCGGCGTCGCCAGCTCCGGCCAGCCCCACTCCTCCACTGTCTCCGAGTAGAGCTCCAGCTTGCGAGAGGGGGTGTTGAAGCCGCGCCGGGGCACCCCGTCGACCTCCGCGGCGATCGTGTCAGGCATCCCGGTCAGCGGCAGGTGGGAGGTGTCAAACGAGACAAGGGCGACGGTGCGCTCCAGCCCGCGGACCTCCACCTCTCCCTCCCGCAGCTCGACCTCCTGCTCGTGCTGCAGGTACTCGTCGCGCGCTATCTCCACGCACCCGTGCCGGCGCATGTACTCAAGCGGCTCAAGCCCCTCGGCGGCCGCCTTCTCAGGCAGCCCGGGCACGGAGTTCTCGAACATCCACCGGTAGTACTCGGCGAGCGTGATCTTCTCCCCCGGACGGTAGGGGGACTCGTAGAAGCGGCGGATCCCCAGCGAGCCGTCCGGGTCCGCGCGCCAGGACAGCTCGATCCAGAACTCCCCCTCCTCCCAGACCTCGCCGGGGTTGGCCTCGTGGGTGTGGGTCACCCTGCGGCCGGCGCGCTCCATCGCGACGCGCTGCACGGGCTGGCGGAACCCCAGCCAGCGCCCGGCGTGCGTCTCGTAGGAGTGGGTGTCGTGTCGCTCGGGCCCCAGCCCCATCGGCAGCACGTAGTCGGCCCACCAGGCGGTCTCAGACCAGGTGGGCGTCAGCGCGCCGTGCAGGGCGACCTTGTCCTCGTCGCGCAGCGCGCGAAGCCACGAGTATCCGTCGGGGAAGGTCCAGATCGGGTTGAGCACGCGCGTGAACAGCACCTCCTGGCGACCGCGCCCATCGTGCAGCAGATGCGGCCAGAGGATGCTCATCTCGTTGTGCGCCAGGGGATACTCGCGCGGCCAGTTGAGCTCGTTCCAGGTGCTGATCGCGGGCGGCCGGCGCCAAGGCTCGGGGATGAACTTGTTCCACGCGTTGGGAGACACGCCGCCCGGGCGCCCGATGCAACCGGCGAGCACGTTGAGCAGGTGAAGCGCACGGGTCACCTGCCAGCCGTGCAGGTTGCCAGCGGCGGCCGCGCGCCAGATGTGGGACGCGAACGCGGGCCGGGCGGCGGCGATCTCCCTGGCGACCTGCTCGAGCATCGAGGCCGCGACGCCCGTCTCGCGCTCGGCGAACTCGAGCGTGTACTGCGAGTACTCGCGCCGCAGCGCGCCCAGGAAGTTCTCGAACGTCGGCTCGTCGCCGGGCGCTCGGTGGGCGAGGTAGGTGCGCCAGTTGACCCAGCGGCGGACGAACTCACGGTCAAACCAGTCGCGCTCGAGCATGAGCCGCGCGATCGCCAGCAGCGCGGCCGCCTCCGTGCCCGGCCAAGCCGGCAGCCACAGGTCGGCGCGGGAGGCCGTGTTCGACAGCCTCGGGTCGATGACGGCGATCTTTGCGCCTCGCTGCTGGCCCTCGACGATCCGCTGCGCGTGGGGGTTGAAGTAGTGCCCTGACTCCAGGTGCGCTGAGAGCAGCAGGATGAAGCGCGCGTTGGCGTAGTCCGGCGACGGGCGGTCCGTGCCCGACCAGATGCCGTACCCGCAGCGACCGCCCGACGAGCACACGTTGGTGTGCGAGTTGTGGCCGTCCGAGCCCCAGGTCTCAAGGAAGCGCTCGGCGAACCCATCCTCGCCGGGGCGCCCGACGAAGTACAGCACGTCGTTGGGCCTGCCGGCCGCAAACGACTCGTGCATGCGCTCGGCGAACGTGTCCAGCACGTGATCCCACGAGACGCGCTCCCACTCGCCGCCGCCGCGCGGAGTGCCGGGCCGGCGGCGCAGCGGATGCAGGATCCGCTCGGGGTCGTGCACCTGGTTGATCGTCGCCGGTCCCTTGGCGCAGTTCCGCCCCCGTGACCCCGGGTGAAGCGGATTGCCCTCGAGCTTTCGGATCTCGAACGTCTCACGGTCGACGTATGCCGTCAGCCCGCACGCCGACTCGCAGTTGAAGCACACGGTCGGCACGAGCGTGTAGCGCCGCTCCACGCGCCGCGGCCACGCCTGTGCGTCAAGCTCGGTCCAGTCGTCCCAGCGCTCGAACGGCGGGAAGCTGCGCAGCCGGCCGCTCATGCCCGGCTCACCCTCTGCGGCGCGGCCGTCACGCGCGCTTGCACCAGCGGCGTGGCCGTCGCGCGCGCTTGAGCCTGCGGGTCGACGGTCATCTCGCGTTGATGCCCTGTGCGCCATGAGGCGGCCATCTGACCTCCATGCTGTCTAGCTGAGCGGGACGCTCTGCCCCGCCCTCACCCACGCGTCCTCGTACAGCCACAGGCCGACGAGCGCCGCCAGCCCGCCGGCGGCGAGCACCCCAAGGCCGGATCCCACGAGCAGGAACACGGCCGCCGCGGCGGCCGGCGCCGCCAGCCCGACCGCCACGCCCGACCAGAACCGCGCGGCGAACATGTCGCGCCTCAGGTTGCGCGCCGCTCGCTCGGCCTGCGCCGTCGGGTGGCGCCCGTACACGTCCTGCGCGATGATCGCGGCGCTCGCGGCCGCCGCCAGCAGCATCGCCCAGGCGAGCGCCCGGTGCACCCCGCCCGGGGCCGAGACCCCGAGCGCGACGAGCGCAAGCGCGCCGGCGCCGGCCAGCAGCGCGTTGACCAGCGTGTGCGCCAGCAGCAGCGGGCTCTGCCACAGGTCGCGCCCCTCGCACTGGTTGAACAGAAACGCGGTGTAGCCCGCGAGCAGCGCCCCGGCGAGGACCATCGCAAAGCGAAGCGCGTCGCTGAGCGCATGCAGCCCGAGCACGGCCGCGACGGTCCACGCGACCGCGACCGCCGCCGCGAGGTTGATCGCCTGCGCCCCGCGCGCCAGCCAGGAGCGCCACTGCGGCCGCGTGAACAGGTAATGGAAGCGGCGCGGCCGCTTGAGGTCCCACACCAGCAGAAGGCCCGTGACGCCGATCCCCGCAAGCGCCATCACGCCCGGCACGAGGTCAGCAAGCCGGGAGCCGTGCGCGCCCACGACCGCCATCAGCACCGCGAGCATCATCGCTCCGGCGGCGATCCCCTTGGAGAGGAAGTAGCTTGACACCCGCCAGCCCCACGGTGCGGGGTGGCCGATGTCGCCGGTGGCGCGCGCCTGCGCCTCCGCGGCCAGCGGCTTGAGCTTCTGCGCCTGCCAGGGGGCGATCTCGGTCGTCAGGTACGCGTCGCCGCCGACCAGCAGCGGCTCGATGGCCGCCCGATCGGCGCCGATGTAGTGGACGTTGGGCCCGGTTCCCTGCTCGGGCGCGCGCACCTGCGATGGCAGCCGTCCGAGGATGCGGCTGACCTCCGAGTCCGGGTCGTCGGCGTCGCCGGAGATGATCGCCCCGACCGGGCAGACGACCTCGCACGCCGGCGCGAGGCCGCTGTCGACGCGGTGCGCGCAGAAGTTGCACTTGGCCGCGGTGTTGGAGCGCGGGTCGATGTACAGCGCGTCGTATGGGCAGGCGTTCAGGCACGCCTTACAGCCGATGCAGCGGTCGGGGTCGAAGTCGACGATTCCGTCCTGGCGCTTGTACAGCGCCTTGACGGGGCAGATCTCCACGCACGGGGCGTCCGTGCAGTGGTTGCAGCGAAGCACCGAGAAGTGGCGACGCGTGTGCGGGAACTCACCGCGCTCCACGTACTTGACCCAGGTGCGAAACACGCCCAGCTCCACCCCGTGCTCCACCTTGCAGGCCACCGTGCACGCGTGGCAGCCGATGCACCGGCTCTGGTCCAGCACGAACGAGTAGCGCGCCACGCGCCGATTGTGGGGCGCGCGGGCGGCCAGATCCATTCCAATCGCTCTTACTCCTATTCTCAGCGGGAATGCGACACGTGATCGGAGAGCCGCTGGACGCCGGCGAGCTGGCTGCGTTCGTGGCCGCCGTCGAGACCGGCAGCGTCACCGCTGCGGCCGACGCGCTGGAGCTCACCCAGTCGGCTGCGAGCAAGCGCATCCTGATGCTCGAGCGCCGTCTCGGCGTCCGGCTCCTGGAGCGAGGGCGCCTGGGGGTCAGCGCAACCGACGCGGGACGGGCCCTGTATCCGGAGGCCCAGCGGGCGCTGAGCGCGCTGCACCACGCGGCGGCCGTGGTCGCAGCCCACGCCAGCGAGGCGCCGGCGCTGCGCCTCGCCGCCAGCCACACGATCGGGGGCTACCTGCTCCCGGGCTGGCTGGCGGGCTTTCGCGCCCGCGAGCAGGGCAGGTTCCGCGCCGAGGTTGAGATCGTCAACTCGCGGGGCGTGCTGGCCGCCGTGCGCTCCGGCGAGGCCGAGATCGGCTTCATCGAGTCGCTGGACCGCGCGGAGGGCCTGCAGCAGCTGACGATCCTCCACGACGAGATCGTCGCTGTCGTCTCGCCGCGCCACCGGTGGGCCGGCCTGCGCGCCGTGCCGGCGCGAGCGCTGGTCCAGGACAGCTACCTCACGCGCGAGCTCGGCTCCGGCACGCGCGCGGTGGCGACCGCGGCGCTCGCGGCCGCCGGGGTCGAGCTTGAGCCGGCGATCGTGACCGCCTCGACCCAGAGCCTCAAGCGGACCGTTCTCGAGGACGGCTTCACGCTGATCTCACGGCTTGCGGTCGAGGCCGAGACGCGCGCGGGCACGCTGTGCGCCGTGCCCGTGGCCGGGGTGGACCTGCGCCGGCCGCTGCGCGCCGTGCGCCGCCGCCGCCCCGCGGCCGCGCGTGAGGCGGCGAGGTTCTGGCGCTATCTGCGCGCGCTGGCGTCCGAGTGACCGCCGAGCCGGCGCCAGACCGTGCGCGCCTCATAGTCCTTCACGGAGCCGCGCACCCGCCAGTCCTCGACCAGCGTGCCCGGCGAGCGGACCTCGAAGCGCAGTTCGTAGCGGTCCGCGGCACATCCGTGCACCGCCTCCCATGCACCCGGGCGCAGATCAAGCGTGATGAACTCGCGCCCGTCCATGAAGCGCAACACGACCGCCCCCGCATCCGTGTCGAGGATCGCGAGCTCCCGGCCGGCGCGCATGCAGACCGATCCCAGGCGCAGCCGGCCACGCTCCTCGTAGCGAGCGCGACGCGATCCGGCGCCTGTCGCCGGGATCGGCCGAGCGGCCTGCTCGGTCAAGCTGATCTCGGCGATCCCGTCAAGCCGGCCGCACCGGTCGGCGCGGTGGTCGACGAGGCGACGCTCGATCGCCCAGCGGCCGGTCAGGTAGGCGAGCGTGTCCTCTATCTGCACACCGGCGATTGTGGCGTGGCCTGACCTGCCTGCGCGCGCGTGGCGCGCATGTCGCAGCGGCGCGTGCGTGCCCGTGGCGAAGCGACCTGTTTGCGCGCGTGGCGCGCATGAGCCGCGGCGCGCCGGCCGGCGGAGACCGGGTCCGGGGCGCGCGTGGCCGCAGGCGGCACGGCGCGCGCCGTGTGGCGCCAGAAGATCCGGCGGCCGCTTGTGGCGCAGGCATCCGGGGCCGCTCGTGGCGCAGGCGATCCGGCGGCCGCTCTTGGTAGGGTGCTCGCGTCCTGTCCGACGGCGACGCCGCGAGGCCCGAACCGCCGGCTCGCACCCTCACGGAGGAAAGATGAACGAAGCAGCGACACTCCCCCGCCGCAGGCCGCTCGTGCTGGCCGACCTGATCCCCGACGTGGCGCCCGACGCGCTGCTCGTCGTGGGCGGCGCCTGCCTCGTCGGCCTGCTGGCGCAGATCTCGATCCACCTGTCCTTCACGCCGGTGCCGATCACCGGCCAGACGCTGGGCGTGCTGCTCTCGGGCACCGCGCTGGGCTGGCGGCGCGGCCTGGCAGCGATGGTGCTCTACGGCGTGGCGGGCGTCGCCGGCGTGCCGTGGTTTGCCGGGCATGCGAGCGGCTACGTTGGGGCCTCATTCGGCTACATCATCGGGTTCGCGCTGTGCGCCGCGGTGTGCGGCGCGCTGGCCGAGCGCGGGGCCGACCGCAGGCTGCTTGGCTCGGTGCCGGCGATGGTCGCCGGCGAGGTGGTCATGTACGGCGTCGGCGTGACCTGGTTGGCGTTCTACCTCCGCGTGAGCGCCGGCACCGCCATCTCGCTCGGGCTCACCCCGTTCATCGTCGGCGACGCGATCAAGGCGGCGCTGGCCGCGATGCTCCTTCCGGCCGCATGGCGGCTAGCGGGGTCCGACCGCGCGCGCCGGCGCTGAGCGGCACGGGCCCCCGCGGAACCGAGCAGCAACCCGCCCGCGGAACCGAGCAGCAACCCGCCCGCGAAACCGAGCAGCCGCTCCGCGCAATACCGAGCGCGCTGCGGCCCGCGAGACCGCTCGGAGGCGCGGCCCTGCCCGGGCGCCGGCCCCCGCCCCCTGCCGCCGGCCGCCGGCCGCCGGGGCGGGATAGGATGCTCTGACCGTGAGCCCTCACTCGCAGAGGCCGCTGCTGGTGCTTCAGCACATCGCGTGCGAGCCGCCCGCCGCCTACGAGGATGAGCTGCGCGACTGGGGGCTGGATCTGCACCGCGTGATGGTCGATGAGGGCGACCCCCTGCCAGACTGGCGCGAGTTCGCCGGCATCGTGGCGATGGGCGGCCCGATGGGCGCCTACGAGGATGACCGTCTGCCGTGGCTGGCAGCGGAGAAGCGAGCGATCGCCGAGGCCGTGCGCGCGGGGCTCCCCTACTGGGGCGTCTGCCTGGGAGCGCAGCTGCTGGCCGCGAGCCTCGGCGCTCGGGTCTACGCCGGACCTGAGCCGGAGGTGGGCGTGCTGCCGGTCCAGCTCACCGAGGCGGCCCGAACCGACCCGGTGTTCGCCGGCGCGCCCGCCGAGTTCCACGCGCTCCAGTGGCACCAGGACACGTTCGAGCTGCCCGACGGCGCGGTCGCGCTCGCGCGCTCGGACGCCTACGAGCGCCAGGCGTTCGCCGTCGGGCGCGCGTACGCGCTTCAGTTCCACCTGGAGGTCGATGCCGCTCTCGCCCAGGAATGGGGCGCCGTGCCCGAGTATCGACATAATCTGGAGAGGATCCTCGGACCCGGTGCGCTCAAGGGACTGGTGGACGAGGTCCGCCGCTCCGAGAGCAGGTCGGTGTCGCTCGCCCGGCGACTGTTTCGCAATTGGCTCGAGCGCGTGGTCGGCCTGAGCCGGCCCGCGTCGCTGCCGGGCGCGACCGTCTGAGCCGTGCACTCCGAGTGTCTTTCGCCGGTCGCCGCGCACGGCCAGCCGCCCTTACCAGCATCACGACACTCCACGCTTGCGGGCTTCTTCGGAGGTACCGCTACCGGGATTCGAACCCGGGTTTCCGCCGTGAGAGGGCGGCGTCCTAGTCCCCTAGACGATAGCGGCACGCTTGGACGATCGCAGCTGCGCTGCGAATAGCGCGGCTCAGCTTAGCGTGGCGCCGGATCGCCGGCCGACTTAGCGTGGCGCCGGATCGCCGGCCGCCCCCTCCCGGATCCCGGGCGCGCGGGGACGGCGGCGGGCGGACGGCTGGCGCGCGTCTGCGTGACTCGCGCGCGCTTGCTACCTTTTCAGCCCTCTGGCGGCTGTGGTGAAACTGGTATACACGCACGGTTCAGGTCCGTGTGGGCGTGAGCCCGTGGAGGTTCGAATCCTCTCAGCCGCATCCCCTGACGGGCGGGATGCTGCCGGCGCGGCGGCTGGTGCGCCGCCGGCATGAGCCCGGCGCCACGCTGGCGCGACCTCAGGCGATCACAGCCAGCCCCGCTCCTCCGCCAGCCGGATCGCCTCGGCCCGGTTGCGGGCGTCCAGCTTCTGCATCACCGAGGAGAGGTGGTTGCGAACGGTGCCCGGCGACAGGTACAGGGCGGCCGCGATCTCGGCGATCGTCGCGTGCTCGCGGCCGGCGAGCAGAACCTCCCGCTCGCGTGGGGTCAGCGGGCACTCGCCCTGGGACAGCGCGGCGGCCGCGAGAGCCGGATCGACGACCCGCTCGCCGCGGAGCACGCCGCGGATCGCGCGCGCCAGCTCGGCGGCCGGAGCGTCCTTGAGCACGAAGCCCGCGGCGCCCCCCTCCATCGCTCGCCGCAGGTATCCGGGACGGCCGAAGGTGGTAAGGATCAGCACCCGGCAGGACGGAAGCTCGCGGGCCAGCAGCTCCGCGGCCTGAAGGCCGGTCGCGCCCGGCATCTCGATGTCGAGCAGCGCCACGTCCGGCGAGGCGCGCCGCGCGGCCTCGAGCACCTCGTCGCCGCGAGAGACCTCCGCCACCACCTCAAAGTCCCCCTCCAGCTCCAGCAGGGTCGTGAGCGCGCCGCGGACCATCGCCTGGTCCTCCGCGATCAGGATCCTGGTCACGGGCGACCGGCCGCCACTGGCACCGACACCGCCAGGCGAAATCCGGGACCGTCCTCGCGGCGCCCGCTGCGGATCGTGCCCCGCAGCCGCTCGGCGCGCTCGGCCAGCCCGGAGAGGCCGTGGCCGGGCGGCGCGTCGAGCGCCGGCTCTCGCTCGGCCCCGGCGCCATCGTCGAGCACCTCCACCGTCGCCGTATCGGACCCGGTCGTGATCCGCAAGTAGCAGCTCCGCGCGCCGCTGTGGCGGATCACGTTGGTCGCGCCCTCGCGCACCGACCAGGCGAGCACCGCCTCGACGTCCGGGTCCAGGGGCTCGTGGTCGCGCTCAACCTCCGCTTGGATCCCGGCGGCGGCCAGCGCCAGCAGCGCCCGGTCTAGCTCGCCGTCCAGGGTCGGGCGCCGGTAGCCGCCGACCGCATCGCGAACCTCGCGCAGGGCCAGTCGCGCGACGCGCTCGACGTCGGCCACCTCAGCGCCAGCGCGGTCCGGGTCCTCACGCAGCATCCGCCCGGCGAGCTCCGCCTTGATCGCGATCACCGACAGCGAGTGGCCCAGGAGGTCGTGCAGGTCACGCGCGAACCGCTCGCGCTCGCGCGCGACCGCGGCCTGCGCGAGCTGGGCGCGCGCCTCACGGAGCTCGTCGTTGCGCTCGGCAAGATCGGCGAGCAGAACCATCATGTAGCCGACGCCCACGGTCGCCGCCCCGTCGCCGAGCGCGAGCCCGCTCGAGCCTCCGGCCAGCAGCGTGCAGCCGGCCGCCAGCGCCGTGCAGCCCAGCACGGCGTGGAAGCGCAGGCGTGAGGGAAAGCCGCATCCCGCGCAGGCCGAGGCGTAGCTGAACAGGAACGCCCAGCTCGCCTGGTCGATCAGCGTCAGGCCGGCGGCGATCGCCGCGATCACCGCGCTTAGGGCCATGCGCGCCCACAGCCGGTCGTCGCGGAACATCGTCGCCAGCACCCCGGCGTACACGCCCACGAACGCGATCGCGACGGCGATCACCGCGAGATGGGCGGCGGTGGAGGGCTGGTCGCTGGTGATCGCGTTGGCGACCGGGAAGACGATGAACGCGACCCAGATGGTGAGCGCCACACTGCGCATCGGACGCGACTGCGACGCCCAGGGACGGCGGATGCGCACGGTCAGGTCGGCCATGCGCTGCGCCGTGCCACGGCGCAGCGGCCCGCCGGCCGCGCTGCGGGCGCTCATCTCAGGCGACCTCGCCCTGCGGCTGGCGCAGGAAGCGCGCCATCAGATACACGCCGATCGCAAGCCAGATCGCGAGCGTCCGCAGCGCAGGCCCGTCAAACAGCGAGACGTGCGCGTGGCGGGGATCGAAGACGTACTGGAGCGCGGACGCGAGCGGCCGCATCGGGAAGATGCCCGCGATCGTGCGAAGGACGCTGGGCAGCGAGGTGGGGGGAAACCAGATGTTGGAGATGAAGCTCAGCGGGAACACCAGCAGGTTGACGATCACGGGCCCCGAGTCGGCGGTGGGGATGAAGCGCGTGAGCCCGATCCCGATCGCGGTGAACGTGGCGCTGCCCAGCAGCAGGGCGACGATCAGCGCCGGCAGCTGGCCGACGCGCAGATCAAGCCCGTAGACGGCGACGCCGAGCCCGATCACGACGATCGTCATCACGAGCGTCACCAGCGAGGCCGAGATGATCCGGGCCGCCATATAGGCCCAGGTGGGCAGCGGAGTGCCCTGCATGCGCTTGAGCACTCCCGCGTCACGCAGGATCGCGGTGCTCATCGCCAGGTTCACGAACGTGGTGGTGATCACGCCGTAGGCGAGGATCCCGGGCACGAAGAAGTCGTCGTAGGAGATGCCTCCGAGGCTCGAGATCCGCGACCCGCGGTCGAGGCTTGCGAAGATCACCAGGAACATGATCGGGAACACGAACGTGAACACGCCGCGGCCCCGGTTTCGCCAGTAGCTGCGCTGCTCGTAGCGGACCTGCCAGCCCACCAGGGACAGATCCCGCGCCAGGCCCGCGCCCGTCACCGGCCGTTCCCCGTCGGACAGGGCGCGCCCACCGCCGGCCGCGCTCATTGACGCACCCCCGATGGCGCCCTCATGACCCCACCTCCGAGGGCGCCCTCATGACCCCACCTCCGAGGCGTCCGCGCCGTTCGCCTCGCCGGTGAGCTCCAGGTAGATGTCCTCGAGCGTGGGCTGGGTGACCGAGAAGCGGCCGAGGTCCACGTCGTGATCCAGCGCCCAGCCCGTCAGCTCGTGCGCGGCGCGGACGGGGTCGCGCGTGACGATCAGCACGCGGTCGCCTGCCACCTCGCGGCTCGCCTGCGGCAGCTCGGGCAGGTCCGCGGGCGACCATGGCGCCGGCAGCGAGAAGCGGATCTCGGCGGGGCGCACGTCGCGTCCGCCGAGCTCGTCCGGCCTGCCCTCGGCGATGATCGTGCCGCCGGCCATGATCGCGACACGGTCGGCGAGGTGCTGCGCCTCGTCCATGTAGTGCGTGGTTAGGAAGATCGTCTTGCCCAGCCCGCGGAGCGAGTCGAGCGTCGACCAGGCCTGACGGCGGGCCGCGGGGTCAAACCCGGTCGTGGGCTCGTCCAGGAAGATCAGCTCGGGATCGCCCACGAGCGCCAGCCCCAGGTCAAGCCGGCGCCGCTGGCCGCCCGACAGCCTGCGCGCGCGCTCGTCTCGCTTGCCGGTGAGCTCGACGAGCTCGAGCACCTCGTCGACGGTCCGCCGCCGGGAGTAGTAGCGCCCGTACATCTCCAGCAGCTCGGAGACGGACAGGTCCTCCTGCACGCCGCAGGACTGCAGCACGATCCCCACCTGCTCTCGCAGCCGGCGCGAGCGGGCGGCCGGGTCAAGCCCCAGGACCCTGACCTCACCGCCGCTGCGCGAGCGAAACCCCTCGAGGATCTCGACGGTGGTCGTCTTGCCCGCGCCGTTGGGACCCAGCAGGCAGAACACCTCCCCGCGTCGCACGCTGAAGCTCACGCCCCTCACCGCCTCGGTTTCGCCGTAGGAGCGGCGCAGGTCTCGGACCTCGATCGCGTGCTCGTCGCCCATTTGCCGCGCAGAGTACGGGCCGCTGCGATCGGCCGAAAGTGTCGCGCCGCCGAAATCTCGTGTGACATTCGTCACGGGCCGCCCCGCTGCGGCGGCGCGGCGGACGTGCGGCCCTCAGGCGCTCCAGCGCTCGAGCACCGCGGTCTGGCGCTCGTGGCCCAGCACGCCGAGCGATCCCGCCTCCAGCTTGAAGCGCGCTCCCGCCGTCACGTCCATCTCCAGCCACAGCGCGGTCAGCACCCTGAGAACGTGGCCGTGCGCAAAGGCGATGCAGGTCCCGGGCGTCGCCCGCAGCCGCTCCAGGACGCGGTGCACCCGCGCCGCCACCTGGGCGGGCCGCTCGCCGCCGGGGCAGCCGTCGGTCCACAGGTTCCAGCGTGGCGCCCGCTCCCTGATCTGCGGCGTCGTCAGCCCCTCGTAGTCGCCGTAGTCCCACTCCCGAAGGTCCTCGCAGAGCTCGGCGCGCTCCCCGAAGCCGGCCAGCTCGCACGTCTGGCGGGCGCGCAGCAGCGGACTGCAGAGAACCAGGGCCACCCGGTCGCGCTCGGCGGCCAGGCGCGGGGCCAGAGCGGCCGCCTGACGCCGGCCCTCGGGCAGAAGCGGCAGGTCGGTGCGCCCGGTGTGGCGCATCGCGACGCTCCACTCGGTGGCTCCGTGGCGCACCACCAGGACGCGGTCGGCCATCGCTCAACCGCCCCGGGGACCGGCGGATCCACCGGCGCCGCGCCCGCGCGCCCCTCCCGTCCCGTCCCCCCGGGTGCGCTCGATCTCCTGAACCTTCGCACGGCGACGCACATGGCGTTCCTCGTCTGACACGCGCGCGCGGAGGAACGCGGTCACGATCTCGGCCGCCACCTCGACACCGACCACCCGCCCGCCCAGGCACAGCACGTTGACCGCGTCGTGCTCGACGCCCTGGTGGGCGGTGTAGGTGTCGTGGATCGTGGCGGCGCGCACGCCGTCGATCTTGCAGGCGGCGATCGACACGCCGGCGCCCGAACCGCAGACGAGGATCCCGCGCTGGGCCCGGCCTTCGGCCACCGCGCGCCCCACATCCAGCGCCCGATCCGGGTAGTCATCCTCCTCGGGCAGCTGGGCGCCGAGGTCAAGCACCTCGTGGCCCTCCTGGGCGATGACGGCCAGCAACCGCTCCCGCAGCACCAGCCCCGCGTGGTCAAAGCCGCAGGCGACGATCATCCGGCCGCACCTGCGGGAGCGCCGGACGGGCCCGCAGCGCAGGACGGGCCCGGAGCGCCGGACCCTTCGGCGGCACTTGAGCCCGCCGCACCGGCGCCGGGACCGGCGAGCTCGTGCGCGGCGAGCAGCGCCGCGCCCAGCACGCCGGCCTGCACGCCGTGCCTCGCCAGACGAATGGTGGTGCGCCGGCCCGCGCCCGGCAGGACGTAACCCTGCGCGACCCGGCGGGCCGGCTCCAGCAGCAGCTCGCCGGCCTGCGCGCCGCCGCCGCCGATGACCACCTCGTCGGGGTCGAAGGTGTTGATCGCGTTCGCGATCCCGATCCCCAGCCGCCCGGCCCACAGGCTGACGATCTGGGCCGCGTGCGGGTCGCCCGCGCGCGCGCAGGCGACGGCGTCCGCCCCCGCCACCTCCCCTCCGGCGGCCACGATCCGCCCCAGCCCGCCGTCCGGACGCTCGCGCGCGAGCTCGCGGGCGAGGGCATCGAGCGCGTGCCCGGACGCAGCGCGCTCCAGCGAGCCGGGCTTCGGGAACGGGTCGCCGGTGGGCCAGGGGGCCCTCAGATCCGCGCAGACCAGGGTGTGACCGAGCTCGCCCGCCGCGCCGGTGGCGCCGCGGTAGATGCGGCCGCCGAGCACGAGCCCTCCGCCGACACCGGTGCCGATCGTGAACATCACCAGGTCGCGCGCGGTCATCGCAAGACGCTCGTCGTGAGCCTCGGCCAGCGCGGCGACGGTGGCGTCGTTGTCGACGAACACGGGCACACCCAGACGCTCGCCGAGCACGCGCCGCAGCGGCACGTCGGCCAGCGGGATGTTCGCGGAGGCAACCACGCGACCGGTCTCAAACTCCACCACCGAGGGCACTCCGATCCCGACGGCGTCCAGCCGCGGCCCGCGGCAGTCCTGGACCATTGAGACCAGCTGGTCGATCAGGCGCTCCTGGCGTCCCAGCTCGGTGGGCGCGATGGCGGGCTGCGACAGCTCGCCGGCACTGAGGCGTGCAACCGCCACCTTGGTCCCGCCGAGATCGACGCCGACGACCTCGGCGCTGCGAAGCTCGGGCGCGATGGCCCGGTCTGTCACCGCCGCCTCCCGGTGGCCCGGTCTGTCACCCCCGCCCCCCAGGTGCGTTCGGCCCCGGGCGCCCCGCCTCGCCGAGCGCCGGCCCCGTCCCGCTCGGCGCCGACTCCGAGCCGCCGATCGCCGACCCCGACCCGTCGAGCGCCGACGCCGAGCCGCCGATCGCCGACCCCGACCCGTCGAGCGCCGACGCCGCGGCCTCGTCCAGCAGCACGGTGACGCTGGCCGCCTGCGCGGCGACCAGCGAAGCCGGTGTCGCCGGGTCCGGTCGTGCGTGCGCTCCGAACGCGCGCGCGACCGCGGGCGCCTTCGATTCGCCGGTGGCCAGGAAGACCACCTCGCGGGCGCGCGCGATCGCGGGCAGGGTCAGCGAGATGCGCGGCACCAGCGGCTCGTGGCCGGCCTGCGGCACGCCGACCACCAGCCGCTCGCGCTCGGACAGCGACGGCTGGTTTGCAAACAGCGAGGCGCAGTGGCCGTCGGGGCCGATCCCCAAGAGCACCAGGTCAAAGCAGGGCGGGCCCGCGGCGAGCAGCTCGCGCTCGTAGTCCTCGGCGCCGGGGCCGGGCCCCAGCTCGCCGCGCATGCGATGCGCCGCGGCCGGACGATGCTCGGGTCCGAGCGCGTCCAGCAGCGACTCCGAGATCATCCGCCAGTTGCAGCGCTCATCGTCTACGGGCACGCACCGCTCATCGCTCACCCAGAAGGTCGTGCCGGACAGGTCCATGTCGACCGTGCGCACGGCCTGGGCGAAGTGCGAGTAGGCGCTGCGTGGCGTGGAGCCGCCGGTCAGCACGATCTGCCCGCCGCGCAGCGCGGCGCCGACCATCAGCGTCGCGCAGCTGCGCGCCGGGTCGGCCAGGATCTCGATCGAGACGCTCACCGGCGCCCCCGCGTGCCCGCAGCGCCCCCGTCGAAGGGGAGGCGGGACGGGCCGATCCGCGCCGATCCGCCGCCCGCGGAGCCGGTGTGGCCTGATCGCCTCGCGCCGCACAGCGCCGTCGCGGCTCCCAGAGCCGGCTCGTAGGTCGGATCCCGAAGCAGCGCCTGCCTGACGCCCTCGCCCAGGATTCCCCCCTCGCCGCGCGATGCGCCCAGGATCCGCCACACCCGCTCGGTCCCGTCGGCCGTCACCTCGCATGCGTCCAGCCCGCCCGGTCCCCGCTGCAGCGACAGCGACGTTCCCCCGCTCGCCGAGACGGTCACGCCCGCCAGGCCGGGCGCCTCCTGCTCGACCGGTCGCAGCGCGATCAGCACCGAGTCCGGGGACCCACCGGGCCCATGGGACCCGGCGGGCTCGGGGGACCCGACGGACTCGGGGGGCCCACCGTGTCCAGGGGACCCGGCGGGCCCATGGGACCCGGCGGGCTTGCGGGGCTCGCCGTCGCCATCGCCCACCTCGGGCAAGACGGGTCGCCGCGCCACGCCCGCCAGGCCGCCGCCTGCGGGCTCGAGCGCGCCCGTCGCCCAGCCCAGGCGCGATGCGAGCCAGCCGACGAGCAGCAGCCCACTGGCGGCCGAGGTGCCGCGATGACGAACCTCAAGGCGCGCCAGGCGCCGCAGCTGCGGGCGGCGCGCAGGCAGGTCGAAGCTGGCCGCCAGCCGCTCGCGCCACGGCGTCGTGCGCAGCCACGCCAGGTCCACGACATACGCGGCGCGCGCGAGGCGCCGCGCCAGATCGAACGCCTCCGCGGGATCGTCGCGGTCGTCTGAGTCGACCAGCACGACGTCCATCAGCGCCCGCATCGCATCGAGCGCCTCGTCGTGGTGGTGGGGCGACCAGACGACCGTCGGAAGCTCATCGACGAGGATCGGGTCGACGATCGTGCCCAGCGCCGCCAGGTGCCCTGCGCCGATCTCCAGCACGACGCTCTCGCGCATCACCCTCGGGGCGCCCGGCGCCTGCTCGTCATCGGACACCGTCGCCACCGCGTCGATCGCGGTGCGTCCCTCCTCGACGGCGCACAGCACGGTGCGGGACGCGTTGTAGCGGCCGGCGCGCTCCAGCCGGTTGGCGATCTCCCCCCTCCACTGGCGGTCGACGATCACCACCAGGTTGAGCACGCGCGCGGGCGCCAAGGCCTCGTCGGCCGCGTGTCGCGCTCGCAGCAGCTCCCGCAGCGCCGCCTCGATCGCGTCCGGCGTGGTTCCCCGCGCCGACCAGACCTCCTCGCTCACAGCCGCCGCCAGACCCTGCCGCCCTCAAGCAGCGCGTCGGCCTCCGGCGGCCCGGCCGAGCCGGCGTCGTACTGGGGGATCGTCGAGGAGCGATCGGCGTCCCACGCCTCGAGGATCGGGTCGACGATCCCCCACAGCGCCTCAACCTCGTCGTTGCGCGTGAACAGCGTGGCGTCCCCCCGCATCGCGTCCAGGATCAGCCGCTCATAGGCCTCGGGAGACTCCGACAGGAAGGCGGTGCCGTAGCGGAACTCCATGTTGACCGGCTGGATCCGCATCCGCGTGCCCGGGATCTTCGCGCCGATCGACACCGAGACGCCCTCGTCCGGCTGGATCGTGAGCACGATCTGGTTGGCCTGGATCCCAACCGAGCCGGAGCTCTGAAACGCCACGTGCGGGATCTCCTTGAGGATCACGGCGATCTCGGTCAGCTTGCGCGCCAGCCGCTTGCCGGTGCGCAGGTAGAACGGCACGCCCGCCCAGCGCCAGTTGGAGACGTGCAGGCGCAGCGCGGCGTAGGTGGCGGTGCGCGAGTAGGGCGCCACCCCGGGCTCCTCGCGGTAGCCGGGCACCTGCACGCCGCCGACCACACCCGGCGCGTACTGGGCGCGCAACGCCATCGAGCGGACCTCGCCAGGGCTCGGCGGCACGATCGCCTCCAGCACCTTGAGCTTCTCGTCGCGGAGGCGGTCGGCGTCGAAGGCCGTGGGCGGCTCCATCGCCACGAGCGCCAGCAGCTGCAGCATGTGGTTCTGCACGAGGTCGCGCAGCGCGCCGGCCTGCTCGTAGTAGGCGGCCCGGCCGCCGATGCCGATGTCCTCGGCGACGGTGATCTGGACCTGGTCTACGTAGTTGCGATTCCACACCGGCTCAAACAGCGCGTTGGCGAAGCGCAGCGCGATCAGGTTCTGGACCGTCTCCTTGCCGAGGTAGTGGTCGATGCGGAAGATCTGCCGCTCCTCGAAGACCTCCAGCAGCTGCGAGTTGAGCGTGCGCGCCGAGCGCAGGTCGTAGCCGAACGGCTTCTCGATCACGATCCTGACCTCCACGTCCTGCGCCTGGTGAAGCGAGGACTCGCCGAGCATCGCGGCGATCAGCGGGAAGAACTCGGGCGCGGTCGAGAGGTAGAAGACGCGGTGCAGCGGCATGCCCGCGCGCTCGTCGGCCTCCGACAGCGCGCGTCCGAGCTCCGCGTAGACCTGCGGCTCGTCGAACGACCCCTGGATGTAGCGCACCGAGGAGAGCAGCCCGTCGAGCACGTCGGGGTCGGGGGCCCGGCGGGAGTGGCGCTCGATGCAGCCGCGCACGACCTCCCGGAAGTCGTCGCTCTCCTGGTCTCGGCGCCCGATGCCGATCACCTCAAAGCGCTCGGGCAGCTGACCCTCGTGCGCGAGGTTGTAGATCGCGGGCAGCAGCTTGCGCCGCGCCAGGTCCCCGGTCGCTCCGAAGATCGCGAGCACGGTCGGGTGGACGGGAAGCCGCTCGAGCCCCTCGACGAGCGGGTTGTCGGCGCTCTCGGCGCTCAGCGGCCGGGTGGCGCTCAAGTTATGCCTGTGCGTCGCCGTGGCACGGGTGGTCGCGAGGATACGCCCCGGCCAGGCGTCAGGGCCGCCCACCAGAGCAAGCGACCGGCCTTCAGGCGCCGGTCCGCTTGCGGATGCCGTCCAGCAGCTGGCTCATCGCGTCCTCAAACAGCTTGACCCCGTCGGCCAGCAGCCGGTCGGTGACCTCCTTGAGGTCGACGCCGGCCTCCCGGATCGCGTCCAGGTCGGGCTGAGGATCGCGCGTGGCGCTCGGGCCCGGCACCCGGCCGTGCTGTGCGAAGGCCTGCAGCGTGGCCAGCGGCATGGTGTTGACGGTGTGCGGTGCCACCAGCTCCTCCACGTACATCGTGTCCGGGTAGCGCGGGTTCTTGACGCCGGTCGACGCCCACAGCGGCCGCTGCACGCCCGCCCCTGCGCGGTGCAGAGCCTCCCAGCGCGGGCCTGAGAAGATCGCCCCAAAGCGGCGGTACGCCAGCCGGGCGTTGGCGATCGCGGCCCGTCCCAGCAGGTCCTCGCGCCCGAGCGCCTGCAGGCGCTCGTCGACGGCGGTGTCCACGCGGCTGACGAAGAAGCTCGCGACCGAGGCGACGCCGAGCGACAGGCCCTCGGCCTGCCGGCGCTCCAGGCCGCGCAGGTAGGCCTCGGCGACCCGCTCGTAGGCATCCACGGCAAACAGAAGCGTGACGTTGACGTTGATGCCCTCGTAGATCGCCTGCTCGATCGCCGCCACGCCCTCCTCGGTGCCCGGGATCTTGATCATCAGGTTGGGGCGGTCCACGCGCGCCCAGTAGTCGCGCGCGGCCTCCAACGTGCGCTCCGGGTCGTGGGCGAGGTCCGCGGGCACCTCCAGGGAGACGAACCCGTCGCGATGGCCGTTGGACTCCCATGTGTCCCGGAACACGTCGCAGGCCGAGCGCACGTCGGCGATCGCGATCCGCTCGTAGACGGCGTTTGCATCCAGGCCGTGGCCGCGGGCGTGCTCCAGCTCGTCGTCGTAGTCGTCGGACTCGAGGATCGCCTTCTCGAAGATCGACGGGTTGGACGTCATCCCCCGCAGCGAGTCCTCGGCGATCATGCGCGCGAGCTCTCCGCTTGAGATCAGCGAGCGCCGCAGAAGGTCGAGCCACGGGCTCGTCCCGGCCCGCAGCAGCGAGCTCAGGTTCGCGTTGATCCGGCTGGCTTGCGTGGTGCTCATCTGCGCGCCTCCCATGCTGGAGTTCCGGCCACCTTCACCGAGCATAGACCCCCTGTCACCCGGAGGCCGTCGCGAGCCTCAGCGCAGCAGCACCCCGTAGCGCTCGTACTCGGAGACGGGCACGCGGCGCACCTCTGAGACGGCCTCGCGCAGCGACACCTGCCTGATCTCGGTGCCTCGCAGCGCGGTCATCGTGCCCCAGCGGTCGGCGTGGGCGGCGTCGACCGCGGCCAGGCCCAGGCGCGTGGCCAGCACGCGGTCAAAGGCGGTCGGCGTGCCCCCGCGCTGGATGTGCCCCAGCACCGTGGCGCGCGTCTCAAACCCGGTCCGCCGCTCGATCTCGCGCTCCAGCAGGTGGCCGATGCCGCCCAGCCGAGGGTGCCCGAACTCGTCGACCTCGCCGGTGGCCACCGTAAGCGTGCCCTCGCGCGGCGTCGCCCCCTCGGCGACCACGACGATCGCGAAGTAGCGGCCGCGTTCGTGGCGGCGGCGGATCAGCTCGCACACGTCCTCTATGTCGAACGGCAGCTCGGGGATGAGGATCACGTGGGCGCCGCCCGCCAGCCCCGCGTGCAGCGCGATCCAGCCCGCGTGGCGGCCCATCACCTCCACGACCAGGTTGCGGTGATGGCTCTCGGCGGTGGTGTGCAGGCGGTCGATCGCCTCGGTGGCCACGTGCAGCGCTGTGTCAAACCCAAACGTCACGTCGGTGCCGCCCAGGTCGTTGTCGATCGTCTTGGGCACGCCGATCACGTTCACCCCCTCGTCGAAGAGGCGGCTTGCCGCACCCAGGGTGTCCTCTCCCCCGATCGCGATCAGCCCGTCCAGCCGGTTGGCGCGCATCGTCTCGCGCACGCGCCGCACGCCGTCCTGGTGCCTGAACACGTTCGTGCGGCTGGAACCCAGGATCGTCCCGCCACGCGTGAGGATCCCGCGCGTGGACTCCTCCGTGAGCGCCACGGTGGAGTCGTCGAGCACGCCCCGCCAGCCGTCGCGAAAGCCCAGCAGCTCGTCGCCGTAGGCGACGATCCCCTTCCTGACGGCCGCCCGGATGACCGCGTTGAGGCCGGGGCAGTCGCCCCCTCCGGTGAGGAGTCCGATCCGCATCGCGCCGGGAGGTTAATCGCATCGCAAGGCGCGCCTGCGATCGTGGTCGCCACGCACGCCCGCTGCGCGGCGGATCGGCCCCCGGCGCAGGGCAGATCGGCCCCCGGCGCAGGGCGGATCGGCACGCGGCGCAGGGCGGGTCGGCCCCCAGCGCGAGCGATCGGGGCGCGGTGATGCCGCCAGCCCTCAGTCGGGCGGCTAGGGTAGGTGCGTGACCCCGCTACGCGACGAGCTTGGCGTCTGCTGGGTGCTCCGGGAGGACCCGGAGCTCGCCGAGGCGGTCGATCCCGATCAGCGCGAGCGCGCCGCCGACGCGCTGGTGGCGCGCGAGCTCGTGGTCGCGCCGGGACCCTGGGCGCGCGGGGAGATCTCGCTGGACGGCGGGATCGGGCTGCTCGTGCTCGACGGCGTCCTGCTGCACAGGGTCGGGATCGGCGAGCGCTTCGGCGCGGAGCTGATCGGCTCAGGCGACGTGCTGCGGCGACCGTACCCGGAGACCGCCGCGTCGCCGCTGCCACTGCACCACCAGTGGTCGATCCTGCAGCCGACGCGGATCGCGGTGCTCGATGGGCGCTTCTCCCGGCAGCTGGCCGGCTTCCCGGCGGTCGCGGGCAGGCTGTTCTCAAGATCGGTGGCGCGCTCGCGCCAGCTGGCCGTCAACATGGCGATCGTCCAGCAGGCGCGCGTTGACGCGCGGCTTCACCTGTTGCTGTGGCACCTGGCAGGCCGCTGGGGCCGGGTGCGCACGGATGGCGTGCTCGTGCCGCTGCGCCTGACGCACTCGGTGCTCGCGGACATGGTGGCCGCGCGGCGGCCAACGGTGACCACGGCCCTGACGCTGCTCCGAGAGCAGGGGCTCGTGCGCGCGACCGAGGAGGGCTGGCTGCTGTGCGGCGATGCTCCCGGGCATGGAGACGGCCCGTGAGCGAGCGGATCGACGTCCCGGTGGCCGGCGGCGCTCTGGCCGTGTACGCGCTCGGCGCGCGGCGCGCCGGCGCGCCCGTGGCGATCGCCGTCCACGGAATCACCTCCACCAGCCGCACCTGGCTGGCGGTTGCGCGCGCGCTGGGCGACCGCGCCAGGCTGATGGCGCTCGACCTGCGGGGACGCGGCGCGAGCGCGCGCCTGGGACCGCCCTTCGGACTGGATGCTCACGCCCGCGATCTGCTGGCGGTGCTGGATCACCTCGCGCTGGAGCGAGCGGTGATCGCGGGGCACTCGCTCGGCGCCTACGTGGCCGCCAGGTTCGCCACCTCCCACCCCGAGCGGGTGCGCAGCCTCGTGCTCGTCGACGGCGGGCTGAGGATCCCCGAGAGCGAGGGGGTCGACCGGGAGCGGTTCCTGCGCGCGTTCCTCGGGCCGACGCTCGAGCGCCTGGAGATGACCTTTCCGGATGTGGCCTCCTACCAGCGGTGGTGGGCGGCCCACCCGGCCGTCGCCGGGGGAGACGTGGAGCGGCGGGACGTGGACGAGTACGCGGCGCACGATCTGGGGGGCGAGCCGCCCGCGCTGCGCTCGACGATCGACCCGCGGGTGGTGCGGGACGACGGGCTTGACCTCTTCGACGCCGACGACGCGCTGCGCCTGGAGGTCCCGGCGGTGCTGCTGTGCGCGCCGCGCGGGATGGTGGACGACCCCAATCCGATGCAGCCGCTTTCGCTGGCGCGCGCCTGGGAGCGCGGCGATCCGCGGCGACGGCGCGCCGTGCCCGTCGACGATGTCAACCATTACACGATCGCATGGGGCGCCCGCGGCGCGGCCGCGGTCGCGGACGAGATCGCCCGCGCGCTCGCGACGGACCCCGGCGCGGTCGCGATGGCGCGACCGTAGCCCCAGATCGCCTCGCGGCTGCTTCCAGGAGCCCGCGGGGCCTCAGGCTCCGCCGAGCACCAGCTCCAGGTAGCCGTCGGCGATCTCTCGGGGGCTGAGCTCGCCGCGCGGCGAGTACCACTGGGCGGTGTGGTTGACCATCCCCAGAAGCGCCAGCAGCGCCAGCCGCCCGCCCCCCCTCGGGCCGGCTCGCTCCAGCAGGCTGCCGACCAGCTGCTCAAACGCCTTGCGCGCCGCCCGCACCCCGCGCCAGTCCTCGCCGGACTGCAGCTGGTGGCGCTCCTGCTGGAAGACGAGCATGTGGTCTTGGTGCGCCACCACGTGCTCGACCCACAGTCGCACGACCGCGCGCAGGCGCTCGCGCACCGGCGCGTCGGCGGCCGCCAGCTCGGTGGCCGCCGACAGCAGCGGTTCCATCAGCTGATCGCAGATCGCGATCAGCAGGCGCTCCTTGCCGGGGAAGTAGTGGTAGAGCGCCCCCGTGGCCAGGCCCATCGTCGCCGCCAGCTCCTGCATGGTGGTCTGGTCGTAGCCGCGCCGCGCGAACGTTCGTGCGGCCTGGCGCACGAGCTCGTCGCGGCGGCGGTCGTAGCGTGCGCGCAGCTGCGGTCGCATCGGCCTGGTCGCCATCGCCGCCTCAGTCTAGCGCCGTGCCGAATATGCGTTCGAAGTCCGAATGGTCATTCGCTATGATCTGGGGCCATGGACTTCGAGCTCGACGACCAGACGCGGCTCATCCGGGACACCGTCAGGGAGTTCGCGCAGGCGGAGGTGGCGCCGGTCGCCGAGGAGCTGGATCGGACCAAGGCGTTCCCCTACGAACTGGTGGCCAAGATGGGAGCCCTCGGCTGGATGGGGATCCCGTTCCCGGAGCGCGTCGGCGGCGCCGGCGGCACCACGCTGCAGTACGCGATCGCGATCGAGGAGCTCGCGCGCGTGGACTCCAGCGTGGCGATCACGGTCTGCGCGCACACCTCGCTGGGCATCCAGCCGATCCACCTGTTCGGCACCGATGCCCAGCGCGAGCGCTGGCTGCCGAGGCTGTGCGCCGGCGAGATCCTCGGCGCGTTCGGGCTCACGGAGCCCGAGGCCGGCTCGGACGCCGGCAACACGCGCACGCGCGCGCGGCTGGTCGACGGCGAGTGGGTCATCAACGGCGCCAAGCAGTTCATCACCAACGCGGGCACCCGGATCTCGGGCCTCGTCTGCATCACCGCGCGCACCGACGACGGCCGCGACGGCTCCCCCGAGGCCCGCTCGGACAGCCAAGGCGCGCGGCGCCGGCGCGAGCGCGCCCCCGACGCAGAGCGGGGCTTGAGGGAGATCTCAAACCTGATCGTCCCCAACGGTACGCCCGGCTACGAGCAGGGGCCCCCGTACCGCAAGATGGGCTGGAACGCCTCGGACACCAGGCCGCTGACGTTCACCGACTGCCGCGTTCCGCAGGAGAACCTGCTGGGGCAGCGAGGCCGCGGGCTGGCGCAGTTCCTGCAGGTGCTTGACATCGGGCGCATTGGCGTCGCCGCGATGGGGCTCGGGCTCGCCCAGGGGGCGCTTGACCAGGCGCTGTCCTACGCGCGCGAGCGCCGCGCCTTCGGCCGACCGATCTCCAAGTTCCAGGCGATCCAGGCCAAGCTTGCGGACCTCGCGACCGAGATCGCCGCCTCCAGGCTGCTGGTCTACCACGCGGCCTGGCTCAAGGACCGCGGGCTCGCATTCTCTCTGGCCGCGGCGCAGGCGAAGCTCAAGACCGGACGGCTGGCCGTGCGGGCCGCCGACGAGGCGGTGCAGATCCACGGCGGCTACGGCTACATCGAGGAGTACCCGGTCTGCCGCTTCTACCGCGACGCGAAGATCCTCACCATCGGCGAGGGCACCGACGAGGTTCAGCAGCTGGTGATCGCCCGCGCCCTGGGAGCCTGAGGTGGAGGCGGGGCTGCCCCGGCGCGTCCTGATCCGAGAGGTGGGACCGCGCGACGGCTTCCAGAACGAGCCGGAGGTGATCCCGACCGAGACCAAGGTGCGCCTCATCGACGCGCTCGGCCGCACGGGGATCTCCCGGATCGAGGTCACGAGCTTCGTGCGGCCGGACGTGATCCCGCAGCTGGCCGACGCCGAGCTCGTGCTCAGCAGGATCGACCTGCCACAGCATGTGAGCCGCTCGGTTCTGATCCCCAACGAGCGGGGGCTTGAGCGCGCGCTGAAGCTCCGCGAGCGCTTCGATGAGGTGTCGGTGTTCATGTCGGCCAGCGAGACGCACAACATGCGCAACGTCAACCGCTCGGTCGCCGAGTCGCTGGCCGGCTGCGGACGGGTGCTCGTGCGCGCCCGGGCGCAGGGCCTGCGCTGCGAGGCGGTGATCTCGGTCGCCTTCGGGTGCCCGTATGAGGGCCGTGTGGACCCCGAGCGGGTGCTGGACATCGCCGGCAGGCTGGTCGACGACGGCGCGCAGGAGATCGCCTTCGGGGATACGACCGGGATGGCCAACCCCTCCCAGGTGCGGGAGTTCTTCGAGCGCGCGCGCGACCGCCTCGGCGGCGCCGGCGCCCCGCAGCTGACCGCGCACTTCCACAACACCCGCGGCCAGGGCCTGGCCAACGCCTACGCCGCGCTGCAGGCCGGCATCGACTCGTTCGAGTCCAGCTTCGGGGAGCTCGGCGGCTGTCCGGTCCCGGCCGGGGCGACCGGCAACATCGCCACCGAGGACCTGGTGTCGATGCTGCACGAGATGGGGATCGAGACGGGGATCGACCTGCCGGCGCTGCTGGCCTGCGCGCGCGCCGCGCAGTACCACCTGGGCCGGCCGCTCGGCAGCCACACGCTGACCGCCGGACCGGTCCAGTGGCACACGCCGTGGGAGCGGGCGAGCTGATGTTCGAGACGGTGCTGATCGCCAACCGCGGCGAGATCGCACTGCGCGTGATGCGAACGCTGCAGCGCCTCGGGATCGCGTCGGTGGCGGTCCACACGCCCGCCGACCGCCGCGCCGTGCACGTGCGCCGGGCCGATCTGGCGCTGGAGATCTCCTCCTACCTCGACGCTGAGGCGATCGTCGATGCGTGCCGCCGCAGCGGCGCCCAGGCGCTTCACCCGGGTTACGGCTTCCTTTCGGAGAGCCCCGAGCTGTCCCGGGCGTGCGCGGCGGCCGGCGTCAGCTTCGTCGGTCCGCCCGCGCAGGCCGCCGAGGCGCTCGGCGACAAGCTGCGCGCCAGGGAGCTTGCGCTCGCGAGCGGGATACCGGTGGTCGGGAGCCTGACCGTCGAGCAGGCGCGCGCCGCGGGCGCGAGCGCGTACCCGCTGTTGATCAAGGCGGTCGCCGGCGGCGGCGGGCGCGGCATGCGCGTGGTGCGCGATCCCGCCGACCTCGACGCCGCGCTGTCCGCCGCCGCGCGCGAGGCGCGGGCGGCGTTCGGCGACGGGCGCGTGTTCATCGAGCGCTACCTGGAGCGCGCCCGCCACATCGAGGTGCAGGTGATCGCCGACGCGCACGGCGGCGCCGTTTACCTGGGAGAGCGCGAGTGCTCGCTGCAGCGCCGCCACCAGAAGCTCGTCGAGGAGTCCCCCTCCCCGGCGGTCGGCGAGCCCCTCAGACGGCGCCTGGGCGAGGAGGCGGTGGCCCTGTGCCGCGCCGCCGGCTATGTCAACGCCGGCACGGTCGAGTTCATCGCCCACGCGGACCGTCCCGAGGAGCACTACTTCTTGGAGGTCAACGCGAGGCTCCAGGTCGAGCACCCGGTCACCGAGATGCTCTTCGGAGTGGACCTCGTCGAGCTGCAGCTGCGGGTCGCGGCCGGCGAGCCGCTGGGCATCTCTCAGGACGAGCTCGTGGCGCGCGGCCACGCGATCGAGGCGAGGGTGTGCGCCGAGGACGCGGCCCGCGGCTTTCTGCCGGCGGCGGGACGGGTGCTGGCGCTCGAGCGCCCGCGCGGCCAAGGGGTCAGGGTCGACGACGCGCTCGCCGTCGGCGCGACGGTCTCGACCGACTACGACTCGCTGCTGGCCAAGGTGATCGCGCACGGCGAGGACCGGCGGCTGGCGCTCGCGCGGCTTGGCCGGGCGCTGCGGGAGCTCAACGTGCTCGGCGTCACGACCACGACCGCGTACCTGCGAGGACTGCTCGAGGACCCGGACGTTCGCGCTGGGCGGCTCGACACCGCCCTTGTGCAGCGGCGCGGCGTGCCGGTCGCGCCGATGGACGAGCGGGCCGTCGCATCCACGGCCACGCTGCTCGACCTCGCCCAGCGGGCGGCGCTCGCGACAGACGATCCGTTTGAGCGCGTCGACGGCTGGCGGCTGTGCGGCGGGCGAGCGGCCGTGCACCGGCGCCTCTCGGTCGCCGGTGCGCCGGCGGTCGAGGTCGAGGTCCCCACAGCGTGGCTTTGCAAGGTGACGGCGCTCGGAGACGATCGCTTTGCGATCGACGGACGCGGCGAGTGGCTGCTGGCGCGAGACGGCGAGACGATCTGGATCGCGCACGGTGGATGGTCCTGGCCCGTCGCGCCCGCGCGCGGCGCCACAGACGACCGGCGCGACGGCACGGGCGAGCTGCGCGCCCCGATGCCCGGAAGGGTGCTCGCGCTGCACGCGCGCGCCGGCGATCGCGTGCGGGCCGGCGACCCGCTGATCGTGCTCGAGTCGATGAAGATGGAGCTGGTCCTGTCGGCGCCCGCCGACGGCGAGCTGGGCGAGCTGGCGGTGGGCGTCGGCGACCAGGTCGCCGTCGACCAGCCGCTCGCGCGCGTTATCCCGGTGGCCATCGGCATCGCCGAGGACGGCCGGTGAGCGTCCTCTCAAGCCGCGTCAACCCGGCGTCGGAGGAGTTCCGCGCCAACATGCGCGCCAACCTGAAGCTGGTGGCCGATCTGGAGCGCCGGATCGCGGACGCCGCGCGCGGCGGCGACGAGCGCGCCCGCGAACGCCACCTGGCGCGCGGCAAGCTGCTTCCGCGCGACCGCGTCACACGACTGCTTGATCCCGGCTCCCCGTTCCTCGAGCTCTCCCCGCTCGCCGGCCTGGGCCTATACGAGGACGAGGCGCCGGGCGGCGGGATCATCACCGGGATCGGCCGGGTGAGCGGACGCGTATGCGTCGTCGTCGCAAACGACGCGACCGTCAAAGGCGGCACCTACTACCCGATCACCGTCCGCAAGCACCTGCGCGCGCAGGAGATCGCGTTGCACAACGGCCTTCCGTGCATCTACCTGGTCGACTCGGGCGGCGCCTTCCTGCCCCTGCAGGACGAGGTGTTCCCCGACCGCGACCATTTCGGACGGATCTTCTTCAACCAGGCGACGATGTCCGCCAGCGGGATCCCGCAGATCGCCGCGGTGCTCGGGTCCTGCACAGCCGGCGGCGCCTACGTGCCCGCGATGAGCGACGAGGCGGTGATCGTCGCCCGCCAGGGCACGATCTTTCTCGGGGGGCCGCCGCTGGTCAAGGCGGCCACCGGCGAGATCGTCACCGCCGAGGAGCTCGGCGGCGGCGAGCTTCACTCGCGCATCTCCGGGGTGACCGACCACCTGGCGCGCGATGACGCGCACGCGCTGGAGCTCGTGCGCGAGATCGTCGCCACCCTGCCCGAGCCCCCGCCGGCGCCCTGGCGGCGGCAGCCGGTCACGCCGCCGGCGGTCGACCCCGAGTCACTGCTGGGCGTGATCCCGGCGGACTTGCGGCGGCCATGGGACTCGCGCGAGGCGATCGCCCGGATCGTCGACGGCTCGCGCCTGCACGAGTTCAAGGAGCTGTACGGGACGACGCTCGTCACCGGGACCGCGCACATCCACGGGCATCCGGTGGGGATCCTCGCCAACAACGGGATCCTGTTCTCCGAGTCCGCGTTGAAGGGCGCGCACTTCATCGAGCTCTGCGACCAGCGCCGGATCCCGCTCGTCTTCCTGCAGAACATCACCGGCTTCATGGTCGGCCGCGACTACGAGGCCGGCGGCATCGCCAAGCACGGCGCCAAGCTCGTCACCGCCGTCTCCACCGCCCGGGTGCCGAAGCTGACCGTGATCCTCGGCGGCTCGTTCGGGGCGGGCAACTACGGCATGTGCGGGCGCGCGTTCTCCCCGCGCCTGCTGTGGATGTGGCCCGGCGCCCGGATCTCGGTGATGGGGGGCGAGCAGGCGGCGACCGTCATGCGCGAGGTCGGGCAGGAGGAGACCGGCGCCCGGCTGCGGGAGCTCTACGAGGAGCAGGGGCGTCCCTACTACGCCACCGCCCGCCTGTGGGACGACGGCGTGATCGACCCCCGCGAGACGCGCGACGTGCTCGGCCTCGCGCTCTCGGCGGCCGCCAACGCGCCGCTCGAGGACGTGCGCTACGGCGTCTTCCGCATGTAACGCGCACACCGGCCGCAGACGCGGACCGGCGGCCGGCTAGACGCCCGCGCCCGCGCCCTCGGTCGCCGCGTCGGCGCCGTCCGCGGCCGGGGCCCCGCCTCCGGATCGCGCGGCGGAGACCTCGAAGTCCTTGCTGCGGATGAGCACCAGCGTCAGCGCGGCCGCGGCGAACGAGACGAGCGCACCGACGAGGAACACCTGGTTCAGACCGGTCGTGAATCCGGCGTGCACCGCGTGCAGCGCCGCGGCCCGGGCCGCGGCGGGCACGTGGCCGAAGCCACTCGAGGCGCCGCCGCCCTGGGACACGGCGTGCGCCAGCGAGCGGGCCAGGCGCGGACTCACCCCATGAGCGGTACGGAGCAGCGAGATGATGTGGGTGGTGACGGTGTGGGTGAACAGGGCGCCCAGCCCCGCGATCCCGGTCGCGATGCCGACCTGGCGGAACGTCGAGTTGAT
>DATGLC010000013.1:0-79403 GCA_035294345.1 Solirubrobacteraceae bacterium
CCCCCGCGGCGCCCGCGCCAAGCTCCAGCCTGAGCACCCGATCGCCCTGGGCGAGCCTCAGCTGCTCGCGTGCGTACAGCGGCAGCGACAGGCTGGCGCCGGCGCTGCGATCGCCCACCAGCGCCGCCACCCCCTGGTCGACGGTCCAGTCCACGAGCGCGCCGCGGTCGTCGATCGCGAGCACGCGTCCACCGTCGCCGGCCAGCCGGCACAGCCGCGCCTGCGCGCCGTCGCCTCCCAGCTCGGCGAGCGCCTGAAGCGCGGCGATCGCTATCTCCTGCGGGTCGCTGGCTCCCACCAACAGGCCGCCCGCTGCGGTGAGCGCACGCTCGCGGGCGGCCGCCCGCTCGCGCTGGCGCACGAGCCCAGCCATCCGGGAGACCACCAGGCAGAACAGCGCCGCCGAGGCGGCGGCGGCGGCGAGCGAGTCCCAGTGCGATCGCCAGGCCGAATCCACGATCGCGAACCCGGGTGCGATCAGCGTCGCGCCGGCCAACAGCCCCAGGCGGCCGGCCGTGAGGCGCTCGTCGGCGGTGCTGGCGGGCTCGGACAACCGGGACATCGACGGGTGAAGCGCCGCCGCCGCCCACAGCAGGTAGAAGCCGAACCTCGCCGCCTCAAGCCACACGCCGGCGCCCACCGCGCCGTCGAGCCGCGCCACGGCGGTGGCCAGATCATCGCCCAGCATCACCACGACCGAGGCGGTGAGGATCGCCAGCGCGGGCGAGCGACGGCCGCCGTCGAGGGCCAGGCGAACGGTCGCGCCGAGCGTCAGCAGGTCGCCGAGCGCGCGGCCGATGAGCATCACGCGCGTGCCGGCGTCCAGGTCGGCGTGCGAAACGGAGGGCGCGATCACCAGCACCGCCGGCACCAGGCTCAGCCCGAGCGTGATGATCAGCGCGTCGACGAGCGAGCCGGCGTGCGTGCGAGCCGCCCGGGCGCGCGAGGCGATCGTCAGCCCGGCGACCACCGGCGCGTAGGCCCCGAGCTGCAGGATGTCGGCGAGCGTTGGCATGGGCCTGCCGGCACCCGAGTCCCCGGCCAGCGTCACGTCGACCACCCCCAGCCAGAACAGCGCGATGCCGCAGGCGAAGCAGATCCAGGGAAGCCGGTCGCGCGGACGGTTGATGGCGATCCCCGCGCACACGCCCGCCAGGGCCCAGAGGCCGAGCGCGATCGGCGCCCCGTCGCCGCGGTGCAGGGCCGGGACGACCACGTACGCGGCGCACGTCAGGACGCCCGCGGCGAGGTGGCACACCCACACGGAGCGTCTGCTCATGACGCTCGGATTACTCGGCTTGAAGGCTGCGCGGCTTGAAGGGCAAGCGAAGCTCCGCCAGCGCCGCCGCGAGCCGGTCGACCTGCTCGGGGGTGTGGGCCGCGGTGATCATGATCATCGACCGTGGGCCGTCCGGCTCTGACCCCGCGCAGATCCCGCGCCGGCGAAGCTCAGCGGCGGCCTGCGGCTCGAGCGCGAGCACGGGAAGGCGGGCGGCGCCGGCGGCGGGGCTCATGCCGCCCAGCGCCCGCTCGCTGAGCGCGTGCAGCTCGGCGCGCAGTCGCTCGCCGCGCCGCTCGTTGGCGCGCAGCCCCTCGATCGCCAGCGCCAGATCCGCCGTCGCCGAGGGGCAGCGCCGGGCCGCCGGCGTGAAGCGACCACGCCCACCGGGAGCGTCCAGACTTCCGTCGGGCACCGCCTGATCTGACCAGGCCAGGAACGCCAGCGGCGAGCCGCAGAGGCGCTCGAGCGACGCCGCCACGACGGTGCGCTCGCCGCCGGCACCGGCATGCGCGAGCGTGCCGTTGCCGCGGATCCCGTACGGGCTGGCCGAGAACGGCGAGCGCTCCCCCAGCACGCCGAGCGCCGCGGTGTCGTCGACGTAGACGGTCAGGTCCCACTCGCGGGCGAGCGACGCGATCTCCGCCAGCGCCGCCGGCTCGCCGGTGACCGGGTCGGTCGCGCTCAGGCACACGACCCCGGGCCGCCGCCCGGCCTCCGCCACGAGCGCCGCCAGGCGCCCGAGGTCCCGCCAAACGAACGGCCGCACGAGCGCCCCGCGAGCGCGCGCCAGCGTCGCCCCGGCCCACAGCGCAGCGCCGGCGTCGCGGTCGATGAACAGCGCCCCGTCGCCGGCCAGAGCGGGCAGCGCCTCAAGGTGCAGGCGCTCGATCGAGGGCCAGAGCTCGATCCTTCCCGCGCACAGGAGCCGAGACAGCGCGCAGCGCGCCTGCTCGTGCAGCTCGGTCGGCTCAGAGAAGGCGCAGCGCGCCCCCCAGCGAGCGAGGTGCTCGCCGACCGCGTCGACCACCTCCTCGTCGACATCCAGACCCAGGTGGCACGGGGAGCCGAAGTCGGTCAGCCACCGCCGGCCGATCCGGACATCCCGTCCGTCGACCTCCCCGATCGCCGTGCCGGCGGGCGTGCGTGCGTCCGTGCGTCGCATCAGCGCCCTTATCGGTAGCGCACGCCGGCTGCTGTAGCGCCTCCCGCGCGCCGCGCCTACGCCAGCGCGAGCTCGGCGAGAGCCAGCGCGCCGAGAACGCCGGCGCGGCTGCCGAGCGCCGGCGCGACCAGGTACTCGTGCACGCGCTCGGCCAGCAGCGGCGTGGGCGGATAGCCGGCGGCCAGCGCGCGCAGGCGGGCGCGCACCAGCTCAAGCAGACCCGCGCGGCCGAGCACCCCGCCGCCGGCGATCACGCGCTGCGGTGAGGCGACGAGCACGATCGCGAGGGTCCCCAGCGCGAGGTAGTCGGCCTCAAGCTCCCAGGCGGGGTGCGAGTCCTCGAGCGTCGCCGGGTCCGCCCCCCAGCGCGCGGCGATCGCGGGCCCGCCGGCGAGCCCCTCCCAGCAGTCGCCGTGCAGCGGACAGCTGCCCTCGAACGGGTCGCGCCGGAGGTCGTGCGGGATGCGCAGGTGGCCGGCCTCCGGGTGAACCAGCCCGTGGTGGGGGCGGCCGTCGATCACCAGCCCCGCGCCGATGCCGGTTCCGACCGTCAGATAGCACAGCGTCCCGGCGCCCCGGCCTGCACCCCAGCGCTGCTCGGCGAGCGCGGCCGCAGCGACGTCGGTGTCGATCGCGACCGGCACGCCGAGCGCGTCGCGCACCGCCGGCGCGAGCGCCGCGCCGCTCCAGCCGGGCTTGGGCGTGCGGGTCACGTGACCCCAGCTGTGCGAGCGCGGGTCAAGCTCCAGCGGCCCGAAGGCTCCGATCCCGATCGCTGCCGGCGGCCTGTGCCGGGCGAAGAACGCCACGATCCGCTGGACCGTCCGCGCGGGCGCATCCGTCCTGAAGCGCTCGTGCGCGAGGATCCGGTCCGGCCCGCTCCCCAGCGCGCACGCGCACCAGGTCCCGCCCGTCTCGACCCCGCCGAGGATGGCGTTCAACGCCGGGACCGGTGCGCGGGCGCCGGGGCGGGGATCGTCAGCAGCGCCGCGCTGCCCGCCGCCAGCCGCACCCGGTAGGCGCCCGCGCTGGGCGCGACGGTGAGCGGCAGCGCCGGCGGGAGCACCCCGGTCGCCGTGGCCGGACCGAAGCCGTGGCCCCCGAGCGTGATCCCCTGCGTCGCGTAGGCGCTTGAGGCCTGCAGACGCTCGAGCGCGGCCGGCGCGGCCCCCACGCCCCTGGACAACCGTACGACGGCGTTCACGGGCGTGCTCAGCGAATCGTCGATCAGCGTCACGCGCAGCCGGTGATCGGGCGCCACCGTCGCCCACGCGCGAAGCGTCGCGGGATCGGGGGAGGAGGTGCTCAGCAGCCGCGAGCCGGGCGGCGCGGCCTGCGTGAACATGAGGGCCCCGTAGTAGAGCGGGCGGACCATCCCCCGCCACCCCGACGGACCGTCGGCGAAGTCGAACAGGTCGTTGGGCAACCCCGAGAAGGTGTGAAGCTGCACGCCGTCGATCCCGGCTGCGTCGATCGCAAACAGCGAGTCAAGCAGCCACAGCGCCGACGCGAGCGTGTCGCTCACGCCGGCGCGGCCGTTGCAGCTGATCGAACCCATCTCGTCGATCAAGAACTTCGCGCCGTAGCGGTGCGCCAGGGCGATGCGGGGGCCAAGCCCGTTGAGGAACGCGGTGGCGGCGAACACGGTCAGCAGGTCGGGAACGCTCGGGTAGGCGAGCGACCCCGGGTTTGGGTCGCATACGCTCAGCGGGTAGGCGTGGACGGTGATGTAGCGGACGCGCGAGCCCGGCCCCAGCCGGCGCTCGAAGCTGTCAAGCCACGACAGCGTCCCGAGGTCCGGCCCGGCGAGCGGCACGCCCGCCGGGACGGTGGCGGCTGCGCGCGACCACTCGCGCTCGAACTGGGCGGCGTCGTAGGACGCAGGGCGCGCGAACACCGGGCGTCCCGCGGTCTCATACCAGGGGATCGGGTCGCCGCGCAGCGTGCGGTACCAGGGTATGTGCGAGTAGAGGACCGGCTCGTTGCCGATCGTGACCGCCTCCACATAGGGACCCAGGCCGGCGATCAGGTTGCGCGCCTCGACGGCGTCGATCCGCGCATCGTCGGCCTCCAGGCCCAGCCCGAGGATCAGCCGCGCACCGAGCGCCTGGCTGAGCGCCGCCGCCGAGGCGACCCAGCCGGGCGTCAGGTCGTATGTGATACCGGGCGGGCGCGCCATGCCGGGCACCGGCCACCAGCTGCGGTCCGCGCTCTGGCCGCCGATGCGCAGCACCGTGCCGCCGCCGGGATCAAGCGCGCGCACGAGCGCCACGAGCACCGGGTTCACCGTGGCGGCGGTCCGCCCACCCGCCAGCGAGGGGACCGAGCGGTACTCGAGCGCCAGGCCGACGAAGCCGGCCGGCAGCGGCCGCCCGCGCGCGGTCTGGCTCACCGCGACCGGGATCGTCACAGCCGGCGCCGCCCCGCGGGCGGCCGGCGCCGTGTGGCCGGACGCACGGGCCGGCGCGGGGACGAGGGCGTGCGCCATGCAGGCCCCGGCGACGCACAGGGCCGCCACCCGCGCCCCCAACCGTGGCCGGCGCGAGGGGGCCGCGCCGGTGCGCGGGCTGCCGGACATCCATCTCACGGCGGCGAAAGTTAGGGCACGGCCCAGCGCAGCGCGCGCTCTGCCAGTTCGTCCAGGGACGCTCGCGCCCGCCCGCGGGCGGGCCGATCACTCGGTCGACCGACCAACAGAGGAGGAAGCCCACGATGGCGATCCACGCAGTGAGCGGCTCGGCCGCGCATCAGCTCCAGCCCCAGCAGGTGACCGCGGCGGCCCTGAAGGCGGCCAACAACGACGGCGACGGCCGCACCGGCGTGGCCGCGCTCAACGACGGCGACGCGGCCGCGCAGGCGGCCGCCCGCAGCGCCGGCCGGGTCAACGTCAGGGCCTGATCCGGGGTCAGAGCCTGATCGCGGGGCGGCGCGGGCCCGGCCCGGGCCCGCGCCGATCAGGCGCTCGGGTGGCGCTCGACCCCTATCTGCCCCTCGCCGCCGAGCAGCTCGAGCTCGTCGGCGACGCGCGCGCCGACGTCGTCGAGCAGGTCACGCTCCTCGCGGCTGCCGAGCTCCGCATGAGCGATCGCCTCGGCCTCCAGCAGCGGCTCCTGCTCTTCGGCGATCCGGTACTCGGTCGCCACGTCGATGCCTCGGCTGAGCAGGTAGTAGAGCACCGCGGCGACGGGAAAACCGACGAACGGCGAGATGTCCCCGCCGCTCAGCGACTTGGCGACCGGCCCCTCCCAGATGGTCGTGCTCATGAACGGGATCATCACGGCAAATCCCACGACATACGCCGTCAGACCCCGCCACGACCAGGCGCCGTAGAGCCCGTGCGGGCGAAACAGCTCGCGGATCGCGTAGCGCTCGTGGCGAACGAAGAAGAAGTCGATCAGGTTCACCGCCGTCCACGGGATCATGAAGTAGAGGATGATCAGCAGGAAGTTGTTGAAGTTCGCCAGGAAGTTGGATGGCAGAACGAGCGCCAGCACCGTGGCGGTCACCGTGATGAAGCCGATGCTCATCCACCGGGCTGTGAACGTCGGCTTGATCCGGTGGATGGTGTCGACCGTCGTCAGCGTCGACAGGCCGCCGCTGTACATGTTCATCGCGATCACAGCGATCAGCCCGGGGATCGAGCAGACCATCAGCACGCCGCCGAAGCCGTGGAAGAACTTCTCGGCGGTCTGGTGCACCACCGCGACCGGCTGAAGCGTCGGGTTGGGCGCCAGGATGAACGCGCCCAGCAGCATGATCACGGCGCCGGCCACCGACCCGTTGTACGTCCACCAGAACACGGTCGATGTCTTGGTCTCCCGCGGCAGGTACCGCGAGTACTCCGAGACGTAGGGAGCCCAGGTGAGCTGGTAGGAGACGACCGCCCCGAACTGCACCAGGAACGGCCCGATCTGAAAGCGCCCGACGTCGAACGCGTGCGCGGGCAGCGTTGTGTCCGCCAGGGCGACCACCGTGAACACCGCGTAGGAGGCGATGAACAACCACGTCGCCCAGCGCAGCCCCACGTGGATGTAGTGGTAGCCGAACACGGTCAGCAGCACCGACAGGATCACGACCGGTAGATCCGCCTCCAGATTGGTCAGGCTGGGGAACAGCTCCTGGAGAACCTGGCCGCCGAGGATCGTGTTGAACACGTTGAAGCCGATGAACAGCAGCACCGCGACCACCACGGGAAGAAGAGATCCGTAGTAGCCGAACTGCGCTCGCGACTGGATCATCTGCGGCAGCCCCAGCTTCGGGCCCTGCGCAGAGTGAAACGCCATGAACAGGGTGCCCACCAGGACACCGAGGATGATCGCGACCGCCGACCAGATGAAGTTCAGGCCCAGCGAGACGCCGATCAGCCCCACGGCCAGCGTCGCGAGCTGCGCGTTTCCCTGAAACCACACCGGTCCCAGATGCCAGGGCTTTCCGTGGCGCTCGCGCAACGGCACGTAATCGATCGAGCGGACCTCCACGCTGGCCGGCGGGTTCGCCTTCTGCTCGGGAGCCTGTGAGACTGAAGCCATTCCCTCTCCGTTCATCGAGCGCCGGTGGGCGCTTGCCGATTCTGCGGTGTATACATCAGCGGGTGCGCGGTTTCAAGGTCTCGCCGTTCGGCCACGGGCGGTGCCGGCGGGCCCGCCCGCACCGACTGCCGCAATGCTGCCGTGCTGAGCATGGTCCGGCATCGGCCGGATGGCCACCGATCGCTGCGGACGGCTATCCCTGCGGATGAGCGTTCAGGATGCCCAGCGGGATCGTGAAGCCCACGTTGTAGACGCCGTCGTCGACGATCTCCAGGATCCTCAGATCCCCCGCCAGGCTGCAGGTGACGTATGCGTCCTGCGGCGTCAGGCCGTGCTCGCCCACCAGCCAGGCGATCGACTCGCGCACAGCGGCGCGTGCTCCCTCCAGCAGATCGGGACCGATCCCCATCGTCCCGTGGTGGCCCATCGTGTCGACCGGCCGGGCGAGCGGACCGGCGGTCCGAAAGCGCGGCGCGCCGATCGTCCGGCGCTCGACCGTGAGGCGCAGACGTGCGTGCATGTCGCACTCCAGGGCGGCGAGGCAGACCTCGCCGTCGCCCTGGACGCCGTGCGGATCGCCGCAGGAGAACAGCGCCCCATCGCACCAGACCGGCAGCCACAGGCTCGAGCCCGCTGTCAGGTGGCGGGTGTCGATGTTCCCGCCGCCCGCGTGCGGCGGGAACACGGGTAGCCGCGGCGGCTCCCCGGGGTGGGTGCCCATGGTCCCAAGAAACGGCGCGAGGGGGATCGTGACCTGGGGACAGACGCGCACCGCATCGGCGCCCCGCAGATCGTAGGTGCGCACGAACGGCTCCGGGAAGTCGTCGGGCAAAAGGCCAAGGCCCGGCTCGGTCCCGCACCAGCCCCAGTCGCCCGGCTCCAGCGAGAGGACGTCGATGCGCAGGGTGTCGCCCGCGCTCGCACCCGCGACGTGGATCGGGCCCGCCAGGCGGTAGAGCGTGGCCGAGTCAAAGCGCGTGTCGGCGTAGGAGTCGCCCTCACGGATCTGCCCCGCGCCCGCCATCTTGAGGCTGAGGTCGACCACGTCCCCGGAGCGGATCGACAGCGCCGGCTCGATGTGCCGGTCCCAGAGGTGGTGGAAAAGCTGCGGGTCCAGCCGGTGCTCGGGCATCTCGTCCAATGCGTGCTCCATGGTCGCTCCTCCTCGGTTTGGCGCAGACTGTCAAGCCGCGGTCAAGCTCCGAGCCGGGGCGGGCCGCCTGCTCGGCCACCGCCTGCCAGGTGATCGATCAGCGCGGCCGACACGCCCGCGGTCTGCGCGACCGCGAACTCGTCGACTCGGTCCCGGACGTCGCCGCGGGAGTGGTAGTAGGGGTGCTCCGGGCGCCAGATCAGGCAGGAGGGAACACCCGCGTCGCCGAACGGCGCGTGGTCTCCGAACGTGCTGCGCACGTTCATCACGCGGTCCGCAATCCAGCCGCAGCCGCGAGCGATGCGCTCCGCCAGCGCCGCCATGCCCGCGTCGGCCGACCAGATCTCCCGGCGCGAAGGGTAGGCGCTCGCGACCCCGTCGAGGTTGACCATGCCGACCGCGCCGGGCAGCTCGTCGCGGTGGGCGTGCACGTAGGCGCTCGCGCCCCAGCAGCCGATCTCCTCGGCCGCGGAGGCGATGAGCACGATCCGCCGCGCCCTGGCGCGGCGCGACAGCACGCGCGCGCACTCGAGCAGGCTCGCGACGCCGGTGGCGTTGTCGTACACGCACGGTCCCTCGGCCTGGCTGTCGTAGTGCGCGCAAACGATCACGTGCTCTGCCTGGTCCTCTCCCTCGCCGTCGAGCTCGCCGATCACGTTGTACGCGACCGCCTCCTCGTAGCGGGCGTCGTGGCCGAGCGTGACCTCGACGTCCGGGCGTGCCGTAAGCGTCGAGATCAACGCGCGGCCCGCCGGGTGCGCGATCGTGACCCCCGGATAGGGGAGCGGCCGCCCCTCCCAGGGCGGTGCAAGCGGCGGCGGGTACAGCGCGCCCGCGAAGTTGCCGACGATCCCATCCGGCGTCTCGCAGACGTGCACCAGCCCGGCGATCCCGCGCTCGATCAGCGCGCCTGACAGATCGAACGGAAAGACGCTGTGCACCACGGCGATCCTGCCCTGCAGCCGAGCGCCGAGCGCATCCAGGCGCGCCCAGTCCTCCTCGGTGGCCTCGCCCACGTACAGCGCGCGGCCGGCCGCCTGCACCGGCGCGGTGTACTGCAGCGCGTTGGCGGACAGGCGCAGCGTGCCCACCGCGCACTGCGCGGCCGCGCGGTGGGCGCGAAGGTAGGGGAAGGCCTCCAGGCGCACGCGCTGAAGACCGAGCTCCCGGAAGCGCTCAAGCAGCCGGTCGCGGGCCTGCGCCTCGCCCTCGCCGCCGGCGTGGCGGTTGCCGATCTCGGCCAGCTCGTCGAGCGTGCGGCCGATCTCGCGCGGGTCCAGGCGCAGGTCCACGACGCGCAGGCTATCCGCCTACGCCTTGGTGATCAGCGAGGAGGCCGGCAGGCCCCAGTGGGCGGCGTTTTCGCGGTACTGCGGCGTGCCCAGATACCACTGCACGGCCGCCCTCAGGCGCGACTCGATCGGGCTGCCCTTGCGCAGCACGATCCCGAGCAGCGTGGTCGCGGCGGGGTCGCTGAACACGACCTTGACAGCCCCGTGCTGCGAGGTCGAGATCAGATGCTCGGTGATCGTGTCCTCGAACATCGCGTACAGGTTGCCGTTCTCGAGCGCCGGCACCTCCTGCGCGACGGCGGGGAACGAGTGGATGTCGATCGCAGGCTTGCCGGCCGACGTGCACGCCTTGCTCTCCTGCTGGGCGAACTGAAGCTCCGAGGAGGCGCCGGTCAGGATGCCCATCGAGTGCCCGCAGATGTCCATGAACGAGTGCACCTTCGACGCGTTCGAGCGCGCGACCATGACCGACAGGCCGGTCTTGAGGTAGTCGATGAAGTCGACCACCTTCTCGCGCGAGGGCGTGTCGTAGACGTCGGAGACGACCATGTCGACCCGTCCGCTCTGCACCGCGGGGATCAGCCCGTTGAAGTCGCTGGTCACCCACCTGTATCGCCAGCCCAGGTGCGCCATCACAGCCTTGATCATGTCGGGCTCGAAGCCGACGATCACGTTCGGGTTGCTTGCCGAGCGGGAGCTGAACGGCGGGAAGTCAGCCGACGTGGCGACGATGTAGGTCCTTCCGGAACCCGCCGCCGCGGAGCTCGTGCCGCTCGCCGCGCCCGCGCCCGAGGCCGCCGCGCTCGAGCTGGAGCTCGACGAGGAGCTTCCGCAGGCGGCGATGAGCAGCACCGCAGCGAGCGCGAGCCCCGCGGCGCGGAGGCCTGCCGTGAGCCTGTTGGTGTCCCTGGTCATGGTCGGTCGTTTTCCTCCCCTTTGGTTGACGGTGGCGCGCTGATGGAGATGCCCAGCGGCTTGGGCCTGCCGGCGTTGCAGGGATTGAGGTCCTGCGGGCAGTTGGAGATCGCCACCAGCAGATCGGTTCGCGCGCGCAGCGCGAGCCGGTCCCCTGGTCGCGAGACGGGCTCCGCGATCGACCAGCTGCCGTCCGCCTTCACCGGGCAGTTCATGAAGACGTTGAACGACATCGGCACGTCGGCCCTGCGCAGGCCCCACGGCTCGATCGCCTCGACGAACTGCTCCACGCAGCCACGGTGGTCGCGCACGCCGTAGCGGACCTCGTCGATCTCGGCGTTGCAGGAGCCGGCGAGGATGTCGTGGCGCCCGCAGGTGTCGTGCACGATCTCAAGCAGCGGGCGGCTGAGCTCCGAGTACAGCACGTGGCCCGTGGTCAGGTACACGGTCCCGTTCAGGCGGATGGTGGTCGACGGCCACAGCCGGTCGCTGAGCTCCGGAAGCACGAACGCGATCAGGTCGGCCACCTGCTGGCCCTCGAGGTCGGTGATGCACAGCGTCTGCCCGCGACGCAGCGTGCGCGCCACGCAGCTGGCCGGCGCCAGCACGAAGTCCTCGCTCAGCGCGCCGGTCGTCATGGCAGGCGCTCGGTCGTCATGGCAGGCGCTCGGTCGTCATGGCAGGGTCCCGGGGGTCGCGTCCAGGGCGCCGGCAGCGCCGGCCAGACGGGCGTCGATCAGCCGCAGGAACGCCCGCGTGCGCTCCTCACGCGGGTTGCGGAACAGCTCGTCGGGCGTGCCCTGCTCGACGATCCGCCCGTCGGCCATGAACACCACGCGATCTGCCCACTCGCGCGCGAAGACGATCTCGTGGCTGACGACGACCATCGTCATCCCGGCCTCCGCCAGCCGCCGCATCAACTGCAGCACCTCCCCCACCAGCTCGGGGTCCAGCGCCGAGGTCGGCTCGTCGAACAGCATCAACCGCGGATGCGTGGCGACCGCGCGGATGATCGCGATCCGCTGCTGCTGGCCGCCGGAGAGCTGGTGCGGGTAGTGGGCCTCGTGCTCGGCCAACCCCGCCCAGGCGAGCAGCTCGCGCGCCTCGCGGCGAACCTCCTCCACGCGGCGTCCGTAGACGCGCACGGGCGCCTCGACGATGTTCTCCAGCACCGTGAGGTGGTCGAACAGGTTGAAGTGCTGGAAGACCATCCCGATCCGCGCCCTCGCGCGCGCGGCCGCCGGGTCTCGCACCGGCACCAGTCGATCGCCGCTGCGCCGGTAGCCGACGTGCTCGCCGCCGACGAGGATCTCCCCGCCGTCGAGCGTCTCAAGGTGGTTGATCGTGCGCAAGAGCGTCGTCTTGCCGGAGCCGCTGGGGCCGATCAGGAACACGACCGCACCGGGATCGACGTCCAGCGAGACGCCATCGAGCACGGTCTTTCCGTGGAAGGCCTTGCGCGCGTCGCGGATCTGCACGTAGGGCTCGCCGGGGCGGGCGTAGGCGTCGGCCGCCGCCTCCAGCGCGGCCGCCGCCCCGAGCGCGCCGTTCGCCGCGGACCCGCCGTGCGCTGCGGGCCCGCCGTGCGCTGCGGCGGCCACCTGGCCCCCGCCGGGCACCGCCGCGGCTGTGCCCCTGGGCGCTGGCGAGGCCCCATCGCTTACGGCCGGCGCGATCTCGGAATCGGCCTTCCCGGCCGTGGCGCCGGGAGCCATCGCGATCGCAAGCATCCCGGCCTCACGGGCGCGCAGCGCAGCCCTGGCGGAGATCCGCGCGCGGCGCTCGATGTTCAGGTGCGCCTCCAGCCAGCCCTGGAAGACGACGATGACCGAGGTGGCGATCAGGTAGAGGACTCCCGCGGCCAGGAACACGGGCACGTACTCGAAGTTGGTCGAGACCACCTGCTCGCTTCGCAGCGTCAGCTCGCCGACGGTGATCACCGAAGCCAGCGATGTGTTCTTGACGATGATGATCGCCTCGTTGGACATCGCGGGCGCGATCGTGCGCAGCGCCTGCGGGAGCACCACCCGCTGAAGGATCTGCCAGCGCTTGAAGCCCAGCGCGGCGGCCGCGTCACGCTGGGTCTGCTTCACCGACAGAAGGCCACCGCGGATGATCTCCGCCATGAAGGCGACCTCGTTGAGCGCCATGCCGATGATCGCGGTCGCCATCGCGCTCGTGCGCACCCCCACGAGCGGCAGCACGTTGTACCAGAACAGCAGCTGCAGCAGGATCGGGGTGCCCCGCATCACCCAGATGAACGGGACCGGCGCCCACCGCACCACGCGGCTGCCGGACATCCGCATCAGCGCCACGCAGAGCGCGAACGGCAGCGCCGCCAGGAACGCGGCCGCCGATATCTCGATCGCGATCAGCAGGCCCTGCCAAAGGAACCCGAGCGTCAGGTAGTGCAGGAACTGGCTCATCTACCTGAGCCGGGGAACATGGGGGCAGCCGCGAGCATCCTCTCCAGTCTCGTCGCTGCAGTGTATACACCGCGGAATCGACAAGTCAAATGCGGGGCTGCGCGGCGCGCGCGCAGAGCGGCGGCTTGAGCCGTCGAGCGCCCGGACCGCCTTCAGGCGCCGGCGGAAGAGCTCTCCCGCGCCCTGGCCGCGATCATGGACAGCATCTCGAAGATCGCGTTTGCGGCGAACAGCGCGGTCGGCTGACCGGGGCCGTCGTACTGCGGGGCGACCTCGACGACGTCGTAGCCGACGAACGGAATCGGCGACAGCGCGCGCAGGAAGCTCATCGCCTGGAAGCTGGTCGGCCCGGCCACCTCGGGCGTGCCGGTCCCTGGGCAGAAAGCGCAGTCCACGAAGTCGACATCCAGCGACAAAAACGCCGGGCCCGAGCCCAGGCGCCGCGCGGCGCGCTGCGCCAGCTCCGCGCTCGACATCCGCGACAGCTCTATCCACGGGATCGTCTCGACGCCCAGCTGCGAGGGGATCGCCTCGTCGTCCTCGCCGTACAGCGAGCCGCGGATCCCGGCCTGCAGCGTGCGCGCGGGGTCGAGCACGCCCTCCTCGATCGCGCGGCGGAACATCGTCCCATGCGCGTAGGGCAGGCCGTTGTAGCTGTCCCAGAGGTCGGTGTGGGAGTCGAGCTGCACGAGCCCGAGGGGGCCGTGTACGGCTGCCAGGGCGCGCAGCTCGGCGAGCGTGACGGAGTGATCGCCGCCCATCCCGACGCCGAGCACGCCGGCGCGGGCGATCGGCTCGACGAACCGCTGGATGCGCTCGAGCGTCTGCTCGATGTAGCCCGGCGCCGTCGGCGCGTCGCCGTAGTCGATGCACGACAGCGCCCCGAAGACCTGCACGCGCGCCACCGGGTTGTAGGTGCGAAGCATCCCGGATGCCGAGCGGATCGCCTCGGGCCCGAACCTGGCGCCGGAGCGAAACGAGGTGCCGCCGTCCCACGGCATCCCGTAAACGGCGGCGTCGACGCCGTCCAGCTCCCGGACGACGGGCAGCCTCGCGAACGTGCGCGGGCCGGTGAAGCGCGGGGCCTCCAGGGCGTTCCAGGGTTCGTACACGGTGCTCTGCCTCCGATCTCGCGGTGGTCTCATCCAAGCAGCGGCGCGACGTCACGCTGCACGGCGACGTCCAGCAGCGTCGGGCCGGGGGCGGCGATCGCCTCGCGCAGCGCGACGGGCAGGCGCTGGGGGTCCTCGACGCGCTCGGCCGGGCAACCGTAGGAGGCCGCCATCGCCACCAGGTCGATGCCGGGCAGCTCCAGGCTCGGCACCCCGTCCAGGCCGCCGAAGCGCGCAACCGACTCCAGGATCGCGTAGCGCGCGTTGTCGGAGACCACGAACGCCACGCGCGCGCGCAGCTGGACGGCGCTCCACAGAGCCTGGGGGGCGAACAGCGCCGAGCCGTCGCCGACCAGGCACACGACCGGTCGCTGCGGCCAGGCGAGCGCGATCCCGACCGCGGCCGGCATCGCGAACCCCAGCCCGCCGCTGGCAGAGGCGAAGAAGCTCGCCGGCCGCCTGATCCTGACGCGGCGCCGAAGCTCGCCGCGGTGAGACGGCGCCTCCTCCACCAGCACGGCGTCGGCGGGCAGCGCGCGGCCGAGCTCTGACATCAGCACCGCGGGCGGTATCGACGGCGGCTCTCCGGCTGGGATCGGGGGCGGAGCCGACGCCGGATCCACGGCACGCGCCACCTCGCCCCCGCCGCGCCCTGCGATGAGGGGGATGAGGCGCGAAAGCGCCTCACGCGCATCGCCGATCAGGCTCAGTCGGGCTGGCGCCCGCGCGGCCTCGTCGGGGTCGTCGGTGACCAGCGCGATCTCCGGCATCTCCTCCGGGCCGGGCTCGTGCGGCAGAAACGCGAACACCGGCGCGCCGACCACCAGCGCAAGCGACGCGCCGGCCAGCTGCGCGGCGGCGCTGGCGTACCCGGCTGCGAGATGTCCGCGGTAGAGCGGGTGGTCCTCGGGGAAGCCGATCCGCGGCGACTGAGGCGCGGTCCACACGCGCGCGCAAAGGCGCTCGGCGAGGGCCACCGCCTCGGTCCAGGCGCCCGAGCGGTCCACGCCCGCGCCGACGATGAGCGCCACCGCGCGGGCGCGCGAGATCAGCTCCGCCAGCTCCGCCAGCGCCCGCTCGTCCGGCGCTGCGCCGGAGCGCACAGGGCCGCCTGGGCGCGCCTGCCAGGCAATCTCGGCCGGCGCCTGCCAGTCGTCGGCGGGAACCGAGACGAACGCGGGCCCGCACGGGGGCGTCTGCGCGAGCGCGCAGGCGCGCGCGATCGCCGCCGGAACGTCCTGCGCGCGCGCCGGCTGCTCGGCGCGCTTGACGTACGGCGCCATCAGCTCGGCGCCGCGCGCGAACAGGTAGGGCTCGATCGCAAGCTGTCGCCGGTCCTGGTTTCCGCCGCAGATCACAAGTGGCGCGCGATTGTGGAGCGCGTTGACCACGGCTCCCATCGCGTTGCCGACCCCGCAGGCGCTGTGCAGGTTCACGAACGCCGGGCGCCCGGTCGCCTGGGCGAAGCCGTCCGCCATCGCGACCGCGACCGACTCGTGCAGCGCCATCACGTAACGGAACTCACCCGGCAGCTGCGCCAGCATCCCGAGCTCGGTCGAGCCCGGGTTGCCGAAGATCGTCGTCATCCCGCGCTGGCGCAGGAGCTCGATCACCTGCTCGCGCACGGAGGGGGGTCGCACGGCGGGGCCCGACAAGCCCGCTACCCCTCGAGCATCCGCCGGTGGGCCTCGGGATCGGTCGCGCCCTCGGTGCACAGCAGAAGCACGCGCGACCCGGTCCCGAGGGCGAGGCATTCGCGCTGCTGCGCGAGGCGCTGGTCATCGACCAGAGCCATCATCGCCGCCAGCCCCGCCGCCCCGCACTCGCCGGCGACGATCCCGTCGCGCGCCAAAAGCCTCGTGGCCTGCGGGATCACGGCGTCAGGCACCGCGACGTACACGTCAAGGCGCGAGACCAGCGGCCAGGCGATCAGCGACGGAGTGGCGCAGTTGAGGCCCGCCATCACCGAGGTCTGGGGGTGGGGCAGCGTCACGATCTCCCCGGCGGCGACCGACTCCAGCACGCAGGCCGCCGAGGTCGGCTCCACGCCCACCAGCCGCGGGCCTCCGCCCTGCCGCGAGCGGTAGTGCGCGACCACCGCGGCGGCGAGCGCACCGACGCCGATCGGGACGACGACCACGTCGGGCTGCGGGCGATGCTCGCGTCCAAGCTCCTCCTCGATCTCGTCGAAGATCGTCCCGTAGCCCTCGATCACCCAGGCGGGGACGCGCTCGTAGCCGGGCCAGCTGGTGTCCGAGATCACCAGGCAGTCGGGTCCCGCCTCGCGCGCGGAGCGAGCCACCGCTTCGTCGTAGCCGCCGTCGACGACGGTCACGCTCGCTCCCTCGCCCTCGATCGCGGCGATCCGCGCGCGCACCATGTCCGAGGGCACGAAGATGCGCGCCCGAAGGCCCAGGCTGGCCGCCATTCGCGCCACGGCACGGCCGTGGTTGCCATCGGTGGCGGCCGCCAGAGCGGGCGCTTCGGCACGCGGCAGCGCGCGCCGAAGATCGGCCAGTGTCGGGATCTCATCAGGGGTCGAGCCGAGATGCTCGACCAGCGCGCGATGCACAGCCCAGGAGGCCCCCAGCACCTTGAACGACGGCAGCCCCAGTCGCGCGGACTCGTCCTTGACGAGCACCTCCCCCACGCCGAGCCGCTCGGCCGCATGGGTCGCCCTGCGAAGCGGCGTCGGGCGATAGCCCGCCAGCGCCGCGTGAAACGCGCGCCGCTGGTGCGCCGAGCGCGCGCTGCCGTCGGCGTCCGGAGGGGACGGTTCGCGCCGCGGCCCCGCCGGCGGCCCGCACAGCGCCACCGCCGGTCCGTCGGGCGCCACCAGCAGCGCCATGCTCATGCCCCCGCGCGCTCATCCCTCGCGCGCGTGTCGGCCAGCGCGCGCTGCACGCGCTCGGGGGTCATCGGCAGCTGCACCAGGCGCACGCCGACGGCATCCTCGATCGCGGCAGCCAGCGCCGGCGCGCAGGGGCCGATCGGAGGCTCGCCGATGCCCCTGGCTCCCAGCGGGCCCTTGCCGGGGTGAAGCTCCAGTCCGATGGCGCGAATGTCCGGCAGGTCGACGGAGACGGGGATCAGGTACTCGGCGAACAGCGTCGAGCTCGCGACGCCGTCGACCAGCTCCACCTGCTCGCTCAGCGCGTAGCCGATCCCCTGCGCCGCGGCGCCCTGGATCTGGCCCTCGACGCGGCGCATGTCGATCGCCCGGCCGACGTCGTGGCAGGCGACGTAGGCGAGGATGCGGACCTGACCTGTCAGCTCGTCGACCTCCACATCGGCGGCGTGCGCGCCGTAGGTGTAGTCGGGGAACGACCTTCCGCGTCCGGTCTCACGGTCGAACTCCCCCGTCTCGGCCTCGAAGGTGTCGTGCACGTAGGGCATCACGCCCTGATGCTCGGCCGCCCGGGCGAGCTCGCCGATCGTGATCGATCGCCCGCCGGCGCGAACGCGGTTGTCGGAGAACTCAAGCGCTTCGGGGTCGCACTCCAAAAGCGCCGCGGCAACGGCCTCCAGCTTGGCGCGCAGCGCACGCGCGACCTTGAGCACGGCGTTGCCCGACATGTACAGCTGGCGGGTGGCGAAGGTGCCGCCGGTCAGGGGCGTCAGCGCGCTGTCGCCGATGTGCACCGTGGTCCGGTCGGCCGTGACCCCGAGCACCTCTCCTGCGATGTCGGCCAGCGACGCGGCCTGCCCGGCGCCCAGGTCGGTCACGCCGGCGCGGATCACCATCGTGCCGTCGTGCTCGAGGCCGATCCAGGCGGATGCGCGGTCGGCGAAGAACACCGAGCGCCCGTAGGGCTGCATGCTGCAGGCAAAGCCGCGGCCCACCCTGGTGCCAGGGCGCGATGGTCGCGGGCGCGGGCCCAGCTCGGCGAGCGCGCGCCGCATGCACTCCTCCACGCCGACGCCGGTGTCAAGCGCCTCGCCGGTGACGCGCAGGTCGCCGCGAGCGACGAAGTTGCGCCTGCGCACCTCCGCGGGGTCCAGTTCCAGCAGCTGGGCGATGCGGTCCATCTGCGACTCGTAGCCGAACACGACCTGCATCGCGCCGAAGCCGCGGAACGCGCTGGTGGGCACGGTGTTGGTGAACACCGCAACGCTCTCGACGCGCGCGTCGGCGACCCGGTAGGGCCCGGTGGCGTTGACCGCGGCGGCGAACAGCACCCGCGAGCTCAGCAGCGGGTAGGCGCCGGCGTCCCCGATGATGCGGACGTCCTGAGCGACGATCGTGCCGTCGCGCCGGACGCCGGTGCGGTAGCGCATCGTGAACGGGTGGCGCTTGTGGCGGGCCAGCAGCGACTCCTGGCGGGTCCACACCATCCTCACCGGCCGGCGAGTGCGCCATACCAGCAGGGCGATGAACGGCTCGACGGTCATGTCCTCCTTGCCACCGAAGCCGCCGCCCATGTAGGAGGCGATCACCCTCACGCGGCTGTGGGGCAGGCGCAGGATCTCGGCGACCTCGCGCGCGTGCTCGATCACCTGCGTTGAGACCCGCAGCGTCAGGACCCCGTCGGAGTCGATCCAGCCGATCCCGGCCTCGGGCTCCAGGTAGGCGTGGTCGACCCGCTGCGTGCGGTAGGTCTCCTCCACCACCAGGTCCGCCGAGCGCATCGCGGCATCGACGTCTCCGATCGACGACCGCCAGGTCACGTAGCGGTTGCCTCCGGGATGCACGGCGGGCGCGTCGTCGCGCAGCGCCTGCTCGGGCTCGAAGACGCCCGGCAGCTCCTCGTAGTCGACGTCGACCAGCGCCGCGGCCTCCAGCGCAGCCTGCGGGGTCTCGGCGGCCACCAGCGCCACCGGCTCCCCGTCGTAGCGGACCCGATCCTCGGCGAGCACCGGCTGGACGATCGCGTCGACTCCCAGGCCGCTGGCCTCGTCGAGGATCCCGTTGTAGGGCACGTCTGCGGCGGTCATCACGGCGTGCACCCCTTCAACGGCCCTGGCCGCCCGCACGTCGATCGAGACGATCCGCGCCGAGGGCAGCCGCGCGCGCACGACGACGCCGTGCAGCATGCCCGGGAGGCCCCAGTCGTCGGCATAGGGCAGCGTTCCGCAGACCTTCTCGACGAAGTCGCGGTGGTGGGCGGCCGGCTCGCGTCCGAGCTCGTCGAGCGCTCGCTCGGGCGCCTCGACTGCCGTCTCCAGCACCGCGCGGTCAGGCGCCGCCATCGGATGCCTCCTGTCCGCCGGCGCCGGTCGGCAGCCGGTCACGGTACTCCTCGATCGCGTCGAGGATCTTCGTGTAGCCGGTGCACCGGCAGAGGTTCCCGGACAGCGCCTGGCGGATCTGCTCGCGGTCCGCGTGCGGGTTTGCGTCCATGTACCACTTGGCGGTCAGCAGCATCCCCGGGGTGCAGAAGCCGCACTGGGCGCCGCCATGGCGCAGGAAGCTCTCCTGCAGCGGGTGAAGCTCGCCGGGGCCGGCGAGGCCCCGCACGGTGGTCACCGAGCGGCCGTCGACCTGCACGGCGAAGGTCAGGCACGAGTTCACCGGCTCGCCGTCGAGCAGCACCGTGCACGTCCCGCAGACCCCCTCTCCGCAGCCGAGCTTGACCTCGGTGGCCCCCCCGTGCGTGCGCAGCAGCTCGAGCAGCGACGCGTTGGCCTGCACGGTCGCCCGCAGCGGCCGGCCGTTGACGGTCAGCGCCACCTCGTGCGCGCTCACGGCAGTCCGCTTTCGTTCACGGCAATCCGCTCCCGTTCATCGCTCGCCGCGCAGCCGTCCACAGCGCGCGGGAGACCAGCACGTTCGTCAGCGTCCTGCGGTACTCCTCGGAGGCGTGCGTGTGCGGGCCGATTTGCACCTCCGCGGCGACCGCGGCCGCGACCTCCCGGATCGCCGGCTCGGTCAGCACCTCTCCGAGCAGCCGAGCGGCGCCCTCCGAGACATCCAGGGGCCGGTGCGAGACGGCGCCGACGACCACGCGAGCCGCCTCGCAGCGGCCGTCGTCGCCCAGCGTCACCGACGCGGCTGCCTCCGCGAGCGCGAAGTCGCCCGCCCGCCTGGCGATCTCCAGAAAGCAGCTCCCCTGACGCGATCCTGAGATCGGGATGCGGACCTCGGTGATCAGCTCTGCGGGCTCAAGGCAGGTCGTCAGGTGGCCGACGATCAGCTCGCCGGCGGGGATCGAGCGCTCGCCGGCCGGGCCGAGCGTGCGGACGATCGCTCGCTGCGCGACGGCGACCGTGGCAAGCTCGGCGGTCGGCTCGCCATGCGCCAGCGAGCCGCCGATCGTGCCCCGCCGGCGCACCCTGACGTTGCCGATCTGAGAGGCCGCCTCGGCGAGCATCGGACAGTGGTCGCGGACAGCCTCAGAGCTCTCCAGGTCGGCGTGGCGCACGAGCGCCGAGAGCACGAGCTCCTCGCCGCTGACGCTCACCGTCCGCTCAGCGGCATCGCACAGATCGACGAGCATCGAGGGGGCCGCCAGCCGAAGCATCATCATCGGCACGAGGCTCTGGCCGCCGGCGATCGGCCGGGCATCCTCGCCGCCGTGCTCCAGCAGCCGCACGGCCTCCTCCCAGCTGCCCGCGCGCGCGTAGTCAAACGGCTCGCTGCTGTACATCCCGAGGCCTCTAGGCCGCGACGGCGGCCCGCAGGTGGTCGAGCACCGCCGAAAGGGCCGCCTGGTTTGATGTCACGACGGGGACGCCGAGTCGGCGCTCGATCTCCTCGCGCGCGTCGAAGGCGCGGAAGTTCGTGCAGGAGGCGAACGCCAGGTCGATGTCGGCGCCCGAGAGCCGCTCGACGGCGAAGTCAACGATCCGCTCGGGCTGGACATCGGCGATGGCGAAGTTGTCGGTTATGCGCAGGCCGTGCATTGCGACCACCTCCAGCCCGTCGTCGGCGAGGCTGCGCGCGATCTTCTCGTTGAGCGCATCCACATACGGGGTGACGACGCCCACGCGCCGCGCGCCGGCCGCCCGGATCGCTGAGCGCACCGCCGCTGCGACGCTGAACGCGGCCGCACCGGTGCGCTCAGCGATGCGTCCGACCAGGGCGGCCTCGTAGTCGTTGCCCCGCAGCGCGCCGGCGCTCGTGCACCCGAACACCACCGCGTGCGGCCGCGCGGTCGCCAGGTCGTCGATCGCACCCGGCAGATGCTCATCGAGCATCACCGACTCACCCTCGGGCGTGGTCTCGGTCAGGCGCATGCGCGCCGTGTGCAGCGTGAAGCCCTCGGGCAGCCGCCGGTAGAAGTCCACCTCGGCGACCGTGTTGGAGGAGGGGACGATCAGCCCGATCCGCCTGCTCATCGGCCCGCCTCCGTCCCGGCGGGCTGCGGCTGGGCGCCGGCGAGGGCACCGGCGCCGTCATGCTGACCGGCGCCGTCCGTGGCGCGGTCCATGACGCCGGCGTCCCGGGCGCCGCCTGCCGCGGTGGGCTCGCCTTCGAGGGGCGGGAGCTCCAGCAGGTCCAGGGGGTTGTCCTTGATCATCGTCTCCACGCCGCGCTCGCTGATCCCCGACTCGAACACCGACTGCGCGAACGTGCGCAGGCACTCGGCGGGCATCGGGTTGTGTCGCTGGCCGCCGTCGCTCATCAGGATGCAGCGCTCCGGTCCGAGCGACCTGATCGCGTCGACCACGCGGGTCAGCGGGGCGTGATTCCACATCGGGGACACCGTGCAGTAGCCGAACTCGGCGTAGGCGCCCTGTGCGACAAGCTCGCGCAGGTCCTCGAGCTCGAGCGCGGGAACGCGGAAGAAGGGATGGGTGATCATGATCTTCTGCACGCCGCGGTCGCGCGCGGCGCGCACGAGCAGCTTGATCTCGCGCACCGACAGATGGCAGGTGCTGAGGATCGCCGAGTGCTCGGCGATCAGGTCGAGCACGTCGATCAGGCCGTCGATCGGCCGGCCGTCGGATGAAAACACCTCGATGCCCGCGTCGTCTGCACGGGCGACCGTGCTCTCCTGCTTGTCGTACTTGCCGGTTGAGCCGAAGGTGCGGGCATGGTTGGCGGCATCGACGGTCGGCATCCACACGTGCTTTGCGCCCAGCTGAAGCGCCGCCTCCACCGCGGCGGGGTTGATCCCGCCCACGGCGCGGTTGAGCACGATCCCGCCGCACACGTGGATGCCGGGGACCTGCTGCATGGTCAGATAGGCACGGCTGGTCGTCCGTTCGGAGTGGCACTTGAGCGAGATCGCGCGCAAGCCCATCGCGGCGGCATGGCGCGCGACGCCGACGTCGTCGGCGATCCTCGGGAACAGGTCGGGCTCGGAGTGGACATGCACGTCCACCGCGCCCCGCATGTCGATGAACGGGCCGATGGTCATTGGTCGGGGGTCACCTCTCTGGCGTGCGCGGCGGCTGCAGATGCGCCACCGCCGGTCGAGTCGCCGTCGCGGCCTGGGTTGCGGTCGCGGGCCGGGTTGCCCTCGCGGGCCGGGTCGCCGTCGCGGAGGCGGCGCAGCTCGTTCAGCTCGCGTCGGGTGGGAGGCGCCAGTTCGGCCAGCGATTCGGACACCAGCAGCTCAAAGCCGGTGCTCTCGCGCACGCGGGACTCGCTGACGCCGGGCTGCAGCGCGTCGAGCCGCAGCCGACCGGTCCGCTCGTCGAAGCCCAGCAGCGCAAGGTCGGTGATCACCGCCACCGGCCGGCTGCGGACCAGCCCGGCGCGGCGGCGCGCATCGCCCCCTGACAGATACCCCGGGCTGGTGATGAAGTCCACGCGCTCCACGAACCGGCGCGGCTCGTGGCGGGTCATGATCAGGATCTCGCGGCAGCTTGAGACGATGTCGTTGGCGCCGCCGCTGCCCGGCAGCCTGACCCGGGGCCGCTCGGGGTCGCCGATGAAGCTGGTGTTGACGTTCCCGTACTGGTCGAGCTGTCCGGCGCCGATGAAGCCGTAGTCGTAGTGGCCCCGCTGTCCGTACAGGAACAGGTCGCAGATCGAGGTCAGCATCGACGCGCCGTGCGCGGCGCGCATCTCGTTGGTGGAGACCGGCAGCAGCCCGGGGAGCATCGTGGGGCCGATCGAGCCTCCCTCCAGGACGATCGTCAGCGACGGCGCGTGCAGTCGCCTGGCCAGGACGCTGGCCTCCAGCGGCGCCCCCACTCCCGCGAACACCACCTTCCCGTCGCGCAGCAGGCGGCTGCCCGCGATCGTCATCAGCTCGACGGGGGTCGCGTCGCCCGCCTGCTCCGCTCCCAAGGGCGACGAGCCCCCGCCCGCGGCGGCCGGTGTGCTTGCGCCCGCGCGCCTGGCGGCCACCTCGGTCACCTGGCCACCAGCTCCCGCGCGCGCCGCGACTGCTCGAGCAGGCGAGCCGCGCCGACGCCGTCCAGGAAGGCGGAGAAGCTGCCGGGCGCCTCCACGGTCTCCTGCAGATAGGAGCGCACGCCCTCGGCGCCGTCGCGGGCGACGCGCTCCGCGTAGTCGTCGAAGTGGCCGAAGTCGGCCTCGTAGCGACCGTGGCACTCGTGCGGGTAGGAGCCGAACGGCACCTCCACGACCGCGTCGACGACGAACCCCGGGATCACGGTCCGGTCGGCGCTGCGGACGATCGCGTCGGCGTCGACGATCTCCTCGGCGGTCACGATCACCCGCTCGGCGGCGCGCGCGCACTCGACGTCCATGTAGAGCGGCCCGTCGATCTGGGCGTTGCCGGCCGCGTCCGCGCGCTGCACGTGGATCAGCGCGACGTCGGGCACGAGCGCCGGCACCGCGACCAGCCGCTCGCCGGTGAACGGGCAGCTCATCTCCCGCGCGGGCAGGCGTGCGAGCAGGTCCGAGCCCAGCAGCGACGCGGTCGGCAGAAATGGCATCCCCATCGAGGCGGCCAGCAGGCGAAGGCCGAACGACAGGTGGCTCCACTCCTCGTAGATCGCGGGATCCCGCTCCACGTAGCTGCGGAACACCTTCGGGATCCCCCATCTCAGGCCGATCCCGACCCAGCTTGAGATCAGCTTCGCGGCCGCACCGGACGCCAGGAACAGCTCAGCCTCGTAGCACATCAGGTTGCGGGCCAGGGTGAGGTCGCGCCGGCGCGCGCGCAGCAGCTCCAGCAGCATCGCCCACGGCGTGCGCGAGTAGCAGCAGCCGCCGGCCACGACCGTGTCGCCGTCGCGCACCAGCGCGGCCGCCTCGGCCAGCGTGAGCCGCTTGTCGGGGCCGCCGCTCATCCGCTCGTGGCCACCGACAGGCCGGCGACAAGCGGCGCGACCTCCGCCGCGAACCGCTCGATCTGCTCGAGCTCGTAGTCGCAGGGGACCAGGCAGATGTGCCTTACCCCCGCGTCCACCTGCGCGGCGATCTGCTCTGCGCACTGCTGCGGCGTGCCGCGGATCGCGCTCTCCGCGGTCGACTCGCTCCACTGCGGAAGGTCGAAGTACTCGCCGATGTAGCGCCGCACGCGTCGGTCGGCCGCCTCATAGGAGTCGCCCACGCACAGGGGCAGCTGCGCGACGTTGTCGAGCCCGTCCGGGTCGCGGCCGGCGCGCTCGGCGTGCTCGCGGATGCGCCTCCACGCGCGCGCAAACGCCGCCGGCTCGTAGAAGTAGGTGAGCCAGCCGTCGGATTGCTCGGCGACCCGCCGCAGCACCCGGTCGACGTAGCCACCGATCAGCAGCCGGGGCCGCGGACGCGGCGAGGTGCGCGGCAGCATGACGGCGTTGCGAAACGGGATCCCGCGCGCCTCGCCGCTGACGCGCTCTCCGCTCCAGAACAGCTTCATGAGCGCGAGGTTCTCTTCGAAGATCCGCCCGCGCTGGCTGAACGGAACCCCGCAGGCGTCGAACTCCCGCTCATACCAGCCGACCGCCAGCCCGAGCGTGAGGCGGCCGCCGGACATGATCTCGATCGTCGCGGCCGTCTTGGCGAGCACCGCAGCCGGGCGCAGCGGGAGAACGAGGATCCCCGTGCCCAGCTCGACCCGTTCGGTCATGCCCGCCAGCAGCGCGAGCGTCGACAGCGACTCCAGGAACGGGAACGGCCGCCCGCTGCCCAGGAACATGTGGTCCCACGCCCACAGGGAGTCGTACCCCAGCTCCTCGGCCCGCCGCGCGTAGGCGACGATCGCATCCACGTCCGGGTCCCGGGACGCGGGCGTGAAGTTCTCAAGCGCAAGGCCCAGCTTCAGGCTCGCCATCTCAGCCGCGCAGCGCCTTCACTATCGCCGCCCGCCCATGCTCGATGTGCGCGCGCATCCGCGCGCTCGCCCGCTCCGCGTCTCCCGCGCGCAGCGCATCGAACACGCTCAGGTGCTCGTCCAGGAACCGGCGCGGCACCTCGGTCGTGTACACGCGCTCGGAGAGCTCGAGCTGCAGACGGCTCCAGTACCCCCTCAGGACGCTCATCAGCTCGCTCGCGCTCGCCTCGTAGATCGCAAGGTGAAAGTCGGCGTCCAGCTGGCCGGCCTCGCGCGGGTCGGCCGCGTCGAGGGCGTCGACGAACCTGGCAAGAACGTGCTCGACCTGCGCGAGCGCCTCGGGCGTGATCCGCGCCGCCGCCAGCCCCGTCAGGTGTGGCTCGAGCACGAGGCGCACGTCGTAGATCAGCTCCGCCTCCTGCGGGGTGAGGCGGTAGGTGACGAACGTCCCGCGGCTGCGATAGGTGATCACCAGCCCCTCGCCCTCCAGCGTGCGCAGCCCCTCGCGCACCGGCGTCCGACTGACGCCCGTGCGCTCCATCACCATCGCCTCGGTGAGGCGCGCTCCGGCCGGAAGGCGCCCGGTGAGGATGTCGTCGCGGATCACGCGGCAGACGTGCTCGGCCAGCGACGGCGGCCGGGGTGGCCGAAGCTGGTCGTTCTCCTCCAGCAGACGCAGGCCGTAGCGCGGCTGATGGCGCGCGGCACGGCTTCGCGAGCTTGACATCTGGCGGTCTCTGACTTTCGTCGCGATCGGATCGCGGCCGTGACACGGCCCTGTTCTATGTGCAGAGTATACAACGAACGCGGAACGGTTCGCGACCAGCGAAGCCGCTCGCCGCGTCATGCGTCGAACCTGTCGATCAGCGCAAACCCGACCGTGTCAAAGCCGGTCATGCGCTCGAGCACCCCCGTCGCCTGCGAAAGCGCGACGCGCTCGGTCACAAGCGCGGCTGGATCAAGGCGCCCGGCGGCCACCAGCGACAGCAGCGCGGGCAGATGCACGTGCGGGTTGCCGACGCTGCCGACGATCGTCAGCTCGGCCTCGATCAGCTCGTCGAGCGGGATTCCGACGATGCCCTGCTCCTCCCGGCTGGTCAGGCCGACCTGCACCAGTCGGCCGCCCTTGCGCAGGCCCCGGATCGCGCCCTGCACGAGCGACGCGGTGCCGAGCCCGCCGAGCGCGACGTCGGCGCCGCCGCCGGTGGCCTCGCGCACCGCCTGGGCCACCTCCGCCGAGCGCGCATCGATCGTGACCATGGCGCCCTGCGCCTGGGCGGCGTCGAGCTTGCGCCGGTCGATGTCGACCGCCACCACCCGCGCGCCCAGCGCCGCGCCGATCTGAACGGCGGAGAGCCCGACGCCGCCGACGCCATGCACGGCGAGCCACTCCCCGGCGCGCAGGCCCGCCTGGTGGGCGAGCGCGTGCCAGGCGGTCATGAAGCGGCAGCCCAGCGCGGCGGCCTCGTCCAGGCCGACCCCGTCGGGCAGCGGCACGCAGTTGAGGTCGGCCCGCAGCACGCGCACGTACTCGGCGTAGCCGCCGTCGTGCGTCATGCCCAGGAACTCGAGCGCGTCGCAGAGATTGGTGCGTCCGCTCCGGCAGTAGGGACAGTTGCCGCACGCCTCGTGAAACGGGACCGCCACACGATCGCCCACCCGCACTAGGCGCACGCCCTCCCCGACGGCGCTCACCTCGCCGGCGAACTCATGACCCATCGTGATCGGCAGCGGCGGCGCCAGCCCGACCCACGACCAGTCCCCCACCCAGGTGTGCCAATCGGTGCGGCAGATCCCCTCAAAGGCCACCCTCACGACCACCTCCCCGGGACCCGGCTCGGGGATGGGAAGCTCCTCGATCGCCAGCGGCTCGCCGAGCGCCACAAGCCTTGCCGCCCTCATCATCCGACCCGCTTTTGGTCAACGCTCATGTTCGCCCGCTGCCTCTCCTCGGCTGTCTACAGAGCAGTGTATACAACTCTCCGGCTCCCGTGCAGGTCGCGGCGCCCGGAGCGCGCCGGGCGCGCCGCGGCCGGCGTGCGGGATCAGTCGTCAGCCGCCTGCACCAGCCTGCGGGCAAGCTCGGCCGGCCTGGTGAACATGACCTCGTGGCTGCCGCCCATCTCCACGAGCTTGAAGCGGCCAAGGCGCGACGACATCCCGGGATGCCAGGCGCCGGGTGAGAGCGCCAGGTCGTCGCGCACCGCGATGAAGCTGCGCGGCAGCTCGCCGCGATGAAACTCGGCCAGCTCGAGCCGCTCGTCCCACGGGGCGAACGGCTGCGGCACCAGCCGCTCCCAGACCGAGCGAGCCAGCTCCGGGGACGCATCCTGCATGAAGGCGTCGCGAAACACCTCCCAGGGACAGGCGACGGTCGCGTCGGGGCTCTCCTGCGCGGCGCGGCCGAACGCTCGCACCTGCTCCGGCGGCAGGTTGTCGTTGACGCTCGTTCCGTCCAGCAGCACAAACGCCGTGTGGAACACGAGCCGCCGGCAGCGCTCGGGAACCAGCTGCGAGACACGGCTCACGACCGAGCCGCCGAAGCTGTGGCCGACCAGCACGACGTCGCGCAGATCGTGTCCCTCTAGATAGGAGATCACCGAGTCCACGTAGTCCCGGTGGCGGATCCCGCGCCGGTCGGCCCCGGGCAGGTGACCGGGGTAGGTGGGCGCGTGGGCCGTGTGGCCAAGCTCCCGCAGGCACCAGGCGACCGGCTCCCAGGCCCAGCCGCCGTGAGGAGCCGTGCAGCAGGACGAACGTCAGCCTGCGGCTGGGCACCTGTGGCTCCACCTGTCCGCGGACACCGGGTATACAGTACGTAACCGCGGGCGAGCGTGCCGTCCCTGCCTGCGACCGGTTCGATCTGGCGCGGCGGGCCAGCCTGGCGGCTCCGGGGCGCCTATCCGGCCTGTGCCGCCCGCGCCACCACCGCCGCAAGCCGCCTTCGCACCTCGGCCGCCGTCTGCGCCAGCGCGCCGTTTCCCACGATCGAGAGCATCCGCTCGGCGTCGATCGCCGCGATGCGGGTGCGCCCACCTTCGCGGCGGACGATCACATTGCAGGGCAGCAGCGTGCCGAGCTCGGGCTCGAGCCCGAGCGCCGCGTGCGCGAGCTGCGGGTTGCAAGCTCCGAGTATGAGGTAGGGCTCGCGCTCGACGCCGAGCTTGGCCCTCAGCGTGGCGGCCACGTCGATCTCGGCCAGCACCCCGAACCCCTCGGCGGTGAGCTCCTCTCGGACGCGGGCGACCGCGTCGTCGAAGGCGAGCTCGGTGTCGGCACTCAATGTGTAGCTTGAATCTGTCATCGCATCCTCCCGGGTTTCATCTGAGGCCCTTGCATGCGTCAGCGGACCTGCTGTGTGTCATCCGATCCGTCCTGTGTGTCCGTCCTGATCCCGGTGCCCGTCCTCGACGCCGCACGGTCTCCTAGCGGGACCAAACCCGGAAAGTCCCGCTAGGCGCTCAGGCATGGCCGAAGCTGACCCTGGGGAGGATGCGGCGCGCCCATCCCGGCAGGTACCAGGCACGGCGGCCCATCAGCGCCAGCAGGACCGGCACGAGCAGAAGGCGGATGAGGCCCGCGTCGAGCAGCACCGCGACCCCGAGAATGATCCCCATCTCCTTGGGCGGCAGCGGGCCCGAGAGCGCGAACGTGAAGAACACCGCCACCATCACGCCCGCGGCGGCGAAGATCACCCGTCCGGAGTGCGCAAGCCCACCGACCATCGCCTCACGCGCATCGCCGTGGCGGTCCCAGTGCTCCCGTGCGCTTGACAGCAGGAACACGGTGTAGTCCATCGAGATCGCGAAGATCATCGAAAAGAAGAACACCGGCCCCCAGGCGTCCAGGAACCCCTGGGGCTCAAGGCCCAGCAGCGAGTGCAGGGCACCGTCCTGAAAGACCCACTTGGCCACTCCGAAGGCGGCGCCGGTCGCCAGCAGGTTGGTCAGCACGCCCGCGGCGGCGAGCAGGGGCGCCTGCAGCGCGACCAGCAAAAGCAGGAACCCGAGCCCGAGCACCACGCCGATCACGACCGGCGTCCTGGCGGCCAGGGCGCTCTGGAGGTCGTGGTTCTCGGCGACCGCGCCGCCGACCAAGGATCCCCTCGGCAGCTCTGAGCGCAGCCGGTCGATCGTCTCACCGACAGCCGGGCTGGACGGGTCCTGCCGGGGGATCGCCACAATCAGCGCATAGCCGCCCGATGTCTGGGTGGGCATCAGCTCCGCGACGCCGCGCTGCGCGGCGGCGATCCGCCGTGCGGCGGCCGCTTCGGAGGCCGGCGCGACTATCTGCAGCGGGCCGGTCGCCCCGGGACCGAACGCCGCCTGCACCTGCTCGTAGCCGATGCGCGAGGAGTCGGCGGGCGGCACGACCCTGATCGACGGCATCGAGGTGCGCAGCTGGGTGACGGGCAGCGCGAGCCCCACAAGCACTGCGAGCGCCACGATCCCGTGGCGCAGGGGCCGGCGCCACAGCCGCTCCCCCCAGCGCTCGAACAGCCGCGAGCGGTGCTCGCCGGAGTGCGCCCAGGGCAGCGCGAGCCTGTCCACCCTGGGCCCAAGCCGCGAAAGCACGGCCGGCAGCAGGGTGAGCGTCGCCGCCAGCACAAAGACCACCGCCAGCATGATCCCCAGGCTCATGGAGCGAAACGCGGGGCTCGGGACGAGCATCACCGCGCTGAGCGACACCAGCACGGTGACGCCGCTGAACAGCACCGCCTTGCCGGCGGTGTCCATCGTCACCGCCGCGGCGTCGACGGCCGCCATGCCGTGGCCGAAGAACGCGCCGCGGAAGCGGTGCACGACGAACAGCGCGTAGTCGATCCCCAGCGCCAGGGCGAACATCAGCGCGAAGTTCATCGCCCAGATGGAGATCGGCATCACGAGCGTGCCGAGGTACAGCAGCCCCGCCGCCGAGGCCAGCCCGATCATCGTCAGCATCAGCGGCAGCCCGGCGGCGACCAGCGAGCCGAACGCGACCAGCAGGATCCCGAGCGTGACCGGCCATGAGATGACCTCGGAGCGCAGCATCGCCGAGCGGTTTGCCCGGTTGAAGTCAGACCACATCGCCGCCGCGCCGGTCAGCTCGACGCTCACGCCATGACCGGAGAGCGACGCGAGCCTTCGCTTGAGCCCGTCGGCGGCCCTGACCATCCCGTTTGGGCCAAGCGCGGCGCCGGCCTGCACGATCGCGGTGTGCCCGTCCCGCGAGATCGAGGCGCCCGGCGAGGGTGCGATGACCGACCGCACGGCGCCGCTTGAGCGCAGCGCGCGCTCCGCGCGCGAGATCGTCTCGCGAAACCCGGGCGCCGAAACCGTCTGCGCCGGCGAGTGGACGACCGCCAGCAGCGCGTAGCTGGACTGCCCCTGGAAGTATCGGTCGATCAGCTGCCGGGCCGCCACCGACTGCGAGCCCGACGCATCCCAGCCGGCTCCCGACAGCGCGGTCTCGACTCGCGGCGCAAAGAACCCCAGGACGAGCGCCACGGCCAGCCATCCCACCAGGACGGCGCGAAAGTGCGTGGCGGTCCAGCGGCCCAGCCGTCCGACCGGCCCGACGCAGTCGGCATGCGGGTAGTCGCCGGGCTGCGGGCGGACCGCCTGCGCCAGCTCGACGGCCGGCATCACGCGAACTGCTCCGGCCGCGTCACGCTGCCTGCCCAACCTCGGAGGATGGTTGCGCGTCGTGGGCGGAAGGCGCGGTGGCGCTCCGGTCGACCGCCGCCACCAGCTGCTCCGCCGCGATCACGCCGGCCTGCGCGGCCACAGGCCGGCCGTCGCGGAAGATCATCAGGGTCGGGATCGACCGTATAGCAAACCGGTCGGCGAGCTCGGGCTCGGCGTCGACGTCCACCTTTGCGAATCGGTACTGCGGGCGCAGCCCCGCCGCGCGCTCGAGCTGCGGCGCCATCGCGCGACACGGCGCACACCAGCCCGCCCAGAAATCGACCACGGACACGCCGCCGGCGACGGCTTCATCGAAGCCGGCGAGCGTGAGATGCTCAACCGGGGGTTTCGCGGACATCGGTCCTCCTTCGTGTTTGGCAATGCTGACGATTGTACTGCTGCACAACCTTACAGTGGTGGTTGCGTCGAGTACTCTAGCAGATCCGCGACCCGCTTGACAACTGGTTGCTTGTGCTAACGTGAAGTGAGATGTCTGCTTCCCGTCTCCGGCCATCGCCGGAGCTCCAGCACCCCCTTCCGGAGCCGCTGATAGAGCTCGTCGCGCAGCGGTTTCGGGTCCTGGGCGAGCCGATGCGGATCAGGCTGCTGGATCGCCTGCGCGACGGCGACGCGACCGTCTCCGAGCTGCAGGAGGCCCTGGGCGCCAGCCAGCAGAACGTCTCAAAGCACCTCGGGATCCTGCACGCAGCCGGGATGGTCACCCGAACCAAGCACGGGACCCACGCCCGCTACTCGATCAGCGATCCGACGGTGTTCGACCTCTGCGAGCAGGTCTGCGGCGGCGTTCGCAGGCGCGTCGCCGAACTGGAGGCCATCCTCCAGGCGCCCGACGAGGTCGCCTGACCGCCATGCCGCTCCTGCACGAGCTCCCCGAGGCGGTCCTGGAGCTGCTGGAGAAGCCCCGTGTCGCGGTGCTGGCGACCGTCCGCGCCGACGGCACGCCCGCCACCACCGCCTGCTGGTATGGCCTTCAGGACGGCATGATCCTGCTCACCGTCTACGCCAACGCGCGCCGGCTCCCGAACATCCGCCGCAGGGCGCACGTCGCCCTCACCATCCTGGACGAAGATCCTTACCGGCATGTGTCCGTATCGGGGCCGGTGGCGAGGATGTGGGAGGACCCCGAGATGGAGGTCATGAACCTGCTGTCGATGCGCTACACGGGCGAGCCCTGGCACGAGCGCGAGCCGTGCGTGAGCATGCTGGTTGAGATCGAGCGCTGGCACGCCTACGGCGTGCTGTCCGACGGCTCCGACCACGGCCCCGCCTCCTGACGGCCGGCCCCGCCTCCTGACGGCGGACCGGCCGCCGCCTACCCGGCGACCAGCGAGTGCACCGGCGGCAGGCGCGTGGCGACCGTCGACCAGGACGCCCCGGCGTCCGGGGAGCCGAACAGCTCGCCCGAGGTGGCGCCGAAGTACAGCTCGAGCGCCTCCCCCTCCCCCCGGTGGCAGAACGCCTGGCGCAGGACGGTCAGGTAGGCATGCCGGGCCGGCAGGCCGTCGCCCCGCGGCGACCAGCTCGCGCCGGCATCGCGGGTCTCGTACACGCGCACGCGCCCCTCGGGCGTCACGCGGTCCATGTCGGCCACCAGCGGGATTAGGTACGCGCTGTCGGGGTCGGCCGGGTCGACTGCCAGCGGAAAGCCGAAGTCGGACACCAGCCCGCCGCCGCCGACGTCGATCCAGCTCTCCCCCGCGTCGTCCGAGCGGTACACGCCGCCGTGGAACTGCATGAACATGCGCTCCGGCCGCCGCGGCGAGCGCTCCACATGGTGCACGCAGCGAGCCGCGTTCTCGTCGGCGAGCGCCTCGGCGGGCAGGTAGCGCGGGCTGATCCCGCGATTGGCCCGCCGCCAGCTGCCCCCGCCATCCTCGGACAGCCACATGCCCGCGGCGGAGATCGCGACCGCCAGGCGGCTGGGATCATCCGGCCAGGTGCAGATCGAGTGAAGGCACAGACCGCCGCCGCCGGGCTGCCACCACGGCCGCGTCGGCTGCTCCCACAGGCCCGCGTTGAGCTCCCAGTGCGCGCCGCCGTCACGGCTCTCAAACAGCACGCCGGGGTCGCCGCCCGCGTAAAGCGTCCCCTCGGCCTCGCCGGGCGCGATCACCCACAGGCGCTCGAGCGCCTGTCCCGATCCCTCGGGCAGGCGCACGCCCTCGGCCTCCCGCCACTCCCCGTCCGCCTCGCCGTCGCAGATGAACATCTTCGGCCCGTAGAACGGTGAGGTGACCGCGGCCAGCAGGCGGCCGCTGCGCCGATCTCGCAGCGCGAAGTCCACCGGCTGCCCCGCAAACGCCCGGGCGCGAACCTCAAAGCGGCCGCCGGGCTCGCCCTCCAGCACGAACATCCCCTTCTTGGTCCCGACGATCAGCTCGGTCACGCTCGGCCTCCCGTTATCGCCGGCAGCACGTCGACCCGGTCGCCCGGTCGCACCTCGGTCGCCTCGGTGGCGCGCTCGCCGTTTATGTACACGTTGATGTGCCGGCGCACGAGCCCCCGCTCGTCCAGCACCCACCCCCGCAGCGGGGGATGGCGGCGCTCGAGCGCCCGCAGCAGCTCGAGCACCGTCCCGGCGTCGACCGACTGCTCCGAGCGGTCGCCCGCCAGCCGGCGCAGCGGCCCGCGAAGGCGCACAACGGCCACGCCCCCAAGCCTAATGCGCCGGCGGTCCGCCGGCAAACCGGCGGGCCCCGGCCGCCGGGGCGTATCTTCGCCGGCAAGTCCATCTCGCCGCCACGAGGAGCATGCCGATGCCCGACAGCGCAGTGATCGTCGCGCCCCGCCGGGGGAGAGCCGTTCAGGTGGCCGCCGGAGCGCGGCTTGAGGTCGTCAACCGCGAGGGCGGGCAGGTGGCCGACATGTGGGCGCTGTGCGCGGCTGACCCGAGCGAGTGGCTGTCGATGGAGCACACCCGCACGGCGCTCCGCCGACTGGTTCCAGCGGTGGGCGATGAGCTCGTGAGCTCAAGCCGCCGGCCGCTGCTGAGGCTGGTGGCCGACTCGAGCCCCGGGGTGCACGACACGCTGATCGCCGCCTGCGACTCCGAGCGCTACCGCCAGCTGGGCGCCGGCCCCGGCCACGCCAACTGCGCCGACAACCTGCGGCAGGCGCTCGCCGCCGAGGGCATCCAGGCCGACCGCCTGCCCGCGCCGCTGAACCTGTTCATGAACATCCCCTGGCAGCCGGACGGGCGGCTGGAGTTCCTGCCGTCCCCCGCCCGCGCCGGCGACCGGGTGACGTTCGAGGCGCTGGTGGACGTCGTGATCGTCGTCTCCGCCTGCCCGATGGACCTCAACCCGATCAACGGCGGGCGCCTGGGCTCGATCGGGCTGAGGCTGGTCGCATAGGGCCGGCCGCGACCCGGGCCGCCGGTCCTCTCAGAGGGCCAGCCACCGGTCGATCAGCCGGCGCGCAACCGAGAAGCGCGGCGGCAGGCGCAATGGCGCATCCCGGGCCGCCGTGGCCAGCGCTTGCGAGGCGGCCGCTGGCGCGCCTTGCGCAGCGTCGCTCCAGGACGCTGCGACCGCCACCTGGGCTCTGTCATACCAGCCGACCTCGGCGAGCTCGCCATCCAAAGCGGCCGGCTCGCCCCCGTCGGCCAGCGCGTGGAAGCCGAGCATCAGCGAGGCGGGGAACGGCCACGGCTGGGATTCGACGAAGACCGGCCGGCGCACCGCGATCCCGGCCTCCTCCATCACCTCGCGCGCGACCGCCTCCTCGGCAGACTCGCCGGGCGCCACGAAGCCGGCCAGCACCGACATGCGGCCGGCGGGCCATCCGGCGCGCCGCCCCAGCAGCAGCCGGCCCGCGTGCTCGACGGTCATGATCACCACCGGGTCGGTGCGCGGGAAGTGGTCCTGCCCGCAGGCGCCACAGTGACGGGCGGCTCCGGCCTCCAGGATCGAGGTGAGCGCGCCGCAGCCGGGGCAGAAGCGGCTGCGCCTGTGCCAGTTCAGCAGCGCCGCCGCGTAGGCGGCAAGCCCCGCCTCTGAGTGCTCCAGCACGGCCGCCAGCTCGCGCAGCGTCATCAGCCGCCGGCCGTCGAGCGCCGCCGCGCGGCGGTCGTCCGAGAGCGCGTCGAGGTCGAGCGCAAAGCGCGGCGCGCCATCCTCGAGCCCGAGCAGGATCGCCTGGTCGGGACCGGCCGCACCGTCATGCCCGCGACCGGCCGCACCGTCATGCCCGCGACCGGCGGCACCGTCATGCCCGCGAGCCGCCCGGACACAGGTGAGCGGCACGCGCGCCAGCGCCGGGGGGCCAGCGGCCGATACCAGGAGCCCGTCGGCGCTCGCCACCACCGCACGAGCGGACGGGTCACGCAGCTGACGGGCGACCCAGCCGGAGTCCTTTCGCTGGAGCGTCGCCCTGTCAAGCGGCGCGCCGGTGAACGGCATCGGCTCCGCGGGCGGCGCGGCAGCATGGAGGCGGGGCGAGGGCGGCATCGCGCTCCAGGTTAGGGGCGCCGCGCACCCGGCATGCGCCTCCGGTCGCCGCACACCCGGGATGCGCCGCCGGCCGCCGCTGCGCTAGGTTCGGGCGCCGTGCTGATCGATGGCAGGGCATACGCGGCCGAGCTGGCGCAGACGCTGCGCGAGGAGGTGGCGCGGCTGCCCGACGGCGCCGGGATCGCGACGCTGCTGGTCGGCGACGACCTGGCGGCGCAGGTCTACCAGCGGCGGATCGACCGCCACGCGCGAGAGGTGGGGCTCGCGTCGCGGCCCGAGCGCCTGCCGGCGGAGGCGACGCTGGGCCAGGTGGTTGGCAAGCTGGCGGAGCTTGACGTCGATCCGGAGATCACCGGGATCCTCGTGCTGCGGCCGCTGCCCGGGCACCTGCCCGAGTCACGGGTCTTCGCCGCGCTGCCGCCCCTCAAGGACGTCGAGGCGCTGCATCCCGTAAACGCGGGGCTGCTGTCGCTCGGGATGCCGCGCTTCATCCCCTCGACGCCCGCATCGGCCTTCCACATGCTCGACCGCTACACGGCGGCCGCCGGTCGCGACCCGGCGAGCGCCTACGACGGCCTGAACCTGGTCCTGGTCGGGCGCTCCAACAACGTGGGCAAGCCTGCTGCGATCCTCGGGCTGCAGCGCAACGCGACCGTGATCTCCTGCCACAAGCACACCTACGACGCCGGGCGGCTGGCCGATCACACCCGCAGCGCCGACATCCTGATCGTCGCGGTCGGCGTTCCGGGCCTGGTGACCGGCGACATGGTCAGGGAGGGTGCGCTGGTGATCGACATCGGGATCAACGCGCTCGAGCAGCCCGACGGCTCGGTGCGCCTGGTGGGCGACGTGGACACCGCGTCGGTGGAGCCGGTCGCCGAGGCGGTCTCACCGGTGCCCGGCGGCGTCGGGCCGATCACCGACATCTGGGTGCTGCGCAACACCGTCACCGCCGCGTGGCTTCAGACGACGCCGCCGGCGCGAAGCTGACCCTCTCGGCGAGCAGCCGGCCGTCGAGCAGCCGGCCGTCGAGCAGCCGGCCGTCGAGCAGCCGGCCGTCGAGCAGCCGGCCGGCGGCGATCAGTCGGCGCCCTCGCCCACCGCGGCCAGCTCGCCCTCGATGCGCACGCGCGGCAGGCGCATGTCCATGAACGGCGGCAGCCTCCAGGTGAGCGGTCCGAGCAGCTGCAGCGCGGCCGGCAGCATCACGCAGCGGATCACCAGCGCATCGAGGAACACGGCCACGGCCAGCCCGAAGCCGAACTCCTTGACGACCCGCTCGTCCCCGAACATGAACGACAGGAACACGCAGACCATGATCGCCGCGGCGGCGCTGATCACCCGGCCGGTGAACGCGATCCCGTCGGCGACCGCCGCGGTGGCGTCACGCCGCCTGACCCACTCCTCCCGCACGCGGCTGATCAGGAACACCTCGTAGTCCATCGACAGTCCGAACACGACCGCGAACATGAGCACGGGCAGCCACGGCTCGACCGGCCCCGGCGTGATCCCCAGCACTCCGTCCAGCCAGCCGTCCTGGAAGACGAGCACGGTCGCGCCCAGCGCGCCGCCGATGCTCAGCAGGTTCATCAGCGCCGCCTGGACCGGGATCACCAGCGACCGGAAGATCACAAGCAGCAGCAGCGCCGAGACGACGACGACCAGGCCGATGAAGAGCGGCAGCTTGCGCGCCAGCACGCGCGAGAAGTCGATCGAGCCGGCCGTGTATCCGCCCACCAGCGGCCGGCCGGCGAACGCGCGCGCAAAGCGCGGCAGCACCTCGCCGCGCAGCCGGTTGACCAATGCGCTCGTGGCCTGCGCCTGAGGCGAGGAGCGCGGGTAGGCCTCGAGCACCGCGGTCAGCCCGCCGGGCGCGACCCGCGGCGCGGTGACCGCGGCGACATCCGGCGTGCCGGCGACCGCAGCGCGCAGCGCTGGCAGGGCGCCGGCCTGCGCCCGCTGCGACATCCGCGCGACGATCAGCAGCGGCCCGTTGAAGCCCGGCCCGAATCCGCCGGACAGCAGCGCAAATGCGCGCTGGGTGCTGGTGCCGGGCGGGTCGTTGCCCGCGTCGCTGGTCTGCAGGCGCATGCCGAGCATCGGCGCCAGGAAGGCGACCATCACCAGAAGCGAAGCGAGCGCCAGCGGCCAGGGCCGCGACTGCACGATCATGCTCCAGCGCCGCCACGCCGATCCCTCCGCGCCGGGATGCCGGCCGCCCGGCGACGTGAGCTCAGTGCCCGCCGCGCCGGTGATCGCGGCCGACCTCGCGCGGCGCGCAGCCCGGCGCCGTGGGCTGCGCAGGGCGACGAGCCGCTCGCCGAAGGCCGACAGCAGCGCCGGAAGCACGGTCAGCGACGCCGCGAGCACGAGCATCACCGCGAGCGCCGATGCGATCGCAAGCCCGTACATGAAGTTCACCCCGGTCGCGAACATGCCCAGCAGCGCGATCACCACGGTGCTGCCCGCGAGCAGGATCGCCCGGCCGGAGGTGTCCATCGCGGCCACCACGGCACGGTCGACGTCGCCGATGCGCGCGTGGTTCTCGCGAAATCTGGTGACGATGAACAGCGCGTAGTCGATCCCGACGCCCAGCCCGATCATGATCGCCAGCTCGGGCGCGATGTTGGACATGCTCGTCAGATGCGTGCCCAGCCCCACCAGCGCGATCCCGGTCAAAAGCCCCAGGCCGGCGGTCACCAGCGGCATCCCGGCCGCCCACAGCGAGCCGAAGGTGAGCAGCAGGATGACCAGCGCCGCCGCCACCCCGACCGCCGTCGCGGGACCGATGTTGAACCCCTCGGCCTGCTCGATCACCTGGCCGCCGGCGGCCACCTGCAGCCCGGGCACAGCGCGGGAGGCGGCCGCCACCGCCGACAGCACCGGACGGCCGGTGAAGTCCGGCAGCTGGTTGGCGCGCCGGTCGTAGTCCACGGTGGCAAACGCGGTACGCCGGTCGGCGGCGACCTCGAACGCCCCGGCGGGTCCGTATGGGCTGATCACGGCCGTCACGTGCGGCATGCGCGCCACCCGCCGCAGCAGCGGCTGGATCACCGCCCGGACCTGGGGCGCGTCCACCGTGCCGAATCGCACGTGAAAGACGATCGTGTCGACATCCCCGCTCTGGGCCGGGAAGCGGCTGCTCAGCAGGTCGAGGACCCGCTGCGACTCGGTGCCCGGGAGGCTGAAGTTGGTCGCGTACTGGCGGCCGACGACATCCGCGACGGCGGTCGTCAGCACCGCCAGCGATACCCAGATCGCGGCGACCAGACGCCTGTGCGAGATGCACCACCGTACGACTCGGACCACTTGACTAAATAGTAAGCACTAACTGCGCGAGTACGCGCGACCCCGGGTCGCGGTCCACTGTACCGGCGCCACGCGCATCCGGCGCCGGGGCACGCTCGCCACGTCGCCCCCGCGGGGCGACGCCTGCGACGGCGCGCCCGCTAGGGTATTGGCATGGCACGGACACCGCTCGCGGACGCCGCGGACCTGTCTGCCGCCGAGGTGATTCACGCGCGCTTCACGGCGCTGCCGGCCGGCGTGACCGTCGGCGAGGTGCGCGCATGGTTTGGCGAGAGCTCGCACCGCCGGATGGCCTTCCTTGCCGACGGCGACCGCTACGCCGGCTCGATCCCGCGCGAGGCGCTGGACGGCGTCGACGATCGCCGCCCCGCGCGCGAGATCGCGCACCACGGGCCCACGGTCGCTCCGGAGGCGCCCGCGCGCGAGGGATACGAACTGGCCGTGCTCACCGACGCAAACCGCGTGCCGGTCGTCGACTCCGAGGGACGCCTGCTGGGGGTCGTGGGCGTGACCGAGGACCGGGCCGCGTTCTGCGGCACCGCCTCTCGCGCGTGAGCGAAGCGCTCAGCCGGCGGTGAGCGCGCCGGTGCACGGCGCTCGCGCGGCGTCGGCCCGGATCGGGCTGTGGGTGCGCCGCGCCAGCTACCTGCAGCGATGGCTGGCGCTGGGCGCCGCGATCGGGGTGATCGCCGGGCTGGGCGCCGTGGCCTTCTACGAGGCGCTGGCCGGTGCCACCCATCTGCTGCTGGGTGAAGTCGGCGGCTTCGTCCCGCCGTCGCCCGCCGGCGAGGGCGGCGGCCTTGGAACCGGCCATTTCACGCGCCCGTGGGCGATCCCGCTGGTCGTCTGCCTCGGCGGCCTGCTGTCGGGAGCGCTGGTGCTGCGCTTCGCGCCCGAGGCGGAGGGGCACGGGACGGATGCGGCAATCGACGCGGTGCACCGCAACCCGCGCGGCGTTCGCGCCCGGGTTGTGCTGATCAAGCTGATCGCCTCGGCCCTGACGATCGGCTCCGGTGGATCTGGCGGACGCGAGGGGCCCACGGCGCAGATCTCAGCGGGCTTTGGCTCGATGCTCGCGCGCCGCCTGGACCTGTCGCCCGAGGACGGCCGGATCGCGGTCTCGGTCGGGATCGGCTCGGGGATCGGCGCGATCTTCGGCGCGCCGCTTGGCGGCGCGGTCCTGGCCGCCGACATCGTCTACCGGGACGACTTCGAGTTTGAGGCGCTGGTGCCCGGGCTGGTCGCCTCGATCATCGCCTACACGGTGTTCGGCCTGCTGGAGGGCTTCTCGCCGCTGTTCGGATACGCGGCCGCCGGCTACCGCTTCGAACGCCCGCTGCAGCTGGTTTGGTTTGCGCTGATCGGCGCCGTCGCCGGCATCGTCGGGCTCGCCTACGCGGGCACGTTCTACGGCGTGACGGCGCTCGCCCGGCGAGCGCCCGGCGCTCGCCTGATCCGGCCTGCCGCGGGCGGGCTGGCGGTCGGGCTGCTCGCGCTGGCGCTGCCTCAGGTGCTCGGCACCGGCTACGGATGGCTGCAGGAGTCGCTCTCGCGCCCGCAGCTGATGGCGCTGCCGCTCGCGACCGTGCTGCTGGCGCCCGCGGCGAAGATCCTCGCCACCTCGCTTTCGATCGGCACCGGCGGCTCTGGAGGGATCTTCGGCCCGGGAATGGTGATCGGCGCCTTCTGCGGCGCCTCGATCTGGAGGCTGCTCGAGCCGATCGCCGCCGGGATTCCGCACAGCCCGGCGCCGTTTGTCGTCGTCGGGATGATGGCCTGCTTTGGCTCGATCGCGCGGGCGCCCTTGGCGGTGATGCTGATGGTGGCCGAGATGACCGGCAGCCTGTCGATCCTCGCCCCCGCGATGGTCGCCGTGGGGCTCGCCTACCTGATCGTCCGCCACCGCGACGCGACGATCTACAGGGCCCAGCTGCGCAACCGCTCCGAGTCGCAGGCCGCCAGGATCCTCGCCGGGATGCCGCTGCTGCGGCGCATCCGCGTGGCCGACGCGGTCGTCGCGCCTCGCCTGGTGCTCGAGGGCCGGCAGGAGGCCTCCGAGGCGCTCTCGGCGCTCGAGCGCGTCGGCGTCCCGGGAGCCCCGGTGGTCGACGCCGCCGGCCGGCTGCTGGGGGCGGTCACGCGCGAGCGGCTGATCGGCGCCGCGCAGGCCGGCACCCGGGCGTCCGTCGGGCGCCTGGCGGACGAAGCCGCGCCGGCGCTCGACGCCTCGGCGACGCTCGCGGACGCGCTCGAGGCGCTGTCCGGCGGCCCGGGCTGGGTGACGGTCATCGACGGCGCGCGGTCGGTGGTCGGCATCGTCGCCGCGCGCGAGATCGTCGCCGCCTATCGAGAGGCGGTGCTCTCCGAGGCGCGGCAGCTGCTCGATGTCTCAGACGAGGCGGGCATCGCGCAGGTGCAGGTGCACCCCGGCTCGCCGTTGTGCGGCGCGAGCCTGCGCGAGCGCCCGCTGGGCGAGGGGGTGGTCGTCGTCTCGCTGCGTCGCGGCGACGCCTCGGTCGCGCTGGAGGGCGCGGCACGGCTGTGCGAGGGTGACATCCTGACGCTGCTCGCAACCCGGGACCGGCTCGCGTCGGCGCGGCGCCTGGCGATGCCAGGTGCGTGAGCGCGCGCGCCACAGGCGGGCGTGCCACAGCGGGCGTGCCACAGCGGGCGTGCCACGGCGAGCGTGCCACGGCGGGCGTGAGAGCGGGCGATGACCCTGCCAGACCGGCGCGCGGCCGGGTTCTCCGGCACAGACGTCGCCGAGTGGCTGCGCGCCGGGCCGCGATCGCGATCCTCGGCGAGCTGGCCGGCGGCTCAGCGCCCCACGCAGGCGCCGTCGCCCGAGCGCGGATCGGCGGCACCGCAGAGCATCCCGTCGGCGGCCACGCAGATCATCTGCGCGTGACCGAACGCGTGCTCGCCGCGTGGCGCGCGCACCACCTCGTAACCCCTGCCGGCGAGTCCCGCGGCCCACGCCGCGGGCGCATCGTGCTCGATGCGAACGCTCGGCGGGCCGTCCTGCTCCCACAGGCCAAAGCCGGTCGGCTCGTCCCGGCTCAGCACCCATCTGGGGGCGCGCAGCGCGGCGCCGGGGCGCTGCCCGGAGACGAGTTTGCGCGCGAGCAGCTGGAGCAGGATCTGCGGCTGCGCGTCGGCGCCCATCGTGCCCATCACCGCCTCAAGCCCGCCGTCCGGGTCGGTGACCGCCAGCGGCGAGAGCGTGTGCGGCGGGCGGCGGCCGGGAAGGTACTCGGCCGGATGGCCCTCCTCAAGCGAGAACCCGATCCCGCGGTTGTGCAGGAAGATCCCCGGCCCGGGCACCACGAGATGCGATCCGAAGTCGGCCGCGTTTGACATGATCAGCGAGACGCCCATCCGCCGGCCGTCGACGGCGCACAGGTAGGTCGTGCCGCCGCCCCCGTATGCGTCGGCCAAGCCGAGGCTCGCGCGTGAGCGGATCGCGGCGGCGCGCGGTCCAAGTCGGCTCAGATCAAGCAGCGCACGGCCGTCGGCTCCGTCGTAGAGCACGGCCCTGCGGTCATGGGCCGCCTGGCGCGCCGCCTCCACCAGCAGAAACGCCCAGAGCTCGTCGTCCGGGTCGTCGGGGATGCCCACGGCGTCGGCGATCCACGCGCCGGCGAGAGCCAGGTAGCCCTGCGAGCTCGGCGGCACGGTCCACAGCTGACACCCGAACGCGGCCAGCGACAGCGCCTGCACCCAGTCCGCCTGCGGGGCGCGCAGGTCGTCCTCGGAGAACAGGCCCCTGCCGAGCTTGCGCAGCTCGGCTCCTGCGTCGCCCTCGTAGAAACCGGCGCGGCCCTCCGACGCGATCGCCGCCAGCGTCCGCGCGACCCCGGGCACCGTCACCCGGCGCCCGCGCGCCAGCGGCGCGGGGTCCCCGAACGCCGCGGCCCGCACGTCCGCCGAAAGCAGCTCCGAGGCCCCCGCGAGCGTCGGCGAGGCGGGGAAGCCGTCGCGGGCCAGGCGCTGCGCCGGCGCCAGCAGCTGGGACAGCTCGAGCGTCCCAAACCGCGCGTGCAGCGCCACCAGCCCATCCACCAGACCGGGGATCGTCACCGCGCGGGCGTCGCCCTGAAACGGGACGCTTGTGTGGCCCTCCGCCCTCAGAGCGGCGGCGTCCGCGCCCGAGCCCGCGCGCCCCGACCCGTTCAGCGCCGCGGGCGCCTGCCCGGGAGCGATGACGACGGCGAACATGTCGCCCCCGAGCCCGCACATGTGCGGCGAGGTGACCGCCATCGCCGCAGCGGTCGCGATCGCGGCATCGGCCGCGTTGCCGCCCGAATCCAGCATCGAGACCCCAGCGGACGCCGCGAGATGGTTGGCGGCGGCCACCAGGCCGTCCGGCGCGTAGCGGGTGATCATCGCCGGAGTGGCGACCGGTTCGCTGGTGCGCGGCGCCCGGTCGTCGATGAGCGTCGCGGGTGCGTGCGAGATCGAGCGCGGGATGGGCGCACCCAGCGGACCGTACAGGAGCGCACCCAGCGCACCGTACAGGAGCGCACCCCGGACCGGGCACGGCGCCCACCTCCGCGCCCCATCACCGTCCCGCCGGGGACGCGCGACAATCAGCGTGCCGATGACGCTGGCACCCGACGCCGCGCCCACGTTCTGCGCCACGGTGGAGGAGGCGCTCGCGCTGCTGCGCGAGCGGGGCCTGCGCGTGAGCACCTCCCGCCGCCTGGTGCTCGAGCGGCTGTTCGAGGTCGATCGGCCGGTCTCCGCCGAGCGGCTGTCTGGCGACCTGCGGCTCGACCTCGCATCCGTCTACCGCAACCTGGAGGCACTTGAGCGCCAGGGACTCGTCCGGCACGTGCACCTGGGGCACGGCCCTGGGCTGTACGCGCTGCTCGCCCACGGCGAGCGGGAGTACCTGTACTGCGAGCGCTGCCATACGCTCACCGCCGTGGCGCCCTCGCGGCTGGACGAGGTCCGCGCCCTCCTGGCGGAGCGCTTCGGCTACCGCGTGCGCTTCTCGCACTTCCCGATCACGGGCACCTGCCCGGCCTGCGACACAGGCGGGGCGCAGCCGACCGCGGGATGAGCGAAGGCCGCCGGCCCGCACGCTCGGTTATGGTCGCGTGATGCAACGCGTCTCAACGCGCCGGGAGCTGATGGCGGGCGGCGCGCTCGCCGCGCTCGCGCTCGCGCCGCCCGCGAGGGTGCGCGCACTGATCGAGGAGGTCGCGCGCGGGAGGCTTGCGGGCGGCGGGGGGCGCTTCTTGTCCGCCGTCGAGCTTGGGACGCTGCGAGCGGCGACGGCCCGGCTGTTGCCCGGACCGCCGGAGGACCCCGGGCCGGGCGCCCTCCAGGTGCACGCCGCGGAGGCGATCGACCTCATGCTGGGCGCCCTTGACCTCGATCCGCCGCTGATCCACGCGGGCGGTCCGTTCTCAGGGAGAGCCGGCGGATCGCGGGACGACTTCGCCCACTTCGTGCCGCTCGACGCCCAGGCGCAGCTCGGCTGGCGAATCAGGCTCGAGGGCTCACGCGGCCTGCCGGAGCGCGAGTTCGCCGGCCCGGTCGTGGGACGCCAGGAGGTCTACCGGTCCGGGCTCGCGCGCCTGGATCGGCTGTCACGGCGCCAGACGGGGCGGGGATTCGCCCAGGCGCCCGGCGATGTCCAGGACCGGCTGCTGGGCTCACGTGATGCGATAGTTGCGCGCTTCGTGCAGGCGGCGGTCGCCGACGGCCTGCAGGCGCTCTGCGGGCCGCCCGAGTACGGCGGAAACCACGACCTCGCCGGCTGGCGGGGGCTGGGATGGCGCGGCGACGCCGAGCCCGACGGCTATACGCCGGCGCAGGTCTCAGAGCCGGACCCGCCGACGGGGATCGTCGCCGACGTGCGCCCGGCGGCGACCCGGACCTCCAGCGGGCCTGGGACCTCCACGGCGCCCCCGGCCGCCACTGCGGTGCCGTTGGATTCGGCGTTTGCGGACCCGGCGCGCCGGCGGGTCCTGGCGCAGGTGGCGCCGCTGCTGCTCCGCGGACGCCGTGGCCGCGCGCTTGGCACCGGGGTCAGAACCGGCGCGCCGTGAGCAGGCCGTCGATTGTGATCGTCGGCTCCGGTGCCGGCGGCAGCGTCGCCGCCTGGGAGCTCGCTCGCTCCGGCCACCCGGTGCTGGTGCTGGAGAAGGGCCGAAACCTGCTGCCGGGACTCGGCGGCCGCGGACCGGTGGGGACGCTGTTCTCAAATGACGAGGTCAAGGCGCAGCGCTTCTTCGAGGACCAGGATCCGATCCTGGAGCCGCGCACGCTGCGAACGGTCCCGGAGGCGCGGCGCGGGGTGGCGCGCAGCTTCATCGGCGACGTCAACGACCTGCCGACCGTGGTTGGCGGCGGCACGATCCACTGGGACGCGAAGGTGCCGCGCCTGTGGCAGCAGGACTTCAAGGGCCTGTCGCTGCTGGGGCCCATCCCCGGCGCCAACGTCGCCGACTGGCCGCTCGCCTACGAGGACCTGGAGCCGTTCTACGAGGAGGTGGAGGCTCAGCTCGGGGTCCAGGGCGACCTGTCGCAGATGCCGTCCTTTACGCTCGCGCAGGCGCCGCGCCGCCGCCAGTTCGAGATGCCGCCCAACCCGCCGATGTACGCCGGGCGCAGGCTGGCCGAGGCCGCCCAGCAGCTCGGCTATCACCCCTACCCGTACCCGATGGCCGTCAACTCGCGCCCCCGCGACGGGCGGCCGGCGTGCAACAGCTGCGGCTTTTGCTCGGGTTTCGGCTGCCCGATCCACGCCCGCGGCGGAGCGGCGATCTCCTTCCTGCACGAGGCGATCCGCGCCGGCGCCCAGCTTCAGAGCCGCTGCTTCGTGCACCGCATCGACCTCGGTCGCGGCGGCCGGCGCGCAGTCGGCGTCTCGTACCTGGACGAGGCCGGCGCAGAGCACCGGGTCCGAGCCGACTTCGTGGTGCTCGCCGCCTCGGCGATCGAGACCGCGCGCCTGCTCTTGCTGAGCGCCGGTCCGCACCATCGCGACGGTCTGGGCAACCGCTCCGGGATGGTCGGGCGAAACCTGATGTTTCACTACTTCAGCGTCGGGGCGGGCGTGTTCGCCGAGCGCGCGCACTCCTGGCGAGGCCCTGCGACCACCTTCACGCTCGACGATTTCGTCGGCCCGGTGTACGGCTCGCCCGCGCGGGCCGCCGGCCTTCCCTACCTGAAGGGGGGCTGCTGCGAGGTCGGCGGCGGGACGCTGTTGCTGGAGGAGGCGAACCTGTACGCCGGCGCGGGGTTGCGCGGCGCCGCGCTCACCGGGGCGCTGCGGAGCCTGGCGCTGCGCGACCACATCACCGGCATCCAGCTCAACGCCGAGGACATGCCCCAGCTCTCAAACCGAGTCGACCTGGACCCGCGGATCCGCGATTTCAGGGGCTTTCCGGTTCCGCGGATCACCCACTCCCAGCACCGCTTCGAGCTGGCCGCAGCCGCGTACTTCGCGCCGCTCATCCAGCAGATCTGCCAGACGGCGGCGCCCACCGCCGAGACCCAGCTGATCGGCAGGGCGCTCGCCGGCGCCGCGGGCGGGCATGCCGGCTCCTACCACACGGCGCACATCATGGGGACCGCGCGGATGGGCGACGACCCGCGCAGCTCGGTCGCCGACCCGTTCGGACGCCTGCACGAGGTGCCCAACGTGGTGCTCGCCGACGCGTCGGTGTTCGTCTCCTCTGCGGGCTTCAACCCGACGCTGACGATCATGGCGCTCGCGCTGCGCGCAGCGCGCGAGATCGGCCGCTGAGCCCCGGGGCATCGGCGGACCGGGCGCTGGGGCGCGCGCGCCGTGTCGATCAGGCAGGGTCGACAGCGGGCAGGCGATGCTCGGGCAGCGCATCGCCCGCCAGCGCCAGTTCGCGGCCTGAGAGCACCGTCGGCAACAGGCCGCCCGCGCGCCGGTAGGAGGCGACCAGCGCCTCTTGCACGTGCTGCACGGAGACCCCCGGCGCCTCCTGGGCGACCGCCCCGAGGGTGGCGGGATCCCACCGCAAACCGAGCGCGGCCTGCACCTCGGCCAGCACGGCGCGCAGCGGCTCTGTGTCGGCGACGACAAAGACCGTGGCCAGCAGCCACGCGCCGCGGACCATCCGCTGGGCAGAGCCCGCGAGCTTCACGGCGCCGCGGGCGTTGATGCTGAACTCACCAGGGCAGTACTCCCCTGGCACCGCGCCGACGCGCGCGTCCACGCCGAGCTCGCGCAGCGCCCGCACGTGGTCGGCCGCGCGCTGCGCAAAGCGCGAGCGCTGCCCGGAGAGCGCGTCGGCCGAGCGGCCGATCTCGTCGAGGATCAGGCAGTTTGAGTGGTAGGCCACGACCCGGCCTCCGGCGGCTCGCAGCACCGGCTCAAAGCCACGCCGTCGGGCCGCTTCCACGGCGCGCTCGAATCCCGGCAGAACGCGCTCGCGCCGGCTGAACGCGACCGTGGCCGGGGGCCGGTAGAAGCGCAGCAGCGGGGCGCGGTCGCCGGCTGCCACGCGGCGGAGCTGCACGCTGCCGAGCGCGAGCTCAAGGGCCGACTCTCCCCCGGCCGCGCCGACGATCAGCTCCCGGCTGCCGCCGGCGGCCGGACGTGAGGGGCTCAGCGCCGGTGTGGAGGGCTCGTGGGCGATGGCCGTAAGCCTCGCAGCCGCTGGAGCGTCGGGCGTTCAGCCGCCCGCCGGGCGCGCCGGTGCGACCCCCTCGCGCCGCAGGATTCGGCGCAGGATCGCCAGCGATGCGGCGTACGTCGAGTCCATCCCGAAGTAGCTCAGGCCGCGCGCCCCGAGCGTTCGCGCCTGTGTGAACGGCGTGTCAGAGGCGTAGTGGATCAGCCCGAAGTCGATCGGCAGCTTGGCGAAGTTGATCGACTCGCCGACCGGATGGCGCTCCAGATCTGCGATCTCGTAGATCGCGTTGCAGTACGGGCCCGCCTCCATCTCGATCACCGTGAACGCCTCCCGGTAGTAGACGTCCAGGTAGCCTCGGTTCTGCAGGAAGGTGGAGCGCACCGTCACCGCGCGCTGGTTGTCCAGGCCGGTGCCGAAGCGCAGGTCGGCCTGCAGGTCTGAGACCGAGAAGGCGTTGTCCAGCCAGAAGGTGCTGCCGGTGTGCTCGTCGTAGACGACGTTTGAGATCATCACGTCGCCGACATCGGCGTTGAGGGTCGCCGCCTTGCCCAGCAGGTACACGCCGGCCAGCCGCTCGACGTCGATCGCCACCTCCCGCAGGATGTTGTAGGCGGCCAGGCCCAGCGGGTAGTCGATGTTGACGATCACCGCCTCGCTTAGGCGCAGCCGCTCGGAATCGACCTCGCCAAGCCGGGGGTCAAACCGCCGCGGGTCGAGGCTGGCGAGCGCGATGATCTGCACCGGCACGCGCAGCGATGTGCGGGACGGGAGGTGGATCACGCCGGCCCGGCGCTCGGCCGCGCGACGCTGCGCGCCGCGTCGCTCGCTGAAGTCGAAGTACTCGCGGGCCACGTAGTAGAGGAAGTTCTCCCACGAGCCCCTGCTCTGCCCGGCACGGAAGGCCTCAAGCTCCGCGCGCAGCTCGGCGCTGCCCTCGCGCTCGACATGGCGCACGAGCTCGGCCTCGTGCTCCCGGGCGATCCCGCTGAGGAGGTTGGCGAGCGAGTGCGAGTTGGAGGAGACGAAGTACAACCGACGGCCCACCAGGCGCTCGGCCGCCAGCGTGGCCTGCGCACGCGCCCACCATCGGCGTGTCAGGCGCGCGTAGCCGATATGGGTACCGCCGAGCATCCGGATGCGAATGTCAAGCTGGCGCTCGGAGACGAGCGCCAGCCGCTGGGAGAAGCGCTCGCCCCACGTCTCCTGGAGCGCCAGCCAGTCGTCGGCGGCACCTCCAAGGCGGGCCGCGAGCTCGGCCGCCCGGTCAAGCGGTCCGTCGGCGCCCGCCACGGAACCGTCCACCCCGCTGCTTTTCAGCAGCGCGCGCAGCTTGTTTGACTCGATCTGGAAGGCGACCAGCGTCGGAACGAGGTCGTCGACATCCGAGGCGCTGGCCAGCAGGACGGCGAAGGACCCGGTCCCGCTGTCAAACCAGCGCCGCCTGCGCGCCACCGCCTCGGTCTCCTGCCAACCGGAGAGGTCGATGCCGGCCGCCGTGAACACGTCCAGGTCCTGGCCCATCAGCACCACCTGGGCGCCCGCGATCCCGTCAGGCAGCCTTCGCACGGCGTAGAGGAACGCACCCAGATCTGGCCGATCGTCCGCCGCCATCGGGTGCAGGCTTGAGCGCATCGCGCGGTGAGAGGGCTCGAGCACGCGCAGATGCGTCTCTCCGCTGGAGCGCAGCAGCGTGGTGTAAGTGCGGTGGTAGAGCTCGACCTCGTCGGGCTGGGCCTGCGGCCGCCCGTTGACGTCATGCGAGGCGAGCATCAGCCTGCCGAGGGCCATCGGCTGATGCTAACCGCCGGCCGGGCGGCTCATGCCCTGTCCGCTGCCGTCCGCCGCGTCACGTAGGCTACGAACATGTGTTCGACGACCGAGGCGATGGCGCCGGTCAACGAATCGCCGGTGCCGGCCGATCTGCCGCTGACGGATCTGGAGCGGGAGATCTGTGAGCTGGCCGCCGACCTGGCGGCGGCCACCTGCCGCTGGCTGTTGCTGGTGGCGGAGTTCGACGAGCGCAGGGCGTGGGCGGAGTGGGGCGTGCATTCGTGCGCGCACTGGTTGTCCTGGCGGTGCTCGATCGGACTGGTCGCCGCGCGTGAGCACGTGCGTGTGGCACGGCGGCTGCGGGAGCTGCCGCTGGTCAGAGCGGCCTTCTCAGCCGGTGAGCTCTCGTACTGCAAGGTGCGGGCGCTGACCCGGGTCGCAACGGCTCACACCGAAGCGAGCCTGGTGACTATCGCCAGGCATGCGACCGGCGCCCAGCTCGAGCGGCTGGTGCGCGGCTACCGCCGCGTGCTGGCGGCGAGCATCGACGACGCACGCAAGGCGCACGAGCGGCGCGGGCTGCGCTGGCGCTGGGAGGATGACGGGTCGCTGAGCTTCACCGGCCGGCTGCCGGCCGAGGACGGCGCGCTGCTGCTCGCCGCGATCCAGGCCTTCCAGGAGCCTGCCGCCGAGCGCGCGGACGATTCCGCGGAATCGTCGATGCAGCTGTGGGTCGACGGCGAGCCGGTGCCCACCCCTGAAAAGCCGAGCGCCGACGCGCGCCGCGCCGACGCGCTGATCACGCTGGTCCGCGCCGCGCTCACGGCCGCAGACGGCACGGGCCATGCCGCGCAGCCCGCCGAAGTGATCGTGCACGTGGATGCCGCCACGCTCGCCGGGGACGAGATTCACGAGCGCTCTGAGCTCAACGACGGGCCCGCGCTGGCGCCGGAGACGGTCAGGCGACTGAGCTGCGATGCCGCGATCGTCCGGATCGCCGAGCGCGACGGGCAGCCGCTGTCGGTCGGCCGTCGCACCCGCACGATCTCGCCCGCGCTCAGGCGCGCGCTTCAGGCGCGCGACCGGGGCTGCAGATTCCCGGGATGCACCCATCGGAGGTTTTTGCACGCCCATCACATCGTGCACTGGGCGCGCGGCGGACCGACCACGCTCGGCAATCTCATCCAGCTGTGCTCGGCCCATCACCGGCTCGTGCACGAGGCGGGCTTCCAGGTGCAAGCCACCGCGGGTGGGGTTCGGTTCCGCCGCCCCGACGGCCGTCCGATTCCCCACTGCCCACCGCCCACGCCCTCCCACGGGCCGCCGCTTGCGGCCCTCAACCGGTCAAACGGAGTGCAGGTAGACGCCGACACCTGCCGCGCCCTGTCGGCGGGCGAGCACCTCGACTACGGGCTGGCGGTCGACATACTGCTCGATCGCGAGCTCAACCACCGCGGTGCCCAGGCCGCGGCTCGCCAAGCGCCGCTGCCGCGTCCACCAGAGAGAGCATCAGCTCGACCGCCTCTGCGCGCCTGAGCCCGTGGGTGAGCGTCAGCGACCGCCATGTGTCGAACGCCATGGCATGGCCGATCGCGGCCGCGACTCGCGCCCGTGGGCGCCCTCGCTCTGAACGGCCCTGCAAAAGTGCCGCCGCCAGCGCCTCAAACCGCTGGGCGAACCCGTCGAACGCCTTGCCCATCGCGGGCACCGAAGGCGCGTCGCGCAGCACGTTGGCAAGCATCGGCGCCGCCCACTCATACCAGCGGTACAGCTCGTCCAGCGCAGCCCGCAGGCGGCGCGCCGGATCCTCGATCGACTGCCACGCGCCGGGGTCGGGCGGGGGGTTTGCGCTCGCCCAGTGGGCCGAGCACGCCTGGAACAGCGACTCGGCGTCCGGGAAGTGGCGGTAGACGGTCGCGCGCTGGACTCCGGCCTCAGCGGCGATCAGGCTGACCGTCGTCCGCGCAGGTCCGACGGTGCCGTGCAGGCGCGCGGCCGCCTCGGTGATCCGCAGGCGGGTGCGGGCCTCCTGCTCCGCGCGGCGGCGCTTTCGGTAGGGCCTGGAGGTTCCGCTGCTCACGGGCGTTCGACGATCTTGACAGAACCCCCGCGCGATCCTACGATCACTGAACAGTACTGTTCAGTGAAAAGAGGAGAGATGGAGGCGAGCACCAAGTCCGCTCACAGACGGTTCGACGCTTCGCAGGGCCCGCGCAGGCTGCGCCCGGACGAGGGCAGATCGGTCGACCTGGGCTCGCTTGGCGCGAGGTTCATGGTCTGGTCGCAGGAATCCGGCGGCGGCTTCTCGCTTGTGGAGCACCCGATCCCGCCGCGCACGCTCGCGTCGCCGCTTCACCGCCACTCCCGTGAGGACGAGTACAGCTTCGTCCTCGAGGGGCGGATGGGCGCGCTGCTGGGCGACGACGTCATATACGCCGAGCCCGGCGACCTGGCGTTCAAGCCCAGGGATCAGTGGCACACGTTCTGGAACGCGGGCGATGGTCTATGCCGGATCCTGGAGATCATCTCCCCGGGAGGCTTCGAGGCCTTCTTCGACGAGCTGGCCGCCGCGCTTGGCGCCCCGGACTTCGAGCCCGCAAGGCTCGCCGCGCTCGGAGCCCGCTACGGGCTGGAGTTCGACGTGGAGAGCGTCCCGCGCCTGTGCCGCGAGCACGGCCTCGACCACCCGCTCGCGCACCTGCCCTGAGTCGCCCGCGCGTCGCCCGGTCAGCCCGCCGGCACGGTCCGTGCCGGCACGGTCCCCGCTGCGGCGATCACGGTGGGAGCCCGCAGCTGCCCCACCAGACGACGGACCGCGCTCAGCAGCGTGGCAAGCTCCTCCCGAGTGGGGTCAAGCTCGTAGTGATGGTGGTGGGTGGCTCGCGACAGCGCGTGCCAGGTGTAGGCGAGCTCGCCAGCAAGCTCTGGGCCAAGCTGCGACCGGGCGCAGGCGAGCTGTGCGCGCATCGTCAGCTGTTCGGCCCCGGGTAGACGCGCGCGCCACAGCTCTCCCAGCGCCGCCTCCAGCCGCTGCCTGGCAAGCAGCGCCACGGCGCGGGGCCAGGCGGACACCGTGCCGCGGCTCGGCTCCTCGAGCATCCGCTGGGCGGCATCCAGCAGCGGATCACCTTCGGGCTCGGTCAAGCCAGCCGTCCTTGAGCTCGTTCACGGCCGATCATCCCGCAGGGCGTCGACCATCCTGCAGCGCGTCGACTAGACGTCGCGTGGAGCGCACCAGCTCGAGCGGGTCGATCGTGACGGGACCGTGTGCGCCGGCTCGCACGATCCGCAGAAGCTGGACGGCGCCGTCGCCGCAGAGGTTGCGGACGCGCTGATTTACCTCCTGACCCTGGGCGCTTGAAAGCCCGAACGCCTCAGCCAGCCAGGTGTGCAGCGTCGTCAGCGAGCCGAGGCGCTCCTCCACCTCGACGTACGGCCTCCCGGCGGCGAGCTCTCGCCGCAGGATGCGCGCGGCGCAGGCCGCCTCGATCGCGCTGCGACAGAACCCGGGAACGACGCGGGCGGCGATGTCGGCCGACAGCTCGCCGTCCCGGGCGATCGCCTCGGCCTCCTGGATGTAGCGCTCACTGGGCGGCGCCGAGGCGACGATCTCGACCTTGGAGCGGGCCCGGCGCTGCACGCGCATGATCCGCGACGGGATGTCGAGCCGCCGCACGGCCTCCGGAAGGCGCTCGTCGTGGGTGAACACGATCACCTGTCGCTTGCCCGCCGCGCGGCCGAGAACTCGCGCCAGGCCATCGACCTTCGCCGGGTCCATCGACTGCACCGGATCGTCGATCACCACGAACGCGAACGGCGTGCCCGGGAGCATCGCCCGCGGTAGGAATACGCTGATCGCCAGCGCCGAAAGCTCTCCTTGGCTCATCACCCCAAAAGCCGAGGCCGAGGCGCCCTCCAAGGTCACATCGAACGCGGCGTAGCGCTGCATCCCCTGCTTTCGCAGCTCGATTTCACCAAGAGCGATTGAGCTCTCATGACGCAGCAGCGACCAGTTGGCTCTGGCCTCGCCGACGACGGGGGCCAGCCGGGCGCGGCGCAGCGTCGAGAGCGCCCCGTCAAGCCAGCGCTCGGCGACTCGCAGCCGCCTGATGCGCTCTTCGTCGCGCTGCACCTCGCTGGCCAGCCCAACCCAGCGATGGACCCTCTCCTGCAGCGGGCTCCAGGCTTCGCGGCGCCGCGCGGCCTCGTTCCTCGCGGCGTCACGAACGCCCTCGAGGGCGTCCAGCAGCTCCACCGCGGCATCGGCCGCCTCGGCGGGCAAGCCGACGTCATGGCCGGCCCCCAAAAGCCGCCGCCAGGCTTCCCAGGCGGCCGATGCTCGCGCGGTGTCAAGCCCGGCGGACCGCCCGGCGGCGAGCGCGCCTGCGGTGCCGCTGGAAAGGCTTTCGTGAAGGGCAGCGATCGCCTCCTCACGCTGGCACCGAGCGTCGCGAATGTCGCGGCTGCGTTCACGCAGCGAGTCCAGCTGCTGGCGTGTTCGAAGCTGCCAGCTGTCGTCGATCCGCGCGGGCGCACCGCAGACCGGGCAGTCGGAGGGCGGCGGCGCGCCGTGCGCGGACTGGAAGGACAGCGCCGCTTCGAGCAGCTCCGCGAGCGCGTCCAGACGCTGCGAGCCTCCCGCCGAGAGCGTGTCGATCCGCTCCTGCAGGCTTTCGATCTCCGCCAAGCGTTCGACCAGCTCCTCGGGCGAGGGCAGCTCCAGCGTCGCCAGCGGGACGAGCGCGTCCGCGTGCGCTCCGGACCGACCGCCCGCGGCGTCCAGCACCGCCGCGATGTCCGGTCGGCGCCTCACCAGCAGCGTCGCCACCCGGGACGCGCGCTCGTCGCCGCATTCACGAAGATCCGCCAGCAGCGCGCTCCGCGTCTCCTTCTCGTTTCTGCGCCGGCGATCGCGCTCGAGCCGCGCGTCGCGCAGAATGCGGCGTGCGCCATCGAGCGACTCGAGGCCCAGCACCGCCGAGAGCGCCTCATAGAGCGCGGCCGCACGCGAGGAGAACATCGTGCTCAGCTCGCTGTACGAGAGCAGGGGGCGGAACCGATCGAGCGCGCTGCCCCAGCCGAGCTGCTCCCAGTCGCGGCGGGCGCCGCGCACGAGCGGTGGCCAACTTGCGTCGATGTCCTCTCCCGCTCGCCAGCTGCGGGACACCACGAGCCCCTCACGCTCACCGTCGAGCCTGAACGTCGCGCTGATCTCGGTGGTCGCGTCGAAGTGCAGGTTGCGCCAGCCCTCCTGCCAGACCCTGGTGCGGTCGGCCCAGCGCAGCAGGGTCCCGGTGAGCAGCATCTCGAGCGCCTCGGCAAAGCTCGACTTGCCCGACCCGTTGCGACCGACGACGAGCGTCAGGCCGGGTGCGGGCTCAAACTGCAATCGGGCTCGCGGGCCGACTCCGCGGAAGCCCTCGATCGCTATCTCCTCGATGTAGGCGGCTGCGACGGGCTCATCCGTGGCAAGTTCGGGGGCTGACGGCGTCTCGCCCCGCGAGACGGCGCGCGCTTGCGCACGGCTTGAGCCCGACGGGCCGCCGCTCAGCAGCGACTCAAGCGACGCCTTGCCCTCGACGGCCGCGAGCACGAGGTCGCCTACCTCATCGGGAAGGTCCGATTCGGCAAGCAGCTCCAGCAGTTCGTCGACCAGCGCGCCGCCCACCATCGCCGCGCCGGGAGCATAACCCCGCCCGGTTAGGATCGCCACGCCGATGGAGAACGTCTGGGACTACCCCCGGCCGCCGCGCGTCGAGCGCTGCACGCGCCGGGTGCGCGTGCAGCTGGAGGGCGTGATCTTGGTCGACACCAGGGACGCCCTGCGCGTGCTTGAGACAAGCCATCCACCCACGATCTACGTGGCGCTCGCCGAGGTCGCGGAGGGCGTGCTGGTCTCAAGCGCGCACGCACCGAGCCTGTGCGAGTTCAAGGGGCGCGCGATCTACCTGGATGCGATCGTGGGCGGCCAGCTCCACGAGGCGGTCGCGTGGACCTACCCTCAGCCCGCCCCCGGCTACGAGATGCTGGGCGACCGCGTCTCCTTCTATCCCGGTCGCGTGCGGGCCTGGCTGGATGATGAGCCGGTCGCCGCCCAGCCGGGCGACTTCTACGGCGGCTGGATCACCGGCGATCTGAAGGGCCCGTTCAAGGGAGCACCGGGAACCTTGGGGTGGTGACCCGGCCGGGCCGCGACTCGCGGCTGTGCCGAGCCCCGCCGGCGCCGCGAAGCTAGGATCGGCGGCCGACTTGCAGCCCCGCTCGCCCGCATCCGTCAGCACGCCGGCCCCAAGCGCCGTCCCGCTGAACATCGCCTGGATCGGGACAGGCGTGATGGGTGCGCCGATGGCGGGCCACCTGCTGGACGCCGGCCACCGGCTGGCGGTGTTCAACCGCACCCGTGCGCGAGCTGAGGGCCTGCTCGCCCGCGGCGCCGACTGGCGCGAGTCGCCGGCGCAGGCGGCGCGCGACGCCGACGTGGTGTGCACCATGCTCGGCACCCCGGCGGACGTGCGCGAGGTGGTGCTCGGCGACGGACGGGTGCTCGAGTCGATGCGCCCCGGCTCGCTGCTGATCGACTTCACGACCAGCGAGCCGTCGCTGGCGGTCGAGATACACCTGGCCGCGTCCGCGCGCGGGGTGGGCGCGCTTGACGCGCCAGTCTCAGGCGGCGACGTCGGCGCACGCGAGGGGAGGCTCGTGATCATGGTCGGCGGCGAGCAAGACGCCTTCGACCGCGCCGCCCCACTGCTTGAGCCGCTCGCGCGCACGATCTCGCTGGCGGGCGGCCCGGGCGCCGGCCAGCACACGAAGATGACCAACCAGCTGGCGATCGCCGCGGGCATGATCGGCGTCTGCGAGGCGCTGATCTACGCTCACCGTGCGGGCCTCGATGTGGAGCGGACGCTTGAGACGATCGCCGGCGGCGCCGCCGGCTCGTGGTCGCTGTCCAACTACGGCCCGCGGCTGCTGCGAGGGGATCTGGAGCCCGGGTTCAAGGTCGACCACTTCGTCAAGGACCTTGGGATAGCGCTCGCCGAGGCGCGCAGGCTGGGAGTCTCGCTGCCCGGCGCCGCGCTCGCCGAGCAGCTGTACGTCGCGGTCAGCGCGCAGGGCCTGGGCCAGAAGGGGACCCAGTCGCTGGCCGTGGCGCTCGCCGGGCTTTCAGGTGTGGACTGGCCGGCGAGGTGAGGTCCTCGCCGCTCGCGCGCCGCACGATGGCTACAACGCGCTGGCCGTGGCGTTCGAGGAACGCCGGGCCCACGCCGCTGATCGCCCCAAGCTCCGCGAGCGTCGTCGGCCGACGCGCGGCGATCTGCGCGAGCGTGCGGTCGTGGGCGACCGTGTAGGCGGGCTTGCCGTCGCTGGCGCGCGAGCGCCAGTCCCGCAGCACGTCGAATAGCGGCCGGTCCGCCGGCGCGAGCTCGGCGGCCGATGCGGGCTTCGCGGCCGATGCGGGCTCGGCGGCCGGCGCTCCTGCGCGCCGCCGGGAGCCCCGGCCACGAACGGGGCGGATCGGCTGCCTCGCCGGATCGGGCAGGGCGATCGTGTCCGGGTCGCACAGGTCACAGCAGCGCCCGGTCGCAGCGCCCGGACTGGGGTCGCCGAAATGGTCCAGGAGCATGCGGCGACGGCAGGTGACGGCCGGCCCGCAGAAGCGCTCGATCGCGCGGTAGGCGCGCCAGGCGCGGTCGGTCGCCGCACGGCAGATCAGGTCAAGCGAGCCGCCGGGCGCGCCATCGGAGAACGCGATCCGCAGCCGGCCTGCGCCGGCGGGCTCAAGCGAGCACAGCCCCGCGCGCTCGGCGATCCCCAGACAGATGCGGTCGCGGTCGTCGCGCGGGCCCTCGACGGTGATCGCCGGCTCGGGCGAACCGGCCCGCAGCCGCGCCAGGAAGTCGCGCACGTGCGCCGGCTGCACCGCATCCTGCTTGATGAACGTGATCAGGCGCCCGAGATCTGCACGGCTGGCGAGCAGGATTCCCCGCGCCGGCAGGCCGTCGCGCCCGGCGCGCCCGACCTCCTGGTAGTAGGCCTCGACGCTGGTCGGAATCGACCAGTGCACCACGGCTCGCACGTCGGCCTTGTCGACCCCCATGCCGAACGCGTTGGTCGCCACGACGATCTCGGCCTCGCCCTCCATGAACCGATGCTGAGCGACCGCGCGCGCTTCGGCCGCCATCCCGGCGTGGTAGCCGACCGCGCGCAGGCCCTCGTCTGAAAGCAGCTGAGCGACCTCCTCCACCTCCCTGCGCGTGCCGCAGTAGACGATCGCCGGCCGCAGCCGCCCATCCGCCATCGCCGCGGCCAGCAGCGCCCGCTTGCGGGCCCTCGAGCCCTGACCGTCGAGCGCGATCACGTCCAGCGACAGGTTCGGGCGGTCGAAGCCGGCGCGCAGCACGAGCGGATCTCGCAGGCGCAGGCGCTGGACGATCTCGGCGGCAACCTGCTCGGTGGCGGTGGCGGTGGCGGCCATCACCGGCGGGGAGCCGAGCCGGTCGATCGCGCCCCGCAGCCGCAGATAGTCAGGACGAAAGTCGTGGCCCCACTCCGACAGGCAGTGGGCCTCGTCGACGACGAACAGGTCGACCCGCCGGTGGCCGAGCGCCCGCAGGAAGGCGGCCGAGGCGAATCGCTCTGGGGAGCAGAGGACGATCCTGGCGCTCCCGTCACGGACCTCTGAAAGGCCACGCTCGGCAGCACCCGGCGCCATCCCGGAGGCGACCATGGTCGCCGGGTGCCCGCCGAGCGCCAGCCGCCGATACTGGTCGGCCATCAGCGCGATCAGCGGGGAGACGACCACCGTCAAATCCTCGCTGGCGATCCCCGGCAGCTGGTAGCAGAGGCTCTTGCCGCCGCCGGTTGGCATCACCACCAGGCTGTCTCGGCCCTGCAGGGCCGCCAGCACCGCCTCCCGCTGACCTGGCCGGAAGCCTTCGAGCCCAAAGTGGGCGAGCAGAGCGTCGGGGTCCGGCGGGCCGGCGTACGGCCGTGACGGCGGCGCGTCGAAGGCGATCCGGTCAAGCCCCCTGATCGCCAGCTCGTCCTCGGCGTCCGGGCGCGCAAACAGCGACGGCGCGCGAAGGGCCCGCTCCTGCGCGCGCGCCAGAGCGTGGGCGCAGGAGGCCGCCTGTGCCCTCTGCGACGCCGACAGCGAGCGCCACAGCGCTCGCAGCTGCTCAAGTCCGGCGATCGCGCCGTCGTCGAGGCCACAGCCGGCGATCCGGGCGATCAGCTCGTGCGCGCGGCTCTCGAAGTCGCCGGCCACGGGGCTTGACATGAGGCGGTCGCTTGAGATGAGGCGCTCGCCGGGCATGCGGCCATCGTGTCATGCGGACCGGAGGTCTTTCGACGCACGCCCCCAGCGCGCCCGGCGCGCCGGAGCAGTTGCCGGGCGCGTCAGCGCGGCGCGGCGGACATCGTCACGTTCACCTCGCCCTCCTGCTCCAGCAGCGAGAAGCCGGTGATCCCGTCGGCCTGCGTGAAGGCGAGCGAGACGCGCGCGTCGCCGAGCCGCATCCGTCGCAGCTCGACGCGGCCCAGCCAGCTGGGCACGTGCGGCTGGATGATCGAAAGGTTGCGATCCGGGGCGTGCGGCGTGACCCCGAGCATCGCCTGCAACAGCATGAACGGAGCGGCCGCCGCCCACGCCTGCGGCATGCACGCGACCGGGTAGCCCACGATCTCGCTGGTGCCGGTGCGATCAAAGCCGCAGTAGAGCTCCGCCAGGCGGAAGTCGCGCGCGCGGCCGGCGATGTCGAACATCGCCGTCGCGATCCGGGCGGTCGCCTCGGGATGGCCGTAGCGCTTGAGCCCGGCCGCGATGATCGCGTTGTCGTGTGGCCACACGGAGCCGTTGTGGTAGCTCATGGGGTTGTAGGCGGGAGACTCGGTCGAGAGGGTGCGAACGCCCCAGCCGGAGAACATGTCGTCGGCCATCAGCCGCTGGGCGACGGCATCGGCTCGCCGCGGGTCGACGATCCCGCAGTACAGGCAGTGGCCCGGGTTTGAGGTGACGCTCGCCACCTGGCGCTTGCGGCCGTCGAGGGCGAGCACGTAGATGCCCTCCCGCTCGTTCCAGAACGCCTGGTTGAACGCCTCTCGCAGCGCCTCGGCCTGCTCGCGCAGCGCCCGGGCACGATCCGCGTGCCCGAGCGCCTCGTACAGGTCCGAGATCGCGAGCTTGGCCATGTAGACGTAGCCCTGCACCTCGACCAGCGCGATCGGCCCCTGCGCCGGCCGGCCGTCGGCGTGCAGGACGGCATCCTCGGAGTCCTTCCAGCCCTGGTTGAGCAGCCCCGCGGGCGAGCGGCGCTGATACTCGACGAACCCGTCGCCGTCGGCATCGCCGTAGTGGTCGATCCAGTCAAGCGCGGCGTCCAGCGCTGGAAGCAGCCGCGCCAGGGTCTCAAGGTCACCCGTCCAGCGGTGATAGGTGGCGGCCAGCAGCACGAACAGCGGCGTGGCGTCCACCGTCCCGTAGTAGGGGGTGTGCGGGATCAGCCCGGCCTTGGCCAGCTCGCCGCAGCGCAGCTCGTGCAGGATCTTGCCCGGCTCGGCATCCCGCCAGGGCTCGTCGTCGGTGGCCTGCAGGGCGGCCAGCGCAATCAGCGTGCCCCGCGCCATCGCGGGCGCGAGCAGCATGCTCTCGCAGCAGGTGATCAGCGAGTCGCGGCCGAACGGAGCCACGTACCAGGGGATCCCCGCCGCCGGCAGGCGCTCGCCGGAGAGCGTGGTCAGCAGCGCGTGCAGGTCACGCGTGGAGGCGCCCAGGACCGCTTGGACGAGCTCGTTGTCGGTCTCGATCCGCGTGGCGCCCGCGATCCACTCGTCGCGCTCGCGGTCCAGCTGGCGGGCCGCGTGGCGGTAGGGCCGGGGGGCATGCTGATGGCGCCCGCTGGCGGGCAGGACGGTGATCAGCACGGTGCGGGTCTGACCGGGCTCGAGCGTCAGCTCCCAGCGAAGCGTCGCCTGCTGGGCGTGGGCGCTGCTCGAGCGCGGAGCGGGATCGAGCTTGACGAGCGTCTCCCGGAAGACGCCGTCCTGCCCCTCATAGCCGAACAGGACCTTCGAGTTCTGCGCCTTAGGCACCATCACCGTTCCCCGCGACGGGCGCCAGCGCACGCCGCGGATCTCGAACACGTCGGCGAAGTCGGCCCCCACCGTGACGGTGAGCGGCAGGCGCACGGGCTTGGGGTGAAAGCTGCGGAGCGCAAGCTCGCAGTGCAGGCGATCGGACACCAGCAGCGTGCGGCGCAGGTTGATCGTCTCCTGCGGGATCCTGCTCCCCGTCGAGTCGACCAGCACCGGGTTGGTGGCGTTGACGACCGCGCGGTGGCCGGATTCGATCGAGTGCGACAGCAGCACCGGCGAGACCTCGCCGAAGCCGACCTGGAGCTCTGAGAGATACCGGGTGTCCTCACTGTAGAGACCCTCGCCGCTGACCTCACGCGGGCGGATGTCCCCGTCCGGCCGCGCGCACAGGAACACCGCGTCGTGCTTGATGACGAGCAGCTCGGCGCGCGCCTCGGCGGGGATCGGCGGAGCCTCGAGCAGCTCCACCGGCCCCGCCTGGCCGGCGACCTCGAACTCCTCTCCGCGCGGGCTCACGAGGCGAGCCGGCGGCTGCGGCGCCCCCTCAGGCTGCAAGTCGCTCATCGCTGTGAAAACCAACTCCGTCTACGGGTGCAATGATCGCCGCCTGGCCGGACGTGATGCGCCAGCCGCCGGGCCGCGCGCCCGTGCACGACGCCGGCCGCGCGCCCGTGCACGGCGCCGATCCGCCGCGCGGACGTGCACAGCGCCGACCGGCTGCGCGCTACTGCACGGCGCCGAGCCTGGAGCGGGGGCGCCCGCCGGCCGCCAGCCGCTCGGCGGCTCGCGCCCGATGGGCGGAGCGCTCAGACCAGGCGGGCCCCAGGGCCGCATGCGCGCGGCGCCCGTGCGCCGCCTGCGCGGCCACCTCGAGGTAGACGCGCTCGTAGGACCTGGCCACGCAGCGCACGTCGCAGCGGTCGACCACGCTCTGGCGGCAGCGGATCGGATCGATGCCACCGAGGCGCTCGCACGCCCGTGCCATCTCCCGCTCGTCGTCGACGAGCAGGCCCGTGACGCCGTCGATCACCAGCTCGCGGGCGGCGCCCTCCGGGAAGGCGATCACCGGCGTGCCGCAGACCATCGCCTCAAGCATCACCATCCCGAACGGCTCGGGCCAGCGGATCGGCATCAGCAGCGCGCGTGCGCGCGCGAACAGGTTGACCTTGCGCTCTCCTGCCACCTCGCCCACGTACGTGACTCGGTCGCCGTCGATCTGCGGCGCCACCTCGCGCTCGAAGAACGGCTCCTGGCCCGGCTGCACGGGGCCGGCGAGGATCAGCCGCATCCCTGCGTGGCGCGCGGCCGCGATCGCGCGGTGGGGCCCCTTCTCCTCGGTCATCCGCCCGACCCACAGGAGGTAGTCCTCCTTGTGGCGGACGAGCGGCCAGCAGTCGGCATCGATCGGGTTGGGGACGACCCCGGCGACGCGCAGACCCGAGGGCGCCGACTCAAGCTGGGTGCGGCTGATCGCGACCACCGGCGCCTTGTGCGCGTGGTGCTCGTAGAAGACGCTGGTCTGTGCGGTGAACGGGCCGTGCAGGGTATGCACCAGCGGGGTCGCCAGGCGATCCGCGAGCGCGAAGGCCACGAACCCGCAGTGATCGTGCACGATGTCGAACGGACGACCGAGCTCCGCCGCGGCGTCGATCTCGGCGAACGCCCGCGTGACGTGATCGACCTCGTGCAGCGCGCTGCCGATCTCGTCCGGGTGGGCCCGGTCCAGCAGCGCGCGCACGCGCGCGCTCGAGCGCGACCCCGGCGCCGCGAACAGGGTCACGTCGTGTCCGCGGCGGACCAGCTCGTCGGCCAGCGGGGCGACGACCGCCTCGATGCCCCCGTAGCCGGGCGGCGGGACCGGGATCCAGGGCGGTGCGAGCAGCGCGATCCGCAGCTTTCGGCGGGGCGGGGCAGCGGCCGGCGCTTGGTGGTGGTGGAGTGTCTCGATCGTCACGCTCATCTCTCTGTTCGGGTGCCTTCACGAACGGGCCGGGCCCCCTTCAGGAGCGGCTCCGTTCAGGGAGCGGCCCGACCTAAAACCCCCGAGGCTCAACTAGGACGCGAGCGGGGGCTCGTCAAGCGCCCCTGCGCGCGGCGGCCGGCGCCTTCGCCGGCGGCCGGCGCATGGTCATCCACGGACGTGGAACGGGACGCTGACCACGACGATACCCTCATGGCGCACGAGCGCCCGGCGCAGCCGTGGCGCTATCCGTCCGTGGAGGATCGACTGCCAGCGTCGCCGCGGGACGATCTCTGGGACCACCACCGTGAGCGTGATGTCCGGCCGCTGGCGGTGAAGCTCCTCGATGTAGTTGATCAGCGGCGCGACGGTCGCGCGGTAGGGCGAGATCACGACCTCCAGCGGCAGGTGATCGCCCCACTGGCGCCAGTAGCGGTGAAAGCGCTCGCCCTCCTCCTCGCTCGGGCTCAGGTGGACGGCGAGCACCGGCACCGCCAGCGAGGCGGCGTAGGCCAGCGCGCGCAGCGCGGCCTGGTCCAGGACCGCGATCGGCACCACCGCCAGATGGCCGATCTCATCCGGCGAGCCCTGGCGCTCGACCTCGCCGGCGTCCGCGCCGCCGGACGCCGGATCCGTGCCGGCGCCGCCGGCGGCCTGATCCGTGCCGGCGCCGCCGGCGGCCGGGTCGGTGCCGGGCAGCGTCAGCGTCGCATCGGCGCGGGGCACGAGCTGCGCGCGGGTCTGCTCGTAGAAGCGGTGCACGCGCAGGCACGCACCCACGACCGCGGGGATCAGCACCACCACCAGCCAGGCGCCCTGCGTGAACTTCGTGACCGCGGCGATGATCGCGACCGTGCCCGAGAGCACGGCGCCGATCAGGTTGATCGCAAGCGCCCGCCGCCACCCGCGCTCCCGGTGAGCCCACCAGTGGGCGACCATCCCGCTCTGCGCGAGCGTGAAGGCGACGAACACGCCGACCGCGAACAGGGGGATCAGGGGCTCGGTCTGGCCACCGAACGCCGCGTAGAGGATCGCCGCCGGAACGGCGAGCACGAAGATGCCGGCCGTGAACGCCAGCCGGTCGCCCATGCGCAGGAACAGCATCGGCGCGTAGCGGTCGCGGGCCATGAAGTACAAGAGCCGCGGGAATCCGTTGACGGCCGAGTTGGCGGCCACCAGCAGAATCGCGGTGGTGGCGACCTGGACGTAGGCGTACAGCACGCCGCCGCCCACGGTGCGGTGGGCGATCTGGGAGAGGACCGTCTGGCTGCCGGGGGCGATGCCCAGCAGGTGGGCGACGAGCACCACGCCGACGAACATCGCCACCAGCAGCGCGATCATGATCACAAGCGTCCGGCCCGCGTTCTCGGCCTCCGGCCGCTCGAAGACCGGCACCGAGTTTGAGATCACCTCTATGCCGGTCATCGCGGTGGCGCCCGAGGAGAACGCGCGCAGGATCAGCAGCACGCCGAGCGCCTCGGTGGCGCGGCGCGGGGGCGGCGGGAGTGCATGAAAGCCATGCGCGGCGGCGTGCACCAGGCCGGCGACCACGATCAGCGTGATCGCCGCGATGAACATGTAGGTGGGCGCGGCGAACAGCGCGCCGGCCTCCCTGACCCCGCGCAGGTTGCCGACCACCAGCAGCGCGATCACCCCCAGCCCGAGCGGCACCACGGCCGATGAGACGCTCGGCAGCGCCGAGGTGATCGCCGCCACCCCGGAGGCCACCGAGACGGCGACGGTCAGGATGTAGTCGAGGATCAGGCCGGCCGCGGCCAGCAGGCCCCAGCGCGCGCCCAGCCGCTCCTTGGCCACGACGTAGGAGCCCCCACCGTGCGGGAAGGCGCGGATCACCTGGCGATAGCCCATGCCGACGGCGAGCATCAGCACCACGAGCACCGCCCCGATCGGTAGCGAGAGCCCAAGCTGGGCGCTGCCGGCCGCCACCAGCACGGCCATCATCGCCTCGGGCCCGTAGGCGACCGAGGAGAGCGCGTCCGGGGAGAGGACCGGCAGCGCGACGGCGATCCGCATCCGCTGCTCGGCGATCGCTGTGCTGCGCAGCGGCGGCCCGACGAGCACGCGGCGGACCATGCGCCCCGCCCTGCCGAGCGCCGAGTCCGGCGTGTCGGCCTGCGGCGTTGTCTCGATGTCCTGGGAGTCGTCGGAGGCGCCCGGCCGGCGCCCGCGGATGCTCACAAACGCGCCGCGCCCGGGCCGGTCAAGCTGGTAGCTGAGCCGCGGGTCGACCGGCAGCGCGCGCGGCCGGGCCCCGTCGGCCTGCGCCCAGCTCGCCCACCTTTCGCCGACCTCGCGCAGCCCCCTCACCTGACGCTCGTCCAGCGCGGGCAGCTGCGCGTCTGGCGTGACCTCCGTCGCCTCGCCGTTCCCGCCGGCGCCCTGGCCGCCGCCGGGGCGTGCGCCGACCTTCGCCTGCGGCTCCTCGGCGTCCCGGCGGCCGGTGGACGGGCGTGAACGACGGTCGCTCATCACGGACAAGCATCCCAGCCCGAGGCGCCCCAGGCCTGCGGGAGCCGCACCGATTCAGGGGCGGGGCTCATCCGCTCCAAGTCGGAGCCGGAGCGGTTCAGGGGCAGCTCACGCGGGGCTCAGGGAGGGGTCGAACACGCTCCCGGGAACTCCTGGGTCGGGCTGATGCCGAACTGCCATCCGTAGTAGAGCGCGGCGAGCCTGTAAGCGCTCAGCTCGATCACCCCGGTGGAGTTGGTGTGCAGATCGCTGCACATTGCCTGCAGGACCTGGTCAGGCGTCGCGTTGGGTCCCAGGGTCATCACGAGCGGATCGTCCTTGGCGAAGTACGCCCAGGCGAGCGCATTCAGCGCGCCGTTCGGACACGTGAGCGGGCCGGCGTTTCCGTCGGCGCCGATCTGAAGCTGCGCGGAGCACTCCGGTGCCTGGGGAGGTACCGTGGCCGGCGGCAGGATGCTCTCGGCGGTCGAGGCGACAGAGGTCGAGGCTGCGCTCGTCTGCGTGACCGTGACCGTTTGAGCCTCTTTGACGGTCATGGTCCGGACGACCGTCACGGTGGTCGAGGCGCCGCAGGCAGACAGGAGGAAGGCCGCCGTCGGCACCGCGAGCGCCCTCGTCAACCGGCGACCGTCACGTCCGCGGCTAGGCACGCGGACATACTGACACCCCCTCCCGCAGCCAGTGGCTGACACCCTCCCGCAGCCAGTGGCTGACACCCTCGCGCAGCCAGTGGCGGCGGTCGCAACCGACGGTCAGATCAGCTCAAGGTCCCCGAGCGAGAGCTCCCAGGAGGCGGCCCGCGTGGGATCCGGCACCAGGTCGGGGCGCACCGGGCGCACCATCAGCGCGTGACCGCCCGGCGCGGGCACGAACCCGCAGCGCGCGGCGGCGACCGGCGACGCAAAGCCGCAGGTGAGCAGATCGGCCCCGACCGTCTGCGAGACGCGCCGCGCGAGCGCCCAAGCGGCCCCCGGATCGTCGTCGCCCACCACCAGCTCGCAGACCTTGGCGATGCGCACGCTGCCCCGACGCCGCAAGCGAACGATCGCGACGCCCTCATGGTCCAGGCAGACCGCGCGGTAGTCGGCGAACGCCCCGTAGCGCCAGCGCAGAAAGGCGAGGTCCCTGGCGGTGTGAAGGCGGCCGCTGCAGTCGCGCTCAAGCAGCCCGGAGAGCCAGCCCGCGACCTCGGCCAGCACCTCGCCCGCGGCCCGTGCGCCCGCGCAGGCGTCCGCGGCCCGGGTGCGCGCATCCCGCCCACGCGTGGCGGCGCGCTGACCCGGCGCGCGAAGGCGACACGCCAGGCCGACCGGGACGGGGCGCACGAACGTGCGCACCGTCCCCACCCGACCCTGGCCCGAGCCGCCGGCCCTCCGGTGGCTGAGCTGGTTGGGGTTGCTCCACGTCAGTGCGTAGCCGTCGGCCAGGAGCCGCTTGCCGTCGCGGATCATGGCCATCGATACGTCACCGCCACGGTGCGAGCGCGCGACCGCGAAATCGGTCGTGCGGTAGCTCATGATCCTCCGCCCGCCGCAGCGCAGCATCCAGGGAAGCCACGCCAGGTAGCCGACCACGCGCTCGCCGTCGACGGCCACCACGGCCGCAGAGGGGCCGAACGGGCCCGATCGGTGCTTCCAGCGAAAGAACGCCAACGGGTCCACGCCATCCATGTCGGTCGGCCAGCGCCCGAACGCGTCCTGCAGCAGCGCCACGACCGCGGCCTCGTCCTGCGCCCGGTAGGGCCGAATCTCCGTCGCGCGCGATCGCGCCTGCGGGACCTGCGGGCTCATCGGTGCGCTGGGCATGATGTCCACTGGGCATGATGTCCAATGACGTCCCCGCCGTGCGCTGCCGCTAGGATCGGCGCCCCCGATCGATGACGGCCGACACCAGACGCGAGCAGATACGCACAAGCCTTGCGCCCCCGCCAGGCGGGAGCTATTCCCAGGCGATTCGCTGGGGCGACCTGCTGTTCATCTCCGGCCAGACGCCCCGCGACACGCAGCGCAACCTGGTCCCCGGCCCGTTTCGCGAGCAGGCCAAGCGCACGTACGAGAACCTGAGGCTGCTTGCCGAGGCGGCAGGAGCAAGGCTCGAGGACGCGCTCAAGGTCACCGTCTACCTGGCGGACTTCGACGATGCCGCGGAGGCCGACGCTGTGTTCGCGGAGGTCTTCCCCGAGCCGCGACCTGCGCGCACCACGGTCGGAGCCCACATCCCGGTGTCGATCGAGGTGGATGCGGTGTTCGGCCTGCGGGCCGGGGCCTGACGGGTCAGCGCAGCGGCGGCAGCGGGGTTGCGAGCAGCGCAGCGAGCAGCTCGGCGCGGCGAAGGAGGGAGTCGATGCTCACGCGCTCAGCGAGGGCGTGAGCGCCGGCTCCGACCGGTCCCAGCCCGTCGAGCGTCGGGATGCCGGCTGCCCCGGTGAAGTTGGCGTCGCCGGCGCCGGGCGCGGGCCGACCCTCGAGCCTGAGGCCCAGCGCGCCGCCGACCCGGAGCACGTGGGCCATCAGCGCGCTCTGGTCCGCGGCCGGCCAGATCGGGCGCATCGCGACGAGCTCGAATCGTGCGCTGGCGCCATCGCGGACAGCCGGCCGCTCGCCCACCAGCGCCAGCAGGCGACGCTCGGCATCTGGCGTCGCGATACGCAGGCCGAGGTCGGCCGAGGCCCGTCCGGCGACCACATTGGGCCGCGTGCCCCCGCGCAGCACGCCGAGGTTCAGCTCAAGCCCCGGGACGCGATCCAGCGCCGTGCGCAGGCGCTGCAGCTGGTCGAGCAGCTCGTCGGTCGCCGACACGCCGGCGCCGGCCTCGATGCCGGCGTGCGACTCGCGGCCTTCCACGAGCAGCCTCGCCGTCGCCACGCCGCGCCTGGCGGTCTTCAGGGCTCCGTCGGCGTGCGGGCCCTCCAGGCCGAGCACCGCGCCAGCGCGCTTTGCCGCGCTCATCACGACCTCGCGCCCGCTGGGGCTTGAGACCTCCTCGTCTGAGAGGATCACGATCTCGGTCTCCTGCGCCGCCGCAAGGCCGCGGTCGCGCAGCAGCCCCAGCGCGAGCTCCAGCATCACCAGCGACGCCTTCATGTCGTAGACGCCGGGGCCGGTCGCAAGCCCCTCGCGCACCTCAAACGGCCTGCGCGCCGCCTCGCCGCCCGGCCAGACGGTGTCGTAGTGGGCGAGCAGCAGCAGGGTACGCGCGGAGCCGGGGTCCCCGACCGGCGGCAGTGACGCTCGCAGATGATCCCCGGCGGCGCCGCGCACCCGCTCCACCCGCGCGCCCAGCTGGCTCAGACGCGCGGCCAGCGTCTCGCAGACGACTGAGAGGAGCTCGGCATCGCCGGACGGCGAGTCCATCTCGACGAGCGCGCGCAGGCGGCTGAGCGCCCGTTCGCGCTCGGGCGCCGCCGCGCCCGCGAGCTTTGAGACCCCGTCTGGGATCGCCGTCGCGGCTGTCGCGGCGGCCGGCCCAGCGGCCGTGGCGCAGGCACGCCCAGCGGCCCTGGCGCAGGCAGGCCCCGCGCAGTCGTCAGCCATACGCCGGCTCGGTCGAGGCGAGCGCGAGCGCGCTGACCGCTCTGAAGCAGCGGATCGCCTCGTCCATCGTCTCAAGCGTGAAGGACACCGAGCGCTCGCCGGTCTGCGTCACGCTGGGGATGGCCGTCGTGGCCACCACCGCCTGGACCGAGTCGAACTCCACCTCGTAGGTGAACGGGCCCTCCGGGCGGGGGGGCGGCCGGCGCCGCGCCAGCGCCCGCCGCGCGGCACCGGCGATCAGCTCGCGCGTCCGCGCCGGGGGCAGACAGCGCGCGGTGTAGCGATCGACGCAGGTCTTGACCGCGACGCGCTCGGCGTCAGGCGCCCATCGCGATGCGTCCTCGCAGGTCAGGTCGTCGCCCGTCACCAGCACGACCGGCACCCCGTGCTCGGCAGCCAGCAGCGCGTTCATGCGCCCCTCTCCCGCCTGCTGGCCGTTGATGCGCACGTCGAGGATCGTGGTGCCGATGTAGGTGTGCGACAGCACACCCTGGCGCCCCGCGCCCGTGTGGTAGCCGACGAACGCCACCGCATCCACCCCGTCGGCGATCCCCTCCATCATCCCCAGCCGCTTGTGGGTTCCGGTGATCAGCGTCGCGCGCTCGTCGAGCGCCTCGATCGGGATGTTGCGCTTGGTGGCGTGTGCGTCGTTGACCGTCACGGCGCTGGCGCCCGCGGCGAAGAACCCCTCGACCGCCGCGTTGACGTCGGACGCCATCAGCTGGCGAAAGCCACGCCAGCCATCGGTGCCCGGCTCGACGTCCGCGGGGCAGGTGACGCCGGTGATCCCCTCCATGTCGGCTGAGATGAGAACGTGGGTCATGCCGGCGCCGCGCTCCGCGCCGTCATCGTCTCTGTGAGCATCAGGGCCTCCTCGAGTCGCTCGCTGACAATCTCATGCCCCAGGCCGGGGCGATCCCAGGGGACGGGGACCTCGCCGCCGTGGGCCGCCACCGGCGGCTGCACCAGGTCCCGCGCGTAGTACTTGTCAGAGCCGGACACGTCCCCGGGGAGCGTGAACCCGGGGAGGCTCGCGATCGCGACGTTGGCCGCGCGGCCGATCCCGAACTCGTGCATGCCACCGCACCACACCGGGATCCCGCGCTCGCGACAGAGATCGTGCAGCGCGCGGGCCGGGCCAAGGCCGCCGAGGCGTGAGACCTTGATGTTCACCACCCGGCAGGCGCCGAGCGCCAGCGCGAGCGCCGCCGAGTCGGCGTCGACGATCGATTCGTCGAGGCACACCGGCGTGTCGAGCGCGCGCTGCAGGTCCCGGTGGGCGAGCAGGTCGCCCGCCGCGAACGGCTGCTCGATCATCGACAGCCCCAGCCGGTCCAGCCGGCGCAGCACGCTGAGGCTCTCCTCACCGGGGCGGTAGGCGCAGTTGGCGTCGACCTGCAGCGCAAGCTGCGGGAAGTGGGAGCGCACCGCCCGCACGGGCTCCACGTCCCAGCCCGGGCGGATCTTGAGCTTGACCCGGCGGTATCCCTGGCGAGCGTGGCGCTCGACGGTCTCAAGCAGCCGCTCGACGGTCGGCTCTATCCCCAGGCTCACGCCCGCCGGCACACGGCTAGCGGTGCCGCCCAGCGCCTCGGCGAGCGAGATGCCCGCGCGCCGCGCGTGCAGATCCCAGCAGGCCATCTCAAGCCCCGCCTTCGCGAAGCGGTTGCCGCGCACGCGTGACATGTGCTCGCCCACCTGCTGTGGGTGCGTCCAGGCGGCGTCCAGCAGCGCGGGGACGAGGTATCGCTTGAGCATCAGCCAGCAGGTGTCGACGTTCTCCTCGCAGTAGTAGGGATCCGATGGGCAGGCGACCTCCCCCCAACCGGTCCCGCCGTCCGCGTCGGCGACGCGCACGAGGATGTGCTCGATGTGGCCCTTGCGGTGAGAGCTCGTCTCGAACTCGTGCACGAGCTCGAGCCTCGCCCGGTACAGGTCGACGCGCACGACCGAGATCGCGCGATCGCCGGCGTCGAAGCTCACCGGCTGCCCCCGTCGGCGTCGGCGGAGCGCTGGAACCTGTAGACCGCCGTCTGTGCGTCCTGGCGTGCGCAGGAGGTGGCGACGAACCCGTCGGCGAACAGCTCCGCCATCTCGCCGGTGGCCCGATCGCGGATGCGGTGCCTCTCTGGCACGGCGCTGAGCGAGCGCCATTGCGCCGGGATCGCCAGGTGCGCCTCGGCGCCTGCGCGGCGCAGCTGCCCGGGGCGCAGCGGGGGTGACGGCGGGCCCGGCGGCTCGCCGGTGCGCTGCTCGGCGCATCGGACGACCCTCGGCGAGGTCAGCCGCCAGTCGACCAGCAGCCTGTCGGTCGGCTCGCCGCCGTCGGCGGGCGGTCCGTGAGAGCCGTAGGCGTCGCGCTCCAGCGCGACCGCGATCGCGCCCAGAACATCGAGGTTGAAGTGCGCGTTGGCGGCATGCATCGGGTCATAGCGCCAGCGGATGAGCTCGATCCCCGCCCGCAGCGCGGCCTCACGCTGAGCGAGCTTGAGCGCGCGCCCCACCCCGCGGCCGCGCCAGCGCTCGGTGACGGCAGCGGTCTGCGAGTACTGGTACGGCGGCTGTCCGGCGCCATCGCGCGCCAGGAAGCTGAACGCGAAGCCGATGAGGACCCCCGCGGCCCGTGCGCCGACCACGATCCCCCCGTGGCGCGCGATCGCGAACAGCAGCCGGGGGTTGACGGCCGTATCGCTGGCACTGGTGGTGAACACCTCGCGGTAGAGCGCGTCGCACTCGGCCAGCTCATCGGCCCGCGAGAGCACCGTCACCTCAAAGCCGCCGGCCGCCAGCGCGGTCGAAGCCCGCGATGCGCTCACGCCGGCACCACCGCGCTCACGCGATCCACACCCGGGTCCGCCGCGAAGTGGCACGCCGCCAGATGAGCGGAGCCGTCCGCACGCTGCTCGATGCCGGCCAGGGCCGGCTCGTCGCGCTCGCAGACGTCGGCGGCGAGCGGGCACCGTGTGCGAAAGCGACATCCGCTCGGCAGCCGCGAGATCGGCGGCGCCTCGCCGCGAACCGCGGTGTCGGTCGTCAGGGGCGCGGAGCGCAGGCGCGGGATCGCGGCCAGCAGCCCGCGCGTGTAGGGGTGGCGCGGATCCTCGAACACCTCGTCGGTGGCGCCGCTCTCGACGATGCGGCCCATGTACATCACCGCCACGCGGTCGCACAGGTGGCGGACGACCGCGAGGTCATGGGCGATGAACAGGATCGACAGCCCCAGGTTCCGGCGCAGCTCGGAGAACAGCGAAATGATGCCGGCCTGCACAGATACGTCCAGCGCCGACACCGGCTCGTCGGCGACGAGCAGGTCGGGCTCGAGGGCCAGGGCGCGCGCGATCGCCACCCGCTGGCGCTGGCCGCCTGACATGTTGCGAGGGCGCGCATCCAGGAGCGCCTGCGGCAGGTGCACGCTGGACATGAGCTCCTCGCACCGCGCGCCGATCTGGTCGCCTGAGACGATGTGGTGCACGCGCAGCAGCTCGGCCAGGTGCTGGCGGACGGTCATCCTCGGATTCAGCGACGAGAAGGGATCCTGGAAGACCATCTGGATGCGACGGCGCACGGCGCTCGTGCGGGTGGACGCCGTCAGCGGGGCTCCGTCGAAGCGCAGCGCGCCCTCGGCGGCGTCGTTGATCCCCACCACCAACCGCGCGAGCGTCGACTTCCCGGACCCTGACTCGCCGACGAGACCGAGTATCTCGCCCCGCGCGACGGCGAGGCTGACATGGTCGACCGCGCGCAGCTCCGGCGCTCCGCGGCGGCGGCGGAAGGTGACGGTGACGTCGTTGAGCTCAAGCAGCGCCGGCATCAGCTGGCTTTGACCGACTGACGTGGGCGCTCGACGCGCTCGGGGTGAACGCACGCCGACAGGTGCCGCGGGTTGCCCTGCGGCGCGGTCAACGACACCTCGGCCTGGGAGCAATCCGCGGTCGCGACCGGGCAGCGTGGATGAAACGGACAGCCCGTCGGCCGTGCGAACACGCTCGGGGCCGACCCCGGTATGGCGCGCGTCTGGGCATCGCCCTCGACATCCGGCGTGGCCTCGATCAGCCCGAGCGTGTACGGATGGCTTGGGGATCGGAAGACATCCTGCGTGGGGCCGCTCTCCAGGATGCTGCCGGCGTACATGACCTGCACGCGGCCGCACAGCTGCGCCACCACCGCGAGGTCGTGGGTGACGTAAAGCAGGCTCATCGACAGCTCATCGCGAAGCCGGGCGAGCAGCTTGACGATCTGATCCTGGATGGTGACGTCCAGCGCGGTGGTGGGCTCGTCGCAGAGCAGCAGGCGGGGCTGGTTGGCCAGGGCGGCCGCGATCATCACGCGCTGACGCAGGCCTCCCGACAGCTCGTGCGGGTACAGCGACAGCACGGCCTCGGCGTCGGCGATCCCCATCTCGCGCGCCAGCCGAAGCGCCTGCTCCTGGGCCTCGCGGCGGCTCCACCCGCGCCGCGCCGCGGCGCCGTCGACGATCTGCCTGCCCACGCGGACGACGGGGTTGAGCGCGGTCATCGGCTCCTGGAAGACCATCGAGACCCGGGAGCCGCGGATGCGCCGTAGCGTCCTGGCGCCGGCGCCGACGAGCTCGACCCCGTCGAGCAGCACGTTGCCGCGGACGATCCGCGCGCCAGGAGGCAGCAGCCCGAGGATCGCACGCAGCGTCAGGCTCTTGCCGCTGCCCGACTCGCCGACGAGCCCCATCGCCTCGCCCGCTTCAAGGTCGAAGGAGACGCCGGCGACGGCGGTGGCGGTCCCCTCGGCGCCGCGCACGCTGATCGTCAGATCGCGCACTTGCAGAAGCGGCGCCTGGGCGCGTTGCGCGGGCGCTGCGCTCATTCGGGCCTCAGGGCGTCCGCGAGGCCGTCGCCGAGCAGCGACAGTCCCAGCCCGGTCAGCGCAACCGCCAGCCCGGGGATCGTAGTGAGCTCCCAGTGCGTGGAGAGGAACTGCTGGCCGCTGGCCATCATGTCGCCCCAGTCGGGCGTGGGCGGGCGGACCCCGAGCCCGAGATAGCCGAGCGTGACGATCGCCAGCAGGTCGAGCACGATGTCGGACATCGCGAACACGATCGCCTGGGTGATCACGTTGGGGAGGATGTGGCGCAGGATGACGCGAAGGTTGCCCAGGCCCCCGACCTTGGCCGCCAGCACGTACTCCTGGCTTCGCGCCACGAGCGTCTCGCCACGGACGATGCGCGTGTAGGACACCCAGCTCACCGCCGTGATCGCGATCACGATCGAGCCGCTGCCCGGTCCGAGGACGAACACCAAGAGCAGCACCAGCACGTAGAACGGGAAGGCGACCACGACGTCCGCGACGCGCATGATGATCGCGTCAAGCCAGCCTCCGAAGTAGCCCGCGAGCGCGCCCAGCACGGTGCCGATCGCAAACGGCGCCAGCACCGCCAGGAAGGCCACGCGCAGGTCGGTGCGCGCGCCGTACACAAGGCGCGACCACACGTCGCGGCCGAGCTCGTCGGTGCCCAGCAGATGCCTGCCGCCCGGGCTCGCGAGCACGTCGTTGAGGTCCTGCTGGGTGGGCGAGTAGGAGGTGACGAGCGGCGCCAGGATCGCCAGCAGGACGATCACGCCCAGGATCGCCAGGCCCGCGATCAGGCTGGGCGGCAGGCGCCGGCGCCTTGCTCTGCGCGTGGTCGGCGCGACCGGGACCAGCTCGAGGCTCGGCGTGCTCATCCGAGCCGAACCCGCGGATCAAGCAGTGCGTAGGCCACGTCGGTCAGCAGGTAGACGAGCACGACCAGCAGCGCGAACACCAGCGTGATGCCCTGCACGACGGGGAAGTCGCGGTTGAGGATCGATTGCACCATCAGCGAGCCCAGGCCCGGCAGCGCGAACACGTTCTCGATCACGAGCGTCCCGCCGACGAGGAAGCCGATGTTGACGCCCAGCACGCTCACGGCCGGGATGGCCGCGTTTCGCAGCCCGTAGCGGAGAAGCACGGTCGCCGGCCCGGCGCCCTTGGCTCGGGCGAACGCCACGTAGTCTGAGTTGAGCGCGGCGATCATCCCCTGGCGCAGGCTGCGGATCAGGATCGGCGCGACCGACAGCGCGACCGTCAGCCCGGGCAGCACCAGCGAGCGCAGATGCTGGCCGAAGCCCTCTCCGTAGCCCGCGACCGGGAAGAGGCCCGCGTCGAGGGCGAGCAGCAGGATGAGCATGGTCCCCACCCAGAAGCCGGGCATGCCCAGCCCCACGACCCCGATCGCGCGCACGGCCTGGTCGACCACGCCGTCGGGTCGCAGCGCGGCAAGCAGCGCCAGCGGAAGGGCGATCGCGACCGCGAACGCCGCTCCGTACAGCAGCAGCAGCAGCGTCACGGGCAGGTCGCTCTTGAGCAGGCTCACCGTGCTCGCCTGGTAGAAGAGCGAATGCCCCAGATCGCCGTGCAACAGCCGCTTGACGAACAGCCAGTACTGCACCCACACCGGGCGATCGAGGCCCCACTCGCGGTGCAGCGCGGCCACCGCCGTCGGGGTCGCTCGATCGCCCAGGAAGCTGCGGGCGGGGTCGCCGGGGACCAGGTGAATGCTGAAGAACACCAGCAGCGTCACCCCGAACACCACCGGGACTAGCAGCAGCAGCCTTCGCGCGATGTACCTGGTGAGCATCGCCGGCGACCTCGACCGTCAGCTGTTGGGCCTCAGTGGCTCAGCCACACGTTCTCCAGGTGATAGTTGCCCGTCGGGTAGACGTCGAATCCGTGGACCTTGGGCGAGTAGGCGTACACGAATGGCGAGTAGTACAGCGCGATCAGCGGCTCGTCGTAGGCGATCTGCTGCTGGATCTTGTCGTACAGGGCCTGACGCTGGGCCTGGTTGAAGGTCCGCTCAGCCTGCTGCGCCCAGTTGTCGACCGCGACGTTGTTGTAGTTGGTGAACAGGGCATGCGTCTTCTGGCCCGTGTTTCCGCCCATCGCGCCGAAGCTGACCATCTCATCGGGGTCGATGATGTCGGTCGTGTTGTAGTTGAAGGCCATGTCGTACTGCCCGTTCTGGATGTCGGTGTACTCGCTGTTGGGATCGACGGGCTTGAGCGTCACGTGGATGCCGATCGGCGCCAGATCTGCCTGGATGATCTGACCCAGCGACTGCTCGTTGGACACGCCGGAGCCGACCAGCAGCGTGGTCGAGAACCCGTGCGGCACGGGCGACTTGGCCAGCTGCGCCTTGGCGGCCGCCAGCGAGTAGGGCGGCATCGTGATCGACGGGTCGTGGGCCCACAGCGCAGGCGACAGGAACGACCCGGCGACGGTGCCGTAGCCGAACAGGACCGCCTTGACCATCGCGCTGCGGTTGAGCGCCATCTCGATCGCCCGTCGCACGTACACGTTCTGGAACGGCGCGTGGTCCTCGTTCATCTCCAGGAAGTCGACCCGGCTTGACGGGAACAGGGCCACGCGGACGTTGGGGTTTGCCTTCAGCGCCGAAATGGACGAGAACGGCGGGAACTCGTCGATCTGGGCCTGGCCGCTCTCAAGCTCCAGCTCGCGCGTGTTGTCGTTGGGGACATCGACGAACGTGACCTGGTTGAGGTACGGCTTGCCCGCCTGCCAGTAGTAGGGGTTGCGCACGAGCACGATCTGGCGCCCCTTCTGCCAGGACTGCACCATGAACGGCCCTGTGCCGATCGGATGCTGGAAGAACTGAGACTCGCTCTCGCCGCCGTAGTTGTCGGGGATCACCGAGTTGGCGAACAGCGCGAGGTCTGAGAGCAGCGGCGCCCATGGGTACCGCGTCGTGATCACGACCGTGTAGGGATTGGGCGTCTGGATCGACTTGATCGCCGCGTCGATGAACGCGAACGGGTTGGTCGCCTTGGCCGACACGCGCTGGATCGAGAACTTGACGTCCGCCGAGGTCATCGGCTTGCCGTTCTGGAAGCGCACGCCGTGGCGGAGGTAGATGGTCCAGACGAGGTGGTTTGAAGACAGCTTGTAGCCGGTCGCCAGCCACGGCTGCAGGTGCTTGCCGTCGGGGGTGGCGGCGAACAGCGGCTCGTAGACGTTCTCGACGGTCCAGATGCTCTCGTTGTCGGTCATGTTCGCCGGGTCCAGCGTGAGGATGTCCGCCGTGCGGGCGAACACCAGGTTGCCGCCGCGCTGGGGCGTCCCGGCCGCCTGAGCGGACGAGCTGGAGCTCGCGCCGGAGCTCGTGCTGGAGCTCGCGCTCGAACCGCCCGAGCCGCCGCAGGCCGCCAGGGCGATAGCCGAGGCGAGCACTGTCGCCAACGCCATCAGTCTTCGCTGCATATCAGTCCCTCCTCCAGGGTCGGCCCGCCGGCAGGGGCATTGTTGGTTGATCGAGCCGGCGTGTGATTGGCGCTCGCCGCGTCCGCTGTGAGGGCGGCGAGCTCGCTGAAGCGAATCGCGTCGACGTTGCCGCCGGAGAGCACGACGCCGACCGCCTGCCCCCGCACGTCCAGGCGCCCGCTGGTCAGCGCGGCCAGGGCAACTGCGCCACTGGGCTCGACCACGAGCTTGAGCAGCTCAAAGCAGAGCCGCATCGCCTCGGCGATGTCCGAGTCCTCGACGGTGACCATCGCGTCGATCAGTCCGACGTTGATCGGGAAGGTCAGCTCGCCGGGGGTCAGGGTTCGCAAACCGTCCGCGATCGTCGCCGGCGCAAGCGGGAGCGCGAGGCGCCTCCCAGCCGCGATCGACCGCGCGGTGTCGTCGCCGGCGGCGGGCTCGACGCCAACGATTCGGATCGACGGACGCAGTGCCTTCAGCGCGGACCCGACGCCTGCGATCAGGCCGCCTCCCCCGACCGGGACGACGACCGTGTCCAGGCCGGGTGCCTGCTGTTCGAGCTCGAGCCCGATCGTGCCCTGCCCGGCGATCACCGTCGGATCGTCGAACGGCGGCACGAGCGTCATGCCGCGCTCGCGCGCGAGCGCGGCGGCGAGCTCCAGGCGATCCTCCTGGCCGGGGTCATAGCGGTGAAGCTCGGCGCCGTAGAAGCGGATCGTGGCCAGCTTCAGCGCGGGGGTGTCCGCCGGGACGACCACCGCGGCCGGCACCCCCAGCTCGTGCGCGGCCAGCGCGACCGCGGCCCCGTGGTTGCCCGAGGAGTAGGCGACCACGCCGCGCCTGCGCGCGGATCCGTCCAGCGTCAGCAGGCGGTTGAAAGCGCCACGCGCCTTGAACGATCCGCTGCGCTGAAGCGGCTCGGCCTTCGCATGCACGCGGGCGCGCACGCGCGCGTCAAGCAGTGGCGACGCGAGCACGGGGGTGCACGTCACATGGCCGGCGATCCGCGCAGCGGCCGCCCTGATGTCCTGCAGCGCAGGGCGCCGGGCGCGCGGTGCAACGGGGTCGATCTGCCTGGGCACGGGGAGCGGCATGGTACTGTGCTTTCTGCCGGGCTGCAAGGCTGAAAATTTCAGGCCAGTGCCGATCAAGAAAGCCGCCTTCCGAGCCGCGCCAGATACCTTGCCCCTGGACATGCCCCACGGAAGGTCGCCAGCGGCCGACGCGGCCGACCTCTACCGTCTCGTCAGACAGGCGTCGCTCACGCCTGCGGAGCGGCGCGTCGCCGACGTGGTGCTGGCCGACTACCCGCAGTCGGCGCTGCTCTCAGCCCAGGAGGTGGCCGCCAAGGCGCGGGTCAGCGCATCGAGCGTCTCGCGCTTCACGGCGAAGGTCGGCTACGAGACCTTCGGGGAGCTGCGCGACCATCTGCGCGAGCACCTGCGCGCCCGCCTGGAGTCGCCCGGTGGGCGGCTGCGGATGGGCGCCGCGCGGACGCCCACCGCCAGCGACGCCCTGGCGGAGGCCGTGGAGATCGACATAGACAACCTGCGCCGGACGCTTGAGCTGGTCAACGGCGAGGTGTTCGACCAGCTGGTGCTCCGGCTGTCCAGACCGGAGGGCCGGGTCTATGTCGCGGCCTCCAAGAAGGCGCGGATCCTGGCGGAGTACCTCGCGATCCCGCTCAACCAGATCCGCCGCTCGGTGGTCACGCTGCGCATGGACGACGCACTGCCCGACAGGCTGCTTGACATGACGGCCCGCGACGTCCTGCTGGCGCTCGAGCCCCGGCGGGCGACCCGCATGCTGGTCAGGCTGATCGACCAGTTCAAGCAGGCGGGCGCGACGGTCGGCGTGATCACCGACGAGTCGATGCCGGCCGTGCTGGCCCGCGTGGACTACCCGATCCCGGTGCCGATCCGCAGCGCCAGCGCGTTTGACTCCTACACCGCCTACATGTCGATCATCAACGCGATCCTGGCCGCCCTGATCGCTCGCGCGCCCGCGCGCGCGAAGTCACGCATCGACCGTCTGGAGCAGCTCAACCTCGCCTTCTCCACCTGGTATGAGGCCGAGGACGACTGAGCGCCGGCGCCGCTTTGCTCCGCTGCCAACGCTGCGAGCGCCGGCGCCGACCGGCTCAGGCCGCGACGATGCGGCTTCGGCCATCGAGCGCCTGGACGGCGAGGCCGGTCTGGATCCGCTGCGCGAGCTCCGGGACGTGGCTGATCACGCCGACGACGAGGTCGTCGGCGCGCAGGCGCTCGAGCGCGTCGATCACCTCATCCAGCGTGGCGGGATCCAGGGTGCCGAAGCCCTCGTCGATGAACACCGATTCGAGCCTGGTCCCGATTCCGTCGCCGGCGAGCTCGCCCACGTGGCGCGACAGCGCCAGCGCGAGCGCGAGGCTCGCCAGGAACGTCTCGCCGCCGCTGAGGGTCCTGACGCTGCGCCGCTCGTCGGCGTTGGCGCGGTCGATCACATGGAACTCGCCGTCGATCGGCGTGAGGCTGTAGCGGCCGCTTGAGATCCGCAGCAGCTCCTCGGAGGCGTAGGCCGACAGCAGCTCGAGCGTCTCCCTGATGATGTACTCGCCGAACCGGTCCATCTGCAGCTCGCGCGCGAGCGCGTCGAGCAGCCCGATCTGCTCGCGCTCGCCCCGCACCGCCTCCTCCATCCGGGCCCGCTCGGCGACGCGCCGCTCGCCCTCCTCAAGCGCCGCGCCCGCGGTTGCCGCTGCGGCGATCGCCCGCTGTTGCGCGCCCCTGAGCAGATCGAGCGCCCGCTCGGGATCGGACTCCCGCACCCCGTGGGCCATCGCGAGCTCGAGCACCGCCTTCGCCGCCGCGCCCGCCTGCGCCTCGGCCCCGCGCTGCGCGTGCGCCAGCCGGTGGACGGCGCCAGAGCACCACGCCGACAGCGCCCGCGCCGTGGCGGCGCGCTCGGGCGCCTGATCTGAGACCGGCTCGAGCGCCACCTGCGCCGGAGGCGAGGCGAGCTGCCGGTGCGCCGCCTCGATCAGCGCGCGGTTGCGCTCGAGCTCGCGGTCGACGCTCGCCAGAGCGCGGCGCTGGCCCTCAAGCTCCTCCCTGATGGCCTCGTGCTCGCGCGCCACCGTGTCGGAGCGCTCCCTGGCGGCGCGCACCGCCTCCCCGGCGGCGGTCAGGCGCTCGCGGTCCGAGTCGATCCGGCCGGCGGCATCTGCGGGGACCGTGCCGCCGAACCG
>DATGLC010000014.1:0-43345 GCA_035294345.1 Solirubrobacteraceae bacterium
GCGAGGCTCGTCGATCGACATGCTCGGCAGCGTGCCGTACCGCTCGGACGAGCAGCGCAGTCGCGGCGGCTCGGTTCGAACAACAGCGAGCGTTCAACTCACCCAAGGAGGATTCATGGGATCCGTGCTGCTGGACGCCGCCGGTCACCATCGCTCGCCGGCGACCATGCCTGGCTATCACCGAGGCCGCCCGCCTCGCAACAAGGGCGAGAAATACCCGGCCGACCCGCCGACGGTCGAGGAGATCGTCGCTGTCATGCGAGCGGTCGGCGGCCGCGCTTTGGGCCACCGCCTCCGCGCGCTGATCATTCTGCTATGGCGAGCTGGACTGCGGATCAGCGAGGCGCTCGCACTTCAGGAGTGCGATCTGGGCAGGGACCGTGGCGCCGTGCTCCTCCGACGTCCCGCAAGCAGGACACCTGCTTCGTTCCCGTGAACGGCATCTCGGACGCGACGGCCTGAGCCCTCCAATGCGCGGAATCCGCGGCTGGGCCTCACGCTCCGCGATCAGGCCGGACACCTGGTGGACCCGGACGATCCTCCGCAACTTCTTGTCCAGCGTGAGCAGCGTCGAGTCGGTCGCGATCGCGGCCGCGAGCGACATCGCGTCCGGGAGTCGCAGCGATGGATGCGCGGCCCGCAGCGCTGCGGCACGGCGAGCGATCTCACGATCGATCGGGACGACCCTGATGCCGGCTGAGTCGAGGAACTCATCGACGGTCGCGTCGGTCCCGCTCTGCAGCGGGCGTACGATCGTCTCGGCATAGACGGTCGCGCCGATGACCAGCTCATCGCCGGCAGCTAATCGCCGGCGCAGCTCGGTGACCGCTTGGGCGTGCTGATCGTCCCCGGGATCCAGGAACGCGATCACGACGTCCGCGTCCAGCGCTACGCGCGCCACTCGTCACGCAGTCTGTCGAGGTATCCGCGCGGATACGTACCGGCCGCAAGACTGCCCGCAAACCGATCGATCACGTCCTGCGCACGCGCGACCTCGATCCGGCCGCGGCCGACCGCCCGGATCACGACCTCATCGCCCGCAGCGAGGCCGGCATCCTTTAGCACGCGCACGGGCAGCGTGACCTGGTGCTTTCTGGACACCTTGCTCATGCTTTACCCCTATGGTAATGCGTAAAGCAGACTCTCTGCCAGCCCTGCATTTGCCACAGGCGACCATCTCGCCTGTGTAGTAAAGGGATGCGTCTTGCGCGGGGTGGTGCTCTGATCGAGCGATGTCAGAGGCTGACGGCGCCCGAGGCCTCGATCTGTCGGCCGTTGACCGGACGCCGGACGCGGTCGCCAGGCCGGCGATCAGTTGGCCGGTGTCTTGCGGTGCAGAAGAGGCGACCGAGGCCCGCCCCCGCTGAACGACCGGACATCCGCCGCGGCGCGTCGCGAGCACGCCCGTGCTGGCGGTCCCGCCGCCGGCCAGCGGCCTGGTGGCCGGCGCGGTGAGCTTCCGCGGCGACGGGCGAGCGATCGCAACCGTGCCGTTGCACGATGAGGTGGCGGCGCTGATGCTGCGCCCGCGTCGCGTGACCTCGATCGAGGCGAGCTCCTGCGCGAGGGGCGTCGGCGCGCCGAGCCGAGCGCAGCGGCTGCGAGCACGCGCCCGGGCGGGTCGGTCGGCAGCCAGGCAGCCGGGAGCGCGCCCTGTGGGTGGTGCCGTGGATGCTCGTCCTGGGGGCCGGCCTTCTGGTTAGCCGGCGGCTGGAGCCCCCGGTAGCTGATCGGAACAGAGCGGAGCACGCATCGGCAGCCGCGACACCGCTCAGAGCCGGCGCCGCGCAAGCAGCGCTTAGTCCGAATCCACCGATCGGCGGCGCCGCAGCGGTGTGGATCGGCCGTCTGGACGGCTTGGTGGTCGACGGATCGTCGGTGAGGTGTGAGTGGTTGTGATCGGCGGCTCGGGACGCTTCCGCGGAAGCGTTCTGGGCTGTTTGCGCGCAGCGGTCCTCGCGCCCGCGCTGGGCGCCGAGTGCATGAGCGTGCGCGACGGCAAGATCGTCCACAGCCGCTCCATCTTCGACCGCGCGCCCTTTGAAGCCGCCCGCAGGCAGCAGCCGGCGCAGCGCAAGTGAGCCTCGGCCGTGTGCCCGCGGCACAGCGCGCGAGCGCCGCCCAATCGATCCGGGCGCTCGTCGTCATGGGCAACGCGGTCTGCTGCGACCTTGAAGCGCCGCGCTCGTAGGAGCAACGACGGTCGCCTGCGCTGCGGTTGAGCCTGGGACGCGTGGATCCGGGCCGCGCGGCCTGGGACGCGTGGATCCGGGCCGCGCGCAAAGCCTCGCCCAACGATCCCTTCGGCCCCCAGGTGACCCTGGGTCTCCTCCGGCGATGCGCACCTGCAGGCGTCTCCCAGGCCGACCCGCTCCGACGCCCGGCCCGAGCGGCATGAGACCGGCTGAGGCAACGGATGTGAGCACAGCGAGCACAGCAGCGGGAAGTAGGCGGCCGCACGGACGCTCAGCCAGAAGGGCGCGGTCGCATCCGACCAGGTCGACCCGCAGCGGCGGCAGGTGGCCGACCACCGCCCGCGAAGCAGCTCGGGCTCGAGCGCCACCACCTCGTGCGACAGCCACACGCGCCGATAGCCGAGGCGAGCCGCCCAGGCGATCAGCCGGTCGTGGGCAAGCCCGGCGTCGTGCGCCAAGAAGGCGTCGGCCACAAGCAGATCGGTCGCGATCGTGATCCCGTTCACCGTCTCGCGCTCGATCGTCAGGTCGAACACCCCGGCGAGCCTGCGCATTCGGATCTGGCTGGCCACTGGACCACCGGGAGACGCGACACCTGCAGACCAGGGCGTCATCACCACGCCGGCGCGCCGCGACACCGTCGCGCGGAGCTCCGGGCAGCGCCCATGACAGCCGTTCAACGAGCACCCGCCTCGGAACCGGTCCACTTGCAGTCCCGGTCCTCGAACGCACCGGGCCGGGCCGCCGGAGGGGCCTGCGGGCGCGCCGCCGGAGGGGCCTGCAGATCACGAGCGCCCGAACACGCGACGACGACCTCCGCGCGGCGCCGAATCGCTCCGCTACGCCCCCGCCGTGCGAAGCACCGCTGGCAGACACCCAGCCCCGGACCGTCGGCAACTGGCACGGGCGCTACGGCACCTTCCCTGACGCGGTCAGGCGCGCGGGTCGGCGGATACTGTTCGCTTGAGGCGAGGCTGTCCGCTGGCTTGAGCAGCACGGTCCCGCATCTCCGCGCGCAGCCGCGGCGATCCGTGCGGCGGTGGACGCAGATCACATCTGCAAAGTCGTCCTCGCGCTCCCGTGCCTGACATCGCAGGCGCCCGATGACGTGGCGCGCATCCGCACGCGGCTGCGCGAGCTGATCCTCCTCGCCGCTCTCAACCGCGGCAGGGCGCGACAGCATCGGGTGGGCGCACACCCAGCTCGATGCTCCAATCGAGGACTGGCGCGCAATCGTTCGCCGCACGGTGACGCCGCCACCGCAACCGCGCACCGCCTCCCCCTAATCTGCGGTCAGCCTGCCCATGAGGCTACTGCCTCGGGTCGCCCTGGGGCTGAGCCGTGCGCTGGGCGTCTGACCTGAAGCGCTCGCGGCAGTGCTCGGAGCAGAAGTACACGAGCCTGCCCGCGTGCTCGAGCGATGTCGCGCTCGCCGGATCGACGTCCATCCCGCAGACCGGGTCTCTGCACGGCCCCTGACCGGCCGAGTCGCGCCCGGCCAGGGGCGCCGGAGCCGCCTGGGCGTAGCGGGCGGGGTCGGCGTCAAAGCGCTCGGCGCAGCGGTCCGAGCAGAAGTACAGACGCTGCGCGCCGTGCCGGCGCCACGCCGGGGCGTTGGCGGTCTGCACCTGCATTCCGCACACCGGATCGGTGGCGTAGCCGCCGCCACCCCCCAGGCGCCGCCGGTTGCGCGCTAGCCACACGATGCCTGCAAAGACAAGCAGGAAGATGACGTTGAGCACCGTGGTGTAGTCGAGCCTGAGGTGTGCGCCCACGATCCGGAGCGGGCGGTGGTGGGGCACCAACCCGGCCGCCGAGAAGATCGCATCGGTCACAAGCCCGGCCGCGCTCATCGTCACCCAGAACAGTGCGAGCATCCGCGCCGCCAGCCTGCCCCCGTAGAACTTGCGATAGATCAGCAGGAGCGGCAGCGCGATCAGGTCGGCGAAGATGAAGCTGATCACCCCGCCGAAGCTGATGCCGCCCTTCCAGAGCGCGGCCGCGAGCGGCACGTTGCCGACCGAGCAGACGAAGCTGATCAGCGCCAGGAACGGCCCGACGACCACGTTCTCGACCGATGTGAGCGGGCCGTGCCCACGCAGGAACACGTCATGCCAGACGCCACTCGGCACGAGCGCCGCCAGGAAACCGGCGACGAGATAGCCGATCAGCATCTCGTTGCGGAGCATGCGGATGTCAGACAGCGCAAAGCCGGCGGCCTGGGACCAGCCGCCCAGCGACCGCATTCGACGCTGCCATGGGGGGTCTCCGTCGGCGCTGTGGGCGTGACGGTCCTCGGGCGCGCCGGCCTCATCACGCGCGCCCTGCAGCCGCCGGCGAGCCTGCTCGATCAGGCGCCGTCCGAGCAGCAGATGCCCGAGCGCGACGAGCAGCACGATCATGATCGCGCCGCCGATCAGCTCGCCGGCCGCAAACTGCCAGCCGATCAGCACCACCAGCACGATCCCCAGCTCGATCACAAGGTTGGTCGAGGCGAACATGAACGCCATCGCGGCCAGGAAGTCCGCCCCGCGCGCAAACAGCGTCTTGGCCATGGCGCTGGCCGCATACGAGCATGACGAGGACGCCGCCCCGAGACCGGCGGCGCGGGCGATCGCACCCGGCCGATGGTCGCCCAGCACGCGGTGCATGGTCCCCCGGGAGACGAACGCCTGCACCACGCCCGACAGCGCAAACCCCAGCACCAGGGCCCAGAGCGTGGCCCAGAACATGAAGAACGACTCGCGCAGACCGCGCGCGATGCCGTCCAGCACGCCGGTCGCGCCCACCGCAAGCACCAGCGAGTGCATCAGCGCCCGTCCCCGCTAGCGCTAGCCCGGCCTCCCGGGACGCCGTGCGACACGTGCCGCCGCAGCTCGTACCACACACGAGCAGGGTAGCATACCCCCCTGGGGTAGCGCTGGATCCCGGGCAACCCGGCGGTGCCGCCGCATGCGGCGAGGAGTGCGGCGGGTGAAGGCTGGAGGCGGGCGTCAGTGCGCGTCGGGCGCCGGCGCCCGGCGGCGCAAGTGTGGCGACGTGCCTCGCCCGCGGCCTTTAGGGCGCGGCGACGGCTTCACGGCGCCGACGACGGCTTCACGGCGCCGGCGGCGGGTTCAGCGCGCTCCCCGGCGGGTTCAGCGCGGCTCCGCGGCGGGTTCAGGGCGCCGGCTGCGGGCTCAGGGCGCTCCGCGGCGGGTTCAGGGCGCTGGCGGCGGGGCATCAAGCGATCGGTAGTGCTCGCGCCAGATGAGGCGGTGGACCGGTATCCGCCGCGGAATGTCGCGTATGCCGGGCAAAAACGGGATCAGCACCAGCGCCAGGCTGAGCACCGCCATGATCGCCATCACATCGATGTCCGCGTTCGGCGACGTCGAGAACGGCTTGATCTGATACCAGAACGTGTAAAGCCACAGCCACACCTGCCCGGGGTAGGAGCCGGTCTCGTTCATCATGCCCCACTGATCGCCGAGCAGGTGCTCGGCCTGGGCACGGTCAGACAGGATGCTGCCGTCGGCCATGAACAAGAGCGGCTTGGTGTAGTCGGTCTGGTAGAACTGCCGGCTTGTCAGCAGCTGGCCATCCAGCCCTCCTCCCTGGGCGAACGCCAGGAGCGCGTTCATCATCACCGGCAGCGGCCCGTAGCGGCCCGGCGGGAGGGTGATCGACCCACCGGCGGCCACCCTCGCCCTGCCCAGCGCCGAGGCGTACGCCTGATCCCAGGCCGCCTGCTGGCGCGGCGACGCCAGCAGGTACTCCCGCCGGGCCGCACGCACGGCGGGCTGGTCCGGGATCGCGGCCAACGGCGCGAGCACGAAGTCCCGCGCCGTATCGACCGGATGGCTGACGCCCAACCACTGCGCCAGGTGGATGAACGCCAGATGCTGCCCGGTCGAGGCGTGGTTGTAAGGCGGCCCGTACTGTGCCGTCGCGCTCGTGCCGTCAAGCTCGGAGGTGGCGGTCGTCACGAAGTCGATCGGGTCAGACCGCGCCCACTGCCGGATGGTCGATGGCGGCTGGTCAGGAGAGGAGAACAGCACCGCCAGCACGATCACGAGGATCGTCACGCCCGCCAGCGCGAGCACCGCCTCCTTGACGATGTCGTAGGGCCGGTAGGGCCCGCTCCACGAGCGGTAGCGCTCCTCCTCGCGCGCGCGGCGCTCGCGGCGAGTCATTCGCCCTCCCGCAAGCCGCCCGTCGGCGCCGCGCCCGTGAGCAGGCGCTCGCGCTCAAACGGCGGCACCACGCCGTGCCTGCGCACCAGGAGGATGTGGCCGATCACGATCGCCACTATCGCCACCGGCAGCAGAAGCACGTGGTAGCTGTACATCTGACCGAAGTTCAGGAGGTTGAAGAAGGCCCCGATCCCAGCCGCGTTCATCGCGTCCTTGGCCTGCGTCGAGATCCACTGCGAGTCGAAGTTCTGCTGCGACACGTAGCCGGTCAGCGCGCAGGGGATCGCCACAAGGAAGCTGATCGCCCCGGTCATCCACACCCGCGCCCGGCCGCCGCGCCAGGCGGCCATCCAGAACTTTCCCCACAGATGCACGACCATGAAGAAGAAGAACAGCTCCACGGCCCACAGGTGCACGGAGTTGAAGAAGTGCCCGATCCCGGTCACATGCCACCACGCGGGCCCCTTCAGCGCGAGAATGCACCCCGACGCGATGATCACCGCCAGTGAGCTGAGCGTCAGCACCCCGAACACGTAGATCCAGGACGCGACGTAGGCAGGTTGGGCGTCCGGGAGCAGCTTCTCGGGCGGGAGCGCCGCCACCGCGCGTCGGCGCAGCCGCGCGCTCCAAGAGCGCTCCGAGCCGGTGCTCATGAGCGGGGACCCGTTGCTGGTGTCACGAGGACCCCCTGGTCCACGAGGACCCCCTGGTCCACGAGGACCCCCCGGCTCACGAGGACCCCCCGGCTCACGAGGACCCCCTGGAGCGCCCGTGCGGGAACGGAGCGAGCACGGCCACGGCGAACACGAGCAGCATCACGGCGATCACCAGCACGTTTGACACCGATACATCGATGAAGTGCCAGTGCAGGTACGCCGCGTGGTGGTTGAGGTCGAAGATCGCTGCCATCACGACCACCATACGGTGAGTGGCCGGCCCGCGATCCCGGGCCGGCCACGCACATCGTGCGGGTAACTACGGATGCTCACCCCCGTCCTTGAGGTGACACAGCCGCAGGTGAGTCGAACCGATGGCTCGGCCATCGACGCAGAGGGCGCCTCGCGACTCACGATCACGCCGTGGCCGACGCCGAGCGGGCGGCAAACAGCTGCTGCTCAGACGGGGTGCGCCGGGCGTGAGCCAGCCCAAGAGCCACCAACACTGCCATGACCGCAGCCAGCGCGAAGGCGCCGATCGCGCCCCACAGCATCACCTGACCGATCTTCCAGAACCCGTAGGCCTCCAGAAGCATCGCGCGCAGCGTGGTTCCCTGAAAGGAGGTCTGCTCGAGCGCCTTGAGCGCCTGGTCTGAGGGGTGCGCGAGCGCCGCAGCGCTGATCTTCGCGTAGACACCGTGGTAGGGCATCTCGGCCAGGTGCACGGCGATGAAGTCGTTGGCGTAGGCGGCCGCCTCCGGGCCCGTTAGCAGCTGGCGGCCTGCGTAGCGCGAGACCGAGGGGATCATCGACGGGGTGATCTCCGTTCCGGCCCTGGGATGTGCGAATGCGGCCTTCGGAGGGAAGTAGATCTGCTGCTGGGCGAGTTGATCGCGCACCTGCGAGCTTGCGTACCCGTGCCCGATCGCCAGCAGCACGCCCGCCACCAGCAGTACGACGACGACCACCGCCCCACCGGCGCTCGTCAGCCTGTCAAACACCCTACGTGACATGTGCAACCTCCAGCTCGCGTGCGTTGTCTCTTCACGCAGGTGAGCATCGCTCGTGCAGCGCCCCTGGTCATCCGGGATCGGCCGGCGATGCGGGCGGGAAACTACGCGCCGGCCAGCCGCGTCATTGGCGTGGCCGGCGATGCGGCCGCCCGCACAGCTGGGCTATCGGGGCGGGACCGCAGAAGCTCGCGGGAATCTGCGGATGCGCGAGCCAGACGGGGCGCCATGATCTGGCAGCTATGACCGGTGGCGACGTCGCCGGAGCGGACACGGCGGCCCATATGGCAGCACAGGCATCGAGGCCAGCCGAGTCACGCCGCGAGGATGACGATGCAAGCCGGTCGCGTGAATCGCAGCGCTTTAGCGATCTGCGCACGCGCAACGCGCGGCGCGCGCGGACGGCCAGGGCGACAGCGTACGATCGTGCCCAGCGGATCGAGAGGGTGATCGAGGTCTCCCACCGCGCGAACCTGTGGACCACCGGGCGCGGGCTGCGGGGCCCCGGCCGCCGGCTCGGCATGCCGACCGCGGCACCCGGCGGCATGCCGACCGCGGCACCCGGCGACCGGCCGACCGCGGCACCCGGCGATCGGCCGGGCGCCAGCAGCGGCGCGCCGGCGGGTCGCTCGGCACCGATGCCGGGGCCCGCGCACCGTCCGCGGGCCCCGGCAGCCGAGGGTCAGGCCTCCTCGCCGCGGGCGGGAATGGCGAGCACCGGGCACGGAGAGAGGTGAAGCAGGCGCTGGGTGACGCTGCCCAGCAGCAACCCGGTCAGCGGCCCACGCCCGCGCGTGCCGACGACAATCACGTCGGCGCCCTCCTCCCGCGCCAGGTCGGCGATCGCGTGCGCCGCCTCACCCGCGCCCGCGCGCGCGATCCGGATCCGCGTCTTCAGGCCCGAGCCTCCAAGCTCGGAGAGCTGGCTCTCGATCTTCGCCCTCAGCTCATCCTCGTTGGCGTAGACGGGCAGGGCGCCTCCGGCCTTGCCCGGCAGCGTCATCTCCACGCAGTGGACGGCGATCAGCTCGCCACCGGCCTCCTCGGCCAGGCGTCGCGCATGATCAAGCGCCACGTCGGCGTGCTTGGAGCCATCGGTGGCCCACACGACCCTTTTGAACATCGACTTCCCCCTTCGCTCTCGTTGAGGTTGATGATCACTCGCACGCCAGATGCCCCCACGCCCGCGAATGCCACCGGGCGCGGGCTAGCCTGCTCGCCGTCCCCGGCGCGGGCCGACGCTCGTCCCCGCCGTCAGCTCCAAGGGCCCGTAGAGCGCCGCCGACCTGCTGCGCTGCACGTGGGCATCCAGCGCCGCGCGCAGATCGGACGCCCGCTGCGAGATCTGCGCACAACGGGACCGCAGCGCCCCGGCGTCCGCGCGCAGCCGGACGTTTTCCTGCGCCAGCGCCTCGCGGTCTGCGACCAGCCTGTCGCGTTCTGCAGCCAGGCCTGCGTTCTCATCGGTCAGGCGCGCATTGTCGACCCGCAGGCGCTCGACGTCGGCGCTCATGCGCACATTGTCGGCGGTGAGCCTTGCGATCTCCGCGACCAGCCTGGCCTTGGAGCCGGTCCGGGAGGCACGGGCTGGGCGCGGGTCAGCACTCGGGCTTTCGGTGATCGGCCCGGTGGCCGGCGGCTGCCGGGATCCGCCGGTGACCGAGCGCGGGCCGCGATCGGCAACGGCCGCCTGCCCGCGGGGACCGGCGGTGATCGGCTGCCGGCCGGAGCCGAGCTCTGTCGATTGACCTTCGGTGCGGCCCTCTGCCCACTCGGACATGCGCTGAGCGTCGCAGGCTGTTGAATTGGCGAGATCCGCGGGCAGCGGCAGATCATCTGCGGCGGACTACGTAGCCGGAGCGCGCGGCGTCGCGGCGAGCATGGACGCCGCACGAGCCCGGCCCAGGGGAGGCGCGAGCCGCTAACCGGAGCCCGGCACGATTCCGTGCTCGAGCGCATAGCGGACGAGCGCCGCGCGTCCGGAGACGCGGAGCTTGCTCTGAATGTGCGCTCGGTGGGTCTCGACCGTGCGCACCGACAGATACAACCGCTGCGCGATCTCGGTGTTGGTGTGCCCGAGCGCTATCAGGCCGAGGATCTGCGCCTCCCGCTCCGAGAGCCCGTCCGGCGGCCCGGGCGGCGCCTCGGTCGCGAGCCTGGCGCCGAGGCGCGGGTTCAGGAACGGCTCCCCGCGCGCCGCCCTGCGGACCGCCTGCACAAGCTCTGACTCCGCCGACTCCTTGAGCACGTATCCGATCGCCCCCGCGGCCAGCGAGCGGCGCGCGTACGCGGGCTCGTTCTGCATCGTGAGCACCACCACCTGGGTTTCGGGGAACTCCCTCCTAAGCTCGGGGATCGCGTCGATGCTCGACCCCTCGGGGAGGTTGAGATCAAGCACCAGGACGTCCGGCCGGTGGCCCAGGACGTAGCGCCGTGCGTCGGACAGACTGGCCGCCTCCGCGACGATCTCCATTCCCTCCTCGGCGTCAAGCAGGTGGCGCAGGCCGCGCCTGACGACCGGGTGATCGTCTGCGATCACCACGCGGATCGGCCGCACGCTCTGTGGATCGTCGCCAGGCAGCGAACTCACGCGGCGCAAAAGCCTACGCATCGCCGGCGCACGGCGTCGCGCTGGCGGAGGCGCAGGCCCTCACCACGGGGCGCAGGGAGGGCACGCACGCCCAGAGGGGGCACGCGCGCCCATGAACAGTGAGGGTACGTGCGCCCGCACAGGAGGTTGCCCGACAAGCAGCGAGGACGCGCGCATAGACTCAACACGTGTTCCTCAACATCCTCGTCGCCGTCGACGGCTCCCCGGCGTCAGACCGCGCGCTGCAGGAGGCGATCGACCTGGCGCGGGCCTCCAACGCCCGGTTGACCGTGATGACCGTGGTCCCCGACCTGCCGGGTCCGGCGCTCGGACCGGCCGGCGCCGCGGGATTCGACCTCACCCCGATGATCCGGGAGACCGAGCGCGAGTACACGGCCGTCCTGCGCGCCGCGGTGGAGCGCGTTCCCGCCGAGATCCACGCGTCCGAGGTCCTGGCGCACGGTCGCCCCGCGTCCAGCATCGTCAAGCAGGTCAAGGAGGGACACCACGACCTGGTCGTGATGGGCTCGCGTGGGCGCGGCGATGTGCGATCGCTGCTGCTGGGCTCAGAGAGCCACGCGGTGCTCAACACCTGCCGGGTGGCGGTGCTGATCGTTCACGCCGAGACCCGGCCCGATTAGGCGGGGTGGCGCGGAGCGCCATCGGCTGCAACGGGGGCGCTATCGTCACAGCGGGCGTCCGTGGGGCCGCCCCGACACCGACCGCAGCGCCGCCGCGGCGGCACAGGACCAGACTGGAGGACCCGAAGCGATGGCTAGCGTTGCCGCATCGGCGATCGATCGGATCTCCGATCTGCTCGGATCGGAGGCCGACGATCTGCTCAACCACACCTGCCGGACCATCGACAGGTCACGGCTGCACCTGCCCGGACCCGACTTCATCGAGCGCGTGCTGCTGGCAAGCGACCGCAGCACCCAGACGATCCGAAACCTGCGCCAGATGTTCGATCACGGCCGCCTGGCGGGCACCGGGTACCTGAGCATCCTCCCCGTCGACCAGGGGGTCGAGCATTCGGCCGCGGCGAGCTTTGCGCCCAACCCGGACTACTTCGACCCGGCGCGGATCGTGGAGCTGGCGATCGAGGGCGGCTGCAACGCGGTCGCCTCGACGCTCGGGGTGCTGGGCGCGGTGTCGCGGCGCTACGCGCACCGGATCCCGTTCATCGTCAAGCTCAACCACAACGAGCTGCTCACCTACCCAAACCGCTTTGACCAGGTGATGTTCGGCTCGGTGCAGCGCGCCTGGGAGATGGGCGCGATCGGCGTGGGCGCGACGATCTACTTCGGCTCTGAGGAGAGCACCCGTCAGCTGCAGGAGGTCTCGGAGGCCTTCGAGCACGCCCACGAGCTGGGCATGTTCACCGTCCTGTGGTGCTACCTGCGCAACGCGGCGTTCAAGACCCAGGATGCCGACTACCACCTGTCGGCCGACCTGACAGGGCAGGCAAACCACCTGGGCGTCACGATCGAGGCCGACATCATCAAGCAGAAGCTGCCGGAGTGCAACAACGGCTACGGGGCGATGAGCCGCAACGGCTCCGGCTACGGCAAGACCTCCAAGCTGGTCTACAGCGAGCTCACCACCGACCACCCGATCGACCTGACGCGCTGGCAGGTGGCCAACTGCTACATGGGCCGCTCGGGCCTGATCAACAGCGGCGGCGCCTCATCCGGCGAGTCTGACCTGGCCGAGGCGGTGCGCACCGCGGTGATCAACAAGCGCGCGGGGGGCACTGGCCTGATCAGCGGCCGCAAGGCGTTCCAGCGGCCGATGGCCGAGGGCATCGCGCTGCTGAACGCAATTCAGGACGTCTACCTGGCCGAGGAGGTCACGGTCGCCTGAGGCAGCGACGCGACGCGGCCGGGGCCGTGCAGCGGCCGCGGCTCGCGCGCCGGTGCAGGCCTCGGTCCTGTCAGTGCCCTAACTGACGCGAGCCGGTGCCCGAGGGCGACACGATCCTCTGGGCGGCCACGCGGATGCGGCCGGTGCTCGAGGGACGGGTTCCGGACGCGATCGACATGCCCGCCGGACGCGCCGGCGGGCTGCGCGGGCCAGACGGCCACCTCAGCTGGCCCGGCACGCTTGCCGGGCGCGCCGTGACCGCAATCGGCACCCTGGGCAAGAACCTGCTCGTGGAGTTCGACGGCGACCTGGTGCTGCGCTCGCACCTGCGAATGACGGGCGCCTGGGGCGTCTACCGCCGCGGGGCGCGATGGCGCCGGCCGCCGCGTCGCGCCTGGCTGGTATTGAGCGCCGCGGGGCACGACGTGGTGCAGTTCGATGGCCCGGTGCTGGAGCTGCTCACGCGCGCCGGCGCGCGCGCGCATCCGCAGCTTTCCACGCTCGGGCCCGACATCCTCGCCGAGGATTTCGATGCCAAGCGCTTCCTGGCGCGCCTGCGCCGCGGCGACCAGGCTCGGACGATCGGCGAGGCGCTGCTGGACCAGCGCACACTGGCGGGGATCGGCAACATCTGGAAGTCAGAGTCCCTGTGGGAGGCGGGCATCGATCCCTGGCGGGAGGTGCGCTCGGTGTCGGACGCCGAGGCGCTGGCGATCGTCCACGGCGCGCGCCCCCGCATGCTGCGCTCCGGCCTTGAGGGCCCGCGCACGATCCAGCCGCGCGTCTACCGGCTGGCTGGTCGGCCGTGCCGGCGCTGCGGCGCGGCGATCCGGGCGCGTCACCAGGGTGACTCAAACCGGGCCACCTACTGGTGCCCGGCATGCCAGCGTTGAGCTTCTGCGGGGGCGAGGGCCGGCCCGGCCCGCTGCGCCTGCTGCCCGCCGCTACAGCGCCCGATCCGAGACGACCAAAAGTGGAACCGGCGCCCGCGCCACGAGGTCGTGCGTGATGCCCTTCAAAAGCAGCCGGCCGACACGTCGCTCGTGGTGATGCCCGCAGACGATCAGGTCAAAGCCGTGCTCATGAGCGTGGTCGAGCAGCGCGCGGGCGGGCGTATCGCCCTCGACGATCTCGTGGGTTACCTCCACTCCGGCCCGCTGGGCTCGATCGATCACGTCGCTCAGAGTCTGCTGGAGGTACAGGCGTGCGGCCTGCACCGACTCGGCGCGGTCGGCGGCGGTCTCGGCGTGGCTGGGCGTGTTGGCGACGGACACCGCAACCAGCTCGGCCTCGTAGCGGCGGGCCAGGTCGGTTGCGACGTCGAAGGCGCGCAGCGCGACGTCGGAGCCATCCCAGGCAAGCAGGATTCGTTGGAACATTCAAAGACCTCCCGCTAGCGCAGGATCGGGATCAGGGAGATGGCGGCCAGCAGCGCGGCGAGGATGTAGAGCAGGTAGGCCGACAGGCGTCCGTTCTGGATCGCCCGCGCGCGGTCTGCAGCCCACCGCACCGAGGCGGCGGCCGGTCGGTATAGGAAGCGGTCGACGGCGAGCACCACCCGGGTCTCCAGCCGCAGGTCGCCCGCAGGGCCGCCGGGCTGCGGCGAGATCATCGCGCGGTAGCCGAGCGGGCCGCGGAGGATCACCCGCATCGGATTGGAGTAGGCCGACGGCCGGTACTGCACGGCGGCCAGCTCCGCGCCCGAGCCGGTGACCCACACCGGCTCTCGGCGGACGGCGCTCGCGCCGAGGCCGCGGCCTCGTGTCGCCCGCGCGACGGCGAACGCCAGCGCGCACAGCGTGAGCAGGGTGACGCTGAGCCAGGTCGGATCGAGCACCGCAAATCCGGTGAACACGGGCGTGAGCACGAGCGGGTGGCTGATCGTGGTGGCGGCGAGGTTGATGCCGAGCACGCCCTGAAGGCCTGTACCCAGCAGGTGGATCTCCCAGGGCGCCGCGGCGCCAAGCAGCAGGAGCACGAAGGCCAAGAGGAGCGCCCCGAGCGACCGGCGGGCCCCCGGGGCCAGATCGCCCAACCGGCCGCGTCGCGGCCCCAGGAACGTGAAGCTGTAAAAGCGGGCGAACGCGAGCAGCCCCAGGCCGGCGGTGAGCGCGAGCGCGACGCCCGCAAGCGCCGACAGCAGCTGCGAGAGCAGCGACGGCATCCGGAAGGACTGCAGCAGCGCCTGAAATGTGAACCACTCGCTGACAAAGCCGCCGAGAGGCGGGATCGCCGCGAGCGTCAGCGAGGCGACCCCACCCGCGAGCGCGCCGGCGGGCGAAAGCCGGCTCAGGCCGCCCAGCGGGTCGATCGTGCGCTCGCCCGAGGCGCGCTCGACGCCGTCGATCGTGATCAGCGCGAGCGTCTTGGCGAGGCCGTGCGCGCCGATATGCAGCGTGGCCGCCAGCAGCCCCGCGGCGGCCAGCAGCGTCGAGCGGAAGGACTGTCCGAGGATGGCGACTCCGAGGCCGATCAGGACGATCCCGGAGTGCTCGACCGTCGAGTACCCCAGGAAGCGCCGCAGATCGTCTTCGGTGAGCGCGTAGACGATCCCGGCGAGCGCGGTGAGGGCGCCGAGGATCAGGAGCATGTCACCGCACCAAGCCGGCAGCGGCGCGAGGACCTGAACCTCGAAGCGCACAAGCCCGTAGAACCCTGCGCACAGCGCAACCGACAGCCAGGCCGCGCCCAGTCGCCGGGCAGCGCCGTATCCGGACGGAAGGCCGCCCTGGAGGGGAAGCACCCCCACCTTGGTCGCAAAGCAGGCGAGGAACAGCACAGACAGCACGCCCCTGACGCCGGGGCTCAGATCCGCGTGGGCCCACGCCGCCAGCGAGAAGCTGTGCGTGTGCGCGTAGAGGATGCCCAACGCGGCAAGGAGCGCAGCCCCGCCGAGCTTCGCGAGGCCCCCGGTCAGATACCCGGCCAGCAGCTCCTCGCGCCTGCGGTCGCCGTTGGCGATCAGGTAGACGCAGACCGTCAGCCCCTCCCATGCGATCAGCAGCAGAAAGCCGTTGTCGGCGCCTATCACCACCGTGGCGCACAGCAGCAGCGCCGCGCCAAGGCTGATTTGGCCCCGTCCTGCCGGTGAGCCGGCGTGCGCAAGCGCGGTCGCGCCCCCGGTCAGCCCGGTGAGCGCCAGGAACAGCCCGGCAAGCCCGGTCGCCCGCAGGTCGCTTGAGCCGAAGCCTAGCCACGTGCCGAGCTTCAGCACGGGGCGCGCCCCGGCGAGCGCGGCGTCGATGCCGACGACGGCAAGCAGGACGCAGCCCGCCAGCGCAAGCAGCGCACCGGCGCGCTCCAGCGCCCACGCGACAAGCGGCGCGACCATGAGCGCCGACATCGCGAACACGAACGCGACGCTCACGTCGCGCGCGCCCCTGCGGCCAGCAAGCCGACCGCCAGCAGCAGGCCGTGCATGATCGCGATCGGGGACGGCGGCGAGCCGGGAACGTAGACGTCGACCGGCAGCACCCGGTCCACGCCGCCGGCGACCAGCTCGCTCTCGCCTGCAAGGCCCCCGGAGCATGCATCGGTCCCGACCGCCACCAGCGCCTTGGGCTCGGGCATGACCTGCCAGGTGCGCTCCAGGGGTCGGCGCATCGGCCGGGTGACCCCGCCGGTGACCAGGAGCACATCCGCGTGCCTGGGGTATGCGGTGAGGAAGAAGCCGAGACGCTGGATGTCGTAGTAGGGGTTCCACAGCGCCTGGATCTCCCACTCCTCGCAGCCATCGGAGCCGCAGTCGATGTGGCGGACGTGAATCGAGCGTCGCAGCGCGGCGGCGGCTTCACCGAGCGCCCTGCGCGGAGGGTCGCCGTCGCCGTCGCGCTCGGGCACGATCAGACCCGCGCGCGTGCGCGTGGCGGTCTCGTAGCGCGCCTGAAAGGCAAAGCGCCCGGGCGCCGCGCGCACGCACTCGCCGCAGAGGATGCAGCGGCCCCGGTCCAGCGACACGCCACCGGATGAGCCAACCGAGATCGCTCCCGTCGGGCATACCGACTCAAGCTCCGCCTCGGCACCGACCGCATCCAGGACATCGACCCGGCCGCGGAAGCCGTCCGGGACGGGCTCGCCGCCACGCGGGTAGCGCGTTGTCACGCGGCCGCCCGAGAGCCCGCGTGCGATCCAGCGCAGCATCAGCGGTCCGCCCCCGACGGCGTCAGCCCGAAGCTGTGCTCGATGAACGCGAAGTCGGTCAGCACGTCTGCGGGGAACGCATGATCAAACAGCGCCCAGTTGCGAAGCGACGGCGAGGCTACGTGCACCCGATCGACGAGCCCGTCGCGCACCTGCACCCAGATCACCAGCTCGCCCTGCGGCGCCTCGGCCCATCCGAACGCCGCGCCGGTCCCGTCCCGCGGCAGGGGCGTGGCCAGCTCACCCTCGTGCCCGCGCAGGTGGTCGACGCACTGACGCAGGATCCGCAGCGACTCGAACAGCTCGCCAAAGCGGACCTCGATCCTCGCCATCGCGTCGCCGGCGCGCTCGGTGACGACCTGCAGGCCAAGGCGCCGGTAGTCGCCGTAGGGGCGCTCGTGGCGCGCATCGGTCGCGACGCCGGAGCCGCGCGCCACCGGGCCGACGGCGCAGTACTCCTCCACCAGCGCGCGCGACAGGCGCCCGGCGCCCACAAGCCGATCGGTCATGGACGCTGTCCCGACGAACAGCCGTCGGTCGGCCGCCAGGTCGCCTTCCAGCGCGTCGAGGCTGCGCAGCAGCTCGTCAAGCCCGATGCCTCCCTGCAGGCGCACGCCTCCGGGCACGATCACCCCCCGGGCGAAGCGACTGCCGGTCAGTCTGGCCCTCAGGCGGGTCACCCGCTCCTTGAGGATCTGAAAGCGCGCCTGGCCGACGTGCAGGGCGGCGGTCTCCGCCTCCTTGGCGATCACGTCCAGGTGCGCGGCCATCCGCTCAAGCTCCGCGTAGAGCACCCGCCAACGCTGGGCATCGAGGGTCGGCTCGATGCCCAGCGCGCGCTCGACCGCCTGCGAGAACGCCGACGCGTAGGCGACCGAGGCGATGCCGGCGACGCGCTCGGCGACGTGCACGGCGCGCTCCGGTGGCAGTCCGGCGAAGCGCCGCTCAAGGCCCCGGTGCTTGAAGCCCAGGCGCGTCTGCAACGAGAGCACGCTCTCGCCGCCGGTCTGGACCTGGAACTGGATGGCCTCGAAGACGCCGGAGCGGACCGGCCCATAGGGGATCGCGAACACGTCGAGCCCGTGAACGCTGCGCTCGATCAGGTCGGCATCGGCAGCCGTCAGCGACCGCCCGGGCGAAAAGCCCACCGGTCGCACCCCGAACCGCTCGACCAGCTCCTGCTCGGCCCAGCGCGCCGCCGGCCAGGTCTGCGAGAGCGCCCCGTAGGTGACAGGGTCGGCGCCGTCGGTCGGCGCTCGCAACACGACGAGCGCGCCCCGGAGCGCGAACGCGGCCATCAGCGAAGGCTCGGGCGCCTCGGCGAGCAGCATCGTGATCAGGCGGGCGCCGGCGCGGCGCAGAACGTGCGCGGCTCGCTCAAAGCCGAGCGTCGTCACCCGCAGGCGCACCTCCGGGTCAGGCCCGGGCTCGGGCACGGCACCCAGATGCTCCGGCAGGCCCTCGCTGACTCGCCGGGCGACGGTCGCAACGCCGGTCACGATGGCGCCCCCAGGCCGTGGCCGGCGCTGCGCAGCAGGGCCGACAGCGCGCCGGGCACGTGCACGCCGAGGCCCACCGACACGATCAGGCAGCCGAGCATCCCCACCACCATCCAGGCGCTGCGCTCGCGCGCGGTCGCCGCGGCCAACGGGCGACCGCCGGGGCCCGGCGCCGCTTGCAAGCGCCCGAGCACCATCCGCCCCGCGTGCCAGATGATGCCGAAGAAGGCCAGGTTGACCAACACGAGCATCAGCGCGACCCCCACGTACTGGGCGTGCGCAAACCCGCCGACGACGATCTGAAATTCGCTGCGAAACACGCCCGACAGCGGCAGGCCCGAGAGCGCCAGCGCCGCCGCGAAAAACATGGTGCCGGTGAACGGCATCGCGCGGGCGGCATCGACTATGCCGTCCACCTCCTTTGTGTCGTATCCGCGCAGCAGCGACCCGGAGCCGAGGAAGGCCAGCCCCTTGGCGGCGGCGTGGGTGATGACGTGCAGCAGCGCCCCGGCGACCGCGAGCGGGGCGCCGAAGCCGATGCCCAGCGCGATGATCCCCATGTGCTCGATCGACGAGTAGGCCAGCAGCCGCTTGTAATTGGACTGGCGGACCACGAACAGAGCGGCCACGACGAGCGAGATCGCGCCGAAGGCGATCAGCACGTGCTCGGCGAACGAGCGCTGACCGGACGCGACGGCGACCTGGAAGAAGCGCAGCACGGCGTAGAAGGCCGCCGCCAGCAGCGAGCCGGACAGCAGCGCGGACACGGGCGCGGGCGCCTCACTGTGGGCGTCCGGGAGCCATGTGTGCATCGGCACCAGGCCGACCTTGGTCCCAAAGCCGACCACGGCCAGCGCGAACGAGAGGCGAACCGCGTCGCGCGAGAGCCCGTGGCCGTGCGCCAGGAAGCGCTCGAACCGCGGCAGGTAGGCGCCACCGAGGACGCTCGTCCCGGTGGCGTAGAGGATCACGATCGCCAGCAGCGCGATCCCCAGGCCGCATGAGGCGATCAGGACGTACTTCCACGACGCCTCGAGCGCGGCATCGGTGCGGTCGATCGCGACGAGCATCGCCGACACGATCGTCGTCAGCTCCAGGGCGACCCAGAGCGTGCCGAAGTCCGCGGCCACCGGCACGAGCAGCAGCGTCGCGCCGAAGAGGTTGAGGAACACGAAGTAACGCCTCGCGAACGCCAAAAAGCCAGGGCGGCGCTGATCGGCCTTTAGGTAGCCGACCGAGAAGGCGCCGGCGATCGCGTACAGCAGGCCGGTGGCCAGCAGGAACACGGCGCCGAGCGGGTCGACCCGCAGCCATCCCGCCGCCGCGATCACGACCCGCCCGTGTCGGACATCGAGCGCGAGCGCGGTAGCCAGACCGAATGAGGCAAGCCCGGCGACCAACGTCGCCGCCTGGGCAAGCCGCCAGCCGGCCGTTACAGCCAGCAGAGCCGCCAACGCCGGGACCGCAACCAGAGCGTAGATCGACCAGCTCATCCGGTCAGCCGGTTGAGGATGTCGGTGCGAACCGCGGTGCGCTCCATCGCGAGGTACTGCACGAGGACCACGAACACCAGCACGCCCACCAGCACGTCAAACAGCAGAAGCAGCCCGAGGATGATCGGCAGGCCCGGCGCGATCACCAGGCTCGCCACCGTGACCGCGTTCTCCAGCGCCAGGAACCCGAGCAGCTGCGACGGCGCATGGGGGCGCAGGATCATCAACAGCAAGGCCACGACCACGCCCCCCACCGCGACCGGCAGGGCCGAGAGCGGCAGCGCCTGCACGCCGCCGATGTGGATCGGCCTGAGGACGACGAACACCAGCGAGCTGAGCACGACCGCCAGGAGGATCGCGCTCGGGGCGCCGATCAGGGACGGAACGCGGGGCTCGGAGCCCAGGCGCCGCAGCACGACGGTTATGGCGAGCGGGAACAGGAGCGCCTTGAGCGCGATCGTCGCGGCCCCGAGCACGTACAGCCCGCTGCTGCCATGACCGGTCGCGGCGGTCGCAATCGCAAGCGCGGCCACCACCACCGATGCCAGCGAGTAGAGGCGCACCTGCTCCCAGACGTCCTGGGAGCGAAGCATCCCGTACTCGGCCAGCAGCACGACGACCGCGCCGATGGTCGCGAACGCGCCGAAGACGCTGAGCTGCTCATTGCCGAAGGACGGCTGGAAGATGAAGATCACGACCGCCAGCACCGACAGCATGAAGCTCGCGACCGTGAACTCCGGGATCTTGTAGAGCCTGAGCTTCGCAAAGCTGGACTCGATCACCACGATCGCCACCCCGACGGCCAGAGCCTTGGCGACCAGCAGCACGATCGCAAGCGCCACCGCGCCGATCCGCCCGCTCGATGCCAGCCCCCAGGGCGCCACGAGAACGTTTGAGAAGATCGTGAACAGCAGCAGCTGCTTGACGTTGGAGCCCCAGCGAAGGAAGGCCAGCCCGGGCCCCGAGTGCTCGGCGACCCGAGCCTCCTCGATCTGGCCGAACTCGAGCGTCGAGCCGTGGCTCTCGATCGGGATCCGACCCGTCTCGTTGAGCACCAGCATGAAGAAGGCGGCGATCATCAGAAGATGGCTGGGGCGCACCACCTGCACGACGGCCGAGCGGAGCGTCGCGCCGAACGCATACGGGAGGTCTGTGTGGGTGGTCAGCGCGAGCACGAACGTGACGAAGATCACCGTCGGTTCGTTGAAGGCGCCGAACGACCGCAGCCGGCTTGATCCCAGCTGGGCGTACGGGCTGCCGCTGTCGATCGCGGCGATCGAGACCGAGAAGCTCGCGAGCGCGAGGATCATCCCCACGCCGAAGAAGTCGGCCTCATATCCGAGCGGCAGCGGAAAGCTCGTCAGCGCCGGGATGAGCAGCGGGATCGTCGCGTAACCGGCGAAGCTGACGTAGGGGGCGGCGCGGAAGGCCAGCCCAGCCGGGGCCGGCAGGACGGTCTGCTTTGCCAGCAGCTTGAGGATGTCGTGGTAGGGCTGCAGGACGCGCGGACCCCGGCGCTGCTGGATGACCGCCTCGGCGCGCGCGATGATCCCGGCGACCAGCGGCGCCAGCGCCAGGATGCTGATCACCTGAAGCGCCTGGATCGCCCAGTCGGGGAGGGTCGGCATGTGGTCCTGCGGGCTCCTTTCGCCATCACTCGGTTCGCGAAAGGAGCCATCAGCCCGCGCGGTCTCAGGCGGGCGGTTCGAGGCGCCGAAGGCGACCTCAGCAGGGCTCCATCTGACGGGCGCGGAGGATAGCGCAGCGCGGCGACACGGTCCGAGCAGGACGTGACGAGGCCCGCCACGGCCTCCGCTTGCGCGCCCACCGCGATGGCGCCGAGCTGGTGATCTGCGGCTGCTCGGTGCAGTAGATTTCGACCATCGACCGCCGGCTGGTCATCGCACCCAACCCAGGCGCCGAGGGAGCGTGTCGGGCCCTCTCGCGCTCGGGCCGTGGAGGGCTCTGATGGCCGCCAAGCGCGAATCCCCCAGCCCCGTCGAGCAGGTCGCGCAGCTGTGGGGCCGCGCGAGCGAGGGCGCCGCGCATGCCGCCGAGAGGCTGATCGAGCAGGCCGAGTCCGACGCCGCCAGGGCCAGCGAGCGCCTGGTCGCCAGCGGCGGCTTCTCCGCGCTCCTGGGACAGATGGCCGAGAACGCGGCGGCGCTGGCCAAGCTCTCCGGCGACGCGATGGACCTGGCGTGGCGCAACCTCCGGCTCGCGGGACGGCGCGACGTAGTCCGCCTGGCCCGCCAGCTGGCGCGCACCGAGGACAAGCTCGAGCGCGTGCTGCAGGAGCTGGAGGCGCTGCGCGAGGAGCTCGCAAAGCGGGAGCGCGGCAGACGATGACTGCGCTCGGAGCGCTCACCCGCGCGCATCGATGAGCGCGCTGCGCACGCTCAGTCGCCTGCCGCGTGCCACGATCGAGTTCGCCAACCTGATCCTCACCACCCCGGACGCGACGATCGGCGCCACCCCGCGCGACACGATCTGGACGCACCGGGAGACGACGCTGTACCGCTACCGCTCGGCCGTCCGCGAGCACCCGGTGCCGGTGCTGCTGGTGTTCGCGCTCATCAACCGGCCGGAGATCTTCGACCTGCGCCCGGGTCACTCGTTCGTCGAGTTCCTGCTGGAGCAGGGGTTCGACGTCTACCTGGTCGACTGGGGCGTGCCCGACGACGAGCACGCCGACATGGGGCTGGCGGAGTACGTGTGCGACGAGCTTCACTGGGCCGTGCGCGAGACGCTGCGAAGCTCCGGCGCGCATGAGCTGACGCTGCTGGGCTGGTGCATCGGCGGCACGCTGTGCGCGATCTACTGCGCGCTCGGTCTAAGCCAGGCGGTGCGCAACGCGATCCTGCTGACCACCCCGATCGACACGCGCGGCTCGCTGTACGCCCGCTGGGTGGGACGCGACGAGTTCGACGTGGACCTGATCGCCGACAGCTGGCCCTCGATCCCCGGAGCCGGGATCGACTGGGCCAACAAGCTGATGAAGCCGGTGACCAACTACTTCACCACCTACCGGAGGCTGTTCGCCGGCGTCCTGGAGGGCCGCGATCAGCGCGCCGGCTACCAGGCGATGGCCCGCTGGGTGGCCGACAACCCGCCCTTCCCCGCCCGCGCCTACCGCGAATGGATCACATGGATGTACCGGGACAACCGCCTGGTGGCGGGGACGATGCGGCTGCGCGGGCGGCGTGTGAACCTGGGTTGCATCGAGCAGAACCTCCTGGTGGTGACCGCCGGCTCCGATCACATCGCGCCCCGGGAGGGCACGGTGCCGCTGCTTGGCCTGGTGGCAAGCGAGGACGTCACCCACCTGGCGCGACCGGGTGGGCACATCGGCCTGATGGCAGGCTCGAGGGCCAGACAGGAGATCTGGCCGGAGCTCGCGGCTTGGCTTGCCGCGCGCTCCGGCCGCTAGCAAGGAGAGGTCGCATGTCAACACTCATCACCCCCATTCAGGACACCACCCAGCGTCCGCGCCTGGACGGCCGAGTCGCGTTCGTGACCGGCGGCACGCGCGGGATCGGGGCGGCGATCTGCCGCAGCCTGGCGGCGCAGGGAGCCGAGATAGCCGCCGGCTACGGGCGAAACCAGCAGGCCGCCCAGTCGTTCTTGGAGTCGCTTGGCGAGCATGGGCACAACGCCACCCTGCACCACGGGAACATCGGCTCGGCCGAGGACTGCCGGCGCACCGTCGCCGAGGTGATCGAGCAGCACGGGCGCCTGGACATCCTCGTCAACAACGCCGGCATCACGATCGACAAGACCGTGCTGAAGATGACCGACGATGACTGGCACAGGGTGATCGACGTCAACCTGTCCGGCGCGTTCTTCACCAGTCAGGCGGCGCTGCCGCACATGATCGAGCGAGGGTCGGGGCGAATCATCAACATCAGCTCCATCATCGGCGAGACCGGAAACATCGGACAGGCCAACTACGCCGCGTCCAAGTCCGGGCTGTTCGGCCTCACAAAGACGCTCGCGCTAGAGGCCGCCTTTCAGCTGCGCCGGGCCGGCCGGCTGGACGAGGACGGCATCGGACTGACCGTCAACGCGGTCGCGCCCGGGTTCATCGCCACCGAGATGGTCGAAGCGGTCCCCGAGAAGGTGCTCGAGCAGGTCAGGGCCCGAATCCCGCTCGGGCGACTGGGCCGCCCGGACGAGATCGCGCGCGTCGTTCACTTCCTCGCGGCCGACCAGTCCTCCTACATCACCGGCGCGGTCTGGGCGGTCAACGGAGGCATGGACATGTGAGGTTCGAGCTGCGATCGCCTCCGGCGCTGGCAAGCGTCCTGGCGACGCTGCTCGCGGCGGTTGCGGCTCTGGCGATCGCCCGGGTGACGGGCGCCGACGCGGTCGGCCGCGCCTTCGGCGATGTGGACGCGCCGTGGATCGCGCTGATCGCCGGCGCCGAGCTGCTCACCTATCCGGCCTACATGCTCGCCTACCGGTCGCTGGCGCAGGTCCACGGCCACGCCCCGCTCTCGCTGCCGATCGTCGCACGGCTGGTGGTGGCCGGGTTTGGCCCGTTCGCGCTCGGCGGCGGCTTCGGGATCGACCGCCGCGCGCTTCAGGCGATCCACGAGGACGAGCGCAGCGCCCGCGTACGGGTGATCGCGCTGGGATCGCTTGAGTGGGCGGTGCTCGCTCCGATCGCCTGCGCGGCCTCGATCGTGCTGCTGGCGCGCTCGGCGGACGTGATGCCCTCGCTGCTGTGGCCCTGGGCGCTGGCGGTCCCGGCGGGGCTGGCCGGCGGCGTGTGGCTGAGCGCGCCGAGCCGCAGCGCGCGGATCAGGCGCCCGCTGCGCGGGCGCCTCGACGTGCTCGCGCGGGCGCTTGAGGGCGTCGACGCGCTGCGGACGATCGCGTCCGACCCGCGCCGCTTCGCGGGCGCATGGCTGGGAACCGCCGCCTACTGGGTGGCCGACATCGCGGCCTTCTACGGCGGGCTGCGGACCTTCGGCCTGCAGCCGAGCCCCGGGCGCGTGATCATCGCCTACGCCACCGGCTACGCCGCCACCCGCCGCTCGCTGCCGCTGGGCGGCGCCGGTCTCACCGAGCTGCTGATGACCTACGCGCTGTACTGGGTGCGCCAGCCTCTGGCGCCCGCGCTGGGGGCCGTGCTCGCCTACCGCGCGTTCAACTTCCTGCTGGTGTCGGTGCCCGCCCTGGTCGCCCACCGGCAGCTCTCGGCGATGCTCGCGCGCGGCGAGCATCGCGGCTGACACGCGCCCGCCGCACGCCTGACCTGGACCGCCCACAGTTCACCGGCGGGTAACAAGGCGTCGCCAGGCCGCTGGTAGCTTCGCCGCGACGGTTGCCCCACGCAGCGCTCCAACCGCGAGCGCGTAGCTCGACAGTAACTGCACCACTCCCTCTGGAGGAGGAACAATGAGCCTTACCCATGATCGCGGCCGCGAGCTGCCGCGCGGGCGCGCGCGCCTGCTCGCGACCATCGCGGCCGCGGCCCTCGCCGCATCCGCCATCGGCGCCTGCGGCTCGAGCTCCAGCTCCAGCAGCTCCGCCCAGGCCGCCGGCTCGGCGAGCGCGTCCGCCAGCGGCTCGGCGGCGAAGGTCAACTGGTCCACGGTCACCTCGGCGCAGGCCGCCGGCGGGATGAGCGCGCTGATCGCCGCCGCCAAGAAGGAGGGCCAGCTGAACGTGATCACGCTGCCGGCAAACTGGGCCAACTACGGCACGCAGATGCGCGAGTTCTCGCAGATGTACGGGATCAGGATCCACGACGCGATCCCCTCCGGCTCAAGCGCGCAGGAGATCCAGGCGATCGAGACCGGCCGCGGCAGCTCCACCGCGCCGGACGTCGTCGACGTGGGTGAGAGCTTCGCGGTCGCCGACGCCAACCTGTTCGCGCCCTACAGGGTGCAGACCTGGAATGACATCCCCGCCGCCAACAAGGATCCCGACGCCCGCTGGTACAACGACTACGGCGGCTACATGTCCTTCGGCTGCGACCTGAAGGTCGTCCCCTCCTGCCCGACCACCTGGAGCGGCCTGGAGTCCCCCGCCTACAGGCATGCGGTGGCGCTCAACGGGATCCCGGGCCAGGCCGGGGCGGCAACCGGAGCGGTGTTCGCGGCCGCGATCAACACCGGCGGCAGCCTCAACGACGCCAAGCCGGGCCTTGAGTTCTTCAACAAGCTCAAGTCGATGGGCAACTTCAACGCCACCGACTGCGACGCCTCCTCGCTGATCGAGGCCGGGCAGTGCCCGATCATCGTCAACTGGGACTTCCTGAACGTGGCCGGAGCATGGGGGCTGCCCTCGACGGCGAAATGGAAGGTCGTGGTGCCCAAGGGCACGCCGCTGGGCGAGTTCTACGCGCAGGCGATCTCAAAGACGGCGCCGGACCCCGCCGCCGCGCGTCTGTGGGAGGAGTTCCTGTACTCGACGCAGGGTCAGAACAACTTCCTGCGCGGCTACGCGCGCCCCGTCGAGCTGGCGGCGATGGTCAAGGACGGAACCGTCGATCAGGCCGCATACAGGCAGCTGCCGCCGGTGCCGGGCACGCCGGCGCTCCCAACCCCAGCACAGACGACCGCCGCGGCAAAGTTGATCGCCGCGGGCTGGAGCAGCTAGCCATCGCCACCGGGACCGGATCCGCGGTGGCCGCCGGCCCTCCCGCGGCGCTTGCGCGCCGCGGGAGTCGCCGTCGTGCGCCGATCTGGCTGGGGATGGCCCCGTTCCTGATCTACGTTGCGGTGTTCCTGGGTGTGCCGCTGTATGTGGTGATCCACGGCGCGCTGACGTCGGGAGGCCACGTCACGCTGGCCAACTTCTCGGCGATCTTCACCCAGTCGCAGTACCTGATCCCGCTGCGCAACAGCCTGATCCTGTCGCTGTGGACCTCGGTCGGTCCCGCGATCCTGGGGCTGGCGGTCGCGGCGGCGGTGGTCTGCGGACCGGCCGACGGCCTGCTGCGCCGCATCGTCTCGAGCGCATGTGGCGTGTTCGCCTACTTCGCGGGGGCGCCGCTGGCGTTTGTCTGGGTCGCGTCCCTGGGCACGCTCGGCGTGATCACGCTCCTGCTTGAGAGCACGTTCGGGTATGACCTCAGCCGCCACTTCGACATCTCCTCGCAGGCGGGGGTCGGCATCTGCTACTTCTACTTTCAGATCCCTCTGATGGTGATCTTCATCACCCCGGCGCTTGAGGGACTGCGGCCCGAGTGGAAGGAGGCGGCACAGAACCTCGGCGCCACGCGCCTCGCGTACCTGCGCCATGTCGCCGCGCCGATCCTCGCGCCATCGTTCATCGCCGCCACCCTGATCCTGTACGGCAGCGCCTTCTCCGCGTTTGCCACGATGCTCGCGCTCAACGGCTGCACCAACCCCGTGCTGCCGTGCAAGATCAACCTCGAGATGTCAAACAACGTGCTCACCAACTCGATCCCGGTGGGGCTCGCGCTGGGGACCGAGATGATCATGATCGTCGCAGTGGTGATGCTCGTCTACTGGCTGGTGTCGCGCCGCGCCGGGAGGTGGGTCAGATGAGCGCGGTCGCATCGGCGGTCTCCGAAAGGGCTGATACGCGCCGAGCCAAGCCGCCCGCGCGGGCCGCCCGGCGCGCGCGACCGCGGCCCTGGCGGGCCGTCGTCCTGGGCCTTGCCGCGATCTTCTACCTGGTGCCGATCCTGTGCAGCATCAAGTTCAGCCTGATCGACCAGCAGGGTCGCTACGGGATCCAGAACTACACCGCGATCATCCACAACGGCACGCTGCGCGGCGCCCTGGTCCTGTCGCTGGAGATCGCGGCGATCGCGGCCGTGGTCGTCGTGGGGCTGATCTTCCCCACCACGGTGCTGGTGCGCCTGAAGCTGCCGCGGCTGACGATCCTGATGGAGGGGCTCACGATCCTGCCGCTGGTCGTGCCCCCGATCGTGCTCGCCGCCGGGCTTCTGCAGCTGAAGGAGACGGCCCCGCTGTGGGTCGTCAACGACTTCTTCAACCATCCGCTGACCGCGCTCACGCCGATCTACGTCGTGCTGGCGATGCCGCTGGTCTACCGCGCGATCGACACCGGCCTGCGCGCGATCGACCTGCACACGCTCGTGGACGCCTCACGCAGCCTGGGTGCAAGCTGGCCCGCGACGCTGTGGCGCGTGGTGGCGCCCAACGTGCAGACCGCCGTGCTCGGCGGCATGTTCCTGACGATCGCGATGGTGCTGGGCGAGGTCGTGATCGCCAACCTGATCGACCAGAGCAACCTCACCTTCCCGCTTGAGATGATCCAGTTCGCATCCCAGGACAACGCGCCCGGTGTGTCCGTGGCGCTCACCCTGACGGCGCTCGTGTTCACCTTCATGCTGCTGTTCGCGCTGACGTTTTTGGCGCGCGGGCGCGGAGCCTCAAGGGCCGGAGTGATATAGGCAGATGACCACGCCGAGCACCACCCCCGCGCAGGCCGTCGGTCCGGGCGCTGGGCCGCACGTCCCCCCCACGCCGCACGACGCCGCCACAGCGCACGGCGCGCCCCCGTCGCAGGCCGCCACAGCACGCGGCGCCGCCCCGTCGCGCGGCGCCACCGCGGCCCCGCCGAGCACGCCCGCGGCCGCCACCGCGGTCGAGTTCCGCGGCGTGGAGCGCCGCTTCGGCACGGTCGCGGCGCTGCGGGGCCTGGACATGGAGATCCGCCCGGGAGAGCTGGTCGCGCTGCTGGGCCCCTCCGGGTGCGGCAAGACCACGGCGCTGCGCCTGCTCGCCGGCTTTGATCGCCCCGACGCCGGGGTGATCACCGTCGGCGGCCGGGATGTCACCGGCGTGCCCGCGCACCGGCGCGACATGGGCATGGTGTTTCAGGCCTACAGCCTGTTCCCCAACCTGGACGCCCGCGCCAACGTGGCGTTCGGCCTGCGCATGCGAAGGGTGCGCAGAGCGCAGCGGCTCGAGCGCGCCCAGCAGCTGCTAGAGCTCGTCGGACTGCCGCAGGCCGGCGACCGCTACCCCCACCAGCTCTCAGGCGGCCAGCAGCAGCGCGTCGCGATCGCACGCGCCCTGGCGATCGAGCCGAAGGTGCTGCTGCTGGACGAGCCGCTGTCGGCGCTGGACGCGCGCGTGCGCCTGCAGCTGCGCGCGGAGATCCGCAGCATCCAGCGCCGGCTTCAGATCACGACCCTGTTCGTCACCCACGACCAGTCGGAGGCGCTGTCGCTGGCCGACCGGGTGGGCGTCATGCACGACGGGCGCCTGGAGCAGCTGGACACGCCGGAGGCCGTCTACCGCCACCCCGCGACCGAGTTCGTCGCCGAGTTCGTCGGTGCGATGAACCGGCTGCCGGGACGCCTGTCCGAGGCGGCGGAGGTGGTGGTGCTCGGCCAGCGCCTGCCCGTCATCGCAGCCGACGGCATGGCACCCGGGACGGTGGTCGATGCGCTGCTGCGCCCGGAGGCCCTGCGGGTGAGCGCTGATGCCGCCGGTGCCGGCGAGATCGTCGAGCGGACCTTCCTGGGCTCCTGCGTACGCCTGCGGGTCCTGCTGGACGGCGGCCAGGAGGTCCAGGTCGAGGCGCCCGGCCACAGCGCCGACCTGCCGGTCGGCGCGCGCGTGGGCATCGAGATCGCCGCCGAGCGGGTGCCCGTGGTCAGCCCGTCAGCTCGTCCATGACCTCCGCCGCGAGCGCGAACGCGAGCGTCATCCCCAGGCCGGACACGACCTGCGCCACCCTGACGCCCGGCATCGGGGCGCTCACCAGGAAGTTGCCCTCAGGCGCCGACGGGTACACCCCCTGCCAGCGCTCGCGCACGCGCAGCCTGGGCGCGCCGAGCAGCAGGCGCGCCTCGGAGAGCAGCAGCTCGTCCAGGCGCTCATCGCGGAACGGCGAGGGGGTGGCGTCGTAGCGGTGGGTGTCGCCGATCACCAGATCACCGTCGGGCAGCTGGCAGACCAGCAGGTGGATCCCGGCCTCCAGCAGCTCCCGTCGCTGCTCAGACAGCCGCGCGCGCACGGCCGCGGCCTCGGGCCGGCGCGCAAAGGCGGGGTAGCGGATCAGGCTCAGCCCCGTCGCCAGGGCCGGTCCGTAGCGGCGCCCGGCGGGCGCCCGGACGCGCAGCATCTGCAAAGCGCAGAGCGTCAGCTCAGCGCACCCGTCCATGAGAGCCGCCGGCAGCCCGCGCAGGTCCGGCCCCGGGCAGACGACGATCAGCGGGGCTTTGACCGTCAGCGTGGCCGCGTGGGCGACCCCCGGCTGCACCACGGCGACCGGTTGACGCCAGTGGACCTGCACGCCGCGCCCATCGGCAAGCAGCCGCGCGAGCGCGCCGACCGCCCTCCGAGGGTCCACGCGCAGATCGAGCCGGCTGTGAAGCGCGCCGGCCAGCCCTTCGCCGGGGATCGGCACGAGCTCGGCGACCTGATCCCGGGTCAGCATCCGCGCGCGACGGGCCGGGTCGCTCGCCACCGCGCCCATGAGCGCCAGCTCGTCCTCGTGGCGCGCGACGATGACCGTGCCGGCGCTGTGCACCGCAAGCCCGGCGCGCGCCCCAAGCTCAAGCCACCGCTGGCGCGCGAAGAGGCCGCGCTGCAGGTCCTCGCCGTCGGCGAGCGCTCCGACGAACACGTGCCCGAAGTTGCGCACGCTGGCGCCCACCTGGCGGTCGTCGCGTTCGAGGACCACCACCCGCAGGCCGCGGCGGTCGGCCTCGAGCGCGTGGGCGAGGCCGACGATGCCGCCGCCGACCACGCACACGTCCGCCGAAAGCGCGGTCGCGCCGACGCGGGCGTTGCAGGTGGCCTGCATCGCGTGCAATCCAAGCGCACCGTCGCGACGCGCCGTGTGACCATCCGGTGAATGACGATGAGGATCGGGTGAACATCGACGTGTCGTCGCCCAGCGGGCGGGTGTCACTTGTATAGTCACCCGGAGATGGCCGACGTGTTCTGCGCAAACGGCCGCGCATACCGCGTGCCGCACCGGCCGGTCCTGGCCGTCTGCGCCGACGGGTGGGACCCTGACTACGTGGACGATGCGCTCCAGCGGGGGTTGATGCCGCGACTGTCGGAGGCGCTTGACGGTGGCGGGTCCTACGCGCTCGCGCGCGCGCAGGTGCCGACGTTCACCAACCCAAACAACGTGGCGATCGTCACCGGGGTCAGCGCCCGAGTGAACGGAATCGCGGGCAACCACTACCGCACCGGCGACACCGAGGTGCAGGTGACAGATCCGAGCTTCCTGCGCGCAGAGACGATTCACGCGGCGGCGCTGCGGGCCGGCGCGCGCGTGCTGTGCGTGACCGCCAAGGACAAGCTGCGCGCGCTGCTGGCGGCCGGGGGCGTGCCGGCGTTCAGCGCCGAGCGGGCGCACGAGCAGGCGCTCGACGATGGCACGCCGCTGCTGGACGCGGCCGGCATCGGCGAGAACCCCGGCATCTACGACTGGCGCCTGTCGCCGTACACGATCGACCTGGCGGTCGCGCTCGCGGTGCGACTGGACGCCCACCTGGTGTACGCATCGCTCACCGACTTCGTCCAGCACGCGGCCGCGGCGGGCGAGCCGCTCTCAGACGGGCTCTATCGTGCCGTCGACGAGTCGCTCGGACGGGCGCTTGACCGCGGCTTTGCGGTCGGCCTGGCGGCCGACCACGGGATGCGCGCCAAGACGCGCGCGGACGGGGCCCCCAACATCCGCTTCCTGGATGAGGCGCTCGCCGCGGCGGGCGTGCACGGCGCCCACACGCTGTGCCCGATCACCGACCCCTACGTGACCCACCACGCCGCGCTGGGCTCCTGCGCCTGGGTGCACCTGGACGACCTGGGGGAGCTTGACCGGGCGCGCGGCGCGCTCGCGTCGCTGCCCGGCGTGGAGGCGGTGCTGGACCGATTCGCCGCCGCCGAGGCGCTCGAGCTGCCGGCCGACCGCATCGGCGACCTGGTCGTGCTCGCCGACGGGGTCACCGCGCTTGGCAGATCGCGCGCCGCCCACGACCTGGGCGCGCTTGTCGGCCCGCTGCGCTCGCACGGGGGCCTGCACGAGCGCACGGTCCCGATGATCCTCACCCATCCCCTGCGCGAGGGGGCGATGCGCGGCCGAGACCTGCACAACCGTGACCTTCACGACCTCCTACTCAACGAGCTCTGCTGAGATGGCGGTCACGAGCGCGACGATCCCGGTGCACAACCCCTACGACGGCGAGCTGGTCGGCGAGGTCCCCTCCGTCTCCGAGCGGCAGCTGCGCGCGGCCCTGGATGCCGCGGCCAGTTGGCGGCGCGAGCTCGCGCGCCACGAGCGCCAGAGGATCCTCGGCGAGGTGGCCGACGCGCTCGAGGCCCGGCGCGAGCAGCTTGCGGCGCTGATCACCTCCGAGTCCGGCCTGTGCCTGAAGGACACGCGCCACGAGGTCGAGCGGGCCGTGGACGTCTTTCGCCTGGCGGCGATCGAGGCGCTGCGCGACGACGGCGAGAGCTTCGCGGGCGACATAACCGCCCGCGGGCGCAACCGCCGGGCGCACACCCTGAGGGTGCCTGTCCGCCTGGTCGCCGCGATCACGCCCTTCAACCACCCGCTCAACCAGGTCGCCCACAAACTCGCTCCGGCGATCGCCGCCGGCGCGCCGATCGTGCTCAAGCCCTCCGAGCGCACGCCGATGAGCGCGCTGGCGCTCGCAGAGCTGATCGCCGCCGCGGGCCTGCCGGAGGGGGCGGTGCGGATCGTCTGCGGCGATCCGGCGGCGGTGCTCGACGGCTTTCTGGCGCACGACGCCGTCGAGGTCGTCTCGTTCACCGGCGGCGTGGCGGTCGGCAGGATGATCGCCGCGCGGCTCGGGTACCGCCGTGCCGTGCTGGAGCTCGGCGGCAACGACCCGCTGATCGTGCTCGCCGACGCCGACCTGGAGGAGGCGGCCGCGCTCGCCGTCGCCGGCGCGTTCTCAAACTCCGGCCAGCGCTGCACCGCGGTCAAGCGGATCATCGCCGTCGAGTCGATCGCCGACGAGCTCGCCGACCGCATCAGCGCCGGCGCGGCGCGCCTGCGGGTCGGCGACCCGGCCGACGACGCCACCGACATCGGCACCGTGATCGACGAGCGGGCGGCGATCACCATCCAGGAGCGGGTGCGCGCCGCCGTGCGGGCCGGCGCCAGGCTGCTGCACGGCGGCGAGCGCGCCGGCGCCCAGCTGACCCCCGCGGTTGTCGACCACGTCAGGCCACAGATGGAGCTGGTCGCGCGCGAGACCTTCGGACCGGTCGCGCCGATCATCCGCGTGCGCGACCTGGACGATGCGATCGAGGTCGCAAACGCGACCCCGTACGCGCTGTCCAGCGGCGTGTGCACGTTCGACTGGCGGGCGATCTCGCGCTGCATCCGCGAGCTGCGCGCCGGCACGGTGAACATCCGCGAGGTTCCGGGATGGCGCACCGAGCTGACGCCGTTCGGGGGCACCGGCGACAGCGGCCTGGGCGTCAAGGAGGGCGTGCGCGAGGCGATCCGCGCGATGTCGACCACCAAGCTCTACACGCTGCCCTGGGACTGACGGTGAGGGCGAAGGCAGCTGGAGACGCGGTCCAGGCGACGGTGCAGGAGATCATCGACGCCTGCCTGTCGATGGCCGGGCTGCCCTACGACGGCGAGCCGGTCGACCAGCTCTCGCACGCCCTGCAGTGCGCCGCGCTGGCGCTGCGCGAGGCGCCCTCAGACGACGAGTTCGTGATCGCCTGCCTGCTGCACGACATCGCCCGCGCGCCGGCGGTCGCGGACATGCCATACGATCGTCCGCTCCGTCGGCTGCCGGGCGCCGGCGACGGAGGTGCAACCGACGCCCCGCCGGCGGGCGCAGGCGAGCCCGCCGAGCACCACGGCGAGGCGGCGGCGCGCTGGCTGGCGCCGCGGGTCGGCGCTCGGGTCGCCCGGCTGGCCTGCCAGCACGTCGACGCCAAGCGCTACCTGGTGGCGACCGACCCCGCCTACCGCGCGCGGCTCAGCGCCGTGTCGCTGCGGACGCTCGAGTCGCAGGGCGGGGCGATGGGCGATCGGGAGGTCGCCCGCTTTCGGCAGCGGGACGAATGGGAGCTCGCGGTGTCGCTGCGGCTGATCGACGACCGAGGGAAGGTCGTGGGCCTTCAGGTTCCGGGCATCGAGACCCACCGCGAGCGGCTGGCGCGCGTCGTCGCGGCCGCCCACGGGGCGGCTGCGGGGCCCTGCTGAGGCGGCCCACGCGCGGGCGTCCCACCCGCTCAGGGCTCTGAGCGAGCCCGCACGGCCTCAAGCAGCGCCGGCCAGTGGCGGGTGAGCGCCTCGCGCCCCATGAACAGGCCCAGATGGCCCCCGGGGCAGGTGTCTCGGATCACCTCGCCGGCGGGCGTGGCGGCGTGATCGGCGAGCGCGAACACCTGCGCCGGCGGGGTGATGTGGTCGCTCTCGCCGCCGAGCAGCCCAAGCGGGCAGCGGATGCGCGACAGCTCCACGCGACGGCCGCGCAGCTCAAGCTCGCCCGCCACCAGGCCGTTGTCGCGAAACAGGCGCTCGACGATCCACAGATAGAAGGCGCCGGGCACCGCCTGGGTGTGCTTGAACCAGTCCTCGAACTCGCGGTAGCGCGCGACGTGGGCCTCGTCGTCGATGTTGGCCAAGAGCTTGAGCTGGCGTCCGATCTCGTTGTCCGGGTTGATCGCGATGAAGCCGGCGAGCAGGTGCTCGCCGCGCAGCACCCCGCCGCCGGCGGCAACCAGCGCGCGGTAGAACGCCAGGTTGCCCCCCGGCGCCAGTGAGCGCATCGCGGAGACGATCACCGGATCGCCCGCGTGGAAGTCCACGGGCGCCCCCGCGATCGTCAGCGTGTTGACCCGCTGGGGCTCAAGGGCCGCGTAGATCGTCGCAAGCCACCCGCCCTGGCAGTCGCCGATCAGGTTGACCGGGCCGCCGATCTCGTCGATCGCCCGGTCGACCACCTCCAGGTAGTCGTCGATCGACGCGTCGCGCGTCTGGCGGGTCGCTCCGACCCAGTCGAGCGCGAACGCGCGCTCAAGGCCCGCGTCCAGGATCGCGCGCATCTGGCTCTGCTGCGAGGAGTAGTCGACGATGCAGGAGTCGTGCCCCGCCTGCGGGGGCAGCACCAGCGTTGGGACCACGCGCGCGCGCGCACGCGCCGGCGGCGTGAAGTCACGCAGCCGGGCAAGCGGCTCCTCGAAGCGCACCCTGTGCGGCGACGCCCAGGCGGGCCGCCGCCGGTCGGCCACCACGCGCGCCCAGCGCAGCCAGTCGATTGCCATGTCAAGCGGCGTGGCGCCGCGCCGCAGGGCGGCGGCGATCCAGTCGCTGGCCCCCTCCACGGCGGCCGTCCACGCGCGCAGCGAGTCCGCCAGCGCGATCTCCTCATAGGTTGGGCCGCATCCGATGGCCACCTCACACCTCCCGTGCCGCTCCAGTGCAGGCGCGCACGCTACCACGGCGCCCGGCGAGGACGCGCAGGACCGCGCGCACCCATGCTAGCTGTGCTAGCTGCCGATGTGCTAATCTGCAAGCATCTGAACCCGACGCCAAGGAGCATCGACGATGGCAACCGCAAAGCAGCAGTCCACCACCTACCCCGACCTGGAGACCGTCGGCGAGCGCGTGCGCGAGACCGGCGACCGCCTCGTGGAGGCCGGCCGCAAGCTGACCGGCGCCTACCTGGACGGCCTGGAGCGCTACGTGCACGGGCTCGCGCAGTTCGAGCGCAAGCTCGGCGAGCACGCGTACCTCGAGCCGGTCGCCGGCGTGCTCAACGCGCACGCCAAGCTGACCGAGGATCTGACCAGCGCGAGCGTCGCCGCCGCGCGCGAGCTGATCGCCGCCTGAGGCGGCCGCCGCGATGCCGGGTGCCCGCGACGGCGGGCGCCCGGCTCTACTGCCTGGAGCGCCCGCGCGAGCGAGCCGGGCGCGGACCGGTGGCCACGAACGCCTCGTAGACCTGAATCAGCGCCTGGCGCTGGCGCGCGCTCAGCCGCTGGTCCTGGCGGATCGCGTCGACCACGGCCGGCGTTCCCGGCTCCTGGTCGTCCTCGGCGATCCCGGCGTGCTCATAAAGCGCGTCGGCCGACAGCTCAAGCGCGTCGGCGATCGCGTTGAGCACGTGCTCGGAGGGCGCTCTGAGCCCGCGCTCGATCTGCGACAGGTACGGGTTTGAGATGCCGACCAGCCGCGCGAACTCGCGCATCGACATCGCCGACAGCTCACGCTGGCGGCGGATGAACTCCCCCAGCGATGACGGCCGCTCGCTCATGGACGGAGCATATGAGCAGCCCAGCGCGGGCGCGGCGCACGCCTGGGCGAGTACGAGCAGCCGGGCGCGGGCGCGGCGCGCCCCTGCGCGAGCGCGAGCAGCCCAGCGCGGGCGCGGCGCACGCCTGCGCGCGAGCGCATACAGTTCCCGGGTCCCCGGTGAACGCGCCGGTGGCTTTCAGGGACGCTCGACAGATGCTGAACGCCAACAGGGCAGCGCTCGAGAAGGCGGTGGCCGCGTTCAACGACCCGCGGCGGCGGGAGGGCTACCTGGACCTCTACGCGCCGGGCGTGGTCCTGCACGGCTACCCGCGCGGGCTCTCCGGCCACGAGGGCGCGCGCGCCTTCTACCTGCAGCTGTGGCGCGCCTTCCCGGACGTGCGGCTCACGGTCGAGCGCGTCCTCGGCTCAGACGAGGAGCTGGCGGTCCGCTACACGCTGTCGGGGATGCAGGCTCACGACTTCTACGGGGCCCCGGTCACCGGTCAGCAGACGCGGCTTGAGGGGATCGCGTGGCTGCGCTTTGCCGCCGGGCGGGTGGTGGAGGTCTGGCAGGCTTCGGGCACGCTCGATCTGCTGACGCGGCTGACCGCGCGCGCAGCCCAGGCCCCGCCGCGCCCGTCGGCCAGCGCCGAGGCCGCCGCGCTGCGGTGGGCCGAGCGCCACGGCGAGGCGTAGGCCCGTCCTCAGCCCTGCGCCAGCACCTGGGCGGGAGACACGCGCGCCGCGCGCCAGGCCGGGTAGAGGCCTCCGAGAACGCCGATCAGCACGCCCACCAGGAGCCCGCGCCCGAGCCCCCAGGCGGTGGTGCGCGGGGCGACGAACTCCTGCGCGCCCAGCTCCGACACCAGCCAGCTCGCGCCCAGCACGCCGACCGGGATCCCGATCGCCGCGCCGATCACCGTGGTCACGACCCCCTCCACCAGCACGCGGGCGGCCACCTGCGGCCGGCTCCAGCCGACCGCCGACAGCAGCGCAAACTCGGTCCGGCGCTCCACGACCGACATCAGCATCGTGTTGATCACGCCGATCCCTCCGATCAGAAGCGCCAGCACCGCGATCACCAGCGCCGCGTTGGCGACCAGCTGCGCGTTGGCACCGGCACGGCTGGCCTCCTGGCCGTCGGCGATCACCGTCAGCCCGGGGAAGCGGCGGGCGATCAGCCGTCGCGCCGCGGCCGGCCGCTCGTCCAGCGCCAGCTTGACCGCGATCGTCGTCGTCTCGCCCTGCATGCCCGCGATCGACTGGGCCAGCGGCAGGTCGACGAACGCGCCGGCGTCCTGGTAGGCGATCCCGATGTGGTAGATGCCCACGACCGTGAGCCGGTGGCCGTGCACCGACACGGTGTCGCCGACCGACAGGTGAAGCTGACGCGCCATCTGGTCGCCGACCACGATCTGGCTGGGCGAGCTCAGCATGTGGCCGCTGAAGAACACCAGCCGCTGGGTGAGGAAGCCGTGCGGATCGGCCCCGAACACGATCGCGCCCGGGTCGCGCGGGACGTCGCCGACCAGCAGCAGCAGGGGAGTGGCGTCCACGATCCCCGGGGTGCGGCGAAGCTGGGGGATCAGCTGCATCGAGAGCACCGAGGTCGTCGGGTCGGCCGCCGCGCGCTGAAACAGCCCCAGGTCGGAGGCGCCCAGGTCGTAGAACTGGCCGGCGGCGTGCTCGGCGCCGTCGGCGACCGCAAGCAGCGCGACGATCGTGGCGATCCCCAGCGCCGTGCCCAGCGCGGTCAGCAGCGTGCGCCCCGGACGGCGCCGCAGGCTGCTGAAGGGGGCGAACAGTGCGGTCACAGCGCTGCCCCCCCGGAGGCGGTGCCCGCGCCGGAGGCGGCGCCCTGCTCAGGCCGAGCGCCCGCGGCGGACGCGGCGCCCCGCTCAGGCCGAGCGCCCGGAGCGGCGGCGGCGTCCTGGCCGGGGATGGCGCCCGCCTCGCCGGGCGGCATCGCCCCCTCGACCAGCCTGCCGTCCACCAGGCGCAGGCCGCGATCGGCGCGCTGCACGAGCGTGGCGTCGTGGGAGGCGACGAGCACGGTCGCGCCGTGGCGCTCTCGCGCCGCGGCCAGCAGCTCCCAGACCCGGCGGGAGGCGACCGAGTCCAGAGCGCCGGTCGGCTCGTCGGCGAGGATCAGCCGCGGCTCGCCGGCCAGCGCGCGCGCGATCGCGACGCGCTGGCGCTCGCCGCCGGAGAGGTCGCCGGGCATCGCCCGCTCGCGGTCGGCAAGGCCGACCTCGCCCAGCAGCTCACGCGCGCGACGGGCGCGCTCGCGCCGGCGCATCCCCGCGGCGACCAGCGGCAGCTGCACGTTCTGCGAGACGGTGAGGGTCGGCAGCAGGTGGTGCAGCTGGAACACGAAGCCGACCGTCTCCCGGCGGAAGCGCGCGGGGTGCGCGAGCCTCTCAACGACGGTGTCGCCCACGACGATCGACCCGGACGTGGGGCGGTCGAGCGAGCCGATCAGCTGAAGCAGCGTCGTCTTGCCCGAGCCAGAGGCGCCCGTCAGCGCCACCAGCTCACCAGGCTCGATCGTGAAGCTCACGTCGTCGAGGACCACCGACGCGCCGTACGCGCGCGTGACATGCTCGGCGATCACACGGGCGCCCGGCACCCTTCACCTCGCGCTCTGATCGGGGCGGGACGGCGGATCTTGGGTCTCATGCTGCTGAGCTGTGCGTCACGTCGGCCTCACTCCCGGTCGCACGCCGAGACGAGCCCTCGGCGGACGGGGACATGCACCGACTCCACCTACACCATAGCCAGGGCGCGATCCCGGCAGACGGCGAGGACGGATCGAGCGCGGAGGCGGTGGATGGAGCAGGGAGGCGGTGGATGGAGCGCGGAGGCGGTGGATGGAGCGCGCGCGGCGGTCACGCCGCGCGTCCGCCGCCCAGAAACGACTCGACGAACGCCGAGCTCTCCGCAAGCCGATCGGGGGTGCCCTCCATCTGCAGGCGGCCGCCGCCCAGCACGTAGGTGCGGTCGGAGATCTCAAGCACCGCGCGGGCGCGCTGCTCGACGACCAGCACCGAGGCGCCGGTCTCGGCAAGCCGGCGGACGTGATCTCGCAGCACCGCGGTGGCGAGGATCGGAGCGAGGTTGGCGGTCGGCTCGTCGAGCACCACGAGCGCCGGCGCGAGCATCAGCGCGCGCCCCATCGCGAGCATCTTGCGCTCCCCGCCGGACAGCCTGCCGGCCCTGCGGGAGAGCATCCGCCCCAGCTGGGGGAAGATCGACAGGACATGCTCGATCCGCTCCCGCAGCTGGCGGGAGGCGAGCAGGTAGCCGCCCATCTCCAGGTTCTCGCGCACCGTCAGCGGCGCGAACACGTCGTCGACCTGGGGCACGTACCCGACGCCGATCCGCGCGATCGCATCAGACGGCCAACCGGTCACATCGCGGCCGCCGACGGTCACGCGGCCCGAGAACGTGCGCACCACCCCCACGATCGCCTTCAGCAGCGTGCTCTTCCCCGAGCCGTTGGGCCCGACGATCGACACCACCTCGCCGGGCGACACCGAGATCGAGACGCCGTGAACGACCGGGCTGTGACCGTAGCCGGCGACCAGGTCCTCGGTCGCCAGCGCGAGGCCAGGGCGGGCCGCCGCCCCGTTTGCTGAAACCTCAGCCGACAAGGTAGGCCTCCACGACCTCCTCGGTCGCGCGCAGCTGGGCCATCGTGCCCGACGCCAGCACTCGCCCCTCGGCCAGCACGAACACCGGGTCGCAGAACTCGTCCATGATCGACAGCTCGTGCTCGACCATCACGATCGTCATGCCCTCCTGACACAGCGACACCAGCGACATCCCGATCTGGTGCGCCAGCCGCGGGTGCACGCCCGCCATCGGCTCGTCGAGCAGCAGCACCCGGGGCTGCGCCATCAGCGCGCGCATGATCTCCACGAGCCGCCGCTGCCCGCCGCTCAGATCCCCGGCGTAGCGATCGGCGATCCCCAACAGCCCGAAGCGCTCGAGCATCGCCTGCGCCCGCTCGATCGCCTCGCGCTCCTGGGCCCCCCAGAACCGGCGCCCGCGCACGGCGCCCAAAAGCGTCTCGCCCCGCTGATCGGGGATCGCGGAGAGCAGGTTCTCGAGCACCGTGAGGCGCTTGAACTCGCTGGCTAGCTGGAAGGTGCGAACCAGGCCGCGGCGCGCCCGCCGGAAGGCGGGCAGGCCGGTGATGTCCTCCCCATCGAGCAGAACGCGGCCGTCGGTGGGCTCAAGCGTGCCGGCCAGCATCGCGAGCACGGTCGACTTGCCGGCGCCGTTGGGGCCGATGATCCCGGTCAGGCGTCCGCGCTCGAACGCCATCGACACGCCGTCGACGACGCGCACACCGTCGAACTCGCGCACCAGATCCCGGCACTGAAGGATCGGCGCCGCCGTGCGCTCGGGCACCGCGGACCCACCGGCAGCATGCGGCAGCCGGCCGCGATCGACGGGAGGGGCCAGGGCATCGAGCCCGCCGGCCGGGGCATCGAGCCCGCCGGCCGGGGCATCAAGCCCGCCGGCCGCAGGATTTGGCAGGGCGGCCTCCGCATCCGCCGAGGGCGCCCTGGTGGCGAGACGCCGGCGGCGCTCCGGAAGGACGCCCTGCGGGCGAAACCACAGGAACGCGACGATCAACAGGCCGATCACGACCCACTGCAGCGCCGGCACCAGATTCGGGTTTCCCGCCACCGGGGGTATGTAGCGGGTCGCCTCCTCGAAGGCGACCGGAACCAGCAGGGCGCCGAGCATCGCGCCGCGGTGGTTTCCCGAGCCGCCGATGATCACCGCGGCGAACAGCACCACGGTCTCGGCGTAGCCCCACGCCTGTGGATCCCAGAGGTTGATGAAGCCGACCAGGACGCCGCCGGACAGACCGGCGATCGCGCCCCCGATCACCAGCGAGGAGGTTCGCAGCGCGCGCAGGTCCTTGCCCAGCGAGTCGGCGACCGCATCGTTGTCGCGCATCGCGCGCAGCGTGCGGCCGTAGGGCGACTCGGTGATCCGGTTCACGAACCAGTACACGCCCAGGGCCAGCAGGATCGCCGCAGCCCCGTAACCCCACTGGTAGGCGCCTGACTGGGGGTTGACCGCGCTCTGCAACGGCGCGGGCACCAGCGAAAGGCCGGCGGCGCCGTTGAACAGCGGCACGAAGTTGGTCACCAGCAGGTTGAACATGACAGCGGTCACCAGCAGCGCGACCGCCGCGAAGTCCCCCCGCAGGCGCCGGCCGACGACCCCGGCGAACGGGACCGAGACCAGGGCGCCGACGATCGCCGCTCCGATCCACGGCAGCGGAAACGGCAGGTTCCAGCCCAGCACGTAGCTCTGAAAGCCGCCGTTGGCGCTGTCGGGCGGCAGCGACAGCACGCCGGCCGTGTACGCACCGGCGGCCTGGAAGATGATGAAGCCGAAGTTCGTGACGCCGGCGATCCCGAACTGCTGGCTGAGCCCAAGGCAGGCCATCGCGTCGACGCCCGCGTAGACCAGGATCGTGGTGATGTAGTAGACCATCCGCCTACGCCCTCAGGGCCATGCCCTACACCCGCGCGCCGAACAGGCCCTGCGGCCTGACGGTCATCATCGCCAGCAGGATCAAGAACGCGATCACGTCCTTGTAGTCGGACACGATGACCGACGCGCTGGCCTCGGTCGCGACGCCGATCACCAGCGCGCCGAGCATCGCGCCGTACGGCTCACCGGGCCCGCCGAGGAACACGGCCGCGAGGATCAGCACCAGGAACAGGTCGGTGCTCGTGGCCCCGAACGTGCCGGAGTTGATCCCGAACGCCAGGCCCGCCAGCCCGCACAGCGCGCCGGATATCAGCCACGTCGCCGCGACCACCCGTGAGGTGCGGATCCCGCAGTTGCGCGCCAGGTCAGGGTTGGCGGCGGTGGCGCGCATCGCCTTGCCGAGCTTGGTGTGGCGGATCAGCACGTGAACCGCTGCCATGATCACCAGGCTGATGGCGATCAGCAGAAGCTGCACCACCGTCAGATCGAAGGATCCCGCCCTGACGGTCGCGCCCTGGCTGAAGCTGTAGGAGACGTTCGTGGGGCCGGCGACCGCCTGGGTGCCGAACTCCAGGATCAGCGTCATCCCCAGCGAGACGATCACCATCGCGATCGGCGAGCTGCCGCGCCGCTTGAACGGCGTGTAGACCAGGCCGTTGAGGGCCACCGAGATCAGCGCGCCCGCCGCGATCGCCGCGGGCGCCGACAGCCAGATGCTCACGCCGCGCTCGTTGAGCATGTAGGCGGCGTACATCGAGACCGTCATCACCGCCGCGTAGGCGAGGTTCAGGACGTTGGTGACCGCGAACTGCAGCGTGAAGCCGACCGACGCCAGCGCCAGCACCGACGCGGTGACGAACCCGAACCCGACCGATTCGACGAACAGGCTCACAGGGCCCGCGACCGTCCTGTCGGACCGCCCGTCAGGTGATCGCGAGCCCTGGGCCCCAACGCCAAGCTCCGCCTACAGGCCGAGGGAGCGAAGCTCCGAGTCGGCGAGGTGGCCGACCACCTTGACGGTGCCGTTGGGCGTGTAGGCGTCAACCTGGAACAGTCCAGCGGAGTCATGGTAGGCATCGAACCTCGTCGGCCCGCCCGGGCCGATGTAGCGGATCGCCTTGCCGGCGCGCAGCGCGGCCACCCCCTGCGAGAACGAGTTGACCACCGTCGCCCCGGGCGTCCCGTCCCCGATCGAGATGATGTAGGGCATGAACTTGGCCGGGGACGTGCTCTTGGCGGCGATCATCGCCAGCGCGGCGAGGTTGATCCCGTCGTAGAGGTGCACCGCGCCCGGCGCGGTCAGATAGGTGGAGAAGTCTCCGGTCTGACCAACCTTGCCCCGCTCGGCGTAGATCGCCTTCTCGAAGGCATCGAACGCCGGGCCGCTGGTCTCGGTCACGAGGTTGTCGGCCTGGAAGTTGGACGCCAGCGTCGACGCGCCGACGGCCGCGGCGACCGCCTTGAACCATGCCGGCGAGATCGTCGCCGAGGTGCCGATGACCGGGATCATCTTGCCGCCGTTGAGCTGCTTGACCTCCGACAGGAACGCCGCGTCGGCCGGCCCGAGGGCCTCGGTGAGGATCACGTCCGGGTGGGCGTTGACGATCGCCGCCGCCTCGGTCCGGAAGGTTGTGGCGCTGAGGTCGAGCGTCTCGTTGGCCACAAGCTGCATGCCGGCGCGCTTGATCGCGGCGATCGCCGGACCGACGAACGTCTGTGATCCGATGTCGTTGCCGAACGCAAGCGCAATCCGCTTGTATCCCCTGTTCTTGGCGATCGCAACCATCGCGTAGGACTCCGACAGGTCCGGCGGCACCAGCCGGTAGAAGTAGGGGAACTTGACATGGTCAAACTCCGACTGCCCGGTCATGCAGAAGGAGACCGTCCGGTTGGCGTTGAAGATCGGCACGACCGAGGCCGCCTCGTCTGAGGTGCAGCCGATGACCAGCGCCAGGTTCGAGGTCGAGGCGTACATCTGCCGCACCGCGGGGACCGCGTCGGCCG
>DATGLC010000015.1:0-99154 GCA_035294345.1 Solirubrobacteraceae bacterium
TCGGCCACCCTGCGGCTGAGCTGCTCGCGCTCTCGCTCGAGCGCCTCGAGCTGTCCGGTGAGCTCGGCTGCTCGGGCCGCGCGCTGTGCGGCGGCGGCCTCGGCGGCCGCGGCGGCGCCGGCGAGCGCGGCCGTGTCGGCGTGCCCCGCGAGCGCCTGGGACAGGCGCTCGGCGCAGCTGGCGCGCTTCTGCTCGAGCGCCGCGAGCTCCGCCTCGGCGCGAGCGAGGGCTTGGCCGGCGGCGCCTTCGCGCGCGCGGGCCTGCTCCTCGCGCGTGCGCGCGGACTGCAGCGCCGTGGCGACGTCGGGGGCGACCGGGATGGCCGCCGCGAGCACAGCGCCGCAGACAGGGCAGGGGTCTCCGGCGCTCAGGCCGCTTGAGAGCTCGGCGACCGCGTGCATGCGGCGATGCTCCTCAAGCTCCGCGGTCGCCTCGCTCAGCGCGTCGCGGGCGCGCTCGGCCTCGGCCCTCGCCCGTTGCAGGGCCTCGGCGTGGACGACCAGCTCCCGCTCGGCGCCGGCCAGGTCAGCCTCGGCCAGCTCCGCGGCGGCAAGCGCGGCGGCGAGCTGCTGGTGGCCTTCCCGCGCGCTGTCCGCCTCGGCGAGCGCCGACGCCGCCTGCTCGCTTGCCCCGGCCAGCCTCATCGAGACAGACTCGTGCGCGGCCTGCGCGTCTGACAGCTCGCGCTGGGCGGCGGCCACCTCCTCGGCGGCCGCCTCCAGCTCCAGACGGGCCTGCTCCTGGCGCTCCGCGGCCTCGCTGAGGGTCTGGGCGGCCGCGGCCGCCCGTGCGAGCTCGACGAGCGTTCCAACCTCCGCTTCGATCAAGCGCTCCCGCTGCTGGGCATCGGACACCGCCGCCCGCGCGCGATCGACCTCGGCGGCCTTGGCATCGAGGCGGTTTTGGGTGGCGGCCGCCTCGCCTTCGGCTGCGGCGGCCGTGTCGGCCAGCCGGCCGAGGTCGGCGGCGAGGGCCTCAAGCTGGGCGCGCGCGGCCTGGATCGCGCGTGCGCGCGTGGTCGCCTCTGCGGCCCTCGTCCCTTCCGCGGCGGCGTTCTCGACGGACTGTGCGATCGCCTTCGCCTGATCGGCGGCGGCCCGCGCGCCCGCCCTCAGCTCCTCCACGTGCTCGGGCGTGGCGTCGGCGTACTGCTCTGCGAGCAGCTCGTCGGTTCGCTGCACGCGGGCGCGCAGCTCGGCGCTTCGGCGGCGTGCGATGCCCGCCATCGCCTCGAAGTAGGAGACGCCCAGCAGCGAGACCAGGATCCTTCGCCGCTCGCCGGCCTCGCCCTTCAGAAACCTGTGGAACTCCCCCTGGGGGAGGAGCACGGCGCGGGTGAAGGCGTCGAAGTCGAGCCCGACGACCTCGGCGATGCGCTTGTTTGACTCCCGGACGCGGCCGTCGCAGGCGGGCACCCAGGTGCCGCCATCCAGTCGCTCGAAGACGAGCGTCTGAGGTTGGTTTGCGCGGCGGGACATGCGGCGCACGATCCGGTAGCGGCCCCGGTTGTGGATCGAGAACTCAAGCTCCACGGTCGCTCTTACAAGCCCGAGCGACACCGCGTCGGAGGTGCCCTGCGCCCCCGCAAACCGCGGCAGCCGTCCGTACAGCGCGAACGTGATCGCGTCCAGGATGCTGGTCTTGCCCGCGCCGGTCGGGCCGGTGATGACGAACAGCTCAAGCGGCTCGAAGTCGACCTCCTGGCGCTCGCGAAAGACGGTGAAGCCCTCGAGCGCGAGCCTAAGCGGGCGCATCGGTCACCTCCTCCAGCAGCTCGTCGAACAGCCGCAGCATCCCGTCGGCGGGTGGCGCTCCGTGCCGGTCCTGGAAGTGGCGGGCGAACAGCTCCCGGGGCTCAAGGCGCCGAAGCTCTCCGGGCTGGCGCCCGGCCGACTCGCGCTCGTACTCCAGCTGGACGACCAGCGCGCGGGGCAAAAGCTCACGCACCTCGTCGGCAAGGCCGGGGGCCGGCCCCTCGCAGCGCAGCGTGACGCGCAGGTACGCCTCCGGGTCGATGTCCATCGCCGCCAGCTCGTCGAGCGTGCCGGCGACGTCCAGCAGCCGGCGGCCCGCGCTGATGGCGCGCGTCGTCACCTCGGGCGGGCGCCCGGGCTCGACGTCCACGATCGCGACGCTCTTCTCCTGGTCGCGCTCGCCGAAGTCCAGCTGCATCAGCGAGCCCGCGTAGCGGGTCGGCACAGGCGCCGCGGCGACCGCCTGCGGCCGGTGGACGTGGCCGAGCGCGATGTACTGCGGCGCGGTGGGCAGGCCGGACGGGTCGACGGCGAAGATCTCGCCGATCGTCAGCGAGCGCTCGCCGCCGCCGACTCGTGCGCCGCTGACGAACAGGTGCCCGGCGAGGATGTGGACCGCGCCCGGCTCAAAGCCCTCGCACAGGGCCCTGAGGAGCCTCGTCAGCTCGTCGGCGTAGGCGCTGCTGGGATCGCCCTCGAGCCCCATCATCTCCCGCGCGCCGAACAGCCGCTTCTCCGCCACCCACGGCAGCGCCGCGACCTGCGCCACCTGCCGGCCGTCCCTGGAGGCGAAGCGGACGATCCCGCCGGCGGCCGGCCGGCGCACCTCGGGCACGATCACCACGCCGGCGGCGCCCGACAGCCCCTCGATCGCCTCAAAGCGCCTGGCGTTGTCGTGGTTGCCCGGGATCACGAGCACCGCGCTGCCGGTGCCCCGCAGCTCGACGAGAGCGCGATAGACGATCCGCTCCGCCTCCGCCGACGGGGCGAACTGGTCGAACACGTCGCCGCAGACGAGCGTCAGATCGACCTCGGCTTCGCGGGCCACCTGCACGACCTCGTCGAGCGCCTCCGCCGCCTCGTCGAGCCGCTGGTGGCGGTGAAGCGTCTTGCCGACGTGCCAGTCGCCGGTGTGCAGAACCCTCACCGCTCAAACCTCGCGAACGGGTCATCGGCCGCCTCGGGCGCGACCTCGCTCGGGCGGGTCGCCCAGGCCGGCATCGGGAAACGGACCGCGAGCGCCACCGGTATCTGCGGCTGGGCCAGCAGCATCGACCCGGGCTTGAGGATCGCGGCACGCTGGCGCGCCACCGAGGAGAGGAAGCCGTACTCGGCGCGCTCGGCCTCGGCGACGTCAAGCCGTCCCACCACCCTGATCGCGCTGTTGGCGACGATGCGCCGCTCGACCTCCGAGGCGGTCTGCTGGGCGCCGATCAGGATCAAGCCGAGCGAGCGGCCGCGCTCCGCGATGTCCAGCAGCACCTCCTTGATCGGGCTCCAGCCCTCCCGCGGCGCGTACTTGTTGAGCTCGTCGAGCACGACGAACACCAGCGGCCGCGCCGTTCCCCTGCTCTCCTTGGCCTCGAAGAGCTTCTTGACGACGACCCCCACCACGAACCGCTTGGCGCGGTCGTGGAGGGTGTGGATGTCGATCACGCTGACCTGCCTGCTCTCCCAGTCGATGCGGTGCCGTTCGACGTCGGCCGCGTCGCGGCCGCGGATCAGATGGCCGCAGTGAAAGCGGGCGCCGTCGAGCCGTCGCAGGAACGCGCTGACCGTGCCGGCGGCGATGTACCCGCGCCAGCTGGACGCGTCGTCCTCCAGGTGTCCGGCGATCAGCTCGCACAGGTCGTCGAAGGAGCTCACCACCGTGGGGGTGCCGAGCGCGTCCGGCAGCCGCACGCACGCCGGGAGCTCCGGGATGTCCTCGGCGAGGTGTTCCAGCTGCCGCTCCACGCGCGCCACGAGGTCGGCGATCTGGCTGCGCTCGTCGCCCTCCTCGGCGAACAGGAAGCGCAGCAGCCGCTCGCGGACCATGTCGCGCACCGTCCAGAAGTAGGAGGTCACGCCAACGTGGCGCTGGCCGGTGTCGGGGACGGCGACCTCGCCGCCGCGCCTGACCGGCGCCCACAGCCCGACGGACTCAAACGGCCCCGGCTCGAGCCCGAGCGCCTTGTAGTCGGCGCGGTGCTCGTCGGCGAGCCGCGCGTTGGGCTTGTCGAGGAACAGCAGATCCTCGCCCTTGACGTTGAAGATCAGCGCCTTCGTGTTCGCCGCCTCGTTGCCGAGCACCGGGCTGTGAAACAGCGAGTACAGCAGGAAGCTCGCGTAGCTGGTCTTGGTCGCCACGCCCGAGACGCCGGAGATGTTCACGTGCGCGCCGCGGCGTCCGTCCAGGAACGACAGGTCGATGTACATCGGCAGGCCGTCGCGCGCGATCCCGGCGGCAAGCCGTTCCTCCATCTGATCGAAGTACAGGGCCTCGTCGCGCGCGCGCCCGGCGGCGCGGGCGACGGCATCGCCGGGGCGGGGCGGAACGTAGAGCTCGGGCTCAAAGCGCGTGCTCACCACGTGCGCCGAGCGCGCGAGCTCCACCGGCAGCAGGCCCTGATCGGCGAGGAACACGTCGGTGTCAAAGCGGCTGCCCTCGTGACGGGCGCGGACCATGTCGACGAGCCCGCTGATCCGCAGCTGGCCCTCGCCCGGGACGTCGGTCTGCACGGTGACGATGTCGTCCAGCTGCAGGAACGTGTGCTCCTCGATCCCGACCCAGAACTCAAGCGGCGTCGAGTCCTCGGTGCCGAGCACGCGCCCGACCCGCCCGCCATCACCGTCCACCGAGCACCTCCGCGTTGATGTTCGCCTCAAGCGCCCGCCTGATCAGGCGCGGGTCTCCCAGCCGGTGCCGCAACCTGCCCTCAAGCGCGGCGATCGGGTGGAGGTTCTGCGGCGCCCTCGGGTCCCGGCCGGGTGCGGGGGCAAATCGCGGCAGCACCTGGCCGCAGAGCTCGGCCAGCCGCCGCGCGCCGTCGAGCCCCTCGACGGCCGCGACCTCGAGCCGCACGAGACCCGCCATCGCGCCGTCGATCGCGCGCGGCTCGGTGAGGCGCAGATACCACGAGTAGCGCTCGAGCCGCTGCGCCCCCAGCTTGAAGATCGGGCTGCGCTCACCGGCTCTCAGCTGTCCGAGCACCGCTGCCCGTTCGGCGTCCAGGTAGGAGCGCGCCTGACGCTTGATCAGGCCGACCGCGGGGCCCGAGACGAAGTAGGTGAGCGGCCCGTCGGAGACGACCAGCGCCGCGGCGCCGCCGGCGAGGATCTGCTGCGCGAGCTCTGACTCGGCTGAGCGCATCGCGTTCTGCAAGCCGACGATCGGATCCGCGGGCATCACGCCCGCGACCGATCTGGGGCCGAACGTGAGCGGCCGCTGTCCGATCTGCACGTCGATCGGCTCGCTCGTCAGACCGCCTCCCAGCACCAGCTCGCGCCCCACCCGGACGTCGGATATGCGCGGCGGAAGCGAGGACCAGGCCGCGCCCACCGCCCAGGAGCCGGCGAGCGCCGGCGCCGATCCGGACTCGTCCTCGGCGAACAGGCGGATGTCGACGCGACGCACCCCGTCGACGAAGGCGCAGCAGACCTCCGGGCGCCCCGGCGGAGCCGGGACCGGCGTCCACGGGCCGCCGGCCTCCACGTCGAGCTCAAGGCCGACGGGCGGGCCGGCGTCCGGCTCGGTCTCGACGGAGCCGCCGTACTCGGGATCCCATGGATCGACTCGAAGCCTCATCGCGATCTCAAGGTCGCTTTCGAGGCGCAGAGTCTGACGCGGCGGCGGCGATGGTGACGCGCGGCGGCGGCGATGGTGACGCGCGGCGCCGAGCTCGATGCGAAGGCGCCGATCAGTCCCGGCCGCCGCCGGCGAGCGCAGCGGCGCGCCTACCGGACCGGCGCGGCGATCCGGCGCCCCTCGATTCCGGCGTCGACCGCGGCGATGAACCGCTCAAAGCGCGTCGCGAGCCTCACCGGGTCCGGGCGATCGGCGGCCCGGCGCGGCACCGCCATCGGCTGCCCATGAAACCCCTGCAGCCCGGCCTTCAGCATCGGGCCGTCCACCTCCTTGAGCAGACGGCGAGCGATGTGCACGACCCCTCCGGGATCGATGCCGAGCAGGTTCCGGTCGTAGGCGAGGTGGTGGATCGCGCACAGCGCGATCCCGTTCACCACGGCGGCGATCCCCTCGGGGCTTCGGTCCTCGATGATGTGGGCCGCTTGCACGAGCTCCGGCTCCTTCAGGGCGCAGATCGCGCAGCGCTCGCGGTACGCCCGCAGGACGTTGATCCGGAAGCGCTGCTGGTGCAGCCGGATGCGGACGTCACCGAGCGCATACGCGCGCACGTCCGGCGGTGAGACTAGCCCGGCCGGTGTCGTGTCCGCGAGCGGCAGCCCAACCTCAAGCGTGACCACGCGCGCGGCCGGGTCGTCGCCGGTGACATACACGGGCGCAACCACGAGCAGCTGTCCGGGAGCGACTCCCATGAAGTAGATCAACGGCACCTGTGTGACGAACGCGGCGCGCAGCGCGCGGTTGTCAGGCTGGTCGATCGAACCGGCTCGGTAGTGGTAGAGGATGGTGCCGCTCGCCGGGTCGATATCGTCCTCGTACGGCGCCGGCTGGCGGGGCGAGCGGGCCGCGGTGAGGAGGGTCAGCGCGGCCGGGCCGGCGAACCGACGCGGGCGATAGATCCCGTTCTGGAGTGACCCAAGGCTCCAGCGCTCGCCCGCAAACCGGAAGCCCTCAAGCAGCGCCGCGCGCGGAACAAGGTCATCGTAGCGTCGGGCGAGAGCCCGGACGTGCTCGATCGCAGCCACGCGGATGTGATGGTCAGGATCGCGGATGACAAGAGCCTCCCAGTCCGGCGTGCGCCGTGCAAGTCTTCCCAGGCCAAGAATCCATCAAGGAAGCCCGGCCGACGGAGCAAGGGCGGTGTCGGATAGATTTTCGGCCCTGCAGCGGACAGAGGCAGATCGGACTGCCGGCAGCACGCCGCCGAGCGCGGAGTTCGTGCGTGGGCTCGCCCGAAGCGTCCGCGCGACGCATGCGGTGCGGGCGCTGCTGGCAGCGGTGGCGGGGACGGCGCTGGCGGCGGTGTTCGTGCTCCCGACGGCCACAGCGACCCCGGTCGCGCTTGCCCGGTCGCCGGCCGGCGGCGGGAGCCGACAGCGCTGGCACCCGCCGGCACAGCTGCGGTGGTACTGGCAGCTGCAGGGACGGCTGCGAGCTCCCGCATGGGCACAGGCGCTCGACCTCGATGGCTTCGACACCACCGCCACCGAGGTGGCGCGCCTTCATCGCGCGGGACGGCGGGTCATCTGCTACATCGACGTGGGCACCTGGGAGAGCTGGCGAGCGGACGCCAAGCGCTTCCCGCGCAGCCTGCTGGGCAGGCCGAACGGCTGGCCGGGGGAGCGCTGGCTTGACATCCGCGCCCTGGGCGAGCTTGCGCCGATCATGGCCGCGCGGCTGAGGATGTGCGCGCGCAAGGGGTTCGATGCCGTGGAGGCCGACAACATCGACGGCTATGCCAACGACACCGGCTTCCCGCTGACCGCAACAGAGCAGCTTCGCTACGACCTGTGGATCGCGCGGGAGGCTCATCGCGTCGGGCTCGCCATCTTTCAGAAGAACGACCTGGGCCAGGTGCGCGCGCTTGAGCCCCACTTCGACGGCGCGCTGGATGAGCAGTGCAACTTCTTTTCAGAATGCGCGCTGCTTGCGCCCTACGTCAAGGCTCACAAGCCGGTGCTCGACGCCGAGTACGACCGCGCGCTGTACCCCGGATTCTGCGCCGCCGATGCACGCGCCGGGATCATGGGCGCGCTCTTTGACGTGGCGCTCGACGGCAGGTTCTACCGGCCCTGCTGGGCGCCACCGCGCTGATCCAGACGCTGCGCGCCACGTTCATGCTCGATCCCGGCCCTAACCTGATGCGCTAGCGCTCCGCCGTACTCGGTACGTAGTTGTACGTAACCGAGCGTTGCCGGATTTGACACCCGGCTTGCGCGGGCGAAAGGCTTTGCGCCCGATGACAGGAGCGCAGCGGCAGGTCTGTACGCTCGCAGTCACACGACGCTGCCGGCTGGTCTGGGTCGGGCGGCTTGCGGTGCTCTTCTCCTGCGCGGCGCTCGCCCTGTGCGCGGCGGCTCCGGCAGGCGCTGCCGTCTCGTTCTCAAGAGCCTGGGGTTGGGGCGTCGCCGACGGCCAGAGCCACTTGGAGACCTGCACCACGATCTGCCATGCGGGCCTCTACGGCGGTGGCACAGGCGAGCTTCACAACGCCTATGGAGTGGCGGTTGGCCCGTCGGGCGACGTGTACGTGGCGGACACCGCCAACGACAGGATCGACGAGTTCTCGCCGGCGGGGGGGTTCATCGGAGCGTGGGGGTGGGGCGTGGCCGACGGCCAGAGCAGGTTCGAGGACTGCAGCAGCTCCTGCCAGCCGGGGATCCCAGGCGGGGGCGCAGGGCAGATGTCGAGCCCGGAGGACGTCGCGACCGACAGCTCGGGCAACGTGTACGTCGCCGACTACGCCGAAAACCGGATCGACGAGTTCACGGCCACGGGCGCGTTCGTGAAGGCGTGGGGCTGGGGCGTCGCCGACGGCAGCGCCACGCTCGAGACATGCACCGACGTGTGCCAGCAGGGGCTGGCGGGCTTCGCTGCAGGCGAGATGTACTCCCCCAACGCACTGGCGGTTGACGCCGCCGGCGACGTCTACGTGTCGGATTTCAACGGCGTGCGGATCGACGAGTTCACTACCGCCGGCACCTTCATCCGGGCCTGGGGGTGGGGCGTCGCGGACGGCAAGCAGCAGCTTGAGACCTGCGACGTCACAAGCGGCTGCCGGCAGGGGATCACCGGTAGCGGGGCCGGCCAGTTCTACGACCCCGAGGGTGTCGCCACCGACGCCGCCGGCGACGTGTTCGTCGCCGACTACTACAACCATCGCATCCAGGAGTTCACCGCGGCGGGGGCCTTTGTCAAGGCCTGGGGTTGGGGCGTCGCCGACGGCCAGAGCCGCTTGGAGACGTGCACCACGATCTGCCAGGCGGGCATCTACGGAGGCGGCGCCGGCCAGTTCGAGGGCGGATTCGAGGTGGCAACCGACCAAGCTGGCAACGTGTACGTGGTCGACAACACGGCCGCGCGAATTGACGAGTTCAGCGCGACGGGGGCGTTCGTCAAGGCCTGGGGTTGGGGCGTCGCCGACGGCCAGAAGCAGTTTGAGACGTGCACCACAAGCTGCGAGCAGGGAATAACAGGCATCGGCGCCGGCCAGCTCGACGAGCCTGAGGCGCTGGCCGTCGACGGCGCGGGCGACGTCTACGTCGCCGACACCAATGCGCAGCGGATCGACGAGTTCGCCAACCCGAGCACGCTGAGCGTCTCGCTGGCAGGCACCGGTTCTGGCACAGTCACCAGCACGCCGGCCGGCATATCCTGTCCGACCAGCTGCTCGCACGACTACCCACCGGGGACGCAGGTCACGCTGACCGCCGTGCCGGGCACCGGCTCCGCGTTCAGCGGCTGGGCGGGCGCGTGCGCAGGCACGTCGGCGTGTGTCGTGACGCTCGGCTCAGACCAGGCGCTCAGCGCGACCTTCACTGCCGTGGGCTCCCCATCAACGGGCTCCCCACCTTCGGGTTCCCCACCCGGGGGCTCCACACCTGCGGGCTCCACCGCGCCCGCCGCGGCCGCCGGGACGCCGCAGCAGGTCGGCCATGCGGTGCGCCTGACCGTCCATTGCACAGGGGCAACCGGCTCCTCGTGCGACGTGTCGGTGAGGCTCACGGTAGCTGAGAGGCTTCGCGGCCGGCAGGTCATCGTGGTCGCCGCCGCCGCGCGGGTCCGCACCCGCACCGTGCTGATCGGCTCCGCCACCGTGGTCATCGAGGCCGGAGCCAGCAGGTCCGTGAGCGTGCGCCTGAACCGCACCGGGCTTTCGCTGCTGCGCCGCTTCCGCCGCCTGCCAGCGCGGATCCAGGTAGCTCAGACGCGCGACCGGCACTCACACATAATCCTTCGTCGGCGGCTGACACTGAGCGCGGCCAAGGCGGGCTCAGCGCCGCATGCGACCCGTCACGGGGCGCAATCCCGCAAAATGAGACGCACCCCGCCGAGGCGAAGGCCGTTGTGGCCTGGTCTTGCTGCTCAGGGACTGCGGAGCGCTGCGTAAAGGGAGTCTGGATGCTCGCGAGCGTCGGCGCCGGATGAGGTGGTGCGCCGCGCGCGCTTGAGCGCGACTCGCTTGACATCCAGTGTGGCTCTCGGCGGCCGGCGGCTCCAGCTGCGCGCCCAGCGCGGGCCGCCTCAGCGCCCCTGGGCACGGCGCGCGGGTGGGGGGCGTGCTGGCTCGTTGCATGGCTGGCCGCGACCACAGAGCGGGGCTGGATTTGCCGGCTTTGCCCGATCGGCTGGACATGATCGGGCGGACCGTCACCCGCAGCCCGCAAGCGATCCGGCTGGGCATCATGACCACGCGACCCGTGAGAGCTACCGCGCTTGCGCCGCCTCTGCGGGCGCGCGACAATTGTCATTGCCATGCGAGGTTTCGTTGCTGTCACCGATTATGGCTGGTACCAGTTCCTTCGGGCCCGACCGGACCTGACCGAGGTTAACTTTTGGCCGCCAGGCGGGGTGGAGTTCAGGGCGATCCCGCCTGGCGCCCCGTTCTTCTTTAAGCTAAAGACGCCGCACAATGCGATCGGCGGGTTCGGGCTGGTCGCTCGTGCGCAGCGACTTCCGGTGTGGCGCGCTTGGGACGTCTTTGGCCAGGCCAATGGGACCAGGGACGAGCACGATCTCCTCATGCGTCTCGACCGACTCGGCGGCGGAGACAGGCTTCGCCTAGGCCGCAATCGCACGATCGGCTGCGTAGCAATCAACGAGCCCGTGTTCTTCGCCCCCGACGAGTGGGTCCGTATACCGAGCAATTGGGCGCCCAACATCGTCTCTGGACGAACTGAAGATCTCACTCGGGGCGAGGGGCTGCGGATGTGGATGGAGTGCCTTGAGCGAGCCTCGGCGAGGGACGAGAGTGCCCCGGGCTGGGCTCGCAACGCCCTCGACGCCCAGCACGCGGGCAAGCCGGTGCTTATCGCGCCCCGGCTGGGACAGTCCAGTTTCCGGCTCGCGGTGCTCGAAGCGTATGGCCAGCAGTGCGCCGTGACCACGGAGCACTCCCTGCCGGTCATCGACGCCGCGCACATCCGGCCCTGGGCTGCCGGCGGAACGCACTCGATTCCCAATGGGATCCCGCTGAGGCGCGACCTCCATCGCCTGTTTGACCTGGGCTACGTGACGATCAAGGCTGATATGAGCCTCGCCGTCAGCGGCAAACTCCGCGACGACTACGCGAATGGGCGTGCTTACTACGAACTCGACGGACGTCAGATCCGCCTACCCGACCGCGCCGCGTTCCGCCCCGACGCGGAGGCACTCGCCTGGCATCGGGCGGAGGTCTTCCTCGGCTGCTGAGGCGGAGTGAGCGTCATGGCCCCCGAGGGCCACCGCGGCCGCGAGGAGGCGACGGGTGACCCACGGGTCCCGTTGCCGCCTGAGGATCTCGGCCGCTCGCTGACGAGAGGTCCGCGCCGGCCGGCCACGAGCCGTTTCCGCATTCGTTTGCCACGGGACCGCAACGCCGCCCACAGCCCCATCGACGAGGGCCGCCCTTGCGAGCGGCCCTCGAGGTCTCGGTCGGCCGGTGCTTCCAGGGCTTTTTACGGCTCTAGTGCCGTGTCAGGCAACGTTGGCCCGGTCGACGATCTTGCGTAGGCGGCGGTCGTGAGGGTTGCGGTGGCGCCAGGCGATGTAGCGGCGGATCGCGCGTCCCTGCTCTTTGTGACTGGCGTGATCGGTGCCGTCAAGCGTGAAGTAGCGCAACCCGGTGAACTGCGCCTCGATCCGGTTCAGCCAGCTGGCGTTGAACGGAACGTAGGCCAGCTCCATGTTGTGCGCGTCGGCGTAGTCGCCGACCCGTGTATCGGTCTTGGTGGTCAGGTGCGGGCTGAAGTTGTCCAGGAGGATCGCCAGCCGCTTGTGCTCAGGGTGCAGCGAGCGGACGTAGCGCAGGAACGCGAGGAACTCGCCGCGGCGCTTGCGGTCCTTGATGTGCCCGTAGAGCTTGTCGGCCCGCAGGTCGTAGGCGGCGAACATGTGCCTGACGCCGTGCGGGCGCTTAAAGGTCGCTCTTCGCCGCCGGCGGCGGACGTGACCGCGGCCCCCTTGGCAGGCCCACTGGCGGCCTGGGTGAGGCTGGAGGTTCAACGGCCCCAACTCGTCCAGACAGACGATCTCGTCCGGATCGCCCTCGCGCCGCTCGCGCTTGCCGTCGGCGAGCGCGTAGAGGTCGAGCACCCGCTCTTTCTTGGCCTCGTAGTCGGGGTCAGTCGACTCCTTCCATGTCTTTATCCCGTTGAAAGGACACGCCCTGCTCGCGCAGCATCGTGCGCAGCCGCTCGTGGCTGATGTCCTCGACCACCCCCTTGTCAACCAGAAAGTCGCCCAGCTTCGACAGGCTCCAAGTCGAGAACGGCTGATCGTGGTCCTCCGGCCGGGAGAGCGCGATCCGCTTGATCTCATCCCGCTGTGCCTCGGTGAACTTCGGCGGCCGACCGCCCTTATAGCGCGGGTACAGCGAGTCGAACCCGTCGGCGTTGAAGTTGTGGATCACGTCCCGCACCCTGTCCTCGCTGGTGAACGTCACCCTGGCGATCTGCGGCACATCCATCGCCTGCGCGGAGAGCAGCACCATCTGCGCCCGACGCCACGTCACAACCGAGCCCGTCCCGCGACGAAGGATCCGCAACAGGCGGTTGCCGTCCTCGTTGCTGATCAGCCTGACCTGGACCCGCTCCGCCACCGAATCTCCTCACGACGAGCCGTCGCAAGAAGATTCGCTATCCATAACAACGATCCCTGCCAGCAACAGGGCAAACGTTGCTGGCTACGGCACTAGCTCCTGGTCGGCCGCGATAGCGGGGGCGGGATTCGAACCCGCGACCTTCGGGTTATGAGACCTATGCGGCCTGTCTGACCCGTTATCTCGGATGGTCTCCAGTGGTCACGATTTGGCCTCTGACATGGGCTTTTATGAGTCTCTGCCCATCTGGCCTCGGATGCCGTTCCGCACGATCTTCCGCCGATTGGTGAGATTTTGGTGGGATGGGCCGCAGACCTAGAAAAGTCCCGGCCGGGCCATCGCGGTCGGTCGAATGGCCCATTTTCGACCTTCGGGCTCTTGCGGGTCACCACCGACCCGGCGTCTCTCCTGCCGGTGGGACGCGATGGGATGCGGCCCGGCCTTGGTGAGATTCGGTGGGAATGAGGGAGACGCTGCCGGGCCTCGGGCGCCCGTGGGCGCCGGTGTCTTCGGATCGGTGGGCGTACTCCCCCGGCGTGTCGGCTCCGGCCTCAAGCCGTGCGAGGAGGACTGCGTCCTCCCTCGGGCCTCCGCCATGGCCAGGGGTGTGGGTCACCTCCATGAATCCACCGTCACGGGAGGGCACCACGATGGCCCCGACAACTTCTCTCCACTCCTTCTTCCGAGCGCTCACCGGGCGCTCTCGCCGGATGGCGTCCTACCCGGACGCCGTACCGGAGGCAGGGCTCAACCTGCCCAGGCGGATAGACGACCCGGCATCCGCTGCACGGGTCGCAAGGGACCTCCTCCGCTCCCGTCGGGAGGACGTGACCCTCGTCCTCTACATGGACGTCCGCCACCGCTTCGTCGGGCATGCGGTCGTCGCGGTGGGCTGGGTCCAGACCGCTCGGCTCTCCGCCCACCCGGTGCTCCTGGGAGCGCAGGCGTGCCGGGTGACGGGCTCCGTCCTCGTCCGCTACCGCCGCTACGGGGCTCTCAGCGCCACGAAAGCCGAGCAGGCGTCCTTCCGGCCCATTGCGGCAGCGCGCGGCCGTCACGGGCTCGCTGTGGTGGATCACCTGGTCGTGACCTCCACGGGCGGGTACGGCTCCGAGCACCTCGGGCTGTAACAATGGCGACCCACCCAGGTCGCCGACGGTGCCTTCTCGTATCATCAGGCTATGTTCCGGTTGTTCCCCTCTTGCTGCCCTGGCGCCACGCTGACCTGCGCTTTGGCATGGAGGGCTGGGCGATGAGCGTCCGGGTGCCCGTCCGCCCAGCGATGCTCGCCTGGGCGCGTGAGCGGTCCCGGCAGACGCCAGAGGACCTCTCCACTCGCTTCCCGGCACTCTACGAGTGGGAGCAGGGGACGAAGCAGCCGACGCTCAAGCAGCTTGAGAAGTTCGCCCAAGCGACGCATACGCCAGTTGGCTACCTCTTCCTTCCCGAGCCGCCCGAGGAGCCGCTCCCGGTACCGGACTTCCGGACCATCGGGGACGCGGAGATCGGGCACGCAAGTCCGGACCTCCTCGACACGGTGTACCAGTGTCAGCAGCGCCAGGAGTGGTATCGGGACTACGCGCGGCTTCATCGAGAGTCGCCTGTCCCCTTCGTTGGCACGTTCACGGTCGGCTCTGACGTCGAAGAGGCAGCCACCCGGATGCGCGAGGTGCTGGAGTTCGCTCCCGACGAGCGAGGCAATAGTTGGAGCGAAGCACTTCGTCGGCTTATCGAGGAGGCAGACCGCAACGGCGTGTTGGTCATGGTCAGCGGGATCGTCGGGAGCAACACGCATCGAAAGCTGGACCCTGACGAGTTTCGAGGGTTCGCTCTTGCCGATGACCTCGCGCCCCTGATCTTCGTCAACGGTGCCGACACGAAGGCAGCGCAGATTTTCACGCTCGCGCACGAGCTGGTTCACATCTGGATTGGCGAATCTGCAGTCTCTGATGCCGACATGGCATCGACGTCGGGCAATGCCATCGAGCGCTGGTGCAACCAGGTGGCTGCCGAGTTTCTCGTGCCTGGTTCTGCTCTCCGGGGCTACCAGCTCAACCGGGACGACCTCACGGACGAGCTGGACACGCTCGCTCGGCGCTTCAAGGTGAGCACGCTTGTCGTCCTCCGACGTCTCCTCGATGCGAACTACTTCACCGCGACGCAGTATCGGGAGGAGTTCTCTGCCGAGCTGGACCGCATCCGGACGCTCATGGAAGAGCGTGGCACTGGAAGCGGAGGCAACTTCTACAACACGCAACCCGTTCGTGTCAGCAAGCGATTCGCCCGCGCTCTGATTGAAAGCAGCCTTGAGGGACAGACGCTCCATCGAGATGCCTTCCAGATGCTTGGCTTCAAGAAGGTATCCACCTTTAACGAGCTGGCAGCGAGGCTCGGAGGCGTCTGATGCCGTACTTGCTCGACTCGAACATCTTCATCCAGGCGAAGAACCTCCACTACAGCTTCGACTTCTGCCCGGCCTTCTGGGAGTGGATCGATCAGGAGCACGCCAACGGCAAGGTCCATTCGATCGAGAAGGTGAGGGACGAGCTGATCGGGGGTGACGACGAGCTGGCAGAGTGGGCGAAGCTGCGGGGTGACGACTTCTTCTTACCCCCGGACAATGCTGTCGTTCCCAGCCTCGCTGCCGTGAGCACCTGGGCCGGGAGTGGCAACTACGAGCCGGGTGCTGTCAGCCAGTTTCTGCAGGTCGCCGACTACTACCTCGTCGCTCAAGCCCACGCTCACGGCTTCGATGTAGTAACGCACGAGGTCGCTGCCAACTCGGTCAAGAAGATCAAGATTCCGAATGCCTGCATCGGGATGAGCGTCAAGTTCCTGAGTCCGTACGAGATGCTCCGAACCGAGAAGGCCCGGTTCGTCCTGGGAGCTATTCGCTAACAATGAAGTTCTCGGAGGTCGCGCGCAGAGTTACCGGATTCTCCTGCCCGATCTTCGGTGTGACCTGGGACCCAGGAGTAGCGAAAGTCACGGCAGCTCGTCGAGTACTCGTCTACCTGGAGGATCGTCGGGTGCTCTTCGAACCGTTTGAGGCCGAATCTCCAGGGCACTGTGTCATCTCGATTCTCGATATGCGTCAGTTCCTCACGACCGAGCTTGGACAGCTTGATGACAAGGAGGACGACATCGCTCCCCATCTCCGGGCCATGCGGGCTTCGTGTCGGAAGTTCCTACGCAGCACGGACGTGCTGGATCGCGGTGCGGGCGGCTTCCCTGACCCCTTCTATGGCTCTCACGAATGGGTCTTCAATCAGGCGCTTGGCGAGCTGCGGGGAACCTTCGGAGTGCACATCGCCATGCTTTCGTCGAAGTTCGGCATCGACGTCGAGGAGGACCTCGCGACCATCCTCCCGGAGGCTGACCTGGACTCCGGCGACGATGCCGACTCGCCCATCCGACCTGGTCGGAGGCGCTGACGAGCATCAGAAGCCGGACAGGCGACACAGCGTTCTCGTACCATCTCATCATGGCCACGACCTACCTGACTTGGTTCTCGATCCTCGCCGACACTGGAGCTACGTCTCATGGCGCCTAGGGGACGACCTCGGAAGGTAGTGAGCGGCAGCGCGGCCGACGGCGGTGCGGCCCCCACGAACGGAACCTTCGATGTGAAGGCGCTTGAGACCTGGCTGTGGGACGCAGCCTGTCAAATCCGCGGTCCGCTGGACGCTCCGAAGTTCAAGGACTACATCCTCCCTCTCATCTTTCTCAAGCGGCTCTCCGATGTCTTCGACGACGAAGTCCAGCGGGTTGCTGACGAGGTCGGGGACCTGGATACGGCGAAGGAGATCATCGATCACGACCACGGCCTGGTCCGCTTCTACCTTCCCGCCGAGAGCCGATGGCCGTCGATCGCGCTCAAGACCACGGGGCTCGGAGAGGCGCTGACCGATGCCGTGCGGGCTGTCGCGCGACAGAATCCGCGCCTCCAGGGGGTCATCGACACCGTGGACTTCAACGCCACGGCAGCCGGACAACCGATCGTCGATAACGACCGGCTCGCATCGCTGGTCAAGACCCTCGGGCAGCATCGACTGGGCCTGAACGACGTACAGCCGGCCCTCCTTGGTCGGGCCTACGAGTACCTCCTCCGGAAGTTCGCCGAAGGCCAGGGACAGAGTGCAGGCGAGTTCTACACGCCCGCCGAGGTCGCGCGGGTCATGGCACGCATCCTCGATCCCCAGCCCGGCATGACGGTATACGACCCGTGCTGCGGTTCGTCGGGGTTGCTCATCAAGTGCCACCTCCGACTTCTGGAGACCCACGGCAAGGCCGTCAACGAGCACCGGGAGCTGCCTCCTGAAGTCGCTCCCTTGAAGCTCTTCGGCCAGGAGATCAACCCGTCAACCTTCGCTTTGTCGAGGATGAACGCATTCCTCCACGACATGGACGCCGAGATCGCTCTCGGCGACACGATGCGGAACCCAGCCTTTACGGGCCGCTCCGGTCACAGGGCAAACGTTGCTGGCTACGGCACTAGCTCCTGGTCGGCCGCGATAGCGGGGGCGGGATATCGGCGGGTGAAACTGGCGTGGCCTTGACGCGAGCGATGAGCCGAGCCAACGGGTCGATCTCGTCTTCACGTCGCCGCCGTACTGCTCGGCGCTCGATTACACCCGCGCCCACATGTTTGCGGTCGCGTGGATGCCCGAGGTGCTCAAGATGACCGAGCAGGAGTATCGGCAGGCCCACTGGCGGCCTGGGTGAGGCTGGAGCTGAGACGGGCGGACACGGACTCCGCCCGATCAGGGTCGAACGTGCGGTCGACCTTATCGGTCAGCCGGCGCTCAACTCCTTCGAGAGAGGCCGCAAAACGCTGCGACATGGCGAGGAACTCCTTCTCGACGATCTCCATCCGGCCAGCGGTGCCCATCGCCCGTAGGCCAAGAACGCCCACAGTCATGGCGCGGCTGGCGAGATCGCCCAGAGATTCGATCGGCATCTCGGTGAAGGAGCTCACGACCTCCGGATCGTGAGACTCAAGGTTTTCGAAGACGACGCCTTCCTCTGAAACATGGACTGCAACCATTGGAACTGATTCCTCCTGCTGTTCGGTGTGGACCATGCCTTCAGTTCCGACGGACCAGTGAGATGTTCGACAAATGCCGTCGCGTCTCCGGCTGCGACGATCGACCGCGAAGACGTGTGCCGGGAGGCTTGCACCGATCTTGGACGCTCGATGCTCGTCTCCGAGGTCGGGGTAGAGGGCCTCGTCCGGCCAGTTTGCAAGGTTGACGGCTGCGGTGGTTCGGGAGACGTGGTCGTGTTTCAAGCGCCCCTCCCGGGGGGGTACTTGACATTTGGCGACGGCCCATCCGGGCCCGTCGCCAAATGTCAAGTGGATGCTCCCAGGATCAGATCAACCACTCGAACATTCTTAAAGTTCTTTCTGACCGCGGCTGCGGCTGCGATCGCCGGCGAGATCACCGACGAACTCGGCGTCTCTCACGCGTCCGCCCCTCTGAGATGACGCGTTCTGACCAGCGCTGCACGTCTGGACGAAGCCAGAGCTTCGGCCTCCCCCGGCCGAGATCAACGACGGGACGGGGCATGTCGGCGTAGCGGTGCTGGTACACGCTCACGGCGCTGGGATGCGAGAGGCCGAGCAACTCGGCCACGCCACGGGCGTCGATTAGGTCCTCGGTGTCGACCTTGGGCGACATGAGACGAGGCTACTCGTGGGATCGGATCCGTCCGCTGGCCTTGCTAGTTTGCACGTACAAACTAACAGAATAGCCCCGGCGGTGCGCCAACACCCCGGGGCCTGGCCGAGACCTATGAAGGAGGTCCCGACATGCAGCACGATACGTCACTCCAGCTCGATCACCTCGCCGGTCGGGCGACGATCACGATCGAGCAAGCCGCACAGCTCATCGGCCTTGGGCGGACAGCCGCGTACGACGCAGCCCGCCGCGGCGAGCTTCCGACTCGACGGTTGGGCCGCCGGCTGCTGGTGCCGGTTCCTGCTCTCCTCGCGTGGCTGGGGGTCAACTGATGCAGGGCCATATCCACAAGCGAGTCCACACCACCAAGGACGGAAAGCAGACCACCCGCTGGTACGTCGTTGTCGACGTCGGCACCGGCGCCGATGGCCGACGGCGGCAGAAGTGGCACGGCGGCTTCCGGACCCGGCGTGAGGCGGAGATCGCCCGGGCCAAGCTCGTCGACGACCTCCACACCGGCTCGTACGTGATCCCGGACCGGCTGACGTTCGCACAATGGATCCGGGACAGCTGGCTCCCGATCACCGAGGGCCGGGTGAAGCCGACCACGTTCCACTCGTATCAGCGCAACCTGGAGCTCCACGTGTTGCCAGTCATCGGCTCGCGGCCTCTTCAGCAGGTCACGGCCGTGATGCTGAACGCTCTCTACGCCAGGCTTCAGGCAGAGGGAAGTGGGCACGGCCCGCTCAGCGCGAAGACAGTCCGGTACATCCACACCACCATTCACAAGGCGCTGGAAGATGCCGTCGACGCCGGCCTGGTCACCCGGAACGCGGCGGCGCGCGCCAAGCCACCACGGCCGTCTCGTCGTTCGACGCGACAGGTCGGAGCTTGGGAATCGGGTGAGCTGGCCAGCTTCCTGGACTCCGTCCGCGGAATCCGCCTCGAGGCTGTGTGGCGACTCGCCGCGATGAGCGGAAGGCGACGCGGCGAGATCCTGGGGCTGCGTTGGGCAGACATCGACTTCGAGACAGCGCGGCTGTCGGTGCGTCAAGCGCTCGTGGCCGTGGCGTACGAGATGATCGAGTCGACGCCGAAGAGCCACAACGCGCGAGTGATCGACCTCGACCGCGAGACGGTCGATCTGCTCCGCGAGCACCGGCGCCGGCAGCAGGAAGAGCGGGACGATTGGGGAGCCGACTACCACGACCGCGACCTCGTCGCGTGCCACGAGAACGGCGCGCCGATCCACCCGCACTCGTTCAGCCAGACCTTCGAGAGGCTGATCAAGCGCGCCGGCATCCGGCTCATCCGGCTCCACGACCTGCGGCATACGCATGCCACGCTGGCCCTGAAGGCCGGGGTGCCGGTAAAGGTCGTCAGCGAACGGCTGGGGCACGAATCGCCGGCCTTCACGCTGAAGCAGTACGCGCACGTCATTCCGGGGATGCAGGCCGCGGCGGCCGCTGTCGTAGCCGACCTGGTGGACGAGCAGAGAGCGGCTGACCGCGATGCCGCGTAGCTCGGATGATGCCGCCGGGGGGCAGCGATCCCCGCCGGCGGCCGCTCGCTACGCGGCGGCCACGCTCCGAGCGACTTCGAACAGCTCCTCCGGCATTGGGACGGCGAGACGCCACGTGAAGGCGACCGGCCGCTCGCCCTCGTGAGACACGTACTTCACCGGCCCGAGGAAGGTGAACGGCTGCGTCCCCAGCTCGAACGTCTTCTTCTCGCGGACGAACAGCAAGACCCTCGTACCCCGGGCCTCGTGATGGATGTAGCGCTGAACGGTTGGCTGACCGGGATGCTGCCTCGACTGCGACTCCCAGTGGAAGAGCTCGCGGCTAATCGCGTAATCCCGGTACATCGTCGTCGGCGAGTAGTCGCGCTCGGCCTTCTTCAGGTCGATGAAGAAGACGTCGCTCTGGACCTGTGGGACCCAGAGGATGCCGCCCTGGGTCACCTTCGGCTTAACGCCGTCACCGAACCCGAGCGCGGCGATCACCTCTGCCCGTGTGTAGCGCCCGTGGACTGTCAGGGGCACCTCGGGCGGAAGTTCTGACAGCCGGCCGCGGACGTTCGATCGCTCGTCGAGCAGGGTGAGCAGCTCAGAAAGCTCCCGCCGTGGGGCCTCCTCGCGCCATAGCCGCTGGAAATACTCGCCGAGCGACGAAGACGAGCCATCCCCGGATCCCAGATCCCAGGCGAGCATGGTCAGGAGCCGGCGCTCCCGTTCGTTGCCGCCTTCGCCATCCGGTGGCGCATCGGCGTTGAGGGTTCGCCGGTAGATGTCTACGCGCTCCGGATCGTCGAGGTGAGTCAGTCGACCGAGCGCCCGGAGTGTCCGCCGCTCGAACTCCACGTCGACCGGAGGAGCGGCTGCGTGACGTGCCTCCCGCTGCAGCTCGGTCCATGAGTGCCCGCCTCGATAAACGTCCTCGAGCCTGAGGTCATGGCGAACCAGGAACTCGCGGAGCGTCACACCGGTCGCCTCGGACCGAAGATCCGCGACGAGGGTCGTCCACCGCGATCGCCGAACCGCGGCCTTGAGGTTGTCGAGGATGATCTCGCGACTCTGGCGGTCAAGATCCACCGTGCAGCCGGCTGGCAGGAAGGGGAACTGAGCTTCGACCTGTTCGACGATCGGGCCTCGTCTTGCGTCGAGGATGGCTCGGAGTCGGTCCTCAAATCGGAACTCGCGATGCTGCTGCCCGATCAGGTCGATCACCGTGAGGCTGCTCTTGTCGCGGGCCCGTCGCAGCCCGCGGCCGAGCTGCTGCGTGAACACGGTCGCCGACGCGGTAGGCCTGAGCAAGAGCACGGTGTCGACATCGGGAACGTCCACACCCTCGCCGAGGACCTCGACCGAGAACACGCAGCGGAGTCGGCCAGCCTTCAGCTCACGCAGGCTCTGAGCGCGGACGTCCGGCGGATTGTCGCCTGTGAGCGCGACGCTCTCCAGCCCTGCCTCGGTGAACTTCAGCGCCATGTACCGAGCGTGCTCCTTCGAGACACAGAACCCGAGCGCCCGCATCCGACCGGGGTCGAGGACGATTCGCTGGAGGGCCTCCAGGAGCTTGGCGACGCGGAGATCGTCGTTCGTCAGCACGTTGCTCAGTTCTTCCGCCGCGTACCCACCGCGGCGCCACGTGAGCTGACTGAGGTCCGTCCCGTCCGCCACACCAAAGTACTGGAACGGCACGAGGAACCCCTGGTCGATCGCCTCCCAGAGCCGGAGCTCGACCGCGATCCGTTCATCGAACCATTCGGTCACGTCCTGTCCGTCTAGGCGCTCCGGCGTCGCCGTGAGGCCGAGCAGCTCCCGCGGGCTCAGATGGCTCAGGAGCCGGTCGTAGCTCGCTGCCGCCGCATGATGGAACTCGTCCACGACGACGACATCGAACTCGTCGGGTCGGATCTCGCGAATCCTGTCCGCGCCCAGCGACTGGATCATCGCGAACACGTGCCGACGCTGGGCGATCCGTCCACCGCCGTGGATCTCACCGAAGTCCTCTCGCCGCAACACCGCTCGGTAGGTCATAAGCGACTGGCGCAGGATCTCCTCGCGATGGGCAACGAAGAGCAATGAGAGATCGCCGTGACGATCCCGCAGTTGCCGATAGTCGAGGGCGGCGACGACCGTCTTGCCGGTGCCGGTCGCCGCGACAACCAGGTTGCGATGGCGGTCATGGCGCTCGCGTTCGATCATCAGCGCATCCAGCATCCGCTGCTGATGCGGGTACGGACGCACCTCCAGGTTGGCGAACGAAATCGTCGAGACCTCGCCGAGCGAGCGCCGGTCGTACTCAGCGAGCGCACGCTCAAGCTCCTCGCCGTTGACCTCCGGGTCGTAGTGCTCGAAGTGCTCCGACGCCCAGTGGCTCTCGAACATCATCCGGACGCGATCGATCACATGCACCGCATCCATCGACGACAGCCGGACGTTCCACTCCAGTCCGTCGAACAGCGCCGACTGCGACAGGTTGGATGAGCCGACGAAAGCCGTGGTCAAGCCAGACGATCGCTCCAGCAGCCACGCCTTCGCGTGAAGCTTCGTCGTACGCGCATCCATCGCGACCCGAATCTGGGCTCCGAGCGAGAACAGCTCATCGACGGCGCGCTTCTCAGTCGTCCCCATGTAGGTCGTGGTGATGACGCGGAGTCGTCCACCGCGGTCGACGACTGCTTTCAGGGCGTCGCGGAGGTGGCGCACACCGGTCCAGATTACGAACGCGCAGATCAGATCCACCGAGTCCGCGGTGGCAAGCTCGGCCTTCAGCTCCGAGCCGATGTTGGGCTGACCCTCGGCGTTGACTAGCAGGTCGCTCTGGCTGAAAGGCGTTGCCGGCGAAGGCGGGAGTGGTATCGGATCGCCGAGCGGCGACCGGCTCTTGATGCCGTGCAGAACCGTGGGCGGTACAGCGACCTCCGCGGCGACCAGGCTCTCCCGGTCGGTCACGAGCTGCCGCAGGAGATCGTTGACACGACCCACCTGACCCTCGGCAGGCTCATCGCCGTCCAGCTCTCGCTCGATCTCCCGCATCGCGTGCCGTGCGAGTCGATCGGGCGCTTCTGCTGGGTCGAGCGGCCGTTGCTCGATGAGCTCCTCGCTGAGCTGACCGAGTCGGTCGCGCAGTGCCCGCGTGATCAGGTGATCGCGAGGCCCGGGCTTGAGGTCATCCACGCGTGCCGTCGCCTCAGGCTGCTGCTAGCCAGTCGCACCCGGCGAGACGACGAAAGCGTCCGGGATTGCATCCTTGACGAGCCCATCGGCGCGGACGTGGATGTGGGCGTCTCCCTGCGTCGCCACGACGTCTCCGTCCTCCCAGCCCGAGACGTACCGGGTCGGTTGGTCGTAAAGCGTGACGGGGACGAAGCCCTCGCCCTCCACTGCCCAACATGCGATCGCCTTCAACGCAGCCGCGCCAACCTCGACCATGCCCACACGCGGGACCCTAACGGTCCTGCCGGCCGCCGTCCAGGAAACGAGCTGCGTTTGACATCCGTTTGAGACGGCCTTAACGACCCAGACACCCGATCTCTCGGAGGCCCGGATTTCCAGGACTTCTGCGATAGCGGGGGCGGGATTCGAACCCGCGACCTTCGGGTTATGAGCCCGACGAGCTACCAGACTGCTCCACCCCGCGGCGGAGGCTCATTAATAGCAGAAGCCGGGCGGGGGACGGGGGCCGGAGCGGAGGGGATGCCGGGGCTGGGGCTGCCGGGGGCTGGGGCTGCTGGGCCTGGGGCCGCTGGGGGCTGGGGCTGCCGGGGGCTGCGGCGGCCGGGGGCTGGGCGGCCTGGAGGCCGGCGGGAGCTGGGGCGCGAGCGCGGACTGGCGCGCCTATGATGCGCGCAGTCAGAGGAGCGGCGCTCCGCAGTCCGGCGCGCTCCGCAGTCCGGCAAGGAGGTTGCAGATGGCCTACGGTCTGAAGGCGCCCAGGCGCGTGGTCACCGGCCACGATGCGGGCGGGCGCTCGGTCGTGCTGTCCGATCGGCCGGCGCCGCGGGTGCTGGAGATCGAAGGGGCGACGTTCTATGAGATGTGGACCAGCGAGCAGATGCCGGTCTCGCTGGGCGCCGAGCTTGAGGGCGAGCCGACGGATCGGCCGGTGACGGTGCCGCCGGGGCCAAACGGGACCAACGTTCGGATCATCGACTGCGCGCCCCGGTCCCGGACGCCGATGCACCGCACCGAGACGCTGGACTACGGGATCGTGATCGCCGGCAGCTGCACGCTGGAGCTCGACGACGGCAGTCGGACCGAGCTGTCAAGCGGCGATGTGGTGATCCAGCGCGGCACAAACCACGCCTGGCTTGTGACCGGCGATGAGCCGGCGCGCCTGTGCTTTGTGATCATCGACGGGCGGTTCGACGAGTCGCTGCGCGCCCGGCTGGGGGAGCGGGTGGAGCTCTTCGATCAGGCGCTCGACGCCTGATCGGCGAGCAGGGCGGGCCGGCAGGGCCAAGCGCCCGGGCGGCGCAACCCTGCGAGCCGGGTCGTGTTACGGAAGGCAGCCGAGTCCCCGGGCCGCCAACCCGGGGAGCGGGGGAACCCAAGTCGTTGGGGCGAATCCCGCGGTGATCCGCGGGTAGCGCCCGCCGGGCGGCGCCCGGCGCTCGCGAGCCCGTCAGCTGACCTCGCAGGCTGCGGCCCAGCTTTCAAGTCAAGCGCCGGGAGGCCGAGCACAGCACATGCGCACGATGCCGCCACACGACCACAGCAACACGACCCGTCGACGGGCGGCGATGCTCGCGGCCGCGCTGGCGGCGTGCGCCTGCGCGCTGGCCGCCGTGGCACCGGCGGCGGTGGCGGCGCCGACGGCGCGGGTGGCGATGATCCGCCGCGTGCTGCGCGTCGGGGACCGGGGACGAGACGTGCGCACGCTGCAGCGGTGGCTGACCGATGTTGGCATCCGCACCGCGGCCGACGGGGACTTCGGGCCGCTGACGCGGCGCTCGGTTGCTCGCTTCCAGCGCCGCGCGCATCTCAAGCCGGTCAGCGGCACGGTCGGAATCGTGACGCTGCGCACGCTCGTGGCGTGGGTCAACAACCACGGCCGGCCGCCGCAGCTCAGCCAGGGCGGCGAGCAGAGCGCGGCCGGCGCGGCGCCCGTCGCCTCGGGGCAGGCCGGCTCGGGCGGCCAGGCTGCCCCGAGCGGCTGGGTGTTCCCGATCCAGCCCTCAAGCGTCGTGCTGGCGCCCCGGTACTGGACGCAGGACCAGGGGGTCGACATCGGCACCGTGTCGAGCGCGTGCGGGCCGGCCGCGACCGAGGTGGCCGTCGCCGACGGGACGATCGTCAAGGAGGGGATCGACGGGTTCGGTCGCTGGGCGCCGGTGCTGGAGCTGAGCTCCGGGCCGCTGGCCGGAAGCTACGTCTACTACGGGCACGCCAAGCCGGACCTCGTGCCCGTCGGCGCAACCGTGACAGCCGGGGAGCCGATAGCGCAGGTCGGCTGCGGGCGGGTGGGCCTCTCCGACGGGCCGCACCTGGAGATCGGGATCACGCCGCCCGGGGGCGCCTCCTGCTGCCCCGGCTGGCACCAGACCTCCGGCGAGATGTATGACTGGATGAGCTCCCTGTGGGCTGCGGCCGCCGGCTCGGCGGGCGGTGCGGCCGGCGGGGGAGGCTGAGCGGGCGGGCGCCGCGCCGGTCGCCGGGGGCGAGCGGCGGACGCCGGGCGCCACGAGCTGAGCGGGCGGGCGCACGCGCGCGCGGGTACGATGGCGCGCGTGACCCGGTCCCGCGCCCCGCGCCGGCTCGCATGAGCTCGGCGGCCGCCCAGCGAACCAGAACGGTCGCCGACGCCGTCGGCGAGGCGCTCGCCGCAACCGGGGTCAGCGACGCGTTCGGGGTGCTGGGCAGCGGCAACCTGGTGGTGACCAATGCGCTGTGCTCGCGCGGCTCGCGCTTTCATCACGCGCGCCACGAGTGCGGGGCGATCTGCATGGCCGACGGCTATGCGCGCGTCAGCGGGCGGGTGGGGATCTGCAGCGTGCACCAAGGGCCGGGCCTCACCAACACCGCCACCGGGCTGACCGAGGCCGCCAAGAGCCGCACCCCGGTGCTGGTGCTCGCCGGCGAGTCGCCGCTGCACGCAGTCAACTCCAACTTCCGCATCGACCAGTGCGGCTTCGCCGAGGCGCTGGGGGCCGGATGGGAGCGGATCGCAAGCGCACAGAGCGCGGAGCGCGACGCGCTGCGCGCCTACGAGCGCGCGCGGACGGAGCGGCGGCCGATCGTGCTGTGCCTGCCGATCGACCTGCAGGCGCAGCCGGCCGCCGACGCAGGCCGCGAGGCCGGGGACGGGGCCCGCGCCGACGGGAGCGCCGCGGCCGCGGGAGTGGCCGGGGCCGGCGGCTCAGACCCGGCCGCCGGCGGGCTTGACGAGCGGGAGGTGGAGGCGGTCGCCGACGCGCTCGCGCGCGCCATGCGGCCGGTGATCATCGCCGGGCGCGGGGCGGTGCTGTCGGGCGCGCGCGCGGCGCTCGAGCGCCTCGGGCAGCTCGCCGGGGCGCTGCTTGCGACCTCGGCCCCTGCCAACGGGCTGTTCTCCGGCCTTGACTTCTCGCTGGGGATCGCGGGCGGGTTCGCCTCCCCCACCGCCGCGCAGCTGCTCTCACAGGCCGACCTGGTGCTGGCCGCGGGCGCGTCGCTGAACCAGTGGACCACCCGGCATGGGCAGCTGATCGCCGAGGGCGCGACGGTCGCGCAGATCGACATCGAGCCCGAGGCGATCGGACGCCACCGGCCCGCGCAGCTCTCGATCCACGGCGACGTCGCGGACGTCGCGGACGCGCTGGGGGCGGCGCTCGAGCGCCGCCCGCAGCGAAGCGGCGGCTGGCGCAGCGATGAGATCCGCCGGCGGATCGCCGCCGGGGCGTGGAGCGCCGAGGCCTACCAGGACACCTCCGACGGGGAGTGGATCGACCCGCGCACGCTGTCGATCGAGGTCGACCGGCGGCTGCCCGCCGAGCGGGCGGTGGCGGTCGACTCCGGCCACTTCCTCGGCTGGCCGTCCATGTTCCTGGCGGTGAGCGACCCGCGCGCCTGGGTGTTCCCCAACGGCTTTCAGGCCGTCGGGCTGGGGCTCGGCTGCGCGATCGGAGCCGCGATCGCGCACCCCGAGCGCCCGACCGTGGCGGCGATCGGCGACGGCGGCGCGTTCATGGCGCTGGCCGAGATCGAGACCGCCGTGCGCGAGTCGCTCAAGCTGCTCGTGCTCATCTACGACGACGCCGCCTACGGCGCGGAGGTGCACCACTTCGCGCCGATGGGGCACGACGTCAGCCGCGTGCGCTTCCGCGACGCTGACCTCGCGGGGATCGCGGCGGCGGCGGGCGCCGCGGCGGCCACCGTCAGAGCGCTCGACGATCTGCGCGCGCTCGACGCGTGGCTGGCCGAGGAGCGGCCGCGGCCGCTGGTGCTCGACGCCAAGGTCACGCCGACGGTGTGCGCCGACTGGCTGGCCGAGGCCTTCCGGACCGGCTGACGGACGGCCGGGGACGCAAACCACGGGGCCGGCCTTCAAGGCCGGCCCTCCCAAGCAAGAAACGACAGGGAGGGAGCAAGCGAATGTCAAGCACCCAGGCCGGCCAGGTGGGCGCCCTGCTTGAGGCGATCGCGACGGGGGCCGTGCGGGTCGTGGACCTCACACAGCCGCTGTCGGAGTCCACGCCGGTGATCCAGCTGCCGCCGCCGTTCGCCAACACGCCCGGCCTCAGCCGCGAGGAGATCTCCCACTACGACGAGCGCGGGCCCGCGTGGGCCTGGTACACGCTGACGATCGGCGAGCACGTCGGAACGCACACCGACGCGCCGATCCACTGGGTCACCGGGCGCGACTCGCTGGACATCGCGTCGGTCCCCCCCTCCTCGCTGATCGGCCCGGCGTGCGTGATCGACAAGACCGCGGAGACCGAGGCGGCCGGCGGCGACTACCTGCTGACCGTCGCCGACCTGGAGGAGTGGGAGGCGCGCAACGGGCGCATCCCCGACGGCGCGTGGGTGCTGCTGCGCAGCGGCTGGCAGTCGCGCGCGCACGACCAGGAGGCGTTCCTGAACGTCGGCGAGAGCGGGCCGCGGACCCCCGGGCCGGACGTCGAGGCGTCCCGGTGGCTTGCGGGCGAGCGCCAGATCGCCGGCTTTGGCACCGAGACGGTGGGGATCGACGCCGGCTCGGCCGGCGGGATGGACCCGCCGTTCCCGCTGCACAACTTCCTGCTCGGCGCCGGGCGCCTGGGGCTCACGCAGCTGGCAAACCTCGACCAGCTGCCGGAGACCGGGGCGATGCTCGTCGTCTGCCCGCTGAAGCTGGTCGGCGGCACCGGCAGCCCAAGCCGGGTGCTGGCGTTCGTGCCCGGCGCCTAGCGCGGCCGTGGCCGACCGGCGCGCCGCGCAAGCGCTTGACGAGCAGGACGAGCTGGGCGACCGGCGCGGTCGCTTCGCGATCGCCGACGACGGGCTGATCTACCTGGACGGCAACTCGCTGGGGCGCCTGCCGCGCGACACGCCCGCGCGGCTGGCGGAGGTCGTCGAGCGCCAGTGGGGGCAGCGGCTGATCCGCGGCTGGAGCGAGGGGTGGATGGAGCTTCCGCGCACGATCGGCGACCGGCTCGGAGCCGGGCTGCTCGGAGCCGCGCCGGGCCAAGTCGCGATCGCCGACTCGACCACCGTGTGCTTCTACAAGCTCGCGGCCGCCGCGCTTGCCGCAAGGCCAGACCGGGACCAGATCGTCACCGACGTCGACAACTTCCCCACCGACCGCTACGTGCTTGAGTCGCTCGCGCGCGAGCGCGGCTGCGAGATCGTCTGGATCAGAGGCGATCCGCGCAGCGGGCCGAGCGCCGAGCAGGTGGCGGCCGTGCTCGGCGATCGCACGGCGCTCGTCACCTTCTCGCACGTCTCCTACAGGTCGGCGTACATCCTCGATCAGGCCCAGATCACGCGCCTCGCGCACGACGCGGGCGCGCTCGCCCTGTGGGACGAGTGCCACTCGGTCGGCGCGATCCCCGTCTCGCTTGACTCAGACGGCGTGGACCTGGCGGTCGGCTGCACCTACAAGTACCTCAACGGCGGGCCGGGCGCGCCCGCCTTCCTGTACGTGCGCGCCGAGCACCAGGGCTCGATGCGCCAGCCGATCTGGGGCTGGCTGGGGCGCGCGGACCCGTTCGAGATGGCGCCGGGGTGGGTGCCCGGCGAGGGGATCTCGGCGATGCTCTCGGGCACGCCGCCGGTGCTGGGGCTGACCGCCGCCGCCGCCGGGATCGACGTGGTGCTGGAGGCGGGGATCGACGCGATCCGCCGAAAGTCCGTGGCGCTGTGCGAGTACGCGATCTCGCTGATCGACGAGTGGCTCTCGCCGCTGGGCTGCTCGGTCGGCTCGCCGCGCGACAGCGCCGTGCGCGGCTCGCACGTGGCGCTCGTGCACCCTGACGCGCGCGGGCTGTGCCCGGCGCTTGCGCGGGTCGGCGTGCTGGTGGACTTTCGCACGCCGGACGTGATCCGCCTGGGGCTCTCGCCGCTGACGACGCGGTTCGTGGACGTGTACGACGCGCTCGAGCGGCTGCGGGGGCTGCTCGCCTGACGACCAGCTCAACGGGAGGGTCACGCGCTGACCGCTCACGGGGCGCCGCGCCAGCGTCGCCGGGCCGGCCGCCGGGCCTCGCCCACGGTACCTGAGCCTAAGACGCCGCTCCCGATCGAGCGCGTGCCTGTCCCCGCCCGGCGAGCGAAGGCTCCCGCCGCAGTGGCTGTTGCTGGCCCAAGGACCAGCCGAACAGGCCGTTGAGCTGCTCGCGAACCGCCATCCCACCGCCGTCGAGGTGCACCCAGGCCGAGTCGTCGAAGCTCTCGGCCGAGCTGCCGAGGTCGATCCGGTACATCCCGGGGGCGATGGTCCACTGACCGGGCGGCTCAGGAGCCTGGCCGGCCTGTGGCACCGTCGGGGAGTCGACTTGCGGCTCGGTGCCGGTGGCGGGCCCGGAGTTCCAGTAGGCGAAGGCGCTCGCCCTGAGCAGCAACGGCACGACCTCCGTCTGGCCGGGCTGCAGCGACAGCTTGCGGAAGGCGCGAAGCTGCTCGGGCGGCTCTCCCGTGGACGGGGGGTCGTGCACGTAGATCTCGATCACGTCCGCGCCCGCGCGCAAGCCTGTGTTGGTGTCCGAGACCCAGACGACGATGTCGTCTGGCCCGGCGTGGCTCACCCGCACGATGCGGCGGCGGAAGGAGGTGTAGGACAGGCCGTAGCCGAAGGGGAACAGCGGCTGCTGCCCATGGGTTTCATACCAGCGGTAGCCGACGTCGATCCCCTCGTCGAAGCTCTCCTGCTCAAGCTGGTCGTAGTCGTCAGAGGCACCCGTCGTGAGGTTGGTGATCCCCGGATACTCTGCGGCGGTCTGGCCCGGGCCCTGCGAGTCGGACGCGGGGAAGGTGATCGGCAGGCGCCCCGAGGGGTCGCTGTCCCCGAACAGAAGGGACGCCACGGCCGTGCCGAACGTGGCGCCGGGCTCCCACATCTCGAGCACCCCCGCGACGCGGTCAAGCCACGGCATTGCCACCGGCCCACCGGTCAGCACCACGACCGTGCGCGGATTGGCTGCCGCAACGGCCTCGATCAGCTGGTTCTGGTCGCCTGGCAGCGACAGCGTCTCGACGTCATGCCCCTCTCCGATCTCACGTCCTGCGAACACGATCGCCACGTCAGCCTTGGCGGCTGCCGCGGCGGCCTGTTGGATCAGCGTCGGGCCGCTCGCGGGCGGCACGGTGACGCCCAGATGCACCTCGTCGCCAAGGAACGTGTTGAAGATCGAGTTGAAGATCGGAACGGTGGTCGGCACGTTGGCGGCCGCCTCCTCCGGGGAGTAGTCGAGCACGATCGAGATGGGACGACCGGCCTGCAGCGAAACTGTCGCATGGTCGACGTACCCGAAGTCATCCCGCACACGCTCTGCGACGAGCCGGCCCGCGATGTAGAGCTTTGCGGTGCCCGACTCGGTCACCGAGAAGGAGTACTGGCCGCTGACGGGCGGCGTGTACATGCCCTCATAGGAGACCGACCAGCCGTTGAACGGCGGCAGCGCCGCCGCCAGCCCCGGGATCGACGTCGGCCCCTGCGCTCCTCCCGGGCTGTTGTACTGGATCGAGGGAACCACGACCGAGCCCAGCACTGTGTCGGCCGGATCGGTTGGATCGTTGCCGGCGTAGTAGGTGGCCAGGAATCCGGCCTGGGAGCCATCGGGCGTGACGACAGAGCCCGGACCGCTGGTGGCGCCGTTGGCGGTCAGCGCCGGCTGCTCGACCAGGCCGTTTGTGCCCGGCTCGAAGGTGACCGTCCGGCCTGCGCCGGCGCGCGCGACGATCCCGCTCAAGGCGCTCTGGTAGGTGAACGTCTGTCCGGTGGCTGTGTCGGTGAACGTGTTGGCAGGGTTGACATAAGCCGAGCCGTCGTTTGATACCTGCGGCTGCTGAGGAGAAAGTGGCCCCAGCGACGGGTCGGTGTTGGGTCCCGCCTGGGTCCCGATCACCGCGATCGAGCGCACAGAACCAGACAGCGGCAGCACACCGCCGCGATCCCGAAGCAACACCGCCCCCTGCTCGGCGATCCGCGCAGAGGTGGCCTCGTCCTGTGCGACGCCGTCGCCGATGCCCTGGTCGCTCGGAGGGTTCAGGAAGCGCTCGTCGACGACCGACTGCAGCACGAGGCGACGAACCTCATCGACCAGGCGCGCTGTGCTGACGAGGTTTCGGCTGCCGTCGGCGTTCGTCTGACCATCGGCGCTGCCGTTGCCCACGATCGCCTCAAGCTGGGTAAGCGTCATCTGCGCGTCGCCGCCGTCGCCTCCGTTGAGGAAGTTCAGCTGCGGCGAGTCGCGCTCGGCGGTGACCGCATCCGGCGTGAAGGTGCCCTCAAAGCCGTACTGACCCTTGAGCAGATCGTTGAGGAGGAACTCGTTGCCGCACGAGTCCGCCCCGGTGTATGGCGGCTGGGTGTGCGCGTCCACGATCGCATAGCCGCACATCACCGACATCGCGTTGCCCTGCTGTGGCGCGACGGCCGCCTGCCACGGCGGGCCGTAGATCTCCTCCAGGGCGCGCTCGGACACGAGCTGGTTGACGCCAGTGTTGTTGGGGTTGGCAAGCGTCAGCGCCTGCCCCGAGCGGCCCTGCTCCTGCGTGTAGGCGCAGCAGTGCTTGACGGTGGCCATCACCCCCTGGGCCTGGATCGCTCGGACCTCCGGGGCGACCAGCGAGCCGGTGAGAAACGGATCCTCGCCGAAGTTCTCCTGCTCGCGGCCCGTGTGCCACGTCCGGTCGATGTCGATCACCGGGCCGAGCACGCCGCTGAGTCCCGTGCGATGGAACTCCGCGCCCAGCATCGTGCCGTAGGCTGCGGCGATGGCCGGGTCCCATGAGGCCCCGACCGTGAGCGCACTGGGGAACGCCAGACCTGAGGGACGCTCTCCGTCGGCACCGTCATCGGTGCCGCCGGTGACCGTCAGCCCGTACAGGGACAGGAGGTTGGTCATCGACCCGTCCGCCGCCTCGATGTTGTCACCGGAGGCGATCGCCGCCTCCAATCGCTGCAGCGTCGACTGGACCGGCGCCCCGGAGGAGGTGTGCGCATACAGCGGTGAGGCCGGGTTCTCAAGGTCCTCGATCACGTATTGCGCCTGGCACTCGGGCCCGAACCGTGGGTCCTTCCAGGGGTCCGGCTCGCCGGTCTGCGGGCAGCTCGGAGTGGGTAGAAGCGCCGGCCCGGCAAGCTGTCCCGGCGGCGCGGGAGCGGCGCTAGCCGCCGAGAGCCCCAGGACCGACAGCACAAGAGCGCAAACGCCGGCGGGCACAGCCGCGCGACGCACGATCCGCACCACACACCGCATCGCACTGCCTCGCTTCATCGATCGGCGGTCCCGGCCCTTCGACGCTACACCGCGCCAACGCTTGTGTCAAGTCGCCTGATACCCCGGGTGCCGCCCCGCGTTCATGCGGCAAAGGGCGGCCGTTTCGGCGGAGCGCCGGGGCCCTCAGATGCCGAGGCTGCTCTCGGCCGCCACGCCGACCGCGACGGGCCCGGCGTCCGCATCGAACGAGCGTTGAAGCTCCTTGCGCAGCCCGTCGGTGCGGCCGGTGGGCGGCCGGCGCGAGCCGGCGCGGTACTGCGGCACCCAGTGCACGCCGTCGCCCGAGTACTCCTGCTCGGCGGCGGCGTGAAGCGTCCAGTGCGGGTCATACAGGTGCGGGCGCGCGAGCGCGCACAGGTCCGCGCGGCCGGCGAGCACGATCGTGTTGACGTCATCCCAGCTTGAGATCGCGCCGACCGCGATCGTCGGGATGCCCACCTCGTTGCGGATCCGGTCGGCGAACGGGGTCTGGTAGCTGCGCCCGAACGCGGGACGCTCCTCCGGGGTCACCTGGCCGGAGGAGACGTCCACGATGTCGCACCCGTGCTCGGCCAGCATGCGCGAGAAGCGCACCGCCTCATCGACGGTGAAGCCGTCCGGCACCCAGTCGGTGGCGGAGATCCGCACGCTCATCGGCCGGTCAGCCGGCCAGACGGCGCGGCAGGCGTCGAACACCTCAAGCGGGAAGCGCGCGCGGTTCTCAAGCGAGCCGCCGTAGTCGTCGGTGCGGCGGTTTGAGACCGGCGAGAGGAAGCTTGACAGCAGGTAGCCGTGCGCGCAGTGGATCTCAAGCAGGTCAAAGCCCGCCTCAAGCGCGCCGCGCGCCGCCTGCACGAACTGGTCGCGCACCGCGTCCATGTCGGCGCGGGTCATCTCCCGCGGCACCTGGTTGCGCGGCGAGTAGGGGATCGGCGAGGGGGCGATCAGCTCCCAGTTGCCCTCCTCCAGCGGCTCGTCGATCCCCAGCCACATCAGCTTGGTCGAGCCCTTGCGCCCCGAGTGGCCCAGCTGGGCGGCGATCGCAGCGCCGGAGTGGCGGTGGGCGAACTCCACGATCCGCCGCCAGGCGCGCACGTGCTCGGGGCGGTACATGCCCGCGCAGCCCGGGGTGATGCGCCCGGTCTCAGAGACGCAGATCATCTCCGAGAACACCAGCGCCGCGCCCCCCAGCGAGCGGGCGCCCAGGTGCACCAGGTGAAAGTCAGACGGGGTGCCGTCCACCGCCGAGTACATGTCCATCGGCGAGACCACGACGCGGTTTCGCAGCGTCAGCGAGCGCAGGCGAAACGGGGCGAACATCGGCGGGCGCGCGGAGAAGCCGCCGGTGCGCGCGAACAGCCCCTCCACCTCCTCGACGAAGCCCGGGTCGCGCAGGCGCAGGTTGTCGTGGGTGATGCGCCGGCTGCGCGTCAGCAGGTTGAACGCGAACTGCAGCCGCGGTTGACCGACGTAGCGGGCGATCCCCTCAAACCACTCAAGCGACCCCTGGGCGGCGCGCTGGGTGGACTCCACCAGCGGCCGGCGCTCGGCCTCGTAGGCGGCCAGCGCGCCGTCGAGGTCCCCGGTGCCGTGCTGGCGGAACGCCCAGGCGAGCGCGACCGCGTCCTCCATCGCGAGCTTGGTGCCCGAGCCGATCGAGAAGTGCGCCGTGTGGGCGGCGTCGCCCAGCAGCACCGTGCGCCCGCTGCGCCAGCTCTCGTTGCGAACCGTCACAAAGCGAATCCACTTGGAGTTGTTGGCCTGGAGCGCGTGGCCCTCAAGGGCCTCTGAGAACAGCTCCTGGCAGCGGGCGACGCTCGCCTCGTCAGAGACCCCGGGGGGCAGCGGCCCGCCGGCCAGGCGGTCCAGACCCGCCCGGCGCCAGGTGTCGGGCGCGACCTCGACGATGAACGTGCTCATCGACGAGCTGTAGGGGTAGGCGTGCGCCTGCAGCACGCCGTGCTCGGTCTCCAGGATGAAGAACTTGAACGCGTCGTAGACCAGGTCGGTGCCCATCCACATGTAGCGGCAGTGGCGCTCGTCAAGCGACGGGCGAAAGTCGCGGGCGCGCGCTGAGCGGATCGCGCTCGATGCCCCGTCGGCGCCGACGACCAGGTCAAAGCGCTGCTCAAGCTCATCGACGTGCGGCGCCTGGCTCTGGAAGCGGACCTCCGCGCCCAGATCAAGCGCCCGGCGCTGGAGGATCCCGAGCAGCTCGCGGCGGCCCAGCGCGGAGAAGCCGTGCCCGCCCGAGCGCGTCCGCTGACCGCGGTGGTGGATGTCGATGTCGGTCCAGTGGACGAAGCCGTCGGTGATCTGGCGGTAGCTGGGCGGGTCGGCGTGCTCGAAGACGGTCAGCGTCTCGTCGGAGAACACGACGCCGAAGCCGAACGCGTCCTGAGCGCGGTTGCGCTCGAACACCACCACCTCGCAGCCGGGGTCCACGCGGCGCATCAGCGCCGCGAAGTACAGGCCGCCCGGGCCGCCTCCCGCCACCGCGATCCGCATGCCGCCCGGCGCCCTCAGACGCCGAGATCGGTCAGGTGCTCGTAGTCCAGCGCCAGGCTCGAGACCACGTTGTGCATCAGCGCCAGCGCCGCGCGGACGTTGGCGTGGGCGACCGGGGGCAGGTCCTCGGAGCACAGCGCCTTGAGCGCCGCGTAGACGCCGAGCAGCCGCTCCTCGGAGTCGGTCAGCTCGCGGCCGAGCAGGTCCGTGCTCACTGGGCGGCTCCGATCGGGGCGTCGCGCAGGTCGATCGTGCGCTTGGCCTTCAGCTCAAAGCGCGGCAGCTCGCCGGGCGCGGCCCGCTCGATGCGGAAGTTCAGCCCCTCGTGAGCGAGCGCCAGGCGGTTGTGCAGCGTCTCCGCCAAGCCGTCCCACTGGGTGTCGTCCAGATCGTGCTTGAGCTCGACGCGCAGCGTGATCTCGTCGCGGATCCCCTCGCGCGTGATCACCGTCTGGAACTCGTCGACCTCGTCGTACTCGCGCACGATCGCCTCGATCGCGCGCGGGTAGACGTTCGTGCCGCGGATGATCTTCATGTCGTCCACGCGCCCCAGGATCCCGCCCTCGTAGATGTCAAAGCCGCGTCCGCAGGAGCAGCGCGAGGCCGGCACGCGGCAGACCAGGTCGCCGGTGCGGTAGCGGATCAGCGGGATCGAGCCGCGGCCGAACGAGGTCACGATCCGCTCGCCGGACTCGCCGTAGGGGACCGGCTCCAACGTGTCGGGGTTGACGACCTCCTCGATCACGTGGTCCTCGATGATGTGCGTGCCCCCGGGCTGGTGGGAGCACTCGAACACCATGATCGTACCGATCTCGGTCATCCCGGCCGTGTCGTAGGCCTTCGCGCCCCACTGCTGCTCGATCAGCGCCTTGGTCTGCGGGATCGAGCCGGCCGGCTCGCCGGACAGGATCACGCGGGAGACCGCCGAGCCCGGCAGGTCGATCCCCAGCCGCTGCGCCTCCTGCGCCAGGCGCAGCGCGTAGGTCGGCGTCGAGGCGACCACCGTGGCGCCGAACTCGATGATCTGGCGCATCCGCGCCTCGGTCGTCTGGGCGCCGCCGGGGACGTTGAGCACGCCGATCTTCTCCATCGCGTAATGCAGCCCCCAGAAGCCGATGAACGACCCGTAGCCGAAGGCGATGTAGGCGATGTCGGCCGGCCTCACGCCACAGCCCCAGATCCCGTAGCACCACATCTCCGCGATCCAGGCCCAGTCCTTGCGTGAGTCAAGCGCCCGCAGCGGCCCCCGGCCGGTGGTGCCCGACGTGGTGTGGATGCGGATCGCGCCCTCGCCGCCGATCGTCGGCAGCTCGCCGTAGGGCGGGCGCTCGAACTGGGAGGCCATCCAGTCGTCGCGCGTGACGACCGGCAGCCGGCGCAGGTCCTCGTATGAGCGCAGCGCGCCGACGTCGACGTCCGCGAGCGTGCGCGAGAACCAGGGGCTCCGCTCCCGCGCCCACGCCACCTGGCGGCGGAGCTTGGCCATCTGCAGAGCCTCCAGCTCCGGGCGGCCGAGGGTCTCGGTCTTGGGGTTCCAGTACGGGCTCTCGGCTGCCAAGGCTCCCTCGCGGCGGCAGCATACCTGAGCGCCGGCGGGCCGGCTGGGGCGGGCGCCCCGGGGCCGGCTGGGACGGGCGCCCGGGGCCGGCTGGGGCTGGCGCCCCGGGGCCAGCGGGGGTCGGGTATCGTCGCGCCGATGAGCCCGTTTCGCGCCAGCGCGCCGCTGACCGACAGCTGGAGGCACTTCGAGCTCACGGTGGGCGACGGGATCGCGACGTTGCGCCTCAACCGGCCCGACAAGCTCAACGCGCTCACGTTCTCGGCCTACGCCGACCTGCGCGACCTGATCGGCGAGCTGCCCAGCCGCGGCGACGTGCGCGTGCTTGTGATCACCGGCCAGGGGCGCGGGTTCTGCTCGGGCGGGGACGTGGAGGAGATCATCGGGCCGCTGCAGGAGATGGCGACCGCCGAGCTGCTGGAGTTCACCCGCATGACCGGCGCGGTCGTCAAGGCGCTGCGCGAGTCGCCGGTGCCCGCGATCGCGGCGATCAACGGCGTCGCCGCGGGCGCCGGCGCGGTGCTGGCGCTGGCCTGCGACTTTCGGCTGATGGCCGAGTCCGCCTCGTTCGCGTTCCTGTTCACGCGCGTGGGGCTCGCCGGCGCCGACATGGGCTCCGCCTACCTCCTGCCGCGCATCGTCGGGCTCGGGCGCGCGACCGAGCTGCTGCTGCTCGGCGACAAGGTGGACGCGCGGCGCTGCCGCGAGATCGGGCTCGCGCACGAGGTGGTCGACGACGCGCTGCTCGCCGACCGGGCGACGTCGCTCGCAAGGCGGCTGGCCCAGGGGCCGGCGTTCGCCTACTCGACCACCAAGGCGCTGCTGACGCGGGAGCTGGACATGGCGCTCGGCCCGGCGATCGAGATGGAGGCGGTCACGCAGGCGCTGCTGATGAACTCCGAGGACTTCGAGGAGTTCTACGCCGCCTGGAGCGACGGGCGCGCGCCGAGGTGGCGGGGCAGGTGAGCGGGCGAGACGACGCGCCCGCGCCGCGGGGCGCGGAGCTGATCAACGCGCCGGGGCTCGCGCCGGCGGTCGGCTTCTCCCACGCTGCGCGCGCCGGCACGATCGTGTTCCTCGCCGGACAGGCGGCCCAGGGGCCCGACGGGGCGATCGTCGGGCAAACCGTCGCCGAGCAGTTCGACGTCGCGGCCAAGAACCTCGTGCAGGCGCTGCGGGCTGCCGGGGGCGCGCCGGAGGACCTCGTCTGGCTGCAGGTGTTCGTCACCGACGTCGACGCCTACCGCCGCTCGCTGGGGCAGCTGGGGGACGTGTGGCGGCGCCACTTCGGCCGTCGCTACCCGGCGATGGGGCTGTTCGGCGTCAGCGAGCTGTTCGATCCCGCCGCCAAGGTGGAGCTGATGGGGCTCGCAGCGCTCCCCGGCGCCGGTCCGGCGCCGCGCGCGTGAGCGATCCGCTGGACCTGCACCTCACAGAGCGCCAGCGCGCGCTCTATCGCCGGACGCTCACCCTGGCCACCGACACGCTGGCCGGGATCGCCGCGGCGGGCGAGCCCGACCGCGTGAACCGGCCGCTGGTGAGGGCGCTGGGCGAGCACGGGCTGCTGGCCAGGCTGCTGGCCGCCGGCGGGCAGGCGGACGCCGGACGACCGCCGGAGGAGCCGGCGGGCTCAGGGCCGCCGGAGGAGCCGGCGGGCTCAGGGCCGCCGGAGGGGCCGGCGGGCGGGGTGAGCGCGATCGACCTGTGCCTGATCCGCGAGGCGCTCGCGCGGGGCTGCACCGAGGCGGAGACCGCGTTCGCGCTCCAGGGGCTTGGCGCGCATCCGATCCTGACGGCCGGCGCGCCCGAGCTGCGCGCGCGCTGGATCCCGCCGGTGGTCGACGGCAGCGCGGTGGCGGCGTTCGCGCTGACCGAGCCCGGAGCCGGCTCGGATCCGGCCGCGCTCTCGCTGCGGGCCGAGCGCGACGGCGACGGCTGGCGGCTGGCCGGCGAGAAGCTGTGGATCTCAAACGCGCCCGAGGCCGACATCTACACCGTGTTCGCGCGCACGGATCCGGACGCGCGCGGGGCGCGCGGGCTGACGGCGTTCGCGATCCCCGGCGACGCTCCCGGCCTGCGCGGCGAGCCGCGCCAGCTGCTCTCGCCGCACGCGATCGGGTCGCTGACGTTCGATGACGTGCCAGCCGGGCCCGAGCAGGTGCTCGGGGCGGTCGGCGAGGGCTTTGGTGTGGCGATGCGCACGCTTGACCTGTTCCGGCCGAGCGTCGGCGCGTTCGCGATCGGGATGGCGCGCGCGGCCCTCGGCCTGGCCACCGGCCATGCGCTGCGACGCCGCACGTTCGGGCGGCCGCTGAGCGAGCACCAGGCTGTGGCGCACCGGCTCGCGCAGCTGCACGCCGAGACCGAGGCGGCGCGCCTGCTGGTTCACCGGGCGGCGATCGCGCACGACCGCGGCGCGGGGAGCGCGAGCCTGGCGGCGATGGCGAAGCTGCTGGCCACCGAGGTCGCTCAGGCGGCCGTCGACGCCGCCGTCCAGTTCCACGGGGCGGCGGCGCTGGAGCGCGGCCACCCGCTGGAGCACCTGTACCGAGAGGTGCGGGCGCCGCGGATCTACGAGGGCGCCAGCGAGATCCAGCGTGAGATCATCGCCCGCGCCATGTTCCGCGCCGCTGCGGGCGGGTCGGAGAGCGCGGCGTGAGGCGAGGCGACGCGTGAGCGGGCGGGCGAGGGCCGTGGTGGTCACCGGCGGCACGCGCGGCATCGGCCGCGCGACCGTCGAGCGGTTCGCCGCGCTGGGCGATCGGGTGACCGGGCTCGGGCGAAGCCCCCAGCTCGGCGAGCCTTCGCCTGACTGGGCCGGCGAGGTGCGCATGCTCGCCTGCGACGTCACCGACGAGCGGGCGGTGCAGCAGGCGTTCGAGGCCATTGGCCCGGTCGACGTGCTGGTGTGCGCGGCGGGGATCGGCGAGTCCGCGCCGCTTGCGCGCACGACGCTTGAGCAGTGGCGCAGGCACCTGGAGGTCAACGCGACCGGCGCGTTTCTCTGCATGCGCGCGGTCGCGCCCGCCATGCGAAAGCGCGGCGAGGGGGCGATCGTCACGGTCGCCTCCACCGCCGGCCGCGCCGGGGTGCCCTACACGAGCGCCTACAGCGCCTCAAAGCATGCGCTGGTGGGCCTCACGCGGGCGGTGGCGGCCGAGCTGGCCGGCAGCGGGGTGCGCGTCAACGCCGTGTGCCCCACGTTCGTGCGCACCGAGATGACGCAGCGCACGGTCGCCAACATCGTCGCGCGCACCGGCCGAACCGAGGCCGAGGCGCTGGCGGCGCTCGCCGCAAGCGCGCCGCTGGGGCGGCTGCTGGAGCCCGAGGAGGTTGCCGACGCGATCGTCTACCTGGCCTCCGGCGCGGCGGCGGCGATCAGCGGCCAGGCGATCGTGATCGACGGCGGCGGGATCCAGGCTTAGAGGGGCGCCGGGACCGTACCCTCACCCTCAGGTTGAACGTAACCCTTCGGGAGGGACCGCGCGCACCCAGGCTCACAAGCGCGTCCAGGCGCCGCTCGCGCGCCAGCAGCGAGCGGCCGGCGCCGTTGAGGCTCAAAGTCAGGGTCCGCCGCCGTGCCGCGGGGATCTGGAAGCGCGCGCTTGCGAGCAGCACCACCCTGGCGGCGCGTCGCCGACGCCCTCTGCGCCCGCGGGCGCCGGCCACCGTGGCCGTCACCGTCACGCGGCCCGAGCAGGCCCTGGCGTGCGCGTCAGCCGAGCAGTCGATCGTCACCCGCAGCCGGTCGCCGCTCACCCTGAGCGCCAGGATCGAGGCGCCCGGGGCAGGTCCGCCGCCGCCGGCCGGCGGGCCGGAGGCCGAGGTCGTGAACGTCAGCAGCGCGCTGGCCGCCGTCCCGTCGCCGTTGACGGCCACCACCCGTGCCTCGTACGCCTGCCCGCTCGCCAGGCCCGACAGCTCGAAGGTCACCGGCACCGGCGCGCCGCCCGCGCCCGCGTCCTGGGAGTCGATCGTCTGGACGCTCAGGGAGCCTGCGGGCCCGTACTGCACGTAGGTCCGCGTGTCAAGGAAGCTCGGGTCGACCGCCGCGGTCACGATCGCGGTGCCCTGACCGGGCGCAACCGACGCGCCGGCGATCGACGGCAGCGCGAGCTGGAAGGCGCCCGCGTCGCAGGCCGAAGGTGGTCTCGTGACACCCCGCTGGTCGGTTGACGAGCAGTCGGCGGCGGGCACGATCCCGATCGCGGGGCTGCCGGGCGCCAGCGCCATGGTCTGCGTGGGCCCGCCGTTGTCGGCGGGCGCTCCGAGCTGCGGGTCCGCGCTGGACGCCGGCGACAGGCCGCACGTGCCCGCGCCGAAGACCACGTTGGCTCCCTGTCCCGTGACCGTGCCCGCGCCGGCGCAGTTGGAGTCCCCGGAGGGATCGGCGTTGGCCGACAGGATCGAGCTCTCGAGCGCCAGCGAGGCGGCAGCGGCGACCGCCAGCCCGCCGGGCGGGCCGCCGGCCGTGTTTGCGGCGACGGTGTCCTGGATCAAGGTGGCGGCCGCCGCCAGCTGGTCAACCGCACCGCCGGAGCCTGGAGTCCCCGAGGCCCCCGGCTGGGCCGCCGCGCCGTTGGGCGTCCCGCCCGCGCCGCCTGAGCCGCCGGCTCCGCCGGCAGCGGCCGCGTTGGCGGTCACCGTCGAGTCGTCAAGCTCAAGCGCGGCGGTGCCGGCAATCGCGCCACCGCCGCCGCCCGGGGCGCCCGCGCCTCCTGGGCCGCCCCCTCCGCCGAATGCAAAGCCTGGGCTGGCACTGCCGGCGCCACCGCCGCCGCCACCGCCGCCGCCGGGTCCCCCGCCGGCTCCATCGTTGCCCTCGATCATCGAGGCGACCACGCGCGCCGACGCACCCGCGTCGTAGATCCCGCCGCCCGCGCCACCGGCGCCGCCGCCGCCACCACCGCCGCCCTGACCAGCAGAGCCCATGCAGCAAAGCGGACCGCCGAGGCCGCCGGCGCCCCCGGCGCCACCCGCGCCCGCACGGTTGGCGAGCAGCGACGAGTCGCTGACCACGAGCGTGCCCGCGTTGTAGATGCCGCCGCCGTCGCCCCCGGCGCCGCCGTCGCCCCCGGCGCCGCCGCCGCCGGCGGGCCCAGAGCAGCACTGTGCGCCGCCGGCCCCCCCGGCGCCGCCGTCGCCGCCGGCGCCGGCCGCGTTTGCGGTCACCGACGAGCCCTCGATCGTCAGCGTGCCCGCGTTGTAGATCCCGCCCCCGGCACCGCCGGGGCCCCCGGCGCCGGCCGAGCCTCCGTTGCCCGCGGGCGATGAACTGCTCCCGCTGTTGCCGCCGGCCCCCCCGGCGCCGCCGTCGCCGCCGGCGCCGGCCGCGTTTGCGGTCACCGACGAGCCCTCGATCGTCAGCGTGCCCGCGTTGTAGATCCCGCCCCCACCGTCGCCGGCCGCGCCGTTGGTCCCATTCCCGCCGCTCGTCTGGCTCGCGCCCGGCGCGCCCGGAACTCCGGCGGGCCCGTGGCCGCTTCGCCCCCCGGTGATCGTGACCCCCTCGATCGTCACGGTCGCGCCGGCGTCGACATACAGGACGCGTGATTGGCCACCGGCGTCGATCACGGTTGAGGCCGCGCCTGCGCCCTCGATCGACGCCACCGTCCCCGAGGGGATCTCCAACTCCCCCTGCGTGAGCTGGTAGCGCCCCGCCGGAAGCTCGATCGTGACCGGCGCGGTGCCGGCGGGCGAGCAGGCGTTCGGACTCAGGTCGCTGGCGAACTGGATCGCAAGCCGCAGCGAGCACTGCCCGGCCGCCGGCGAGTCTGAGGTGGTGTTCACCGTGACCGTGGTCGCCGCCAGCGCCGAGGGCGCGGCCGCCGCGGAGCACGCGAGCGCCGCGAGCACGGCAAGGAGCACGGAGGCCCCCGGGGCCGCCGGCGCACCGAGCGCCCGGATGCCGTGTGCGAGCCTGACGGCCGCGCCACGCGCCGCAACCCTCAGCCACCCAACGACGCCCTGCGCGACCCTCGACACCTGAAAGCTCCGCCTGCGCGGCGGATCGTAATGCGCGCACCGGCGGAGGGCAAGCCGCGGGCGCGAGCGGCGAGCGGACCGCTGCGCGCCGTCGGCTGCCGTCGGCTAAAGAGCCGACGGCGATGGCCGACCACCGGGACAGCCGCGCGGCGCAAGCGCGCCGGCGGCGCCGGACCCCGAAAGCCAAAGCCCGATGATCGTCCTGCTGCTGACCCCGCTCGTGATTGCGCTGGCGCTCCTGTGCCTGTACGTCGCGCGCGCACACCGCAGGCGGCGCTCGCTGCCGCCCCTGCGCGGGGACTGGTGGCCGCAGTTCGAGCGCCAGTTCCGCGAGTACGCGGCGCGCGTGCGCGAGGACCGGCCGCAGGCCTCCTGAGCGCGCGCTACAGGAGCCTGAGCACGATCGCCAGCCCCACGCCGGCGAGCACGGCCGCGGCCAGCAGCTCGCTGCCGTGCTCGACGCGCTCGCCCAGCCGGCTTCCCAGCTCGAGCCCCGCCAGCGACAGCGCCACGCTGACCACGCCGATCGTGACCACCGCGAGCGCCAGCGACGCGCTCTGGGCGCCGAGCGCAAAGCCGACCACCAGGTTGTCGATGCTGAGGCCGCCGCCCAGCAGCACCAGCCGCCGCAGCGGCGGCCGCCGAAGGGGCGGCGCCGGCGCGCCCGCGGCTGCCGGCGCGCCCGCGGCTGCCGGCGCGCCGGCGGGAATCCGAGCGCCCTGGGCTGCGCGGGCTCCGCGCAGCGACTCAAACGCGACCTGGGCGCCGGCGGCGATCAGCAGGCCACCGGCCACATAGTGAGAGCCTGAGCCCAGCGCCCCGGAGACCCCGCGCCCGATCAGCAGCCCCACCACGGGCATCCCCGCCTCGAAGGCGCCGAACACGATCCCGATGCGCAGCCGCAAGGCACGGTCGACGCCGGCGAGGCCGATCGCGATGCTCGCGGCGAAGTTGTCCAGGCCGACCGAGAGGGCGACCAGCAGGATCGTCAGCAAGCGCTTGAGCCTAGTCGGCCGCGCGGCTTGACGACCGAAGCCGCGACGCGGGCCAGACGCGGACCGTATGGGGCCACGCGCAAAACGCAGAGGTCATCTGCGGTTTGCTAGCCTAAGCGCAGTCGACGACTTCGTTTAGGCTCAGGAAAGGATTCGGAACGTGACCTTGACCCAGACCCATCACGCCCGGCGGTGGTGGATCCTCGCCGTGCTGGGCCTCGCACAGCTGATGGTGGTGCTCGACGCCACCGTCGTGAGCATCGCCCTGCCGCACGCCCAGCGCGATCTGGGCTTCTCCAACGCCGACCGCCAGTGGATCGTGACCGCCTACTCGCTGGCCTTCGGCAGCCTGCTCCTGCTCGGCGGGCGCCTGGCCGACACGCTGGGCCGAAGGCGCGTGTTCCTCGCCGGCGTGATCGGCTTCGCCGCCGCCTCCGCCGCCGGCGGGGCCGCCGTGAGCTTTGGGATGCTGGTCGCCGCGCGGGCCGTCCAGGGCGCGTTCGGCGCGCTGCTCGCGCCCACCGCGCTGTCGCTTCTGACCACGACGTTCACCCATCCCGACGAGCGTGGCAAGGCGTTCGGCATCTACGGCGGGATCGCCGCCGCAGGCGCATCGGTGGGGCTGCTGCTCGGCGGGTTTCTCACCCAGTACCTGGACTGGCGCTTCACCATGTATGTGAACGTGGCGATCGCGCTGCCCGTCAGCGCCGGCGGCGCGCTGCTGCTGGCCCGCCACGCGGGCGAGGTCCGTCAGCGGATCGACCGCCTGGGGACGGCGCTCGCCTGCGCCGGGCTGTTCGCGCTCGTCTACGGCTTCGCGCACGCGGCGACGAAGTCCGGCTCCGCCGGGTGGACCGACCCGCAGACGATCGGCTTTCTGGCCGCGGGCGTGGCGCTGCTGGCCTGGTTCGTGCTCGCCGAGCGGCGCGCCCCACACCCGCTGCTGCCGCTGCGGGTGCCCGCCGACCGCAACCGCGGCGGCGCCTACGGCGCGATGTTCCTGGCCTCGGTCGGGATGTTCGGCGTGTTCCTGTTCGTCACCTACTACCTGGAGACGGTGCTCCGCTACAGCCCGGTTCGCACCGGGCTCGCGTTCCTGCCGCTCACCGGCGCGGTGCTGGTCGTCTCCGCGCTGGCCAACACGGTGCTGATCACGCGCGTGAGCCCGCGGATCCTCGTGCCGGCCGGCCTTTTGATCTCCGCCGGCGGAATGGCGCTGCTGACGCGGATCGGCCTGCACTCCGCCTATGCGCCGACGATCCTGCCGCCGCTGCTGGCGCTGGCCGCGGGGCTGGGGCTGGTGTTCGCGCCCTGCTTCAGCCTCGGGACGCTGGGCGTGGCCGGGGCCGACGCCGGGGTGGCGTCGGCGACGATCAACGTCGCCCAGCAGATCGGCGGCTCGATCGGCACGGCGCTCTTGAACTCGATCGCCACCAGCGCCGCCGCCTCGTTTGCGGCCTCGCACGCGGCGACCCTGCCGCCGAGGCTGCTGGCCCCGACCGCCGCGATCCACAGCTACATCGTCGCCTTCTGGGTCGGCGCGGCGATCTTCGTGCTAGCCGCGGTCCTCGTCGGGCCGCTGCTGCGGCCGGGCGTGCCGGACCTGGGCGCCAACGAGCGCATGCAGGGGGCGCTGGCGAGCGCATGAGCACCGGCACGACACCGGTCGCGCCAGCGCCCCCGGTCGCCGGCGCGCAAGGGCAGGCCGCCGAGCAGGCCGGCGCGCCGGCGCGGCGGCTGCGGGCCGACGCGGCGCGCAACCGCCGGGCGCTGATCGAGGCCGCGCAGCGGCTGTTTGCCGGCCGCGGGCTGTCGGTGACGCTGGACGACATCGCCGCGGAGGCCGGCGTCAACGTCGCCACCGCCTACCGCCACTTCGCCAACAAGCAACAGCTCGCGACCGCGTTCTTGGAGGACAAGATCGCGGCGGCGGTCGCGATCGCCGAGGGCGCCGCCGCCGCGGCGGATCCGGAGCTGGGCCTGCGGGAGTTCTTCGAGCGCACGCTCGAGCTGATGGCCGCCAACCGCGGGCTGCACGAGATCATCGCCCCCGGTCACGCCGACCCGTGGCTCGAGCGCCTGGACGAGCTGATCGCGCCGCCGCTCGAGCGTCTGATCGCCCGCGCGCAGCGGGCGAGGGTGCTGCGCAGGGGGATCGAGCCGGGCGACCTGGGAGTGGCGCTGCAGATGCTCTCAAGCGTCACCGAGATCCCGACCGAGGACCGGGAGGCGACGATCGGCCGCTACCTGGCGCTAGTGCTCGCCGGCCTGCGCCCGGACGGCAGGCGCCTGCCGGGCCGTGCGCCGAGCCCGTCGCAGGCCCGCAGGGGCCTGACCGAGAGCGAGCGCCGCCGGCCGCGCGCCGCTCAGCGGCCCAGATAGGCGCGCTTGAGCTCCTCGGACTGCAGCAGCGTCTGCGCGGAGCCCTCAAGCACCAGGCGACCGGTCGCCAGCACGTAGCCGCGGTCGGCGATCGAGAGCGCCATGGTCGCGTTCTGCTCGACCATCAGCACCGCCACGCCGGAGGCGTGCACGTCGCGGATGATCTGGAAGTTCTGCTGCACGAGCGCGGGCGAGAGCCCCATCGACGGCTCGTCCATCAGCAGCAGCCGCGGCCGGCTCATCAGCGCGCGGCCCATCGCGACCATCTGCTGCTCGCCACCGGACAGGGTGCCCGCCAGCTGGTCGCGGCGCTCGTGCAGCCGCGGGAACAGCGTGTGCACGCGCTCGAGGTCCTCCTTGAAATGCCGGCGATCCTGGAGCACCGCCCCCAGCTCGAGGTTCTCACGCACGGTCATGTGCCCGAACAGCCGCCGGTTCTCCGGCACGATCGCCAGCCCGCGCGCGATCCGCTCGGGCACCCGGCAGCGGGTCACATCCTCGCCGTCAAGGCGCACGGCGCCGGACCGCGGGCGCACGATCCCCAGGATCGTCTTCAGCGTCGTGGACTTCCCCGACGCGTTGCCGCCCAGCAGGCAGACCAGCTCGCCTGAGTCCACGCGGATCGAGACCCCCTCCAGGATCCGCATCTTGCCGTAGTAGGTGGTGACCTGGTCGAGCTCCAGCAGCATCCCCGCCGCCCCGCTAGGCCTCGGCCAGCGCCTCGGGGTCGCGCCCCAGATACGCCTCGACCACCGCCGGATGGTTGGCGACCTCCTCGAAGGAGCCCTCGCTGATCTTCACCCCGTGGTCGAGCGCGACCACGCGGTCGGAGATCCCCTCCACCACGTGCATGTCGTGCTCGATCACCAGGATCGCCAGGCCAAGCTCGTCGCGCAGGCGGCCGATCACCTCGGTGACCTCGAGCGTCTCGTTGGGGTTCATCCCCGCGGCAGGCTCGTCGAGCAGCAGAAGCCGCGGCCGGGTGGCGAGCGCGCGCGCGATCTCAAGGCGCCGCCGGTTGGCGTAGGAGAGGCTGTAGGCCGGCTGATCCCAGCGATAGCCGGCGAGCCGCTGACCGAAGAACGACAGCACCTCCTCGGCGAGCGCCTGCACCTCCCGCTGCTCGCGCCGCGCGCGCGGCAGCTGCAGCATCGACTCCACCGGCGTCGCGCGCGTGTTGCCGTAGGTGGCCGCCATCACGTTCTCGCGCACGGTCATGTTCAAAAACAGGCGCAGGCTCTGGAAGGTCCGCGCCACGCCCGCGCGGGCGATCCGGTCCGGTCGGCGGCCGGCGATGCTGCGCCCGGCCAGGCGGACGTCGCCGGAGTCCGGCCGGTAGACGCCGGTGATCACGTTGAACACCGTGGTCTTGCCGGCGCCGTTGGGGCCGATGATCGAGACGATCTCCCGCTCGCCGACCGTCAGGTCAAGCTCGCTGAGCGCGCGCAGGCCGCCGAAGCTGAGGCTCACGCGCTCGAGCTCCAGCAGCGGGGCGCCGTGCGAGGCGGCCTGCGAGGCGGCCTGCGCCATCGCTCAGACGACCTCCACGCGCATCGTGCCCAAGAGCCCCTGCGGGCGGGCGGACATCATCGCGATCAGGATCGCCCCGATCAGGATCTGCGCGGTGATCGCCGGGTTGACGACCAGCCGCGACTCCCAGCAGCAGGCCGCCAGGTAGATCGTCGGCACCACGAGCCACAGGCGCGCGCGCTCCGGGACGCGCACGAGCGCGAACACGAGCACGATCATCACCACAAACAGCACGTTGCCGTAGGTGGCGGCGTTGGCGGGAACGATCACCCAGCCGGAGACGAGGCTGCCGATCAGGCCGCCGGAGCCCGCGTGGCCGGCGGTCGCAGCGGCCGAGATCGCGCCGACGATGAGTCGCGCCACCAGCCCGAAGGCGACCGTGGCGGCGAGCACCGCGGCCAGCCTCAGCCACGGCCTGAGCTTGATCGCCAGCGTGAGCAGGATCAGCCCGTAGAACAGCCAGCCCGCGTCGTTGGGCGAGGACACCAGCTGCTCGCCGGCGATGACCACGATCCCGCCGAGCACCGCGCCGGCCAGCGACCCCGAGCCGCCGAGCACCAGGCAGGCGTAGATCAGGATCAGGATGTTCTCGGTGAAGTTGGTCGGGAACACGCTGTCCTGCTGGGCGGCGAAGATCGCGCCCGCGAGCGCTCCGACGGTCGCGCCGAAGCTGATCGCCATCACCTTCAGGCGGCCGACGGGGACGGTCATGGCGCGCGCCGCAAGCTCGTCCTCGCGCACCGCCCGCCAGGCGCGCCCGGTTCGCGATCCGTCCAGCAGGTGAAGCAGGGCCAGCACCACCGCCAGGCAGCCGAGCGCCAGGTAGTAGTAGCCGCCGACGGTCGTGATCCGCGCTCCGAACGCGTGCACCGGGTCAAGCCCGAACAGCCCGTTGACGCCGCCCAGCGTGCCCGGGTCGACGTTGTTGACGACCTCCATGAACGCCTGCCCCACGAACAGGGTGACGATCGCCAGATAGTCGCCCGACACGCGCAGGGTCGCCAGGCCGATCAGCGCGCCGAACAGGGCCGCCGCCGCCAGCACGATCGGGAAGCTCACCAGCGCCGAGAGATGGGCGCCACCGGAGCCGCCCGAGCCCAGCGCGTCGGAGGAGAAGAGCGCGTAGCCGTAGGCGCCGAAGCCGAAGAACGCGACGTAGCCCAGGTCCAGCAGGCCCGCCCAGCCGGCGGCGATGTTCAGGCCCACCGAGAGGATCGCGTAGATCACGCAGGTGACCGCCACGGTCTGGATGTTTGAGTTGAAACCCAGCTGCCCGAACACGATCCCGGCGATCACCGCCAGCGCCCAGCGCTGCCACCAGCCGACGCGCGAGTCCAGCACGAACAGCCACCGGCGAAGCCCGGTGCCCGCGTCCTGGCGGTCGGTGTGCTGGGCGACCCACTCGTCTACGCCGATCGGCATCTCACACCTTCTGCATCGCCGGGCGCCCGAAGATGCCCGTCGGCTTGACCAGCATCACCACGATCAGGATCCCGAACACGATCAGGTCCGTGTACTCGGTGGAGATGTAGGAGGCCGAGAAGGACTCGCACAGGCCGATGAACACGCCGCCGATCATCGCGCCCGGGATCGAGCCGATCGAGCCCACGACCGCCGCGGTGAAGGCCTTGAGCCCGGCGAGGAACCCGATCGTGTTGGAGATCTGGTTGAACGCCAGGCCCGACATCACGCCCGCGACCCCGGCCATCGCCGAGCCGACGAAGAAGGTGAACGCGATCGTGGCGTCGACGTTGATGCCGAGCATCTCGGCGGCCTCGCGGTCAGAGGCCACCGCCCGCATCGACTTTCCGATCGTGGTGCGCCCGACGAGCGCCGTCAGCCCCCACATCATCGCCACCGACAGGCCGAAGATCGTCAGCTGGACCGAGTCGATGTTGATGTCGCCGGCGTGGATGCCGGTGTTAAACGAGATGAACGTCGGCGTGCTGTAGCTCTTCGTGAAGCCGCCAAACAGCAGCAGCACCGCGTTCTCCAGCACAAACGACACGCCCAGGGCCGTGATCAGCGGCGCGATGCGAGGAGCGTTACGCAACGGCCTGTAGGCGAAGCGCTCGATCAGCACCCCGAGCACGCCGGAGCCCAGCGCCGCGGCGATGAACATCACCGCCACCAGCACGGGCACCGGCACCGACACCGCCGACGGCCCGCCGAAGCCCTCGAGCACGAAGTAGCCGATGTAGGCGCCGATCATGTACAGGTCGCCGTGGGCGAAGTTCAGAAGCTGCAGCACCCCATAGACCATCGTGTAGCCGAGCGCGATCAGCGCATACAGCAGCCCGGTGGTCAGGCCGTTGATCGTCGTCTGGATCAGCTCATGCATGCGATCTGCGCACCGGGTATGAGGGTGGCCTCCTCCGCCCTGAGCAGCTCTTCACCCAGCCGCCACGGCGCCGGGGCCGGCGGCGGCGTCGCACGACGCCGCCGCCGGCCGCACGGGCTCAGCGGTCAGTGGTTGGGAATCGGGACGTAGACGCCGCCCGCCTCGATCTTGAACAGGTACCCCGGCTGTCCAACCAGGTCGCCGTCGGGCTTGAAGGCGATCGTGATCCCGAGCGGGTTCTGCGACGGCGGGATGTCGGTCTTGCGGATCGCCGCCAGCACGTTTGCCCGCGACGGCGTCTGGCCGGCCTTGCAGACGGCCGCGATCGCCCGCATCACCACGTCGGTCGCCGCGTAGGTGGGGACGCCGAACGCGCCGTAGGGCCCGTACTTCGCCACGCCCTTGACGATCGACTGATCCAGCGGGCTGCTGGAGTGCGAGATGTCAGGACCGAAGTTCGACACGTAGCTGCCGACGATCTTGAACTGCGTCGGCGAATCGGTGCCGTCGGTGCCGAACAGGATCGTCTTCTTGTGCTGCTGCTGCGCGTCCAGGCCGAACTGCTGCGCGTTTGAGGCCGTCTGCCACGGCAGCACGGTGACCGTCTCCTGCGGCGTCAGCTGCGAGGTGACCAGCGACTGCAGCGCGTTGTCCAGCGTCGCGCCCGTGTCGGTGCCGTTGATGGTCTGGTGGTTGACCTTGATCCCGGCCTTCTGGAAGATCGGGATCATCACCCTGACCAGGCCCTGCGAGTAGGCCTCATCGTCGTCGATGATCAGCACCGCCTTGGGATGCAGGTGGTTGATGATGTAGTGCGCGTCCTGCGGGCCCTGGACGTCGTCGTCGGGGACGGTGCGGAAGAACGTCGGGTTCTTGCCGTCGGTGGTCAGCGCCGGCAGGGTGGCCGACCCGGACACGAACGCCATCCCGGCGCGAGCGAACAGCGGGCCGACCGCCTCCACCTCCTGGCTTCCCGCCGGGCCGATCGCGGCGACCGCCGGCGAGGAGATGATCGCCTGCGTCTTCTGGATGGCGATCGACGGGGTCAGCTGCGTGTCGTCCTGATTGAGCGTGACGTCGATGCCCAGCGACTTGTTGTCGTTGGCGACCGCCAGCTCGGCGAAGTGCAGCTGCTCGAGCCCGAGCTGGGCGACCGGGCCGGTGAACGGCCCCTCGATCGCGATCGTCGCCTTGCAGCTCTTGCCCGACCCGCCGGCCGCGCTCGAGCTCGCGCTCGCGGCCGCGCTCGCGCTGGAGCTGGCCGAGCTGCTCGATGACGAGCTGCTGCCGCAGCCCGCCGCCACCAGCGCGGTGAGCGCGGCGGCTGCCAATGTCAGTCGTACCTTCATACGGTCACTCCTCCTCCTCTGTCAGTGCGTTGACCTTGAGCTTGATCCTCCCTGTCGGGCGCGGCCGCTGCGCCGCCGGCGCCCGGTCGAGCCCCGGCGCCCCGGGGCTCGCCGGCTGCGGAGAACGCGGGCGTCCCGTCCGGGTAGAAGGCCGCCGCCGGCGAGCCCGCCGGACGAAAGACGGCCACCACCCGCATCGGCGAGCCGCCCGTGTTCTCCAGGCAGTGCACGGTGCGGGCCGGCAGCTGGATGCAGGTCCCGCCCGCCACCGGCCACGAGCGCCCGTCGCAGTGAAACGCGCCCTCGCCCTCCAGCACGTGGATGACCTCGTCGTAGGTGTGGTAGTGGTCGGGCGCTCGCTGGGGCGGGATGTAGCCGACGAAGTGGGTGGCCGAGCGCAGCCCGCAGGCCGGATCGGCGAGGATCCGGAACTCGCGCCGAGCGGTCGCCGGCTGGGCCTCGCTGTCGGCCAGCCGACTGACCACGGGGCCGGCCGGCGCGGGCGCGGCGGACGCGCGCCCGGGCGCCGCCGGCGCGGGGTCCGGGATCCTCACCGACACCAGGCGCAGCGCGGCGCCCTGATCGGCGCGCAGCTCAAACTCGGTCCCGGGCGGGATCAGCACGCCCACCTCCGGCTCCAGCGAGTGCTCTGAGCCGCCCGCCGACAGCCACCCCCGTCCGCTGAGCACGAACAGCGTCCGCTCGCAGTCTGCGGCCTGCTCCCGCACGCGCGCCGCCGGCGGGCACTCAAGGATCTCCTGCTCGAGCGCGGTGAAGCCGCTGGCGCGCCCGAGGGTGGGGCGCACGCGCACGCCGCCCTCGCCGACGACGGGCCGCACCTCCTCGCAGCGCACGACCGCCGCGCGCGGTCGCTCGTCCGACGTCGGATCCGGCCCGGGGCCGGCGGTCTGCTCGGGCGTGGCGGTGCTCAAAGCCGGCGGGGCCGCGCGGTGGCTGTGGTGGTGGGCGTCAACGGTGCTCGGGACCTTCGTCGGGCGCTCTTCATCTGTGGCGCATGGCCGAGTGGGAGCGGCACATTCGCAGATCACCCGCCCCCGGGTCAATGGCCGGCGGGGCGCCGAGGGGGCTCTCACCGCTCATCTGAGGCTCGCGTCAAGGACGATCTCGGTTCCCGACAGCGCCAGCGACACCGGGCAGGTCGACTTGGCGCGCTCGGCCAGCTCGCCGAACCGCGCCGCGTCGATCCCGGGCACCTCGCCGACGGTGCTCAGGGAGATGCGCGTGATCCGAAACCCCTCCTCCAGCTGCTCCAGGCGCACCCTGGCCGTGGTCCTGAGGTCGGCGGGGGGCGTGCCGGCCTCGCTGAGCAGGTTGGCCAGCGACATCGTGAAGCAGCCGGCGTGCGCGGCGGCTATCAGCTCCTCGGGGTTCGTGGCGCGCTCGACGTCCTCGACCCGGTTTCTGAGGTTGAACTCGCCCTCCCAGGCGCCGCTTCCCAGCGCCAGGCGCCCTCCCCCGTCGGGCACGGTACCTTGCCAAGTTGCCTGCGCGCTGCGACTCACACGGACGGCCAAGGCTGCACAAACCCCCTCAGAGCGAATGTATGCACGGCGATGAAAGCATTGTGCTCGATGCCGCGCAACCAAGGAGCCCCGCATGACCTCAACGCTTGATCGGACCCTCGACGTCGACGCGCTGCGCCGGCGCTTCTCATCGCTGCGCGACGGGTTCGCGTTCCTGGACGCCCCCGGCGGCTCGCAGGTCCCCGACGAGGTCGGCGAGGCTGTGGCGCGCGCGCTTCGCGAGGCCAGCGCCAACCTCGGAGCCGGCTATGAGACCAGCCGCCGGGTCGGCGAGATCCTGCAGCGCGCCGAGCGCGGCGCGGCAGCGTTCCTGGGCTGCGAGGCGCACGAGATCACCTTCGGGCCCAACATGACGTCGCTGAACTTCACGCTCAGCCGCACCGCGGGCCGCGAGTTCTCCCCGGGCGACGAGATCCTCGTCTCCGCCGCCGACCACGACGGCGGGGTCGCCCCGTGGCTGGAGCTCGCGCACGACCGGGACCTGGTGGTGCGCCAGATCGAGCTGCGCGAGGACACCACGATGGACCTGGACGACCTCGCGGCGAAGCTGTCGGAGCGCACCCGGGTGGTGGCGTTCGCCTGGGCGTCCAACGCGGTCGGCACGATCGTCGACGCGGCCCGCGTGTGCAGGATGGCCCACGAGGCCGGAGCGCTGGCGTGGGTGGACGCGGTGCACTACGCCGCGCACGAGCCGATCGACGTGCGCGCGATCGGCGCCGACGTGCTGATCTGCTCGCCGTACAAGTTCTGCGGGCCGCACCTGGGGATCGCCTACGGGCGGGCGGAGGTGACCGAGCGCTGGCGCCCCTACAAGGCCCGCCCGGCGCCGATGCAGCCGCTGGGGAGGCGCTTCTCGACGGGCACGCCGCCGTTCGAGCTGCTCGCCGGCCTGTGCGCGACGTTCGACTACCTGCACTCGATCGGCGGCTTTGCCGCGATCACCCCGCACGAGCGCTCGCTCGGCGACCGGTTCCTCGCCGGGGCGCCGGAGGGCGTGGTCTTCTACGGGCTGCCGTCGATGGCCGGCCGCGTGCCGACGTTCTTGATCAACGTCGACGGCGTGCCCGCCGCACGTGTCGCCGAGCATCTGGCGACGCGGCGCATCGGCGTGTGGGCCAACGACAACTGGTACTCGCTGGGCCTGTACCCCCGCCTGGGCTACGAGGGGGAGGCGGTGCGGGTGGGGTTCATCCACTACAACACCGCGGAGGAGGTGGACCGGCTGATCCGGGCGCTGGGCGAGCTGGCCGGCTGATCCAGGCGCTGCGCGAGGTGGCCGGCTGATCCAGGCGCTGCGCGAGGCGGCCGGCTGATCGGCCCGGCCGCGAGCCGGGCTAGGCGCTAGGTCGTCTGGGCGAGGATCTCCACCAGCGTCGAGCGGTCGATGTTGCCGCCGGAGACGATGCACGCGACGTGGCCGCCGCCGGCGCGTCCGGCGAGCGCGGCCGCGAGCGCGAGCGCGCCGGCGCCCTCGGCGATCACCCGCATGCGCTGCGCCAGCAGCGCCACCGCCTTGCGCGCGTCGGCCAGTGGCACGGCAACGGCCTCGTCGACGACCTCGGCCAGCCGCGGCCACATCGGCTCGAGCACGCGGCGGCTGCCGGCGCCGTCGACGAACGAAGGCTCGTAGGCGACATCGACCGGGCCACCGGCGGCCAGCGCGGCTGTGAGCGCGGCGCCCGTCTCGGGCTCGGCGGCGACCACGCGCACGGCGGGCGCGAGCGCCTTGACCGCCGACGCTATCCCCACCACCAGCCCGCCGCCTCCGACCGGGACCACCACAGCGTCCAGGTCCGGCAGGTCCTCCAGCAGCTCGAGCCCGATCGTGCCGTTGCCGGCCATCACCGCCTCGTCGGCCACAGGGTGCACGAACAGCCCCTCCTGGCCCTGCACGCGGCTTTCGACGATCGCCTGCCACCAGTCGTCGTAGGGCAGGCGCACGATCCGCCCGCCCAGACGCTCGATCGCCTCGAGCTTGGTCTGCGGCGCGTGCTCTGGCACCGCGATCGTCGCGGGCACGCCCAGCTCGCGCGCGATCCAGGCGACCCCCTGCGCCATGTTGCCGGCGCTCGCGGTGACGATCCCGCGCGCGACCGTCCCGCTGTCGGCGCGGCGGATGGCGTTGGCGGCGCCGCGGATCTTGAACGAGTTGACCGGCTGCAGGGTCTCAAGCTTGCAGTGAAGCTGCGCGGGCGCGCCATCGACCGCCAGGCGCACGAGCGGGGTGCGAACCGCCGCACCGGCGATCCGCTCGCGCGCGGCGCGGATCTCGTCAAGCGGGATCATCGGGCGCACCGTATCCGCTTTGCGCCGCTCGGGCGGGGCGGGCGCGCCGAGCGCCTCACAGCGGCACCTCCCGGCCCAGTCCCCGCTCTTGCGCGGATGCGACCGCCAGGCGCGCGGCCGCCAGATCCTCGACGGCGATCCCCAGCGAGCGAAACAGCGTCAGCTCGCCGGGATGGCCCCTTGCGGGCGCGAGGCCCGCGAGCACCTCCCCCAGCTCGGCGCGGACGTGCTCGGGGCCGGGAATCGCGCCGCGCGCCAGCGCCAGGCGAAACTCGCCCGCCTCGGCCTGCAGCGACTCGCGGCTGTCGCAGAACAGCGCGGCGGCGGCGACCGTGCGCACGTGCAGCTCCCGCGCGTCGGGCCGGCTGGCGCCGACGGCGTTGATGTGCGCGCCCGGCGCGAGCAGCTCGTGCTCGAGCACCGGCGACCGGGAGCTGGTGGCCGCCACGACCACGTCGGCGCCCTCGACAGCAGCGTTGGCCGACCCGGCCGCGACGGCCTCGCCCGGCCCTGCCCACAGCGCCGCCGCCGCCGCGGCGTGCTCGCCGGTGGGCGCGTAGATTCGCACCTGCTCCCAGGCGCGCACGCTCGCCAGCGCGTGCAGGTGCGCGCGTCCCTGCACGCCGGCGCCGAGGATCGCCAGCCGCCGCGCGTCCTCGCGGGCGAGCGTCCTCGTGGCCAGAGCCGTCACCGCGGCCGTGCGGATCTCGGTGACCGCGGAGGCGTCGAGGATCGCCGTCGGCCGACCCGTGGCGCCGTCGAACAGGGTGACCGTGCCCTGGTGGGCGTCCAGGCCGCGGCGCGGGTTGTCGGCGATCAGGCACAGCGCCTTGAGCGCGAACACCGGCTGCTCGCCCGGCGCCGCGCGGCCGTGAGCGGGCATCAGCCCCATCAGGCCCGCCGCCCCGGGCGCCGCCACGACGCTGCGCAGCGGATTGAACGCCTCGCCGCGCGCGCGGGCGACCAGCACCTGGGCCATCGCCGCCTCGCAGGCGGCTGGCGCAAGCGCCTCCCGGACGTCCTCGCCGGAGAGCACAAGGACGGTCACGGGCGCGCCCCTGCGCGCAGGCGCGCGCCCAGCCGCCCCGGCCAGCGCGACCCCGTCCACCGAGCCCGAGCGGCCCCGCTCACAGGCCGCACCCCGCAAACAGCTCGGTCAGGCGGTCCCGCTCGGCCGCCTGGAGCGGGTGCTCAAGCGCCCGGCGCACCGGCTCCAGGTGCTCGGGCCTGGCGGGGCCGACCACGATCTGCGAGATCCGCTCGTCGGCGAGCAGCCACGCGATCGCAAGCGAGGCCATCGTGTCGCCGCGCGCCGCGGCCAGCTCCTCAAGCCGCTCGAGCGCGTCGAAGGTGGCAGCGCGCTGCAGCGCCAGGTAGGGCTGCGGGCGCAGGGTCATGCGCGAGCCCGGCGCGGGCGGCTCTCCGCGGCGGTAGCGGCCGGCGAGCCAGCCGCCGCACAGGGGGCTGAACGCGCTGTAGGCAACGCCGTGGCGGGCGCACAGCTCTATCACCGTGTGAAGGTCGCCGCGCTCAAGCAGCGAGCAGCCGTTCTGAACGGCGGCGGGCGTGGCGACCGCCAGCGCGTCGCGCAGCGCATCGGCGCCCACGTTGCTGAGCCCCCAGGCGGCGATCATGCCCCGGTCGCGCAGGCGCTCGAACGCCTGCACGGTGCGCTTGAGGGGCACCGAGGGATCGACCTCGTGCGCGAGGTACAGCTCCACGCGGTCGACCCCCAGGCGCCTGAGGCTGTCGGCCGCGCAGCGCATCACGCGCTCGCCCTCCAGGCCGAAGTCCCCGCCCGGGCGCATCGGGTGGAAGGTCTTGGTGGTCAGCGTGGGACGCAGCCCGCGCGAGGCGATCCAGGCGCCGATCGCCCGCTCGCTGCGGCCCCCGCCGTAGGCGTCGGCCGTGTCGAAGTGGGTGATGCCCATCTCCCAGGCGGCATCCATCAGCTCCGCCGCCTGCTCGTCGGAGAGCCCCTGGCCGAACAGCTCGGGCGCCGAGCCCACCCCGCCGAAGCCTCCGCACCCCAGCGCTACGCGCGGCAGGAGCACCGAGGAGCCCGCCAGAGGCCTGGCCTGGATCTTCAGGGGCGCCGGCACGGGCGCATCTTGCCAGCCTGAACGCGTTCAGGCAGCCAGCCTGAACGCGCATGGGCAGCCAGCCTGAACGCGCGAGGGCAGCGACGTCGGCCACAATCCCCGCCCATGGCCCGCTGCGCCGTGACCCGTCAGCTGCCCGGAGGCGCGCTGGACCGCCTGCGCGCTCGCCACGAGGTGGAGGTGTGGCCCGGTCGGCTGCCGCCCCCCTACGAGGAGCTTCGGCGGATGACCGAGCACGCCGACGGCCTGCTGTCGCTGCTCTCAGACCGCGTCGACGAGGCGCTGCTTGAGGGATCGCCGCGGCTGCGCGCGGTCGCCAACTACGCCGTCGGCTACGACAACATCGACCTGCGAGCCGCCGCGCGTCACGGGGTGGCGGTCGGCAACACGCCCGACGTGCTCACCGACGCGACGGCGGATCTGACGTTCGCGCTGCTGCTGGCGGCCGCCCGCAGGCTGGCCGAGGCGATCGACACGGTCCGCCGCGGCGAGTGGGTCACCTGGGAGCCGGGGGCGCATCTGGGCCTGGACGTGCACGGCGCAACGCTTGGGATCGTCGGCATGGGCCGGATCGGCCGCGCCGTCGCGCGGCGCGCGCAGGGGTTCTCGATGACGGTCCTGCACACCGGCCGCGACGGGGGCGTGGCGCTTGAGGAGCTGCTCGAACGCTCCGACTTCGTCTCGCTCCACTGCCCGCTGAACTCTCACACCCGGCATCTGATCGATGCCGCCGCGCTTTCAAGGATGCGGCCCACCGCGGTGCTGATCAACACCGCGCGCGGCCCGATCGTCGACCAGGCGGCGCTCGTGCAGGCGCTGCACGAGGGGCGGATCGCCGGCGCCGCGCTGGACGTCACCGATCCAGAGCCGCCCGCCCCCGACGATCCGCTGCTCAGCGCGCCCAACGTCCTGGTCGTGCCCCATATCGGCTCGGCGACCCGCTCCGCCCGCGAGCGGATGGCCGACCTGGCGGTCGACAACCTGATCGCGGCGCTCGACGGGCTGCCGATGCCCCATCCGGTCACGCTGCCGTGATCGCCGCCGTCGTGGACATCGGCTCAAACTCCACCCGGCTGCTGATCGCCTCCACAGAGGGCGGCCGCATCCGCGAGCTGGAGCGCCGCAGCGAGATCACCCGGCTGGGCGCGGGCGTGGATGCCGCGGGACGCCTGCGCGAGGATGCGATCGCGCGGGTTCTCGCGACGCTCGATCGCTACCGGGAGCTGATCGACGCGCACTGCTGCGAGCGCACGGTGGCGGTGATGACCAGCGCGGTCCGCGACGCGTCCAACGGGGAGGCGCTGGCGCGGCTGGTGCAGGAGCGCTACGGCCTGCGCTCCCGCGTGCTCTCCGGCGAGGACGAGGCGCGGTTGACGTACCTGGGGGCGGTTGGAGACCTGGCAGCGATCGGAGACCCGTCAGCGGTCGGAGACCCGGCAGCGGTCGGCGCGGCGGCCGCGCCGGGGAGCAGTACCAGGACGCTGGTGATCGACATCGGCGGCGGCTCCACCGAGCTGGTGGCCGGCGCCGGCGGCGAGATCGAGCTGTGCGTGTCCACCCAGGCGGGGGTCGTGCGCCAGACCGAGCGCCACCTCAGGTCAGACCCGCCGACCGAGCCGGAGCTTCTGGCCCTGCGCGCCGACGTGCACGGGATGCTTCACGCGGCGGTGCCGTCGGCGCTGCGCGGCGCCGTGGACCACGCGGTCGCGGTGGCTGGCACCGCAACCTCGCTGGCCGCGATCGCGCAGCGGCTTGACCCCTACGACCCGGCGCGCGTGGAGGGCCACCGGCTGTCCGCGCAGCGCTGCGGCGCGCTGCTGTCCGAGCTGGCGGCGCTGCCGCTCGAGCGCCGCCGCGAGGTGCCGGGGCTTCACCCAGACCGGGCGCCGACGATCGTGGCGGGGGCCGCGATCCTGCTGGAGGCGATGAGCGTGCTGGAGCTCGAGCAGGTCACGGTCTCAGAGCGCGATCTGCTGTACGGCGCGCTCATCAAGCTGTGCGCGGACTGACCGAAGCGCTTCTGCGGACGATTCCGCGGAATCGTTTGACTGCTCAACCGCCTTCGTACCGACAGCGCGGCTTGCTAGCGCAGGCTTGCCACTTTGTCAAGGTACAATGCTAGATATCTGACGTACAGATGGTCAGGTTTCATCCGAGATATCAACGAATGTTCGATTGCGCAGCGGCCTCCGCTGCGCAATTCTTTGCGACTGGGTGCGGGCGCTTGCGCGACCCCGCAACCCGCACATAGGCCCGGACGAAGCCGTAGAACTCGGCGCCTCCCGCCGTCCGGGCCAGCCGAAGCGGCCCTCTCCGGTGCGTACCCCTGCCCGTCCGGACTGGGCCAACCTGGATCGGAAGCCGCCCGCACCGATGCGGGCGGTTTTCGTTTCCTCCGGCTCAGGTCCCCACGGCTCAGGTCCCCACGGCTCAGGCGAGGTTCGAGCGTCGCGGGTAGGCGACCGCGGGATCGGTGAGCACGTTGACGACCGCCGGGCGGCCTGCGGCCAGAGCGCGCTCGAGCGCGGGACGCAGCTGGTGCGGCTCTGAGACCAGCTCGCCCTGGCAGCCAAGCGCGACGGCGACCTGGTCATAGCGCGTCGCCGGGCGCAGATCGGCGGCCACCGAGTAGCCGTAGATCATCTCCATCGGGTGCTTCTCAAGGCCCCAGATCCCGTTGTTCCCGATCACCACCACCACGGCGAGGCCGTGGCGCGCGAGCGTGTCCAGCTCCATGCCGGAGAAGCCGAACGCGCCGTCGCCGGCCAGGAGCACGACCTGACGGTCGGGGCGCGCGAGCTTGGCGGCCAGCGCATAGCCGGGTCCCGACCCCAGGCAGCCGTAGGGGCCCGCGTCAAGCCAGCAGCCCGGCTCGAACGTCTGCACCATCCGGCCGGCGTAGGAGACGAAGTCGCCGCCGTCGCCGACCACGATCGCGTCACGGTCGAGCACCCGGGCAAGCTCCGCGTAGACCCGCATCGGATGAAGCGGGCTGCGCTCGTCGGCGAGCTCGGCCGCCTCACCGGCGCGCAGGCGCCCCTCCTGTTCGCGCAGGGAGTCAAGCCACCGGGACCGCCCGAGCGACACGTCGCCCCGCGGTGCGCCCGCGGCCTCGCGCAGCGCCTGAAGCGTGGCGGGCAGCGCCCCGTAGAGCTCGGCATCGACGGCCCTGGGATGAGGCCGATCAGGGGGCGCCACGTCGACCGACACGAGCTTTGCATCCGGCGAGAAGGCTGCGCCGAAGCCGAGCCGGAAGTCCAGCGGCGCACCCACCACCAGCGCCACGTCGGCGGCCCCCAACGCCTGCGACCGCGACCGTGACAGCGCCATGGGATGATCGGCGGCCAGGCAGCCGCGGCCAAGGCCGTTGAGGAACACCGGCACGCACAGCTCCTCGGCCAGCCGCCTCAGCTGAGCCTCGCCGTGGCCCCAGTACAGCCCGCTGCCGGCCATCACCACGGGCCGCCGAGCCTCGCGCAGCAGCGCGGCGGCCCGCTCCGTCGCCTCCGCGTCGGCACCGGGGCCGCTTGAGGGCTGCGGCAGCGGCTCCGGGTCGGGCCCCGGCTCGGCCTCGCTGAAGACGTGGTCCAGCGGGTAGTCGACGAAGGTCGGCCCCGAGCGGGGCGAGACCGCCAGCGCAAGCGCCTCGTGCGTGAGCCGTGCGATGTCCGCCGCGCTCCCCGCGGTGGCCGCCCGCTTGACCAGCGGCGCGACGAACGGCACGTGGTCGATCTCCTGCAGCGATCCCTGACCCCACCGCCACGCCGGCGCGCGGCCGCCGAGCACCACCAACGGCGAGTTGCTCTGGGATGCAGAGGCGATCGCGCTCATGCCGTTGGTCACCCCCGGGCCGGCGGTCAGGGCGCACACTCCCGGCTGGCGCGTCACCTTCGCCCAGCCCTCGGCCGCGAACGCCGCCGTCTGCTCGTGGCGCACGTCGATGATCCGGATCCCCTCGGCGCGGCAGCCGTCGTAGATCGAGAACAGGTGCCCGCCCGACAGCGTGAACAGGTGGCTCACGCCGTCAGCTCGCAGCGTCCGTGCCACAAGCCGGCCGCCGTGAAGCGTGCTGCGCTCGGTCACGCCCGGGGACGCTACCGGTCCCGCCGGCCAAGGCGCGCCGCGGATCGCCGCACCGCCTCTTCACGGCTCGCCCTGCCGTGGGCGGGTCGCCCCGTCTGCTCGCTGCGACATGTGTTATATCCATGTCGTCGATGCAGCCGGTCGTGATCTTCGACCTGCCGGCGCAGGAGCTTCGCTTCCACCGCAACAGCGGGCGCCTGTGCCTGGACTTCGTGGCCACCGTGGGCGAGCGGCGGCGCCGCTGCTTTGAGCGGCTTCGCAGCCCCGAGGACCTTTCCCGGTGGATCGCAGAGACCGGCATGCTGGCCGAGCCGCCGGAGGTCAGCGCACGCCAGCTGGCGGCCGGCCGCCAGCTGCGCGAGGCGATCAACCGCCTGGCGCGGCCCGACCTCTCCGCGCTGCCCGGCGACCTTCAGGAGCTCAACCGCTGGGCGGCGCGGCCGGCGCTCGCCCCGCAGCTGTGCGCGGACGGGCGGCGAGCCTGGATTGCGCCGCGGCCGGTCGAGGCGATGCTCGCCACCATCGCGCGCGACGCGGTCGATCTGCTGTCCGGTCCCTTGGCCGGGCGCATCCGCGAGTGCTCGGCTCCAGATTGCGCGCTGCTGTTCGTCGATGCCTCACGCCCGGGTCGCCGGCGCTGGTGCGCAAGCGAGGCGTGCGGCAACCGGGCTCGCACCCGGGCCTACCGCCGGCGACGCGGAGCCGACCCGGCCGGCGTCAGGCGGCCCGCACCATCGAAGGCGTCCACGTGAGCCATCGCCTGCTGACCGCCGCCGAGGCCCTCTGGCGCCCGTCCAACCAGATGGGGGTGCTCAACACCGATCTCGCCCGGCAGCTGGACGCCGCGACGCTGGGCGCTCGGCTGTGGCGGCTGCGTCCCGGTCAGGCCTCCACCAGGCACCGCCACCGCCGCACGCACGAGCTCTACGTCCTGCTCGAGGGGATCGGGCGCGTCCGCATCGGTGGGCAGCTCCACACGCTCGGGCGGCTCGACAGCCTGCTGGTGGAGCCGGGGGAGGTCCGCCAGCTGTTCAACGACACCGACGCCGATCAGCTGTGGCTCGTCGTCGGCGCTCCCTCCGAGCCCGCCAACACTCTGAAGATGAGCGCCGCCGAGCTCGCCTGGGCCTACCCGGACGGTCCCAAGGCGCTCCCGCCGGAGCTCCAGGACGGCTCGGCGGACGCCGGCTGACCCACGCCGTCGCGCGCGGCCGGCGCGCGGGTCGCCTCCTCGATCGCCCTTGCGAGCTCGTCGAGCACGCCGGCGGCCGCCCGCCGCTGAGCTTCGCTCCAGCTGTCCAGCAGCGGCCGCGTCAGCGACTCAAGCCGGGAGATGAAGCGCTGGGCGAGACGCCTGCCCTCCGGGCTGAGCTCGATCATGCTCAGCCGCCCGTCGCCGAGCTGCCCGCGGCGCACCAGCAGGCCGCGGGCGGCCGCCCGGTCGACCAGCCGGCTCACGTTCGAGCGGTCGCAGTGCAGCACGCGCGCGAGGTCGCCGACGGGCCTGGGGCTCAGGGCGGCCCACAGCAGCTCCGCCTGCTGGGGGGTGAGGCCGAGCTGGCGGCTGGCGTCCGTGTAGCTGTCGTTGAGCGCCACGCGCAGGCGACCGAGCGCCTGGGCCACAGACGGCGGCGATGCCGGCCGCGGCGGCGATGCCGGCGGCGGTGGCGATGCCGGCGGCGGTGGATCGGTCGTTGACAGGTGGTCGCCCATCCGGCCTGAGTCTGGGCCTCGCGCCCGTTCGAGGCCAAGTGCTGCGTGAAAAGCCGTCGCGGTGATCGGCGCAAGCCCGGGCGGCGGGGGCACCGCGAGCGCCAACGCCGACGCTCGGCGGATCCTCAGGCGGATCGGCGCGTGGCCGTGCGAGCAGGTCGTGCTGGTGGCGCGCGCCGGCGAGCGCATGGGCGACGGCGAGCGCATGGGCGACGGCGATGCGCCGATCGGCCCGGGCCTGCACGCTCAGCTCGCGGCGCTGGGCGACTCGCTGGCAGCCGCTGCACGCGCGCACGCCCGCAGGCGCGGAGCGCTGGAGCGACCGCGCAACGGCGCGGATGTACGCGATCGCGCGCTTGAACACGCCGGATGAGGGCGGGCTTGCCGCGACCGGGAGCCTTGGGATGCCGGCGCGGCCGTGGCACTAGCGCCGCCTGCGACGCAGCGACCGGCGGCGCGCTTGGCGGCCGGCCGGCTCGCCACGCTCCAGGCGCATCGCGTTGACCACCGCGCCCGCGAGGATGATCAGCGCCAGCGCGTAGAACCACGCCAGCAGGATCAGCACGAACACGATCGTGGTGCCAAACCGCGCGATCGTCGAGATGTGCGATAGGTAGGCGGGGAACGCGTAGTCGACCGCGCCGATCGCGGCCGTGGCCCCCAGCGAGCCGGGCCACACCGCTCGCCACGGCACCCGACGGTGAGGGACGCGCGCGTAGATCACACACAGGCAGGCGAACAGCGCCAGCAGCCCGAGCACCAGCGACCCGGCGTACACGAGCACGGTCACGCGCGCGAGATCGAACGGGAGCGCGTCCACCCCCGCGCGCAGGATGCTCTGCGCGGTCGGCACCGACACGGTGGCGACCATGAACACGAGCACCACCAGCAGCATCCCCAGGGCAAAGCGCTTCTGCGCCAGCCAGCCTCGCGGCGCGCCCCCGTAGATGCGGGAGAACGCGGTGTCCAGCGCGCCCCAGAACGAGGATCCCAGCCACACGCTGGCCACCAGCCCGAGCACGCCGCTGCCGGTGGTCGAGTCGCGGATCTCCCTCAGCAGGGAGTCAAGCGTCTGCTCGGCTGCGCCGGGGAAGACCTCACGCAGGTCACCGAGGACGCTGCGCTGCACCTGCGGGCTTGAGAGCACGTTGCCGGCGACAAACAGCCCAAGCAGCGCCACCGGGATGACGGCCAGCAGCATGTTGTAGGCGACCATGGACGCCATCCCGGTCAGGTTCGCCCGCCACGCGATGCGCCAGAACCTGCGCACCGCCGCCGGGATCAGCCGCACGCCGGTCGCGGGCGGCCGCTGGCCCGCTTGCTCATGGGGGAAGTCTGCCAGCGCGCGGGGCACGGCGCACGCGGGGATTGGGTTATGCTCGGCGAGCAGGTGCAAACGTCGACGGGCACCGGGGGCCTCAATGTCACACGTTCCACCGACCAAGCGTCACCCCTATGACCAGTGGGCGCCGGACGCGAGGGCGCTTGACCTGGTCGGCGACAAGTGGACGCTGCTGATCGCGCGCGACCTCATGTCCGGGCCGCGACGCTTCGTGGAGCTCCAACGCGTCCTGCCGGGAATCTCCACCGAGCAGCTTCGCTCGCGGCTCAACCGGATGGTTGCCGACGGCCTGCTGACCAGGTCACGCTACCGCGAGGTGCCGCCCAGGGTGGACTACGCGCTGACCGACCGCGGCCGGGAGCTCGCGCCGGTGCTGGGCGAGCTTGCCCGCTGGGGCTGGCGGTGGGCGTGGAGCGAGCCGCGAGCTTCAGAGCGCGTCGACGTGGGCGCGATCGTCCGGCTGCTGCCCGGCCTCACGCAGGCGGGCGCGGGAGGCTCAGGTACGGTGGAGCTGGCGATCTCAGACGCACGCGACGGGGGCGCGCTCGTGTACCTGGCGACGCTGCGCGAGCAAGGCCCCGCGACGATCCGCGAACTTCAGACGCCGGGCGAGTCGTGCGATGCGCGCGTCAGCGGCTCAACCGACGCCTGGGTCAGCGCGCTGGGCCCGGACAGGAAGCGGTCCTCACTGCGGATCTCCGGCGACCGTGCGCTCGCAACCGCGCTGCTTGAGCTGATCTCACCGCCGCGGTAGGTGTAGCCCAACCGCGAGCGCGGTAGCGTCTTGCGCTGGCCGCCCGGGTGGTGGAACTGGTCAGACACGGTCGCCTTAAGAGCGACTGCCGCAAGGCATGAGGGTTCGAGTCCCTCCCCGGGTATTCGCCGGAAACGCAACTTTGCCGCTGCTACGGTGTCCGTCAGGCCGAAGGGGGAACCCCCGGTCAGAGCCGCATGGAAGTCTCCGCACTGAAACATCCAGGGGCCACCGGGCTGCATGGCCGCTCGCCGCTTCTGCGCCTGCAGTCCGACGAGCGGCTGATCGCGCTTCTGCGCAGGGGGAACGTAGCCGCCTTCGAGACGCTCGTGAGCCGATACCACGCGCGGCTGCTCGCGTTCTGCCGGCACCTGCTGGGCTCCCGGGAGGACGCCGAGGACGTGCTGCAGGAGGTTATGACGGCCGCGTTCAACGCGATCCTGGCCGACGACCGTCCGATCAACGTTCGCCCGTGGCTGTACCGCATCGCGCGCAACCGCAGCCTGAACCACATGCGCCGCATCCAGGCGATCGGCGTCGACTCGATGGACCACCACCTCGCCGACCACGGCACGAGCACGGCCGACAGGGTCCACAACCAGGAGGAGTTCCGGCTCCTGGTCGCCGACATCCAGCAGCTGCCCGAGACCCAGCGGACCGCGCTCGTGCTGCGCGAGATGGACGCGATGTCCTACGAGCAGATCGCCGAGGCGATGGAGACGACCGTCCCCTCGGTCAAGTCGCTGCTCGTGCGCGCGCGCGTCTCGCTGGGCGAGGCGGCCGAGGCCCGGCAGCTCACCTGCGAGGAGGTGCGCACGGAGCTCGGCGAGGTCGCGGAGGGGATCCGCCGGCGTCCGAGCGCGCCCGCGCGCCGCCACGTGCGCGGCTGCGCCCGCTGCGCCACGTTCCGCTCCCAGCTGCGGCAGACCAACCGCGCACTGGCCGCACTGCTGCCGCTGGGCCCCCTCGCCGTCCTCAGGCGCCTACTGCTGGCCCATCTCGGACACTCGGCAGGCGCAGGATCGGGCGCCACCGCTGCCGGCGGGAGCGCGAGCACGGCCGGCTCGGGGGCGGTCGCCGGCTCAGGGGCGGTCGCCGGCTCAGGAGCGGTCGCCGGCTCAGGAGCGGTCGCCAGCTCAGGGGCGGTCGGGGCGCTGGGCTCCGGGACCGCCGCGCTTGCGGGCGGGGGCGCCGCCATCTCCGGGTCAGGCGGGCTCATCTCGGCTGGTCTGGGAGCCGTCGCGGGCAAGGCGGCCGCCGGCCTGGCGGCGGCGGCGCTGGCCACTGCAGGCGCCGTGGCGGCCGGCGACGGCGGGCATCACCGCGGTCGCGCGCCGGCCCCCCGGGGGGGCGCGGTCGCCGCCGATGGCCCGCTCGCACCGTCGGCGACACCGTACTCGGAGCCGAGCTCATCCCAGCCGCTGGCCGGCGAGCACAGGGCCCGGGCCGCAGGCGAGCACAGGGGCGCAAAGGGCCGGAGCCACTCGTCCGCCACCACAGCCGCCGGACAGCGCGACAGCGTGCGGGCGCACGGGAGGGACGGTACGACCACGACAGCGCAGTCGGTCACCGCTCCGGGCACGCCGCTGCCCGAGCCCACATCGACGATCGGCGCGCTGCCGACAGACACTCTGCGGCCGCTGCTGGCAAGCGGAGCCGGGACGGCATCGGCGGGCGGAGCCCCCACCACGACGGGCGCGACCTCGACCACGAGCACCGCAACCCCGACCACTGTCACCGCGACGAGCACCACAACTCCGACCACGAGCACCACCGGCTCCGACCCCACCACCACCTCGGGGACGACAGCCCCGACCGACACGACGCCGACCACCACGACGACCACCACCACCGCAGACGGGACCACGACCGCAACCGGAGGGACGACGACAGCGGCGGGGACAACGACGGCGGCGACCGGCGGGACGACGTCCACCACCGCGGCAGGCTCGAGCGCGTCTGCGGGCGGATCGTCGGACACCGGCACCACCAGCGGCACGACCACGAGCGGCACCACCGCCGCCACCACCAGCAGCGGCACGACCAGCGCTGGCCCCACCAGCAGCGGCACGACCACCAGCGGCACCACCGCCGCCACCACCAGCAGCGGCACGACCACGACGGGCGCCGGCACCAGCTCCACGCCGGCGGATTCGGTCCCGCTGCCGTGAGCAACAGCTGAGCCGTGCCCAGCCGGCTGGCGCTTCGCTGCGCGGTGATCCCGCCGGCCCCCGCCCCCTACCGCGAGCCGCTGTTTGAGGCGCTGGCCGAGCGGCTTGAGCTGCGCGTCATCTACCAGTCGGCGACACAGCCCAGCTGGGACGCGCCCCCAACATGGTTTGAGCCCCGGCACCGCTACCCGGCGGTCCACCTGCGATCGCGCCAGCGCGCGCGCCCGGGTCGCACGCCGATCGTGTGGCCGATCGGGCTGGAGCGCGCCCTTGGCGACTTCCAGCCCCACTGCGTGGTCGCCGCCGAGTACGGGCCCGCATCGCTGCGCGCGCTCGCCTGGTGCCGAAGCCACGGCCGGGCGTACGTGATCTTCACCGAGTGCACGCCCGAGATCGACCCGCTGCTGCCCGCCGCGCAGCTGGCGCTGCACCGGCGCCTGGCCCGCCACGCCGACGGTCTGATCGCGGTCAGCTCGCGCGCCCGGCGACGGCTCGAGCAGCTTGGAGCGCGCGCGCAGCGCATCGGGGTGGCGCTGCAGTCCGCCGACCTGCGCCCGGTTCGCGCCGCCAGAAACGCGCGCGACGCGGCGCGGCCTTTACCCGAGCGGCCGCTCATCGTCCTGGCCGTCGCCAGGCTGGTGGCGGACAAGAACCTGGCCGCGCTCATCCAGGCGTTCTCCGCCGCCGGGCTTGCACAGCGCGCCGCCACACTGCGGATCCTCGGAAGCGGGCCGCTGCAGGAGGAGCTGCGCCGGCTGGCGGCGCGGCTGGGCGTCGACGTGCAGCTTCCCGGCGCCCTGGCCCCCGAAGCGATGCCAGAGGAGTACGCCAGCGCCCACGTGTTCGCGTGCGTGAGCACCTACGAGCCGTTCGGCGTGGCGATCCGCGAAGCGTGCGCCGCCGGGCTGCCACTGATCGTGAGCCGCACCGCGGGCGCCGTCGACGACGTCGCCCGGGAGGGCCGCAACGCGATCCTCGTCGACCCCCACCGGCCGCCGGAGATCGCCGACGCGCTCGCGCGGCTGGCCGGCGACGCGCAGCTTCGCCGGCGACTGGGCGAGCAGAGCCGGGCGATCGACCGGGAGACGGACGGCCGGGACGTCGACGCGTTCGTCGAGGTGGTGCTCGCCGCGGCGGCGCGCCGGCGCCGTGCCGGCGGTTGACACCGCGCACCGCTTGCGGTTATGCTCGTTTTTGGGAGCATTGAGGAACTAGTTTCTTGGGGGTCGGCTCGTGGGATGCCCACGCAAGCCGCTCACGGCTGCACTGCTCGTGAGCTTTATCGTCACTGTCGTCGTGCCCGCCCAGGCGTCGGCCGCCACGAGCTCCGCCAGGCGCTACACCAGGCGCTCCGCGCCGATCGTCGTGAGAGCACCGGCGGTGACGGCCGCCGGCCACCCGGCGACGATCCGGGGCACCGTCAGTCACGTCAGCGGGGCCGGCCGGGTCACCCTCGAGCGCAAGCCGGGTCCGCGCAGCCGCTGGCTATCGCTCGCCACCGCGCCGATAAGGCATCACCGGTTCGTGTTTCGGATCCACACTCCGAACGCGACCGCCGCGCTTTACCTTCGAGTCGTCGCGCGCGGGAGCCGTGGCCACACGGTCGCGAGCCGGCCATTCGACCTGGCGATCACCAGAACGCAGCTCCTCAAGCCCTCGGCCGTAGTGTCGGCGCCCCCGCCCGGCCAAAGCGGGAGCCTCGTGTACGGCGGGCGCACCCCGCCTGCCACCGGAGGCTTCCTCGCGATCGGGATCGGCCGCGCCACGCCGGATGGACTGCTGGTCCAGGTGGTCCACGTCAGGCGCTTCCGCCACGGGCGCTGGTGGCTCTACGTGCGGCCCGCGAGCCTATTTCAGGCCATCCCCTCAGGCGAGATCTCGATCGGCCAGCCCACCTCCGATATCGCCCAAGCGGTGCTGGGAGGCGGACCCCGCGCAAACCTGCGCCCGCATCTCGATCTCAGCTGCTCCGCCGGCGCATCGGCGGAGGCTGAGGGCTCCGCCTCGCTCTCGCTCAAACCCAGCCTCCATCTGAGCTGGGGCTGGGACTGGACCCACGTCGTGGTCAGGTCCGCCAGCTTCTCCATCACCGCAACGGGATCCGTGGGCGCATCGGCCAGCCTCACCGGCTCCGGCTCGTGCAGCCTCAAGCAGCAACTCTTCGAGCATGACTTCACCCCCATCCGCTTCTTCATCGGGTGGTTTCCCGTCTGGATCGTCCCCGAGCTGCTCACGACGCTGACCGCGGACGCCGATGCGTCCGCGTCGATCACCACCAGCGTGAGCGCATCAGTTTCGGCCACGGGAGGCCTGGAGTACCGCAGCGGTCACATCTCCCCGATCGACCGGCTCACGACGGGCCTCACCTTCCAGCCTCCCACACCGCGAGGTCAGGGCTCCATCGGCGCACGGTTGATCCCCGCCGGCCGGCTGCTGGTGTACGGACTTGCCGGGCCCGAGTTCGACCTCTCAGGCGGCCCGCAGTTCGACATCGACACGGCATCCAGCTCGCTTTGGCGGCTCCATGTGCCGATTGACCTCTCCGCGCAGCTCGTGGTCCCCCACACGTCCTTCCATCTGGGCCCCCTTCACATCTACCATCATGACTTCCTCCTTGCGCAGGGCAGCAGCGGCGCCAGTCCGAGCGTGGCGGGCACCGGTGCCGGAGGCTCGACGAACCCTGTCACGATCGTCAATCCCGGAGACCAGACGGGTAACGTAGGCGCGCCGGTGAGCCTTCAGATCCAGGCACACGATGCCGATGGCGGCGCTCTGTCATACTCCGCCACGGGCCTGCCACCCGGACTCACCATCGATCAGGCTACCGGGCTGATATCCGGCACGCCGACGACGCTCGGCAGCTCGACGGTCACGGTGACCGCCACCTCGGCGACCGGGTCAGCGTCCGAGACGACGTTCACCTGGACGATCTCGGCGTCCCCGACGGGGTCCTGCGAGGACTCGAGCTCGGTCTTCGTGCTGACCACCGGCTCCAACGTCGTCGCATATGTTCCCAAGGGCAACTGGGGCTCAACGAACACGGGCATCTCGGTGGTGAACGTCGAAGGCTCCAGCATCACGCCGACACTGATCTCCACTCCGAATGTGGTCAACTCTGCCGCGTCGGATCCGTTCACGGGCCAGACCGTAGCTGTCGCCAACAACACCGACGTCTACCTCCTGAACGGGACCACTCTGGCCAGCACCCTGACCAGCGGCGGGAGCGGAACGATCGGCTTCTCCGGCGGTTCCGTGACCGACGCGGGGATCGCGATGGACTCGATCCATGACAGAGCGGAGAGCGCGCTCAGCGTGGGTGGGACCCCAGGCTTTCAGTACCTCGATCTCAGCAACGACTCGCTGGGCGCGCCGATCGCCTCGCCGAGTGGCGAGGTGTCGGAGGACCCCCTGATCGACCCCGTCCGGAATCTGCTGCTGTCGGCCGATGAAAACGGGAACTTCGAGATCGCGAACCTGTCGGACCCGGCCCAGCCCGCCTTCTACGAGAACGCCACCGGAGCAGGCAACCTCGACTCCACCGGAGAGGACTGCTCGACCGGGATCGTGGTCGCTCCGGTCGAGTTCGGCGACCCCTCCGAGGTGTTCATCGCCGACCTCAGCCAGGCCAGCTTCACGCCGGGATCGCCGGCCGGCACATGGTCGGCTCCCTCCCAGGTCCAGACGCTGTCCGAGTCAGACCTTCAGAGCGGGGCCAGCGCCGTGGCGATCGCGCAGGGCACGCACACCGGCGTCCTGGCCGGTGAGTTCGAAGGCAACCAGATCACCGCCTTCACGCTCCCGGCCACATCGGGCATCGGCACGCCCGCGATCACCGACTGGGTGACGTGCGGGATCGGCAGCACTCCTGATGGGAACGCGTGGAGCGAGGGTGACGATCCTCACACTATGACCGCCTACCAGAGCCCGACCGGCGGTGACGCGATCGGGCTGTTCGGCAACGAGGGCGCAAGCTGGCTGGCGAGAGTCGACCTCACACAGCTTCTGAATCCCTCGATAGTCCCGCGGGACGCGGGCGGTCATGCGTGCGCGTCGGGGGAGATCCCGCCGGCGCTCGAGCAGTTCATCGCGGTCCCCTAGCGCGACCCCGTCCCGCGCGGCGAGCCATAGGCGGGTCTGATCGGCTCAGACGCGCTCTCTATGCGAGCCGGCCGCGCGCTTGACGATGCCGGGGCGACGGTCGACGGCTCGGTCGCGCACGGTGCTCGATCACATGCAGCGGCGCGTTGCGCACCCCCGGCCGGTTGGACCTCGCCGGCGAGTCAAGCCACACCGCGTAGGGTAGACCACCACAGCGCGCCAACAGCGCCGCCGTCGTCGTGGAGATGATCAGCGCCCGCGGAGCAAAGCGGCGCAACGCGCCCGCCAGCGCACGCCGCGCCGCAAGCGCCTCAACCAGATCGTTTGCCGGGTAGCCGCGACGAAGCACACCGGCCGCACCGAGCCGCACCCCCACCGCGCTCGCGGGCTCGGGGGCCGCGGCCGGCAGCACCGCTGACGGTCGGCCTAGGATTCGGCGACGATCTTGCCGTCGAGCACGGTCATCACGGGCGTGACCGCGTGCAGCTCATGGTCTTCGACAGTGAGTACGTCCTCGGCGAGCACGACCAAGTCGGCTCGCTTCCCGCGCTCTAGCGACCCCTTCAGCCATTCCTGCCCGTCTTGGTAGGCGGGCTCGATCGTCCACGCGCGGATCGCCTCTTCTCGACTCAGCCGCTGGTCCGGTCCGCTGATCGCGCCCGAGCCACGACACTCGCGCAACACCAGCGTCTCGAGCGCTTGGCGCCAATCAGGCTCGGTGATCGGCGCATCGGAGCTGTCGGTCAAGTGCGCGCCACCGTCGAGAATCTCACGCCACGGCATGTTGCGATGCCAGCGCGACTCATCCAGAACCGCACGCAGTGCGTCTGAAGCTTGCCATTTGATCAGCGAGTTGGTGTTGCAAATGAAGCCGTGGCGCGCGAGCTTGCCGATCGCATCACGCGTGAGAAAGTTGCCGTGGATGACGACATGCCGCGCGCGGGGCCATGGATCCTCCGTCATCGAATTCGCGAATGCGTCAGCGACAACGTCGCATGCTAGGTCGCCGGTCGCGTGAACCTGAATCTGGAAGCGTTCGCGATGCAGAACACGGATCATCTCCCGCAGGGCGCGCTCCCGCTCAGCATCGCTGTCACCTTCTGTTACAAGCCCGCCCAGCGTGCCCGATCCGCCTGGCCGGGACATCCAAGCCGTCCCCAGCGCCGGCACACCATCTGCGAATAGCTTGCATCCGCCGATCCGCAGCCACTCATCGCCAAATCCTGAGGTGACCCCTACGAACTCAAGAGCGTGGCGCAAGCCCGCAACGGTGGTCCGCACGGAGGGCCAGTCCCAATGCAGCAGAACGCTCAAGCGAAGAGCAAGGCTTTGCTCCGCATGCAGCGCCGCGTAATCCCTCAGCAACTCAGGCGTCACCACTGGGTCTGTGACGCTTGTAACCCCACGGCGACTAAGCTCGCGCGCGGCCTCCACGATCGCCGCTCGCATCTCGCGCCTCCCCGTCGGGGGGATCGCTCTGTAGAGCAGCTCAATCGCGGCTTCGAGAAGATGGCCGGTCGGCTCTCCGCTCTCGGTTCGGACGATCGTGCCGCCGTCTGGGTCCCGCGTCGCGGCGCAGATCCCGGCCTTCCGCAGCGCGACGCTGTTTGCCCATGCTGCGTGCCGGGTCCAGTGCTCCAAGACTACGGGCGTCTCTGGAGCCACGTCGTCCAGATCCTCGCGCGCAGGCCGCCGCCGGCCATCCGAGAACTCTCTCAGGCGACTCTCACTCCAGCCCGCGCCCCGGACCCAGCTCCCCGGCGGCGCCTCCCGCGCACGGGCTCCCACCACCTGCCGGAGCTCTTCCACGGACCTGATTCCGGTCAGATCTACCACCTGAGGCGGACGGGCGAGTGCCCACCATGAAAGGTGCAGGTGGGAATCGTTTACTCCCGGTATCACGCTTCCCCCAGCTACGTCAACCACGCGCGTTCGGGGTCCCGCCAGCTGCAGGATTTCCTCCCGCCGTCCCACAGCCGCGATCCGGCGCCCGCACACCGCAATCGCGTCAGCCGCTTCTCCCCCCTGGCCCGACGCGACGATCCGGCCGCCGACGAGCACGAGTTCGACCCCATGGCGCCCGCACCCGACCCTAGAACATCTCCCTTGACACGCGCTTCGCATTTTGGATACATTATCTCATCGACCAACCGAGGAGGAGGACGAGGAGAATGCAGTACCGCTTCAAGCCGAGGCAAACGAGCCCCACGGCGCGGCCTGATCGCACATCCCAGAGCGGCCGCCGACCGTGGAGGCTTTCGCGACGGCGTCTTGCGTCCTTCCTCGCGAGCGCTGCCGTGCTCGCCTTCCTCCTATCCGCATGCGGCGGGAGTTCGAGCTCGGCCAGCAAGTCGAGCTCGTCCACCAAGGCCGCGTCCAGCGCGGCCGCACCCTCCACCTCAGCCGCCCCATCATCTGGGTGCCACGGCCACATTTCGCACCTTACGGTCGCCGGGGTCGGGATTACGACCGACGGGATCATTCCGTTCGGCACTGCCAAGGGCTTCTTCGCGGCTCACTGCGTGTCCGTCTCGCGAACCACCGTCGCCAGTCCCGCGGCGGCGCTCGCCGACCTCATCGGCGGTTCCGTCGACATCGCCTACTCGCCCTCGATCCCTATCGTCAACTTTCTCTCTAAGGGCGCCCCACTGCGGGTTCTCGCACCTGCCGACGGCGAGCCCACGCCTGCGCAGCTTGCGACTCCGCAATACAAGACGTACCAGGATCTCACGGGGATCTTCGTGCCAAAAGGCAGCAAGCTCAAGTCGCCCGTGTCGCTTGAGGGGCAAACTGTGCCCGTGCCCGCCCTCAAAGCTCAGCTCCAGGTGGTGGCATCGTGGGCCCTCAAGAAGGCCGGTGCAGACCCAAGCAAGGTCAACTGGGTCGTCCTCGATTTCCCCACGGCGCTCGCCGAGTTGAACGCCGGCAAGGTCGCCGCGGCTGGGCTCACGTACCCTTTCAGCGCCTCCGCTGTAGCACACGGGGCCCGATTGCTGCTGGGCGATGACGTTCCCTTCTTCGGAGCGTCCTCTGCCGTGGGGATGTGGGTGACGACCGCGTCACGCTGGGCCACGGACGCCAAGGCGCTAGCCGGATTCCGGGCCGCGGTGATCCAAACGAACGCCTACGCGAACACCCATTTCAGCCAGTTCGCCCCGTACGCGTCCCAGGTAACCTCGATTTCGACGGCGACGATCGCGAAGTCCTCGTACGACATCTATTTCCCCACGACCGTCACCACGCAGGACCTCGCGCGTGTCGCATCCAACATGGTATACGCGGGCTTTCTACCTAGGGCACCGAGCCTTTCGGGCGTCGTCCTTCCGTAGACGTCGCGACGGGCTCCATGACCCGAACTGAGGGGCCAGCCCTCGCTACGGTACCGCTGGGCGGCCGGCCACGGTGGGGTGCCTTAGTCTTCAAGGCATCCGCATTTCGGCGTCTTGCGTCCAGTCTCGCGGGTGTCCTCGTGGCCCTTGCCTGCTGGCAGCTGGTTGCGCAAGTCCTTGTCGTCAATCCCAATCTACCCGCCGCCACGACCACCCTTTCTCGACTGTGGTCGCTCGCCGGCACCGGGGCCTTTTGGACAGCGGTATCGCAGACGCTTGCGACCGCGGTGGTCGGCTTTCTCCTCAGCCTGCCGATCGCCATACCGATCGGTGTACTCACGGGCACGAGCCGGCTCGCCCGCCGCGCATTCCACATTCTCATCGAGGTTCTGAAACCCATACCCCCGATCGTCATTCTTCCCCTCGTGGTACTCAAGGCGGGCTCAACGCAGCGGATGGCCGAGATCCTGATCATCTTCACGGTCGTACCCTCTCTCGTGGTCATCGTCGCCGCTGGGGTTCATGACACAGATCCGGTCGCGCTTGACACCGCCCGCTCGTTCGGGCTCAGCACATGGGCTCGAGTCCGCCGGATCGTTCTGCCGAGCTCTCTACCTTTCGTGATCACAGGTCTCCGGATCAGCATCACCGCCGCAGTCCTGACCGCTGTGATGGCCGAGATCGTCGCGGGCGCCCCCGGCCTCGGCGCCCAAGTCAACGTGGCCCGCTCGGCGGGCGATCCCGTGTCGACCTTCGCCTATGTCGTGGCGCTCGGTCTGCTCGGAGTCGTCGTTACCTACGCGGTCAGCGCCGCCGAGCACCGCCTTCTTCGCTGGCACGTGTCCGTCAGACGCGCAGCCACCGACCCGATCCACCCCCTGACCCTAGGCTTAGTGGACCGACTGCGCCAAATCGGTGCGACAGTCCGACAGAGCGCGTATGTTCGCGCCGTCGCACGCGGCACCGAGCTCATCCTTGACGAAGCGGACGCGCTCGTCCGCAGACTATCCGCGGCACGCATCTATCGGCGTCGGGCGCCGACGCCCGGAAGCCGGCTCCGGAGCCGTCGCGTGACACCGCGCGACCACAGCTCGCCAGCTCGCGCCGCAGATTGGGCTCTCGAACTCGGCGTGCCAGCGCTTCTCCTCGTCGCGTGGTGGTTCTGGTCGGCCCACGCCCACAGCCTCTACTTTCCGCCGCTCTCGCGCATCCTTGCAACCCTCCGACACGTTTGGCTCTTCTCGCACTTCACGACCGACGCCGTCCCAAGCTTGGAGAACCTCTTCGCCGGTCTCCTCCTAGGCTCGGCGGTCGGCATTCTTCTGGGTGTCCTGATGGCCGAGATCAGGCAGCTCGGCCAGATGCTAGACCCGGTCATGATTTTCTTCCGTTCTATTCCTGGTGTCGCCTATGTCCCGATCATGATCCTTCTGATCGGGTTCACGACACCCATGAGAATCGCAAGTATCGCTCTGGCCAGCCTCTTTCCGGTACTCATCGCAACAGTCGACGGCCTGCGAGGCACTGACGCCATGGCGGACCAGGTGAGCAGAGCGTACCGCCTATCTTCGTGGCGGCGACTCCTATTCGTCCACCTTCCGGGAGCATCGCCGCGCATCGCCTCGGGCATTGAACTTTCCATCGCGGTAGCCGTCGTAGTGATGGTCGCCTCCGAGCTTCAAGGCACGGTCCATGGTATTGGCGCACAGACCATTCTCGCCCAGCAGAACTTTGATATTCCCGGTATGTGGGCCGGAATCGTCCTGCTCGCGCTGCTGGGGCTGTTCTTAAATCTCCTCTATAGGGCGCTGCGCATCCGGGTCCTCGCCTGGTACTACAGGTCCCGGGGCGCCGCGGCGCGCGTATGATCCCTTGGAGTCCCGCGGGCCCCCCGGGCCCAGGCGGCTCACTGGCTCACTCGACGGCGCACCTGATGTCTGCAATTCAAACGGTTCCTAGCTCGACCCCGCGGCTCTCGGTTGATCGCCTCGGGAAGTACTACGGCAGCGGTCCGAACCGCAAGGATGTGATCGCCGAGCTGACCTTTGATGTCGCCGCAGGAGAATTCGTGTGCATCGTCGGCCCGTCTGGCATCGGCAAGACCACACTACTCGGGTGCTTGGCGGGCCTCCACCAGCCGACCGCGGGCGTCGTCCGGCTAGACGGCCGACCGATCACGGGGCCTCCGGAAAGGATGGCTGTTGTCTTCCAGGAGTACACGCGCTCGCTGATGCCCTGGCTCTCGGTTGAGCGCAACATAATGCTTCCATTGCGTGGCCGGCTCCCTCGCGCGCAGATGCGTGAGCGTTGCGCCCTCGCGCTTCGCGAGGTCGGCCTGCCTGACGTGGCGCGCCACTACCCGTGGCAGCTTTCTGGGGGCATGCAGCAGCGCGTCGCGATAGCACGCGCGCTGGCTTACGAGCCCGAAGTCCTGCTCATGGATGAGCCGTTCGCGTCCGTCGATGCTCAAACACGCTTCGATCTTGAGGACCTCGTATTGAGGATCCGGGCCGACCTCGGCATCACGATCGTCCTAGTGACGCACGATATCGACGAAGCTGTGTACCTCGCTGACCGGATCGTCGTGCTCGGGGACCGGCCGTGCCGCGCTCTCGCGATCGTCGAGGTGCCGTTCGGCGCACCTCGTGACCAGGTCGAGACCCGGGGCACGGCGGAATTCGCGCATCTTCGCTCGACGGTGATGCGGATGATCCGGCGCTCCGTCCGGGGCGCGCAACCCCAGGATCACGGGCCGGTGGTTGCGCCCTGACCGAACCGAAGCAGAACTTTCTCCTGTTCCTTGTCGACCAGCTTCCGGCGTGGCATCTAGGCTGCTACGGCAACCCCGCTGTACGGACGCCCTCAATTGATGCGCTAGCGGAGCATGGATGCTTGTTTGATCGCGCCTACGTCGCGAACCCTGTGTGTATGCCGAACCGTGCCACGATCGCCACCGGACGGTGGCCGAGCGCTCACGGCACTCATACAAATGGCGTGACGCTCGATCCTGATGCGCAGACGGTGCAGGGCTTGCTACTAGCCGCCGGTTGGACCACCGCAGCGGTCGGGAAGCTCCACTTCCAGACCATGGGTTGGCCATGGGAGCCCTTTCAACGGGAGGAGATCGAAGCTGTTTCTCCGCTGCTGCTCGATCCTGATGTGCCCGACGCGTTCGTGCGGCGTCGCGAGGCGGGCTGGGACAGCTTTGAACGGGCAGCACTTCACCGAGAGCGGTACGTCGAACTGCCGTCCGGCTACTACGGGTTTGGATCCGTCGACCTGGTGGTCGGGCATGGCGACCGAGCGACCGGCCACTACACGCATTGGGCGCGCGAGCGCGGACTCGATCCCGACCTGGCCTCCGGGCCTGCGCGTTCGAGCCTGCGGTTCGCTGAGTGGCAGGAGATCTACCGAAGCGAGATTCCACCGGAGCTGTACCCCACGAGCTACGTTGTGGAGCGGACAATCGCCCGTCTTGAGAAGCTCTCAGAGGCACGAAGACCGTTCCTCCTCTTTTGCTCGTTCCCGGACCCGCACCACCCATTCAGTCCACCGGGTCGGTATTTTGAACTCTATGACCCAGAGACGATGGCCCTTCCACGGTCCTTCAGCGACCCGCTCCAGGGGGCGCCTGAACATCTGAAGCGTCTTGCCCAGAATAGAGGCAAGCCGGGGCTTGATCCGACAATGACTTGGGCTCCCAACGAGGCGCAACTGCGACATGCGCTCGCCGCCGAGTTCGGCTCCCTCGCCATGATCGATGAGGGAATCGGCAAGATCCTTACGGCTCTCGAGAAGCTTGGTTTGGGTGAAGACACTACCGTGATCTTCACCAGCGACCACGGTGATATGTTCGGTGAGCACGGACTCATGCTCAAGCATTTCGTGCACTATCAGTCCGTGATACGGGTGCCTCTGATAATCCGATGCCCTGGTCGCGAACGGCGGCTTGTCAAAGCTCTAGCGAGCAGTGCGGACATCGCGCCGACGATCCTGGAGCTGGCAGGGGTGAAGGCCCACCGCGGGATCCAGGGCGCATCGCTGGTTGCGCTACTCGATGGCCATGTCAAGCAGCTGCGTGAGCAGGTAGTAATCGAGGAGGATCAGCCGTTTTCCATAGATGGGCTGCGTGCGCCGGTGCGAATACGGACGCTGGTGACCGAACGAGCTCGGTGCACCGTGTACGCGGGAATGCCGGTCGGAGAGCTATACGACCTCGCCGCCGACCCCGATGAGATGACAAACCTCTGGGGGCTAAAGGATCATCAGCAGCTCAAGGTTGAGATGATGGAGCGACTGATCGCCGAACTAGCTCGTGTGGCTGATGGCGGCATAGAGCCCGCAGCGTCGGCCTGAGCAGCACCGTCTCTATGTGCCGCACGCTTGGCGCCGCGAGGGCGAGGCTTACGCAGCAGACCACCCGAGATGGCGGAAGCTCAGGCGGGAAGGGCCTCGGGGCGGCCGCTGTCCCCAAGCAGCGCGGGCAGCACCAGCTCGCGCATGCGGCGCAGCTGCTCGCCGTGACGGAAGGGGCGCAGGTGCTCCTGCGCCGCGGCGCGGTAGGCGGCCAGGCGCGCCTCGTCGCTGTCAAGCGCGGAGGCGAGCGCGCCGGCCAGCGCCTCGGGCGTGCGCACCGGGGCGACGAACCCCGGCTCGAGCTCGCGCGCGATCCAAAGCGCCGGAAACGGCCCACCCGCGGGCGCGCAAACCAAAGCGGCGCCGTGATCCAGCGCCTGAAGCGGCGCCTGGCCGAAGTCCTCCCAGGCCGCGGCGCTGACAAACACCCGGGCGCGCGAAAGCAGCGCCGAGAAGCCGGCCGGCTCAAGCATCCCTGAAAACTCCAACCCGGCGGCGACCGGCACCCCCCTGGCAGCCAGGAAAGCCCGCGCCCGCTCAGGCGCGATGCCGCAGACCACCAGCCGCCCACCCCGGCAGCCCAGCCGCCCCGCCAGACCACGCGCGCCAACTCGCGCCAAAAGCTCCCATGCGCGCGCCAGCAGCTCAAGCCCCTTGGCCTTTGGATCCGGCACGTAGGCCACCGCCAAGCGCTCCCGCGCAGCGGCCTGCCGCAAACCCAACGCGCCCGGCGCCAAGCCGCACGCGCCCGGCGCAGGCGCCAGCGGCGGGGGCACCAGCGGCGGGCAGACCACAACCGCCGGAGCGGCCCCCCGCGGCAGCGCATCGATCGCCCGGCCGCTGAGCACCAGCACAAGCCTCGCCTCAGCCAGCCGACGGCGCTCGATCACATGCAAAGGCGCGTTACGCACCCCCGGCCGATTGGACCTCGCCGGCGAGTCAAGCCACACCGCATAGGGCAGACCACCACAGCGCGCCAACAGCGCCGCCGTCGTCGTGGAGATGATCAGCGCCCGCGGAGCAAAGCGGCGCAACGCGCCCGCCAGCGCACGCCGCGCCGCAAGCGCCTCAACCAGATCGTTTGCCGGGTAGCCACGACGAAGCACACCGGCCGCACCGAGCCGCACCCCCACCGCGCTCACGTCGGCGCCCGCCTCGCGCGCCAGCGCCACCAGCTGCGCGTCGTGCAGGCGCAGGCCGCGCGTGGTGCCCAGCGAGAGGACCAGCAGGTCGCTCACCGCGGCCGCCGCGCGCGCTCGATCGCTTCGCGGTAGGCGGCGACGGTGCGCTCCCCGCACAGCGCCCAGGTGAAGCTCGCTCGCACCGTGGCGCGCGCCGCCTCGCCCAGTCGCCAAAGCGAAGGCCGATCGGCCAGCAGCCGCTCGAGCTCCCGGCGCAGCTCGCCGACGTCTCCGGGGGCCACCAGCACGATCCCTTCGCCGGCGGCCGCGATGTCCTGCGGTCCCCCCTCGCCGCGGCCGCCGACCGCGGGCACGCCGGCTCCCATCGCCTCGACGAACGCCACCCCGAACGGCTCCTCAACGCCGGGCATCACGAACAGGTCGCAGGACGCCACCAGGCGTACCGCCTCGTCATTGGGAAGCTGGCCGAGGAAGTCAACGCGGTCCGCCAGCCCGAGCGCGCCGGTCAGCCGCTCAAGCTCGCGGCGCTGCTCGCCGTCGCCGATCACCAGGTAGCGCGGGCGCCGCTCGGGCGCCATCTGCGCAAGCGCGCGCAGCACGGTGGCGTGGTGCTTGCGCGCGTGAAGGTGCGCGCAGGTGACGATCGTCGGCTCGGGCGCGCGGCGCAGCGGCGCGGTACTGGGGTGGGCGCCCAGGTGCACCACCCGCACAGCACTCGGATCGGCGCCGAGCGCCACGCAGCGCTCCGAGGCCCAGCGGCTGTTGGCGAGCACGAGGTCTGAGAGGCGCAGCGCCTGTGAGCAGGCGAGGCGACCGGCGGCGCTGCGCTGAGGCACATGGATCATGTCCGGGCCGTGCGCGGAGACCACCAGCGCCGGGCGGTCGCGACCCCCGTGGCGCTGCATCCATCGCGCCGCGGCGTGCCCGGTGGGCGCCAGGCAGTGAGCGTGCAGCACGTCGAACGGCCACTCGGCGCGCAGGCGGTCGAGCGCGCGGCCGAGCGGGGGCGCCATCCACCAGCCCCAGGTCCCATAGCTGAGCGGCCGCGGCGGAGCCAGCCAGGGCACCGGCGCCACCTTAAGCCCATCGCGGCGCTCGGTCCGCAGCGCCCGCGCGGCGCCGGCCCCCCACTCGATCAGCGGCCGGGCGCGCGGGGGAAGACGCGCCGTCTGGCGCAGGACCGACAGGGGCGGCACCGGCCGGCGCAGCGCCAGCACCCGCAGCTCGGCGCCATGGTTCTTGGCCGCAAGGGCCTGGCGGTGCGCCCAGATCCCGTGGACCGGATCGGCGGCGGACGGATACCACTCGGCGACTACGACAACGCGCACCCGCGCAGTCTGCCAGGCTGCGCGTCAGGGCCCGGGCGCGCGGGGCGCGCGAGCGGCGCCAGCTCTCATTGGCCGACCGAGAACAGCGCCTCCAGGTCGTGGCGCGAGTAGACCTCGAAGGCGACCATCGTCTGGGTCCGGCGCACGCCGGGCAGCTGGGAGATGCGCCCGGTCACCACCTGGGCGAGCATCTCCTGCTCGCGCAGGCGCAGGATCGCGACGAAGTCCCATTCGCCGGTGACCGAGTAGGCCTCCGCGACGCCCTCTATCCCCGCAAGCTCGCCGCCGAGGGTCGCCAGCGCCGAGCCCTCAGCCTGGATTAGGACGATCGCGTGGGTCATGCCTGGTGGCTCTGGCCCGGCTCGAGGATCACGACCTTGGAGCTCGTCGCCGACTCGACGTCGGCCTTGAAGGCCGCGGCGTCGGTCTCGATCGGCGGGAACGTGCCGTAGTGGCAGGGGATCACGGTCCTCGCGCCCACGAACGCGGCGGCGTCGACCGCATCGAAGCGATCCATCGTGTAGTGGCCGCCGATGCACATCAGCGCGATGTCGATCTGGCGCCGGCGCCCGACCAGCTGCATGTCGGAGAACAGGCAGGTGTCACCCAGGTGGTAGATGAGCGTCCCCTTGAAGTCGACCAGCAGCCCGGCCGGAGTGTTGACGGTGCCCTTGGGCGTGGTTGAGGTGTGCCAGGCGGGGACCAGCTTGACGGTGCCCCAGTCGAAGGTCGCCGTGCCACCGAGGTTGCAGTCGATCGCGTCCAGCCCCTCCCCGCCCAGCTCGCCGGCCAGCTCCGTGATCGCGACCACCTTCGCGCCGCTGCGCTTGGCGATCGCCACCGTGTCGCCGACGTGGTCGTGGTGGCCGTGGGTCAGCAGCACCGCGGACGGGCTCTGCTCCTCGGCGGAGGCGGCCGCCTTGGGGTTGCCCGTCAGAAACGGGTCGATCAGCACCCGGGTGTCACCGTCCGACAGCTCAAAGCACGCGTGTCCGAGAAACCGCACGTTCATCTCGTTCTCAGTCCTCCTGTCGATCTTGGGGCCGGCTGACCGCGAGCGTGCGAGACAGCTCGAAGCCGACGGCCACGCCCACCAGCATGCCCAGCCTCGTCTCCTCCGCCACCAGCGTCCTCACCGCGCGCAGGCGCAGCTCATGGTCGTCCTCGCCGACGGCCTCGCGCACCGCCTGCTCGTGGGCCGAGTCAAACCAGCCACCCTCAGAGAGCGCAAAGGCCAGCACCCGCTGCAGCGACGGCGCCGCGCGCGACACGAGCTCCTGTGCGTCTCGCAGACGCCCCGGCTCCGACAGCTGGGCGATCGCCGCCTCCAGCTCGGCGTCGGTGTGCACACGCGGCTCGGGCAAGGCCCGGCCATCATACGGCGCGCCCGCGCTCGGCAGCCGCCGCGAAGCGCCGCGCGCCACCGGGCGGCCCAGCGCGCGCCCGGGCGGCCCAGCGCGCGCCCGCGCGGTCCAGCGCACGCCCGGGCGACCCAGCGCACGCCCGCGCGGTCCAGCGCGCGCCCGCGCGCCCACCGCAACCCGGCGCGCTCAGCGCGCGCCGATCGCCGACAGCGGCAGCCCCACCGCCACGCCGGCGACCGCGCCGACACCAAGCGCGATCCAGCTGGCCTCGGTGACGGCGAGCGGCATCAGCGCGACCGTCACCGCGATCGCGCCCGCCCCGAGCAGGTCGCCCTCGACCCCGCGGCGGGAGGCGAGCGCCCGCAGGTCCGGTATCGCCCAGGCGACGGCCATCGCCAGCGCGCCGCCGACCGCTCCCGTCTGGACCGCGCCCGGATCGGCGGCCGCGGTCGCTCCAAGGCCGCCGACGCCGCCGATCAGAAACAGCACCACGACCGCGGTCGGGCCGTGGCGCCGCTCCAACAGCCAGCCGAACACCGCGATGGCGGCCAGCACCACGAACGCGTAGCCGACGTTCGGGTAGGCGAAGGCGGCGGTGAACATTCGCCACCACTGCGCGCCCGGGCGCCCCGCGAGGATCAGGTCCGAGCTCAGCGATGTCTGCCACAAAAGCGTGCCGAGCAGCCCTAACCCGACCAGCAGCCAGGTCGCCAGCGGCCGCACGTCGCCCCGGATCCCCGGTATCTCGTCGCGGCGCAACCGGGTCAGAAGCGGGGGCACCGGGCGCACGCCGGGCTCGGCGGGACGCTGGTGGCGGTCGAGCTTTGGGGCGCGCTTGCGCAGGCGGTTGCCGCAGTAGGGGCACTCGGTTATGTACGGGCTGACCTCAGATCCACAGCTCTTGCAGATCACGAACAGGTCAGGACCGCCGGCGCTCACGAACGGATTGTAGAACCGCTCGGCCGGCCGCTAGACGCGCGTGCGGGCGACTGCCGCTAGAAGCGCGTGCGGGCGACTGCCGCTAGACGCGCGTGCGGGCGACGATCTCCCCCACCACCTCGTGCAGATCGTGGTTGGCCTCGTAGACCACCACCTGGCGCGCAGCGCCGTTTCCCCGCGCCACCAGGTCCTCGACGGCCTCCAGCGCATCCAGCGAGCCCAGGTCGGCGCAGTGGTCGCGCATCCGCTCGATCAGCCTCGTGGCGAGCGCACGTGTGGCTACCCGCCGAGCGCTGGGCAGGTCCACCAGCTCGCCGTCGAGCCCGTGGCGGGCCGCCAGCCAGCGGTTCTCGTCGAGCATCTCGAACGGGTAGCTGGACAGCTTGAGCCCGGCGTCGAAGTGCTCGGCCAGCTCGCGCACCAGCGCCTGGATCAGCGCTGCGATGCCCAGCGCGTGCTCGACCTGCGTCTGCGCGTCCATCACGCGCACCTCTACGGTGCCGAAGTTGGGATGCGGGCGAACGTCGTGCCAGAGGTAGGTGTAGTCGGCGATCACCCCCGCGTCGACCATGAACTGGATGCGGCTGCTGTAGTCCTCCCAGTCCCGGTAGGTGGGCGGCACGCCCACCCGCGGGAACGCGCGGAAGATCGGCGTGCGCGTCGACGCCATGCCGGTGGCGTCGCCCCGCCAGAAGGGCGAGTTGGCCGACAGGCCCAGCAGGACCGGCACGTGGACCCTCATGCCGTTGGCGACATGGATGGCCTTGTCGGGATCGTCGAGGCCCACGTGCACGTGCATCCCGAAGATCAGCTCCTGCCGGGCCACGAAGCGCAGCGCCGAGATCAGGTCCCGGTAGCGGGGGCGCGCGACGATCCGCTGCTGCTCCCAGCGGGCGAACGGGTGCGTGCCGGCGGAGCCGATCGCCATCCCCTGGCGCTCGGCGGTGGCCACGACCTGCGCGCGCAGCGCCCGAAGCTGTTGCGCGGCCTCGGGGATCCCGGCGCACGGGTCGGTTGAGATCTCCAGCACCGACTCCATCAGCTCGGGCTTGATCTCGCCGCGCGGCGCCGGCTCGAGCATCGCCTCGATCCCGTTGACCAGCTCCCGCGAGCCGGCATCGAGGATCATCAGCTCCTCCTCGATCCCGATCGTGTAGGCGTGTCCCTGGAAGCGGTGCTCCACCTGGCGCGCAAGCGTAACGTCGCCCGCGGGCGCGGTGGGCACGGCGGCCGGATGCTCAGGCCTCGCCGCCACCGGCCAGCTGGTAGGCTCGCGGCCGATGGCGATGCGGATGCGCCAGAGCCTCGCGGAGCTCGAGCAGGAGTTTCGGCGGGAGGTGCAGCTCACCCGCCGGCAGCAGGAGGAGCTGCGGCGGGCGGCCGCCCGCCGCTCGCGCCTGCGCCACCACGAGCGCGAGAAGCGGCGCAGCTCGACGCGCTACTGGCTGCTGATCGCGATGCTGCTCGGCACGGCGCTGGTCGTCGCCGCCGGGATGTTCTTCACGCTCTACGAGCTGCTCAGCTAGCCAGCCCCGGGGCCTCGTGGCCCTGCTCGGCCTCCTCGCCCAGCCCGCGCAGCGCCTCGTCGACCTCCTGGCGTGCGTCCGGCTTGGCCGGTGAGGCCGCCTCCTCGCCCCGGATCTCCAGGTACACCTCGCGACGGAAGACCGGAACGTCGCGCGGGGCCTGGATGCCGATCCGCACCTTCTCCCCCATGATCGCCAGCACGGAGACCTCGATGTCGTCACCGATCATGATGCTCTGATTGGACTTGCGAGTGAGAACCAACATGGTCGCCTCCCTGCTTGGCCTCGTCGAACGTGCATGCCAGCGTGCGCCGTGCACGCCCGCCCTCTTGGGAGCATAGCGCCGGGACTGCGGACGTTGCAAGCGTAACGTGGACGGTGCGCGCCGCCCGCGGACGATGCGCGCGGCCCGCGGACGATGCGCGCCGCCGGCGGCGCGTGCGCGCCGACCCAAACCGGCTCTCGCCGCCGGCGGGACCCGCGCGCCGCGGCGGCGGGATGTGCACCCGCCGTCCGCTGTACTAGTCTCCGCAGCCGACATGGCACGACGATCGCTCAAGCCGGAGCTCAACCGGATCCGCGCCTGGGTGCGCCAGGGGCGCACGGACGCGTGGATCGCGCACCAGCTCGAGGTGACCGTGCAGCAGATCCAGGCCTTCAAGCGCGAGCAGCAGCTCGGCATCGACAACGGCGAGGTCGACTACTCCGATGAGATCGACCTGCGCGCCGAGGACGACGCGCTGATCGCCGCCGAGCTGGACGCCGCGGCCGCGCAGCAGGCCGCCGCGGAGCCAGAGGACGAGGACGAGGATGAGGACGAGGGGTCCGAGGGCAGCGCCCGGTCCGGCCGGCGGCGCCGTGGGCGGCGCGGCGGGCGCGGGCGGGGACGGCGGCGCGCCGGTGGCACGCTTGAGGCCACCTTCGACCACGGCGAGGAGGGCTACGGGCTGTGGCTTGACCCGGCCGTGCAGGACGACCCGATCTACGCCGAGTACTGGGCGGGGCACCGTCCGGTGGAGGTCACGATCGAGGAGGACCAGATCGTCATCCGCCGCGCCTCGACTGGGGAAGCCGAGGGCGCCGAGGAGGACAGCTAGCCGCCCGGGTCGGCCGGCACCGCTCGGCGGCCGAGGGCGTAGTCGGAGGCCTCGCGCGCGTAGCGGGCGAAGGCTGCGCCCGAGACGGCGCCGATGTCCCACGCCCCGGGGCGCTCCGGCGCGGCACGCACGGCTATCTCATAGCACCAGTCGGTGCCCTGGCGCAGATACAGCCGTGCAAGCTCGGCCACCGTGAAGGCGCTGCCCAGCCGGCGGCGAAGCTCCACCACCAGCTCATCGACCACGCGCTCCATCGCCGCGCGGTCGGCCGCGCCGGCGGCGTCGATGCGGCGCTGCCCCTCCTGCCACAGGCCGGCGAGCGCCTCGAATGAGACCTCGGCGTCGCTCATCGGCGCCCGCCGGGCGCCATGCCCGTCAGCGGCCGGCGGAGCCGATCACCGAGTAGGGCACCTCGCCGGGCCGAACCATCCCCAGCCGCCGGGCGGCGGCCACGATCGTGCCCGGTTGGCTGAGCGAGCGCTCCAGGCGCTCCAGGCGCGCATGCTCGCGCGTGAGCGCGGCGAGGATCTGCTGCTGGCGCTGGGCCTGGGCGCGGCTGGCGAGGTACGCGCGAGCGTGCTGCACGTACAGGGCCACCACGACGCCGAGCACGAGCAGCAGCGAGACGCGGGCGAGCCGCTCCCATTTGAAGCGGGCAGCGGGCCGCCGGGCAGCGGGCCGCCGGGCAGCGGGCCGCCGCGCCGATCCGCGGCCCGCCCGACGGGCGGCCGCGGCTGGGCGCGCCGAGCTCCGGGGGGCCGGGCGGCGCGATTGGCGAACGGGCGGCATCCGTCATCGGCTTCGACGCGGGCACGACCGTTCCTGCCCGCTCAGCCGCGAAACGCGGACCGGCCGGGATAGGCCGCCTCGGCGCCCAGCGCCTCCTCGATCCGCAGAAGCTGGTTGTACTTGGCCACCCGGTCGGTTCGCGACGGCGCGCCGCACTTGATCTGACCGCAACCGGTCGCCACGGCCAGGTCGGCGATCGCGACGTCCTCGGTCTCCCCGGAGCGGTGGGACATGATCGCCGCGTAGCCCGCCTCACGGGCCATGCGGATCGCCGCGAACGTCTCGGTCAGCGTGCCGATCTGGTTGATCTTGATCAGGATCGCGTTGGCGACCCCGGAGTCGATCCCGCGGCGCAGGCGCTCGGTGTTGGTGACGAACAGGTCGTCGCCCACCAGCTGCACGCCGCGGCCGAGCCGCTGCGTCAGCGCCGACCAGCCGTCCCAGTCCTCCTCGGCCATCCCGTCCTCGAGCGAGACGATCGGGTAGCGCGCGCACAGCTGCGCCCAGTAGTCGGTCAGCTCGGCGGCGCTCAGCGAGCGTCCCTCGTGCTCGAGCACGTAGCGCCCATCGCGCAGCAGCCCTGAGACCGCCGGGTCGAGCGCGATCGCCACCTGCTCGCCGGGCTCGTAGCCCGCGGCCCTGATGCCCGCCACCAGCGCCTCGAGCGCCTGCTCGTTGGACTGGAAATCCGGCGCGAAGCCGCCCTCGTCGCCCACTGACGTCGCGTGCCCCTGCTCGTGCAGGGTGCGCTTGAGGTGGTGGAAGACCTCCACCCCCATGCGCAGCGCCTCGGAGAAGGTGGGCGCGCCGACGGGTGCGATCATGAACTCCTGAAAGTCCACCGCGTTGTCCGCGTGCGCCCCCCCGTTGAGCACGTTCATCAGCGGCACCGGCAGGATGTGCGCGGTCTCGCCGCCCAGGTAGCGCCACAGCGGCAGCCGCTCCTCCGCGGCGGAGGCCTGCGCGGCGGCCAGCGAGACCGCCAGGAGCGCGTTGGCCCCCAGGCGCGACTTGTCCGGCGTTCCGTCAAGCGAGATCAGCAGCCGGTCAAGCGCCGCCTGCGCGGAGGCATCCTGCCCCTTGACGGCGGCGGCGATCTCCCCGTTGACGTTGGCAACCGCGCGGCTGACGCCCCGCCCGAGCCATTGCGAGTCGCCGTCGCGCAGCTCGTGGGCCTCGAACTCCCCGGTCGAGGCGCCGGAGGGCACCGCCGCCCGCCCCCACACGCCGGAGCGCAGGCTCAGCTCCACCTCCACCGTCGGATTGCCCCGGCTGTCGAGGATCTGGCGTGCGTGCACGTGCTCGATCTGGCTCACGGATCGCGATCTCCTTCGCTTTGGCGGGCGCGGGCATAGTAGGCGAGCTGACGCTCGGGCGCGAGCTGGTCCCAGCCCTCGCCCCGGGCGGCCGCGAGCTCCGCGGCGCGCAGCACCCGGCGGCGAAAGCGCTCGGATGCGCAGCGCAGCGCCAGCTCTGGATCGAGCCCCAGCCGCCGCGCGACGCCCACGACGGCAAACAGGACGTCTCCCAGCTCGTCGAAGCGCGCATCGCGATCGGCGGCCCGTGCGAGCTCTGAGACCTCCTCCTGAAGCTGCCTGAGGGCCGCGTCTGCGCTCGGCAGCTCAAAGCCGCTCGCGGCGGCCCGGCGCTGGACCTTGCGAGCGTGCAGCAGGGCGGGCAGGTTGTCCGGCACCTCGCCGAACAGGCCGCCCTCGCGGCCGGGCTCTGAGCGCTTGATCTGATCCCAGTTGGCCAGCACCTCCTGCGAGCCCGAGACCTCCACCTCGCCGAACACGTGCGGGTGGCGGCGGACGAGCTTCTCGGTGACGTGGGCGGCCACCGCCGCGAGGTCGCCCGCGCCCCGCTCCTCGAGCAGCAGGGCCAGGAAGTGCACCTGGAACAGCACGTCCCCGAGCTCGTCGAGCAGCCGCGCGTCGTCGCGGCGGTGGGCCGCATCGGCCAGCTCGTAGGCCTCCTCCACGGTGTGGGGCACGATCGTGCGCTCATCCTGCTCGCGGTCCCAGGGGCACTCGCGCCGCAGTCGGCGCGTGATCTCATCCAGCCGCGCGACCGCATCGGCGACGCGCTGCTCTCCGGCGCCGGGGGTGCCGGGCGCGCTCACCCGTCAGCCGGACGCGCTCGAGGACGCCTTGGGGGCCCGGTAGCCGCTGCAGTCGGCCATCGCGTAAGCCGGGGCGCAGCGGGTGCGCGACAGCCAGTCGCGCCTGGCGTGCGCGTCGACCGCGGCCGCGGCGGCGTTGGCGTACTGGGTCTGCAGCGTTGCCCTGATCTGCGGCGTGGCCTGCGCGAGCGTCTGCTGGGTGGCGGCGGTGATGTGGGTCACCTCAACCACGTAGTAGCCGAACTGGCCCTTGATCGGGCCCAGCAGCCTGCCGACCGGGGCAGCGAACGCAGCGGTGCTGAGCGCCTTGTCCTCCTGGGCGGCGGTCACGTTGGACAGAAGCCCGCCGTCGTTCTTGGTCGTCGGGTCGATCGAGTAGCGCCTGGCCACGACCTTCCAGCTCTGGCCGCGCTCGAGCGCGGCCTTGGCGATCTGGGCCTGCGCGGCCGTCTTGGTGAGCACGATCCTCATGCTGCGCATCTCAGGCGTGCCGAACTGCGACCTGTGGGCCTGGTAGTAGGCGGCGATCGCGGCCGGCGTGACCGAGCGGTGGTGCAGCGCCGTAAGGCGCGTGTAGATCTGGTTGATCAGCACCCGGTAGAGGATGTCCGCCTGCGTCTGGCCGCTGTCCTTGAGGTAGGTCAGGTACTGCGCCTGGTTTGAGAACTGCGTGCGCTTGGCCTTGGCGAGCGCCGCCTGGACCTGCGCCGGCGTGACGTGGATCCCGAGCCGGTGGGCGTCGGCCTGATACCAGTAGGAGAGGATCAGGAAGTCCATCGCCTGGCTTGACAGGCTCTTGAACAGCTGGGAGCAGTCGGTGCGAAGCTGCTTTGCGGGGGTGTTCTTGAGGCTGGGGATCTCCGCCCTGGCCTGGGCGATGCACTTGGCAAAGCCCGGCGGATCGTTGGGCACGATGACCGGGGTGCCGGGGCTCAGCGCGGCCTGGCCCTTGGCGATCACGTACATCCAGTGGTCGACGGCGCGCAGCGAGATGGGGTTGCCCGCCATCACGGCCACATCGCCCGAGGGCACGCCGCCGGACCCGCAGCCGGCGAGGCCCAGGGCCAGCGCGGCGGCGACAAAAAAGGCGCCGAGCGCCGGGGTGCGACGACGAAGCTTCACGGAGGGCCACGATGGTAGCGGCCGCGCACGGCCGCCCGCCGCCGCGATTTCACAGCCGGCCCCGCCGCGATTTCACAGCCGGCCCGGCCGCACCGCAATGCAGGCCCGGCAGGGCTCGGCCGCTAGGCGACGACCGGCTCGGGCTCGGCCGCCCTGACGACCTCGAGCAGCGCGTCGGCCGCGCGCACGATCTCGGCAAAGCGCGCCTCGGCGTCGCGGGGGACGCGGATCGACAGCTGCGAGCGGCCGGACTCGTACAGCGCGCCGGGGATCCGGGCGCGCAGCGCGCGGGCGCGCGCCGAGTCGAGCTCAAGCGGCGTGACGGCGATCCGGTCGCCGCGGAGGGTGACCGCGGTCGCGCCGGCCTGACCGAACTTGATCCGGGCGCGCTGCAGCGCGATCAGGTTGGCCAGCGGCTGGGGAATCTCGCCGAAGCGGTCGCGCAGCTCGTCCTCGAGCTGCGCGAGCTCGGCGACCTCTCTGGCGGTCGCGATCCGGCGGTGCACGTCGACCTTGGCCTGCTCGTAGGGGACGTAGTCGGCCGGCACGTAGGCGTCCACGTCGACGTCGAGGCGCACCGGCTCCCACTCCTCCTCGGCCTCGCCGCCGGCCGCCTGGTCGGCGGCGGCGACCGCCTCGTCGAGCATCTGCATGTACAGCTCAAAGCCCAGCGCCGCCACGTGGCCCGACTGCTCGTCACCCAGCAGGTTGCCGGCGCCGCGCAGCTCCAGGTCGCGCATCGCGATCTTGAAGCCGGCGCCGAGCTCCGTGTAGTCCGACAGCGCCGACAGCCGCTGCGCCGCCTCCGGGGTCAGCGCGGCGGCGCTCGGGTACAGCAGGTAGGCGTAGGCGCGCTCCCGCGAGCGTCCGACCCGGCCCCGGATCTGGTAGAGCTGGGCCAGCCCGAACGTGTCCGCGCGCTCGACGATCAGCGTGTTTGCCTGGGGGATGTCGAGCCCGGACTCGATGATCGACGTGCACACCAGCACGTCCGCGTCCCCGTGCAGGAACGACAGCATCCGGCGCTCCAGCTGCGACTCCTCCATCTGCCCGTGCACGACCTCGAACCGCAGCCCCGGGCACAGCGCGCGCAGCCGCACCGCCGTCTCGTCGATCGTCTCGACCCGGTTGTGCAGGAAGAACGCCTGGCCGTGGCGCTCGGCCTCGCGCAGCAGCGCGCGGCGGACGAGCTCCTCGTCGTACTCGCCGACGTAGGTCTTGACCGGGCGCCGGCCCTCCGGCGGGGTCTCGATCACGCTGATGTCCCGCAGCCCCGCCAGCGACATCTGCAGCGTGCGCGGGATCGGGGTGGCGCTCATCGCCAGCACGTCGACGCGCAGCTTCAGCTGCCGCAGCAGCTCCTTCTGCCTGACCCCGAACCGCTGCTCCTCGTCGACGATCAAGAGCCCCAGGTCGCGGGCGCGCACATCGCGCGACAGCAGCCGATGGGTGCCGACCAGGATGTCCACCTCTCCCCGTGAGAAGCGCTCGACCGCCTGGCGCTGCTCGGCCGCAGACCGGAAGCGGGACACGTGCTCGATCGTCACCGGGTAGTCCTTCAGGCGCTCGGAGAAGGTCCCGTAGTGCTGCTGGGCGAGGATCGTCGTGGGCACCAGCACCATCACCTGCTTGCCGTCCTGGACGGCCTTGAACGCGGCGCGCAGCGCCACCTCGGTCTTGCCGTAGCCGACGTCGCCGCAGATGAGGCGATCCATCGGCCGCGGGGCCTCCATGTCGGCCTTGACCAGCTCGATCGCGTCCCGTTGGTCGGCGGTCTCGGAAAACGGGAACGCGGCCTCGAACTCCCGCTGCCAGTCGGTGTCGGGCGCGAACGCGTGGCCCTCCCGGCGGCGGCGCTCGGCGTAGAGCGCGAGCAGCTCGCCGGCGAGCTCCTGCGCGGCGTGGCGCGCCCGGGCCTTGATCGTCTCCCAGCGGGTGCCGCCGAGCTTCGACAGCGGCGGGTGCGCCCCGCCGGCCCCAACGTAGCGGCTGATCTTCGCCAGCTGGTCGACGGGGACGAACACCCTGTCCGAGCCCGCGTACTCCAGGTACAGGTAGTCACGCGTGACGCCCGCGACCGTCTTTGTGTCAAAGCCCGCGAACCGCGCGATCCCGTGGTCCTCGTGCACGACGATGTCACCGGTGCGCAGCTGCGCGAAGCTGCGCAGCGCGCCCCGGCGCCTGAAGCCGCCGGCCCTCAGGCGCTCCGCGGAGCGGCGGCGGGCGAACAGGCGGTGCTCGGGGATCACCGCCAGCTGGAACTGGGGGGCGATGAAGCCGTGCTCCAGGCGAGCCTGGGCGAGCGTGACCTGCCCCTGGCCCGCGGGGTCCTCTCCCTCCCCCAGCCACCGCACGCGCAGGCGGCCGAGGTTGTAGGCAAACCGCTCGCCCTCGCCGCGGCGCGCGAAGGTCACCACGGTCCGATAGCCCGAGCGCGAAAGACGCTCGAGCTCCGGCTCGGCCTCGCGCAGCCCCCGCGCCGCGACCTCCGCCGCCTGGGCGCGGAACGCGAACCGCTGGTCCTGGTCGATGCTCGACAGGCGGATCCGCGCCCGCTCACGCAGCTGCTCGGAGAGAGACTCGGCGTCCACGTACAGGTGGCCCGCGTCGCCGTCGTCAAGCGCCGCTGTCACGTCCTGCCAGTGGTCGGCGAGCGCGGGCGCCAGCTCCTCCTCGCCGGCGATCAGCACCGCGGGCCGCTCGCCGACGAGCTCCAGGAACGGGTGCATGCTGTCGACCGGGAGCAGGTCGACCACGTCCGGGCGCTCGGCGCCCTCCTGCAGCGCCAGCTCGGCCAGCTCCCGGTAGTCGGCGGACAGCTCCGCGGCCGGCGCCACCTCGACGCGCTCCACGTCCTCCAGCGACCGCTGCGTGAAGGTGGAGAACCAGCGCAGCGACTCGATCTCATCGCCGAACAGGTCGACGCGCACGGCGCGATCCTCCGTGGCGCAGAACAGGTCCAGCAGGCCGCCGCGGACCGCGAACTGGCCGCGGTCCTGCACCTGGTCGACGCGCTCGTACCCGGCGGCGACAAGGTCGGCGATCGTCTCCTCCAGGTCGATCAGGTCGCCGCGCTCGAGCACGAACCCGTGCGGGCGAAGCGCCGGGTCCGGCACCTTCTCAGACAGCGCCACCGCGCTGACGACGACCACGGGTGCGGCGCCGGCGTGGTGGTCAAGCAGCGAGTCAAGCGCGGCGATCCGCAGCCCGACCAGGTGCGGGGGCGGGGCGAGGTGCGACTCGTAGCCCACGCCGCGGCTGGGGTAGTAGCGCACCGGCCGCGGCTCAAGCCAGGCGCGCAGGCCGCCGGCCAGCTCCCGGGCGGCGCGGTCGTCGGAGGCGACGACGATCGCCGGCCGGCTGGCGTCCGGCTGAAGCAGCGCCGCGAGCAGGTAGGACCGAAGCGACTGGGACACGAACGCCTCCCCGCCCCCCTGGCGCAGGGCGTCGGTCTGTGGATCGGCGTCGGCGTGGGCGAGCAGGGAGCTGAGCATCGGTCGCTGCGGTCGAGTCTAGGCGCGGGCGCCGCGCTCAGGCGCCGTCCGCGGCGGCCTGCAGCAGCTCGGCGGTGGCGTCGGCGGCCCGCGCGATCACCGCGCGGACCTCCTCCGGCGGCTCGCGAAAGCGACCCAGCACGTAGGCGGCCACCCGGTCGGGGTCGGTGGTGGGCGGCCGGCCCACGCCGATCCGAACGCGCCGGAAGTCCGGGCCGCCGACCGCGGCGCGGACCGAGCGCAGCCCGTTGTGGCCCGCCAGCCCGCCGCCGAGGCGCACGCGGATGTCGCCGAAGGGCAGGTCGATGTCGTCGTGGACGACGATCAGGCGCGCAAGCGGCAGGCGCAGCTCGCCGCGCGCGGGTCCGACCGAGCGCCCGGCATCGTTCATGTAGGTCTGTGGCATCAGGATCGCCACGCGCGGGCCGCCCGGGCCGGCGCGCCCGTCGGACACCAGGCCGCTCCAGCGCCGCCGCGGGCGGCCGAGCCCGAACCGCTCGATCAGCGACCGGGCCACCTCGAAGCCGACGTTGTGCGGGGTGCCCTCGTACTGCGGGCCGGGGTTTCCCAGCCCGACGATCAGCCAGTCGACGGGCGCGCCGCCGCCGGGCAACCGGTCCGCCTATTCGGCGTCCGATGCGCCGGCCTGCTCGCCCTCGCCGCCCGTGCCGTCGGCGCCCTGCTGCGCGGCGGCCTGCTGCTCGCCGACGAGCTCGGTCTCGGTCTCGATCTCCTCGGCGCGCTCGGCCTGCAGGCGCGGCGGCGTGATCGTCGCCAGGATCGTCTCGGGATCGTCGAGCACGGTCACGCCGGGGGGCGGCGAGATCGAGGCGACGGTCAGCGTCTCGCCGATCTGCATGGCCGAGACGTCGTGAGCGATCGAATCGGGGATCTCGGTCGGAAGCGCCTCGATCGTGAGCTCGCGGACCATGTGCTCGAGCACGCCGCCCGCGCGCACGCCCGGCGCATCGTCGGCGCCGGTCAGCTCCAGCGCGACGCTCGCCTGGATCGTCCGATCCAGGCGCACCCTGAGCAGGTCGACGTGAATCGTCTCGCCGGAGATCGGGTGGCGGGCCAGCTCCTTGACGACCGCCGGACCACCTCCGCCGCCGGCCAGCTCGACCTCCAGCACGGCCCCGGGCTCGGCCAGCGCGTGGCGCAGTTCGCGTGCCGCGACCTGGAAGCTGACGGGCTCTCGGTCGCCGCCGTAGATCACCCCCGGCACCTGCCCGGCGCGGCGCAGGCGCCGAGCCGCGCGTGAGCCGGCGGGCTCACGCGGCGACACCTTCAGGACTGTGGAAGCTCCCCTGGCCATCGGCGGCGTTGGATGGTAGCGGCACGGCGCGCTCGCGGCCCTCCGACCGGCGCGCGCACCCCTGGCGCGCGGCCATCCGCGGCGCTACTCTTGCGCCATGAGCGGGGATGCGCTGGTTCTGCTGATCGGCGGCGTCCACCTGATCGGCCTGGTCGCCGTCGGCGTGCTCATGCTCCCCGCACTGCGCGACAACCCGCCCTCGCCGGGCGGCCACGGCGACGAGGGCGGCGGCGATGGCTGGGGCCGCGGGCCCAGGCGCCCGCCGCAGCCGCCCAAGCCGCCGCGAGGCGGGATCCCCCTGCTCGATGCGGTCCAGTCGAGCGTTCGCATGCGCGAGCCCGGGCGCCTGGCCGACCGGCTCCCGCGCAGGGAGCGCCGGCCCGCGCGCGAGCCCGCGCGCCAGCCCACCCGGACTCCGCAGCGGGTGGCGCGGCTCCCCGGGCGCTGACGCCGGCGGCGGCGGACGGCCGCTCAGAACCTCGCCGGACAGTCGGCGTCGGTGACGATCCGCCGGCTGACCTCAAGCAGCTGGATGCGAAAGCCGGACAGGACGTTGCCGGCGTGACGCACGCGCACGCACTGCGTGCGCGGCAGCGACCCGCCGGCCATCCAGGCCACACGGGCCGTTCCGACCGTGGAGGTGAGCGAGAAGCCGGCGGACTCCTGGATCTGGGCGATTGAGATCGCGCCGGGGTGGCGCAGCGTGGCAGCGAGCTGGGCGGCGCGCTCGCGGCAGGCGGAGCTGCTCGCGCAGCCGTCGATCAGCGAGATCAGCTGGGCGCTGTCGCCGCGGGCCTCCGCGCGCACGAGCGCGGTGATCGCGGCGTCCTCGGCCCCCCCGACGCTCAGCGCCCGCGCCAGCAGCGCGCTGATGACCAGAAACGCGACCGCCCCGAGGGCGATCGACGTCAAGATCAGCGGCCGGCGCATCGACGCGCGCAACGCTACCGGGCGCCGGCCGGGCGCCGCGCGGGGCGCGGTCGCAGGCGCGCGCCGCCCGCGCGTCGGGCCCCCGCGCGGCCGGCCGGCAGCGAGCTAGCCCTCGTTGAGCTCCAGGAAGCGCTCCACCGACGCCTCCTGGCGATCCAACCGCCACGCGAGCTCCCTGGCGTGCTCGGCCGCCTGCTCCAGGAAGTCCTCGACGCACCGCTCCGGGTCGTCGGCCAGCGGGTAGATGTGGCTCAGATCCTGCTGCGCGCAGGCGATGCCCATTGGGGGGCGCCCGTCGGCGAGCGTCCGCGCGCCGCACACCGCGGTGACGACCAGCTGTGACTCCGTGGCGACCAGCGCCGTCGGCAGCAGTCGCGGCGCGGGCAGGCGGACCGGCAGCTGGACGGAGTGGTCGACCATGACCCGGCCGCCGGCCATCTGGGCGAGCGACTCACGCCAGACCTCCAGCACCGTGTCGGCCCCGACGAGCGCGTCGCGCAGCGCGGTCGCCTGCTCGACGTACATGCGCTCGGCCTCCTCGCGGTCGCTGGCGTCGGCGAGATCCAGGTCGCATGGGACCCGCAGCAGCTCGCTGGCGGGCACCTTGGCGCCGCCCGGGTGGCTGCCGCGGGCGATGTAGGTCTGGACCGTGCCGAGGTCACGCCGGCCGCAGAAGACGACCGTGGCCGCCTCGGTCACCGGCAGGCCCGGGACTCTAAGCGAGACAGCGACGGTGCAGGTCTCGTCGAGCAGCGCCCTGGCGAGCAGCTCCTCCGCTGCTCCTCCGTCACCAGCTGAAGGCTGATCACGCATGGCTCTTCCTCTGGAGGATCGGCACGTGAAGCTGATTTTTTTAGCACGCCGGCGAGACGGGACGGCGCAGTGCAGCCCGCGCCTGAAAACAGCGGATCCGCGCGTCGGTCACGGCCGCGGAGCCCCGGACCGCTACGCTGCGCGGCGATGGCGCTCCTGAGGCTCGCCTACAGGCCGTTCGGCCTGATCGCACGCTGGATCGCCCGGCGGATCAGCCGCGCGGCGTTCGCCGGGCTGTGGGCGCGGATCGACGACGCGCCGCCGCCCGTGCCGGGCAGCGGCGAGGGCGGCGCGGTCAAGGCGGTCGCCGCGCAGGCGCTGCGCGCAGGCGTCGCGGCGGGCGTCGGCGCGGCGGTCGACGGCGTGTTCGCACGCGCGTTCCACCACCTGTTCGGCGCCTGGCCGCGCAGGCCAAGCGCCCGGCCCGGCGCCGAGCGCTGACCGGCGCCGCGCTGCCGCGGGCGGCCGCAACAAGGCTGGGCTGCGGCGGCCGGTCGCACTGGGGCTGGGCTGCGGCGGCCGATCGCAGGGTGGCCGCCGGCCATGCGCTCAGTCCGGCGCGCGCGGCACGAACCCGCGCTGCGCAAGCTGCTCAAGCGCGTCCTCGAATGACTGGAAATCCCTGGCCAGCAGCGCATCGAGCGGGCGGCCGGCCGCTCCGGGAGCGCGCAGCCAGCTGCGAAGCGCCGCCGAGCTGAGCCGCTCGCGCGCCTCTGACAGCAGCGCGTCGAGGATCGCCAGCTCGTGCCGGTGCTCAAGCTGGCCGGAGACGACGCTCAGCGGGTCGGCGTCCAGGATCGTGCACAGCTCCTCCTCGGAGAGCCCCAGCAGCTCCATCAGCCGCGCGGCGCGCTCGCTGTGAGCCGCGGCCCGGCTGCCGGGGGCCCCGTCAGCCGGCATGCGCGCCAGGGTCGCCCGGCACAGGTGGGATGGCGCCGTTGACGCCTCCCCCGCCGCAGATCGCATGCCTCCCGCCCTCAGAAGCGGCCATGCCCCGCCTCGGCGCCGTCAGAACAGCTGGTTCTCGCCGCCGAACACGTCGCTGACCGAGCCGTCGGTGAAGATCTGGCGGATCGAGTTGGTCAGCAGGTCGGCGCAGGAGAGCACACGGACGTTTGACGGCGCGCCCGGCGGCAGCGGGATCGTGTCCGTCACGACCACCTGCTCAAAGCCCGCGGCCGCCAGGTTCTCCCACGCGTCGCCGCAGAAGTTCCCGTGCGTCGCGGCCGCGTAGACGCGGCTTGCGCCCGCGTCCCGCACCGCCTGGGCGGCGGCCGCGAGCGTGCCGGCCGTCCCGATCATGTCGTCGACCAGCAGCGCCGTCTTGCCGGCCACGTCCCCGATCACGTAGCTGATCTCCGCCACCTGCTGGGCGGGGCGCTCCTTGTTGAGGATCGCCAGGTCGGCGCCGATCTTGTTGGCGAAGCGCTTGTTGAGCTTCACGCGGCCGGCGTCGGGCGCGACCACCACCAGGTCCTCGAGCCCCAGGTCCTCGAAGTACTGCGTGAGCATGAACAGCGCCGTCATGTGGTCGCAGGGCTTTTGGAAGAAGCCCTGGATCTGGCCGGAGTGCAGGTCCATCGTCAGGATCCGGTCGATGCCGGCGGCCTCGAGCATGCGGGCCACCAGGCGAGCGCTGATCGGCTCCCGCGGCGAGGACTTCTTGTCCTGGCGCGCATACCCGTACCAGGGCGTCACCGCGATCACGCGATGCGCGGAGCCGCCGACCGCCGCGTCGACGAGCGCGAGCAGCTCCATCAGCGCATCGTTGGTGGTCAGGCCGGCGGCCACGTTGGTGCACGTCGGCTGCACGATGAACACGTCGGCGCCGCGAACGGACTCCTCGTAGCGGCAGTAGACCTCGCCGTTGGCGAACGTCTTGGTGTTGGCCGAGCTGAGCCCCACGCCGAGCTTGTCCGCGATCCGGTGGGCGAGCTCAGGGTTGGCCCTCCCTGTCACGAGCATGAGCCGCTTGTCGTAGTCGCGGCGGATGATCGTCGGCGCC
>DATGLC010000016.1:0-39086 GCA_035294345.1 Solirubrobacteraceae bacterium
CACCATCGCGATCCGGCCGCCCGGCGCCACCACCCGCGCTAGCTCGCGCATCGTCCGCGCGGGGTCGTCGACGTAGCGAAGCAGGTAGGTGAACGTCAGGGCGTCGAAGGCCCCGTCGCCGAACGGCAGCCGCTCGGCCTCGCCGTGGACGAACTCGACGCGCTCCCCGTGGCGGGCGCGCGCGACCTCAAGCATCGACTCGCTCTGATCAAGCGCGGTCACGCGCGCGCCCCGGCGGGCCAGCTCGGCCGCGACCATGCCCGTGCCGGTGGCGACGTCGAGGATCCGCTGGCCGGGGCGCGGGTCGACCGCCTTCACCATCGCCGCGCGCCAGCGGCGATCCTGCCCCAGGCTCATCACCGCACCGACCGCGTCGTAGCGGTCGGGCAGCTCCCGGAACAGCTCAAGCGCGTGGCGCTTGCGGGGGGAGGTTGGCGCCTGCACTGCGGCCAAGGGTACGCGCCGCGGAGCGCCAGTCCGCCCCAGGACCGGCGCCGGCGCCGCCCGAGGCTGCCCGACGGCTCGCGGGCCCGGCGCGTCGGACAGGTAAAGTGCCCGCCGCATGTTCGCCAAGGTCCTGATCGCCAATCGCGGCGAGATCGCGATCCGCGTGATGCGCGCCTGCGAGGAGCTGGGGATCGCGACCGTGGCCGTCTACTCGGAGCTTGACCGGGACGCGCTGCACGCTCGGCGCGCCGATGAGGCGTATCTGATCGGCGGCGGGCCGGCGACCGAGAGCTACCTGCGGATCGACCGCATCCTCGAGGTCGTGGAGCGCTCGGGCGCGGAGGCGGTGCACCCCGGCTACGGCTTCCTGGCCGAGAACGCGGCCTTCGCGCGCGCGCTGGAGGAGCGCGGGATCACGTTCATCGGCCCGCCCTCCTCGGCCATCGAGGCGATGGGCTCAAAGACCCGAGCTCGGGAGCTGATGGCGGCCGCCGGCGTGCCGATCGTGCCCGGCACCACCGAGCCGGTGGAGACGGTGCAGCGAGCCCGGGAGCTGATCGCCGACTCGATCGGCTACCCGGTGGCGGTCAAGGCGGCGGGGGGCGGCGGGGGCAAGGGGTTTCGGGTTGCGCTGTCAGACGACGAGCTCGAGCAGGCGTTTGAGGGCGCGTCGCGGGAGGGCGAGAAGTTCTTCGGCGACCCCACGGTGTACCTGGAGCGCTACCTGCCCGACCCCCGGCACGTCGAGGTCCAGGTGCTCGCCGACCGCCATGGGAACGTGATCCACCTGGGCGAGCGCGACTGCTCGCTTCAGCGCCGCCATCAGAAGCTGATCGAGGAGGCGCCGGCGCCGGCGGTCGACGCGCAGCTGCGCGCCAGGATCGGCCGGATCGCCGTCGAAGCGGCGTCGGCGGTGGGCTACGCGGGCGCCGGCACGATCGAGGGGCTGCTGGCGGGCGGCGAGTACTTCTTCCTGGAGATGAACACGCGCGTGCAGGTGGAGCACTGCGTCACCGAGCTGGTGACCGGGATCGACATCGTCAAGGAGGGGATACGGGTCGCTGCCGGCGAGCCGCTGTCGATCTCCCAGCAGGACGTGGTGATGCGCGGCCACGCGATCGAGTGCCGGATCAACGCCGAGGACGCCTCGCGCAACTTCGCTCCCGCCCCCGGCCGCATCGACGCCTATCGAGAGCCCGCCGGACCGGGCGTGCGCGTGGACTCGGGAGTCGGGCCGGGGTCCGAGATCTCGCCGATGTACGACCCGATGGTCGCCAAGCTGATCGTCTGGGACGTGGACCGCCAGCAGGCGACGGCGCGGATGCGCCGGGCGCTGCGCGAGTACCAGATCACCGGCCTGCGGACGCTGATCCCGTTTCATCTGGCGATCCTCGGCACCGAGCAGTGGGCGCGCGCCGAGACCTGCCGTGACCTGATCGAGGACCGTGAATGGCTCCGCTCGCTGGCCGAGCAGTCCGCGGCGCTCGCCGCCGACGGCGATGCGGCGCCGGCCGGTCCGGAGGCGAGCGTCGAGCAGACCTACACGGTCGAGGTCTCGGGCCGCCGCTTCGACGTGCGCGTGATCGGGCCGCCGGCGGCGGCCGCGACCGCCAACGGCAGCACCGCGGCCAGCCCAGCCGCGCGGCCGGCCCGGCGTCCGCGGCGCGCCGAGCGCGGCGCCGGCGGATCGGCGGGCGCGACCGGCGACACGCTGCGCTCGCCGCTTCAGGGAACGGTGCTCAAGCTGGCGGTCGAGCCGGGAGCCGAGGTCCAGGAGGGCTCGCTGATCTGCGTGATCGAGGCGATGAAGATGGAGAACGAGATCACCGCGCACCGCGCGGGCCGGGTCGTCGAGCTGCCGATCCAGGTGGGCGCGGGCGTGGCGACCGGGGACACGCTGGCGGTGATCAGGGACGGCGCCGGCGGGGGCTGAGGGCTGCCTCGCGCGCGCCGCGGGGACCGGCGCAGCGGGGCACGAGCGAACGTAGCCGGCGGGACGGTCTGGCACGGCGGCGCGCCTTCGCGGCGCTCGTGGTCCTGCCGGCCGCGCCCGGGCTTGGCCAGCGGGTGCCTGGCGCTCCGCTCGCCTCAGGGGTGCGCGTGGTCCTCCTGGATCGTGTTGCCGCCGTCGACGACCAGCGAGTGCCCCGTCACATAGGAGGCGCCCGGGCCGGCGAGAAAGGCGACCACGGCGGCCACCTCGTCGGGGCGTCCGGGCCTGCCAAGCGGCGTGCGCCTGCCGCTCTCAAGCTCCGCGGGCGTCGAGGATGCGGTGGCTATCCAGCCCGGGGCGACGCTGTTGACCGTGACGCCGTGCGGGCCCAGCTCGAGCGCGAGCGTGCGCATCAGGCCGTCCAGGCCGGCCTTGGCGGTCGCGTATGCGCTCGAGCCCCGCAGGGCGACCACCGGCCCGGTTACCGAGGAGACCATCACGATCCGGCCGTGGCCGGCGGCGATCATGTCGCCCACGACCTCGCGCGTGATGTGCACGGCACTGGCCAGGGTGATCGACAGCTGTCGATCCCAGCCGCCGGCATCCAGCTCGCAGAACGGCAGGCTCGGCAGCTGCTCCCCGGTCTGGACCATCCCGGCGTTGTTGACGAGGATGTCGACCGGGCCCAGCCGCTCGCGCACGTCCGCCGCCAGCCGCCGGGCCGCGGCGCGATCGGTCAGATCGGCCACCCATGATCCGGTGGATGCGCCCTGGTCCCGCAGCTCGGCTGCGCGCGCGTGGATGCGCTCAGTGGTGGAGGTGATCGCCACGCTGGCCCCGTCGAACGCCAGCGCGCGGGCGACGGCGAAGCCGATGCCGCGCTCGCTGCCGGCGCCTGTCACCAGCGCGACCCGCCCCCGCAGTGGCCGATCGCAGCCCATTGGGCGGGGAAGCTATCAACCGTGACGGGCGAACCGCCAACCTTGCCCGGCGAGCCGTGACGCGCGCGGGCGGCCGTCGCGGTCAGCGAGCCGACAGAAACGCGACGTTGGCGGCATGCGCCCGCCGCTGCACGTGGTCGTCCCTTGAGGCTGGCAGCGGCGCCGACTCCCCTAAGTCGCGCAGCGCGCCAAGATACGCCGCATCCTCCTCCAGCACCGCCAGCGCGCGCTCGCGTCCGATCGGCGCCCCGTGTCCGGGCACCACCCACTCGCACCGCGCCACCAGCGGCCGCAGCCGCTCGAGCGTCTGAAGGTAGGCGTGTACGCCACCGCTTGGGCTCAGCGCGGGGATCTCAACCGGTGACAGGTGGTCGCCGCAGACGAGCACCCGCGCCCACTCAAGCCAGTAGGCGACCCCGTCGCTGGTGTGCCCGCCGGTGGGGTGCAGCTCGAGCTCGCGCGCCTGCGCGCCGGAGCCCAGCTGGATCCTGCCCGGGACCGGGAGCGCCTGCAGCTCCCCCAGCTCCAGCGGAGCGTCCCGCTGCACGTAGTGCTCGGCGTCGAACTCCGCCAGCTCGCGCGCCGGCTCGTCTGGGCTCTGGGCCAGGCGCGCTGCGGTCGACTCCGCGCAGCCAAGCGTGGTGCCCGGGAACGCGCTGGTGGCCAGGAGGTGATCCCAGTCGCCGTGGGTGGTCAGCAGCCCGCGCACCCGAAAGCCCGACTGGGCCAGCATCTGGGGAAGCGCTCGCAGCTCCTCGGGGTAGATCGGGGAGTCGATCAGGACCGCCTCGTCGCCGGCGCGCACGGCCGTGCAGGTCGTCTGCCACACCTCGGAGATGGCAACCACGACGTCCTTGTGCAGGGCGACCGCTCTCATTGGCGCTGATGGGGGCCGCCCGGGAGGGTGGCGCGCTGGTGGCGGTGGCCTGCGATCGCGCTCAGCCGATGCCCAGGAGCTTGGCCGCCTCGCGCAGGCTGGTGACCTCGGCGTCGGGCCGCTTCTGCGAGGGCTCCAGCTGTTCGCGCTTGCGGTTGACCCAGATGACGGGGATCTTCTTCTTCAGGCACGGCTCGACGTCGTAGTAGTAGCTGGCCGCGATGTGCACCCACCCCTTCTTTGAGCCGATCCGGCGCTCGCATTCGGTGAAGTGGGCGGGGTCCGGCTTGTAGGAGCGCACCTGCTGGGCGGTCACGACCAGGTCGAAGTCAAGCGGCGTCTGCTGGGGGCTCTGGATGTGCCGGCGCGTCTGGCCCAGGAGCTTGTCGTCGACGTTTGAGATCAGCCCGATGCGGTGGGCCTTGGCGATCTTCTGCAGCACCGGGTTGGTCTCCTTAAACGGCGGCCAGCGCTGCACCGATTCGGGCAGGAACCCCGAGCGCGACGGCTCAAGCGGCCAGTTGAGCTGCTTTGCGATCTGCAGCGCCGTCCGTCGCAGGACCTCGGCGTAGAGCTCGTAGGAGCCGGCCTGAATCTGGCGCTGGACCTCGTGGAACATCGGCAGAAGCTCGTCGCGGTTGATCGTGAACCCGTCTCGAGCGGCCTCCTGCTCGAACGCCTCGGCGACCCCCTCCTCCCAGTCGATCAGCGTCCCGTACACATCGAAGGTGACAAACGAGACGGATTTTGGGATCGCCATGGCGCGCGGATGATGCCACGGCCGGGCCGAGCACGTCGGCCGCGGGCCCAAGCCGCGCGTCGCGGGCGCCCACCAGCCGCCGGCCGCGGGCCCAAGCCGCGCGTCGCGGACGCCCGCCGGCCACCGGCTGCCACGCGGCAGCCGCCGCTCGTGCCATCAAGGCGCGGCCCGGCGCCGATCAATAGAGTGACGCGCCGATGGACCTGCTGGAGTACCAGGGCAAGCAGCTGTTCGCCCGCCACGGGGTGCCGGTCCCCGCGGGGCGTCGGGCAACGACGGTTCAGCAGGCGGTGGACGCGGCCGGCGAGGTTGGCTTTCCGTGCGCGGTCAAGGCCCAGGTGCAGATCGGCGGGCGCGGCAAGCTCGGCGGCATCCGGATCGCGCACGATGCCGCCCAGGCGCGGGAGCACGCGCAGGCGATCCTGGGCATGGACATCCGTGGCCTGACGGTGCGCGAGCTGTGGATCGAGGCCGCGTCGCAGATCGCCGCCGAGTACTACGCCTCGATCGTGTTCGACCGCTCCGCCAAGGCGCCGCTCGTGATGCTCTCGACCCGCGGCGGCGTGGACATCGAGCAGGTGGCCGAGGAGGATCCGGGCGCGATCGCCCGCCTGCACGTCGACCCGCTGCTCGGCTTCCAGGCCTTCCACGGCCGCAGGCTCGCGTTCGAGGCGGGGGTCGAGGCCGACGTCGTGCGGCCGGTCGGAGAGCTGCTGGCCAGGCTGTATGAGGTGTTCTGCTCCGAGGAGGCGACCCTGGTCGAGGTCAACCCGCTGATCGTCACGCCCGAGCGCGAGGTCAGGGCGCTGGACGCCAAGGTGACGCTCGACGGTAACTCCCTCTTCCGCCACCCCGACAACGCCGCCCTGCGCGACCCGTCGGCCGAGGATCCGCAGGAGCGGATGGCGGCCGAGCGCGGCCTGACCTACGTCAAGCTCGACGGCGACATCGGAGTGCTCGCAAACGGCGCCGGCCTGTCCATGTCCACGCTCGACGTGGTCGCCGAGGCGGGCGGGCGTCCGGCGAACTTCCTCGACGCGGGCGGCGGCTCGCGCGCCGAGGCGATCACGAGCGCGGTCGAGGTGATCCTCTCCGACCCGCGGGTCCGCGCGGTCCTGTTCAACATCTTCGGCGGGATCACGCGCTGCGACGAGGTGGCGCGCGGGCTGATCGAGGCCTTTGCGCAGATCGACCCGAGCGTCCCGTTCGTCGTGCGCCTGGACGGCACCAACGGCGAGCAGGGCCGCGAGCTGCTGAGGCAGGCGCGGCTGCCCAACGTGACGATCGAGGCGACGATGGACGGTGCCGCGGCGCGCGTGGTGGAGCTGGCGAGGACCGGCGGGTGAGCGCGGCGAGCAGGGCACAAGACCGGGGCGCGAGGACCGGCGGATGAGCGCGGCGAGCAGGGAACAAGACCGGGGCGCGAGGACGAGTTGAGCATCCTCGTCGACGAGCGCACGCGGCTGTGCACGTCCGGGATCACCGGGCGCGAGGGCACCTTCCACACGCTGCGAAACCGCGACTACGGGACCAACGTGGTGGCCGGGGTGACGCCGGGAAAGGGCGGCCAGGACGTGGACGGCATCCCGGTGTTCGACACCTTCAGCCAGGCGGTGCGCGAGCGCGGCGCCAACACCGCCATGATCTTCGTCCCCCCGCGCTTTGCCGCCGACTCGATCCTCGAGGCCGAGGACGCCGGGATTGAGCTGATCGTCTGCATCACCGAGGGGATCCCCGCGCACGACGAGCTGCGCGTCTACAACATCCTGCGCAAGAACGGCCGCAGCCGGCTGGTCGGGCCCAACTGCCCTGGGATCCTCTCGCCCGGCAAGGCCAACGTCGGGATCATCCCCGCATCGTTCTTCTCGGCCGGCAATGTCGGGGTCGTGTCCCGCTCCGGGACGCTCACCTACCAGATCGGCAGCGTGCTCGCGCAGCGCGGCTTCGGCAACTCCTCGATCGTGGGGATCGGAGGCGACCCCGTGCCCGGGACCGACTTCATCGACGTGCTGGACATGTTCGAGGCCGATGACCAGACCGAGCTGATCGTGCTGTGCGGCGAGATCGGCGGCGACGCCGAGGAGCGCGCTGCCGACCACATCGCGCAGCGGATCTCAAAGCCGGTGATCGCCTACATCGCCGGCTTCACGGCTCCGCCGGGCAAGACGATGGGCCATGCGGGCGCGATCGTGTCCGGATCCCACGGCACGGCGGCCGCCAAGGCGCAGGCGCTGGAGCAGCGCGGGGTGCGCGTCGGCCGCACTCCAACCCAGGTCGCCGAGGAGGCGGCTCGCCTGCTGGGCGGCTGAGGCTGGCCCCGGCGCCGCGCGATACGCTCGCCGACCCATGCCGGGGTCCCCGCTCGACGAACATCTCGCGGAGATCGACCGGCGCCTTGCGGCGATCCAGTCCGCGCTCCAATGGCCGCGTGCCGTACCGGAGCCGCGTTCCGTACCGGAGCAGCCGACGCACCTGCCCGAGCAGCCTCGCGGCACGCCAGCTGAGGAGCGTGAGGCCCCGCTCGTCACGGCGACGGTCTGCGCCGGGCCGTTTGACGGCACGGAGGCGCTTGCGCGCTTTGAGGCCGGGCTGCGGTCGCTGCCCGGGGTTCGCTCGCTGCGGTTGCGCGAGTACGAGGGGCCCGACCGGGTGCACTACGAGGTGCTGATCGATCCGAGCCTGTGACCGGCGGGCGACGCCGGGCCGATCGATCCGAGCCTGTGGCCGGCCGGCGACGCCGGGCCGATCGATTCAAGGCCTGTGACCGGCCCGCCGCGCCGGACGCGGCTGACCCGGCGTGCGTCGCAGGGGCGAGGCCCCGGTAGTCTGTCGCCCGTGGCTTCCACGATCTCCTTCGCGCGCGGCGCACCTTCGCTTGACATAGTGGACGTCGAGGGGCTGCGCGCTGCAGCGGCGGCGGCCTTTGAGTCCGATCCGGGCGGGCTGACGGGCTACGGGACGGCGGTCGGCTATCCACCGCTTCGCGAGTGGATCGCCCGGCGACATGGTGTCCCGGTGGAGCGGGTGATCGTCACCAACGGCTCGATGCAGGCAGACGCGTTCCTGTTCGACGCGCTCGTGGCCGAGGGGGTCACCGTGGTCGTCGAGCGGCCGACCTACGATCGCACCCTGCTGTCGCTGCGCAAGCGGGGCGCGGACGTGCGCGCGGTCGGCCTGGAGCCGGACGGCCTGGACGTCGACGAGCTTGAGAGGCTGCTGGAGTCGGGCGCGCGCCCCGCGCTCGCGCACATCATCCCCAACTTCCAAAACCCGGCGGGCTACACGCTGTCGGATGCCAAGCGCCGGCGCCTGATCGAGCTCGCGCGCCGCCACCGCTTCACGATCTTCGAGGACGACCCGTACGTCGCCCTGCGCTTCGAAGGCGAGCCGCTTGAGACGATGGTGTCGATCGCCCCCGACGTGGTCGTCTACGCCTCGTCGTTCTCAAAGACCGTCTGCCCGGGGATCCGCGTCGGCTACCTGGTCGCGCCGGAGGCGCTGATCGAGCGGGTGACGGCGCTGGCGGTCGGCGCCTACATCTCCCCGAACATGGTCGCCCAGGGCATCGTCCATCGGTTCTGCACATCCGGCGCGATCGACCGGTCGATCGAGACCGTGTGCCGCGCGCTGCGCGAGCGCGCGCGCGTGCTCTGCGAAGCGCTCGCAGAGGCGCTCCCGGACGCCCGCTTCGTCGCTCCTCAGGGGGGCTACTTCCTGTGGGTCGACCTGCCCGACGGCACCGATGTCGACGCTCTGTTCCGCGCGGCCGCGGCCCGTGGAGTGCAGTTCGTCAAGGGCAGCGACTTCCTGCTCGACGGAGGCGGATCGTCGCTTCGCCTCGCCTACTCGGGCGTCACCACGGCCGAGATCCGCGAGGGCGTCGGCCGCCTGGCCGACGCCTACCGGGAGGTCGCTCAGGCCGTCCGTGCGGCCTGACCCACGGGCGGGCGTCTCCCCGCGCCGTCCGCGCCCGCGTGCGGCTTGAGCGGCGCCGGCGCCGTCCGCGCCCTGCGGCCGTCCACGCCCGGGCAGCGTGCCGCCGCCGGATGCTCCGCCTCGCGGCTCAGCGCCCGTAGCGCTCGCGTCCCAGAACCAGCTGCTCGGGCAGCGCGGTGCGAGGCGGCGGCGAGGGCTCGGCGAGCACGGACACGGTCTCGGCGACGCTGTGGGTGATCTCAGCCACACGCTCGGCGCAGCGCACCGCCACCCGCCTGCCGTCGTTGGCCTGCACGGTGCCGTCCATCCCCGGCTCGATCCCGGAGGCCCTCAGGTAGCGCAGCAGATCCTCGGCCTCGTTCTCCAGCCGCAGCACCCTGACGCGCGCGCCAACCTGGCAGTCGGCGAGCGGAACGCCGTCGATCCTCGCTCCGACCCGGATCGGGTGGCCGTGCGGACAGGTGGTGGCATCGCCGATCGCGCTGCGCATGTAGGCCTCAAGCCGCGGCGTCATCGCGTACTCGAGCTTCTCCGCCTCCTCGTGCACCTCGTCCCAGGGGACGCCGACCACGTCGGTCAAAAAGCGCTCGATCATCCGGTGGCGGCCGACGATCTCCTCAGCGTGCGCGCGCCCGGCAGCGGTGAACGTGATCCCGCGAGAGCTGGAGCGCTCGATGTAGCCGTCGCGCTCGAGGCGCACGAGCATCTCGTGAACCGCCGGCGCCGACAGTTGCATCGCACGCGCGAGGTTGGCGCCGGTCATCGGCAGCTGCGCCTCATAGAGCCAGAAGAGGGACTCCAGGTACTCCTGCTCGGCGGCGGTGGTGCTGGCGGACGGCACCCGGGTGATGCTAGTCGGCGCCGCGCGGCGCCAGCCCCTACCATCGCGCGATGGCGCTCGCGCTCTCTCCGCCGCTTGAGCCGCAGCTGGCGCGCTCCGCCGCCGAGGTCCCCGTAGGCGAGCGCTGGTCCTATGAGCCCAAGTTCGACGGCTTTCGCGCGATCGCGTTCGTCGACGGCGCGCAGGTGACGCTCCAGTCTCGCGGCGGCCGGCCGCTTGAGCGCTACTTCCCGGAGCTGCGCTTCCCGGCGGGCGGCTACGTGCTCGACGGCGAGATAGTGATCGACGCCGGGGACGGCGGCCAGGACTTCGGAGCCCTGCAGCAGCGGATACACCCGGCCGCAAGCCGCGTGGCGCTGCTGTCGCGCAGCACGCCCGCCACCTACGTCGCGTTCGACCTGCTCGCGCTCGGCGGGGAGTCTCTGATCGGCCGTCCGTTCGCCGAGCGGCGGGCGGCGCTCGAGGAGCTCGCTCGGCGGTCCGGCTTTGATCAGGCGGGCGTGCGGGTGACGCCCGTCACGCGCGACCCGGCCGCCACCGGCGCCTGGCTTGGCGATGGCGAGGGCGTCGTCGCCAAGGACCGGCGAGCGCCCTACCGGCCGGGGGAGCGTCGCGGGATGGTGAAGGTCAAGCGGGTGCGCACGATCGACGCGGTGCTCGCCGGCTGGCGTCCGGGAAAGGAGCCGGGGACCGTCGGCTCGCTCATCCTGGGGCTGTTCGGGCCCGATGGGCAGCTGCGGATCGTCGGGCACTCGTCGGGGCTGAGCGCGCGGGAGAAGCGCGAGCTGCCGGCCCGCCTTGCGCCCTATGAGACCGGCGAGCGGGGGCGCGGCGAGCCGAGTCGCTGGCAGGGCGAGCGCGAGCTTGAGTGGATCGCGCTCCGCCCCGAGCTGGTCGTGGAGGTCGCCTTCGACCACGCGAGCGGAGGGCGGATCAGGCACGGGACGCGGATCGTGCGCTGGCGCACCGACAAGCCGGCGTCCGAGTGTCGCATCGAGCAGATGTCCTAGAGCCGCCGAGCGGCGCCGGCGCTCGCCCTCCAGCCTCGCTCAGCGCTCGTCGCCCGCCCTCGCGGCCTCAGGCGCCGCTGCGTCGCTCGCCCTCGCGGCCTCAGGTGTCGCTGCGTCGCTCGCCCTCGCGGCCTCAGGTGTCGCTGCGTCGCCTACGCGCCCTGCTCGGCTGCACCCGCGCCGGCTCGCCCGGCTGCTTTTTGAAGTGCGGCGGCCACGGGGCGTCGCCGAGGCCGCGGTCCACCTCGTCTTTGCGCGCGAGCTCGAGCAGCGCGTCCAGCGAGCCCGCGTGCTCGTCGATCCGGGCCGCCGGATCGCCCCGGCGTGCGACCAGCTCCGCGACCGTGTCGATCCGCATGTCGGCCGGCTCGGCGTGCGGGACCTCATCCCAGCTCAGCGGGGTCGAGACGCGCGCATCCGGGGTGGGACGGACGCTGTAGGCGGACGCCACGGTCCGGTCGCGCATGTTCTGGTTGTAGTCGACGAACACCCCGTGGCGCTCCTCCTTCCACCAGCTGGTGCAGGCCAGGCGCGGCGCCCTGCGCTCCACCTCGCGGGCGAGCGCCAGCGCCGCTTTGCGCACCGAAAGCCAGTCGTGCTCGGCGTGGACGCGGACGTTGATGTGCATGCCGCGTGATCCGCTGGTCTTCGGAAAGCCGGTGAGGCCGTGGTCTGAGAGGACCTCCCCGCAGACAAGCGCCACCCGCCGCACGTCGTCCCAGTCGGCCTCGGGCGTCGGGTCAAGGTCCACGCGCAGCTCGTCGGGATGGTCGAGGTCTGAGATGCGCGCCTGCCACGGGTTCCAGTCGATCACCCCCAGGTTGACGCCCCAGACGAGCGCCGCCGCACTGTCGGCCACGAGCTCGCGAGCGGTGCGCCCGCTTGGGAAGGTGACGGTGGCCGTGTGCAGCCAGTCGGGCGCCGAATCGGGGATGCGCTTTTGAAAGAACTGCGAGGAGGTCGTTATCGAGGGCCGGCAGCGCCGGAAGGCGGGGCGCTGAGGGCATCACGGGCATCTCTGGTGAGCCCAATTTTAGGCCGATTTGCGCAGTTCTGTTGGTGCCGGTGTTGGTGGCCAGATGGGGGCTAGCTGACCGCCCGCATGCGCGCTCCACCGCCAACTAGCTCGGTCACCACGCTAGCCCATTGTCCTCGCATCGCGCAGGAAGGCGTAGGAGAAGTTCGCTGGCCCCGCGTCCAAGCGTTACGCGAGAATGAGGATGCCTGAAAGCCCGTTCAGCTATTCTTATTTCTATGGCCCACGGAGGTATCCAGCAGGACCCGTCAGAGCTTGACCGCGAGTTCGCGCAGGCGGTAGCCGAGACGATGCAGGCGCTCGCGACCCCGAGCCGCCTGCGCATCCTCGGACAGCTTCACGCCGGTCCGTCTCCGGTGAACGAGCTCGCGGCCGCGGTCGGGATGGAAGCCTCGGCTGTGTCTCACCAGCTTCGCGTCCTGCGTCATCTCGGGCTTGTCGTCGGCCGGCGCGAGGGCCGGCAAATCGTCTATGACCTGTACGACGACCACGTCAGCGAGCTCCTAGAGCAGGCCATCAGTCACGTCGAGCACCTGCGGCACGGACGCAGCCGCTCAGCACCAAGCATCGAGCTCGCGGAGGCCTGAGGATGAGCGAGGCAAGGCTGCACGCCGATGAGGCGCAACTCACGCACGACCACGCCCACCTCAACGGACATGCGAACCGCGAACACAGCCACGACGGGCACGAGCACGACGATGGCGCCCACGGGCACTCCCACGGGTTGGTGCATGAGTCCATCAAGCGCTCGCGGGCTGGGGTGCGCGCGGTGCTCATCTCGCTCGGGGTGCTTGGTCTCGCCGCGGCGGCGCAGACGGCGGTGTTCGTCCTGTCGGGCTCGGTGGCGCTGCTGGCCGACCTCATTCACAACTTCGGCGATGCGCTGACCGCGGTGCCGCTGGGCATCGCCTTCCTGATGCGCTCTGACCGGGCGGAGCGGGGCGCTGGGCTGTTCGTGGTGGCGGCCATCTTTATCAGCGCGTGCGTAGCCGGCGTGGAGGCCATTCAGCGGCTCATCCATCAGCAAGCCCCGACGCACTTGTGGGCGCTCGCGGCCGCCGGCGCCATCGGCTACCTGGGCAACTTCGTCGCCTCGAAGGTCCGCAAGCGCGCCGGCCATCGCCTGAACAGCCCCGCGCTCATCGCAGACGGCAACCACGCCGCCGCCGACGCTTACGTGTCGCTGGCGGTCATCGCCTCGGCGATTGTCGTCGCCATCGGCGCTCCCATCGCCGACCCGCTCATCGGTCTGGCCATCACCCTGGTCATCCTGCGCATCACCTGGCAGAGCTGGAACACGGTGCGCGGACACGACCACCACCACGGGTAGCACCGAGACACCCATGACGACCGAGCTGCCAACCCTTCCCGCCGGTCGCGTTTCGTCGGTCACACCGACTCGCGACGCTGCGTGGCTTCGTGACGCTCGCCGTGCCCGCTGGCTGTCTTATCTCAGCCTCGCCTGGATGCTGGCCGAGGGGGTGCTCGGCATCATCGCCGGCGGGCAGGCGAACTCCATCGCGGTCATCGCCTGGGCCCTCGGCTCGGCGGTCGAGGCCGCGGCTGCGGTCATCGTCATCGTCCGCTTCACCGGGCGGAACCGCTTCTCTGAGACAGCCGAGCGCCGGGCTCAGAGGTGGGTGGCCGGCAGCTTCTTCTTTCTCGTCCCCTACATCCTCTATGAGTCGGTCAGCAAGCTGGTGGCGGGCAGCCAGCCGGAGCGCAATTGGCTGGCGGTCGCGCTGCTGGCATCGAGCATCGTGGTCATGCCAGTGCTGGGCTGGGCCAAGCATCGACTCGGTCAGCGCCTTGGCTCCGGCGCGACCGCTGGCGAGGGCACGCAGAATCTGTTGTGTGCCGCCCAGGCGGCCGCTGCGCTCGGCGGCCTGTTGCTCGGCAGCGCCGGCCTCGGGTTCCTTGACCCGGTTGCCGCGCTCATCATCGCCGCCATCGCGGCCAAGGAAGGCGTCGAGTTGTGGCGCGGCGAGGAGTGCGCGTGCCAGTCCATGCCGGGACTACAACCCGCGGCCAGTGGCTGCGCTGACGAGCACTGCGAGTCCTGCTGATGCCCCACGACCACGACCATGACCACAATCACGGTGGTCACAGCCATGCTAGGCACTCGCACGGTGTCTCCGCTGACGCCGACCGCGGCAAGCTGAAGATTGCCCTCGGGCTCATCCTCGGCTTCATGGCCTTCGAGGTCGCGGTTGGCGTCCTCTCCCACTCGCTGGCGCTGCTCTCAGACGCAGCGCACATGCTCACCGACGCGGCCGCCATCGGCTTGGCATTGGTAGCCATCAGGCTCGCCGCCCGGCCAGCCAAGGGCTCCATGACCTTCGGGCTCAAGCGGACAGAAATCCTCTCGGCGCAGTTCAACGGCGCGACCCTGCTGGTGCTCGGGTTGCTCATCATCTATGAGGGCATTCGCCGTCTCATCACGCCCCCGCCGGTTGCGGGCACCGCCGTGCTCGTCGTGGCCTTGGTGGGCATCGTGGTCAACCTGGCCGCGACCTACACGCTGTCGAAGGCCAACCGTCAGTCGATGAACGTCGAGGGGTCCTTCCAGCACATCCTGACTGACCTGGCTGCGTTTATCTTCACCGCCATCGCCGGCGTCGTCATCATCACCACCGGGTTTCATCGTGCGGACGGCATCGCGTCGCTCATCATCGCCGCCATCATGCTCCGCGCCGCCTACGGCCTCCTGAAGACCAGCGGCCGGGTGTTCCTGGAAGCCGCCCCGGCCGGGATGGACCCGGATGCCATCGGGCAGCGGATGGCGGCCGTGGCCGGTGTGACCGAGGTCCACGACCTGCACGTCTGGGAAGTCACCTCCGGCTTCCCGGCGCTCTCCGCCCATGTGCTCGTTCGCGAGGACAGCGACTGCCACGAGCTCGCCCACAAGCTCAAGGCGCTGCTTCACGACGAGTTCGACATCGACCACACCACCCTCCAGGTCGACCACCAGCACACCCAGCTGCTCAGCATCGAGACCGCCGAGCAGCGGGCGCGGGCCATTCACCCGGCAAAGGGCTGAGCGTGGACGCCACGGTCGCGGCCAGAGGCCGACTGTTGCGCCGGGGGCTCGTGCTGGAGTACGCGACGCTCGGTTGGAACGTAGTCGGTGTCATCGTGCTCGCCATCGCCGCCATCGCCGCCGGGTCGGTCGCGCTCGCCGGGTTCGGCGTCGACTCGCTCATCGAAATCGTCGCCTCCGCCGTGGTGGTCTGGCAACTCAAAGGCGGGGAGGGCTCAGACCGCGAGCGAACCGCGGTGCGCATCATCGCCATCGCCTTTGTCCTGCTCGCCATCTACATCGCTATCCAGAGCGCCATCATCATCAGCTCGGCGAACCACCCGGGACATTCCACGCTCGGCATCGCCTGGCTGGCGGTGACCGTTGTCGCAATGTTCGCGCTGGCCGCCGGCAAGCGAGACACGGGGCGCCAGCTCGGTAATCCCGTGCTCCAGAGCGAATCCCGGGTGACCGTCGTCGACGGCGCCCTTGCCGCCGCGGTGCTGACCGGCGTTGTGCTGAATGCCGCACTGGGCTGGTGGTGGGCCGACCCGCTCTCAGCGCTGGTCATCCTCGTCTACGGACTGCGCGAGGCCCGCCACGCCTGGACCGAGGCCCGCTGAGCGTGCCGGCCAAGCTCATCGCGCTCGTCCCTCCACTCGGCAAAAGGGGGCATCCGCTTCGTTGTCCGTGCGGGACGCGCCCGGCCCGCGCTGAGACGGCCTCCGTCTGGCCGCTACGCGGTGCTTGGATGTGACGGACGACCGTGCCGTCGCGGCCGGCGAAGTACGGCGTAGGCGACTACGCCGCCGAGCGCGAGTGCCGCCAGAATTGCGCCGAGGACCGCTCCGGTGCTCCAGCCGCTGCTGGGGTGCATCATCCAGCCGTTGCCCATCATGTAGGAGCCGGTGTGCTGCCAGTCGGCGCGGCTCATGTGCTGCCAGGCTCCGTTGCGCATCCACGCGTATCCGGAGCCCATCATTGCGCCCCAGCCGCCGGCGCCGGTCGAGCCGGCGCCCATCATGCCGCCGGTCATCATGCCCGCGTCGCTGCTGCTCGTGGTGGGGCAGTCGGCGTAGCGGCGGCCGAGCGCCTGGTGCATGCGGTCGGCGTTAGCGGAGCCCATCATCGTGTCCATCCGGGCGTTCATAGCCTCGTGGGTGGCGCGGGAGCCGGCCATGCGGTCCATGACGTACTCGCCGAGATGCTCGAAGTCGGAGTTGCTCAGGCTCTGGCAGCTCGCCTGACCGCTCTGAAGCCGGGCTGCGACGGTCTGGCCGGCTGACACCTCGTCGGTGAGCGCGGCCAGTGCGGGCGCGGCCGGGAGCAGCCCCACCGTTGTGGTGGCGATGAGCAGTGCGATGAGACGCCGAGGCATGACTCCACCGTAGGCGGGCTGTCCGTGGCTGCCATCCGCAGGCGTCCGCGAGCCGGCTGCGGTCCGTTACGGAGCGGCTCAGGAGGTGGCGTCGTAACGAGGGCCGTCGCGGCGAAGGCGCGCGAGGATGTGCTTGGCGGGCATGGTGTGGTCAAGGCCGTGGTCCTCGCGGACGTGCTGCTGGACCTTGGCCACGAGGTCGTCCTCGTCGGCGGCGTCGATGACCGCGTCGCAGCGCGGGCAGGACATGGTGATGGTCATGAGTTCCTCCGTAGGGTTGCGGCCGCGGGGACAGGGCGGTCGCGGTCCTCTTCGTGAGCGTGATGGTGCTTATGGTCGTGGTGACGGGGCGCACGCTGTTCGTGCCCGTCGTGGGTCGCCTCGCTCGGCTGGGCGGGGTGGTTGTAGCGGTCGGGGTCGGCCTCGAAGGCGTGCAGGCAGTGCTCGGAGCAGAAGTAGAACGTCTCGCCGCCGAACTCCTTGGTGACGGCCTTCGAGCGGTCGACCTTCATGCCGCACACCGAGTCGGTCGCGCCGCGGCGAGCGGTCAGCCAGAACAGGACCGCGAACACGGCGAGACCCGCGATGTTCAGGACCAGTTTGTAGTTGACGCTGATGTTGCTGAAGATGTCGGCGCGGGTGGGCCGGGGTCCGGAGGGAATGAGTCCGAGTGCGCTAAACAGCCCGTCGATGATGAGCGCGGCCGCGACCATGGTGACGAACATCAGGCCGGTGATGCGCAGAGCGAAGCTCCGGCCGTAGTACTTGATGTAGATGGCGACGATGGGCAGGACGATGAGGTCGGCGAAGATGAAGGCCATCACGCCGGCGAAGCTGATGCCGCCGCTCCATAGCACGGCCGCCAGTGGCACGTTGCCGACCGAGCAGACGAACGACAGGACGGCGATGACGGGGCCTATGACTGCGCCCCAGAGGGTCTGGACGATGGCGGGGGAGTCCTTGAGGAACAGGCTGTTGAAGAACCCGTTGCCGAGTTGGGCGACGAACCCGGCGAGCAGGAAGCCGATGGTGATTTCCTTCCACAGCATCTGCCAGTCGCCGCGGAAGTTGTGCGCGACGTCAGACCAAGCTGACGCACTGGTCAGCCGCTGACGCCAGCTCATCTGCCCTCCGACGGAGTGGTGTTGGTGGCCAGTGTCGGCCTGCTGGGCGTGTCGGCGGGCCTGCTTCTCCAGCCCTGGGGAGACGAACAGGCGCAGCGCGAGCGCCATCAGGACAATCATCACGATGCCGCCGAGGTATTCGGCCAGGGTGAACTGCCAGCCGATGAGTACCCACAGCACGAGCCCGAGCTCCCACACCAGGTTGGTGGAGGCGAATTGGAAGGCGAGCGCCGAGGCGGCCGAGGCGCCCTTCTGAAACAGGCTCTTGGCGATGGCCACCGCGGCGTAGGAGCACGAGGAACTGGCGGCGCCGAAACCCGTGGCCACCACCACCGGACGCGCACCATCGCCTGAGAGGGCGCTCTCGATGCGCCGGCGGGGCACCCACGCCTGCACCACAGCCGAGATGAAGAAACCGAACACGAGCGCCCACCACACCTCCCAGCCCATCAGGAAGGCGTCGCGCAGGGCGTGCCATATGACGTCAAGCACCGAGTTCATGACAGCCGCTCTTTCATATACCCCCTAACCGTATCAGATACCCGGTGGGGGTATCTGCTAAAGTTCCGGACATGAGCTCCGGAACGACGCCAACGCGCGGGTACTCCGCCTCCAAGGCCCAGCTTCTCACCCGCCTGCGCCGCATCGAGGGCCAGGTACGCGGCATCCAGGGCATGGTTGAGGACGACCGATACTGCATCGACGTCCTCACGCAAATCAGCGCCATCCAAGCGGCGCTGGACAAGGTCGCGCTCGGCCTGCTCGACGACCACGCCCACGTCTGCGTGATGGGCGCCGCCAAGGAGGAGCGGGACGCCAAGACCGAGGAGTTGATGGCCGCGGTCGGGCGACTGCTGCGCCGCGGTTAAGCCCCGGTTCCGAGGGGCTCCGGCAGTCAGCGCTCGAACAGAGCTCGCAGGTTGCGTATACCCCAGGCGGGTACCCGAAGAGAATGCCGCCCACCTGGCTGACCGTCCTCGCCTGGGTCTCGCTCGCAGTGGCATTCCTGACTGCCGGGCTCATCCTCCACGACATCTACGGCCGCGGCTACCGCCAGAAGATGGCGGTCATGGAGGCCGTCTGGCCCATCACCGCGCTGTACTTCGGGCCGCTCGCCTGGTGGGGCTACCGCCGTTGGGGCCGCCTCAACAGCCCGCGATATCAATGCCAGACCGGCGCCGAGCCCGACTACGATGAGCCCGCATCGGTCTCCATCGGCGTCAGCCACTGCGGCGCCGGCTGCACCCTCGGGGACATCATCGGCGCCTGGGTCGTGTTCGCCGCCAGCTGGAAACTTCTTGGACTCGCTCTCCCCGGCGAGTACATCGCCGACTTCACCCTCGCCTTCGCGCTCGGCATCGCCTTCCAGTACTTCTCCATCGCTCCGATGCGCGGCCTCGGCCCACGCGAGGGCATCATCGCGGCGCTCAAGGCCGACACACTCTCGCTGACCGCGTTCGAGGTCGGCCTATTCGGCTGGATGGCGCTCATCCAGCTCGTGTTCTTCACCGCCCCGCACCTCACCCCGGACCACGCCACCTACTGGCTGCTCATGCAAATCGGCATGGTCCTCGGGTTCGCCACCGCTTATCCAGTCAACCTCTGGCTCATCCGCCGAGGCATCAAGGAAGCGATGTAGTAACAGCCGCGAGCGGTTGGGGGCAGCGAAGCGGATACCCCCGTCTCGGCAAAGACACTTCGCGGTGACAGCCGTGTTTGGGGTCGCGGGCATCTCCCTGCCCTGTCAGGAGCCGAAACCGGGGCAACCTGGCCGCGGCGTTGCGGACAGAAGAGCTGACGCGATGTCGCGAGCTACGCCAAGTCGTCGAGGTCGAACGTGTCGGCGACCGAGTCGGCCTGGGCCTCGTACAGCCAGCTGTAAGTCGCAAGGGTGAAGCCGGCGTTGGTATGACCGAGCCGCCGGGCAAGCAGCTTCACGTTGACGCCCGCGGCTATCTGCATCGAGGCGTACGTGTGGCGCAGGTCGTGGATGCGGGTGCGTGGCCACAGCCCGAGCTCGGCGTTGGCGTCCCGGATGAGGGTCACCAGGTTCTGAGCGCTCAGGTGCGTGTGCCGGCGGGCATGGAACATCCACCCGGTCTCCATGCGCTCAGGACGCCGGTCACGCTGGCGCTCGGCCTTGCTGGCCATCAGCAACGCATGGATGGTGTCGGGCAGCACCTCACGGCGCTGGCAGCCGGTCGTGTCGGTGAACGACAGCGTCCTCGTCTCCGGCTCGTAATCGGTCCAGTGCAGGCGGACCGCATCCGCCGTCCGCAGACCGTCGAGCTCGCGCAGAGCCGTCACCCGGACGAGAAGGTGGTACTCCTTCGGCAGCCGGGCCAGCAGCGCTTCGAGCTGGAGCGGGGTCAGGAGCTTCACGCGCATGTCCACCAGCGCCGGGTTGAACCGCTTCTCGCGGAACGACGTCCGGTCCCTTGGCTTGCCCGTGCTTGAGCGGAACATGAGCGCCTGCCCGCTGGCGGTCTCGGGCAGGCTGTCGAGATGCTCACACAGCAGCCGGTCCAGGCCCTCGCCCAGGGTCAGCCGTCGCCGGCCGGCCTTGGTCTTGACCGTACCTATCTTCCAGCCGCCCTTGCCGTCCCTGGTCATGGTCCGGTGGACGTACAGCGACCGGGTCTCCCGGTTGTAGTCCTCGACGTACAGCGCCAGGACCTCGCCGAAGCGCAGACCGCAGTGCAGCATCAGCAGGACGGGGAGCAGTTCACGCGGGCGCGTCTGCGCCACCAGCAGTCCTGACTGCTCCCGGGTGAGCGGGACGATGTCCTGGTCCGGGGGAGGGACGTCATCGACGTCGTCCAGGGGGTTCTCGTCGATGAGCTTGTCAACCTTGGCCTGGAGCATGATGGACCGGACCACCCGCATCATCTGCTTCACCGTCCACTGCGCCAGCACGCGGACCGGTACGTCCTCGTCCTCGGGCCCTACCTTGATGTCAGGGTTGCCGGCCAGCTTGCCCGCCTGGAAGATGCGGAAGTGCCGGGCGGTCAGCTTCGCTATCGGGTCATCGCCGAAGGCGGGGATGAGATGGTGATTGACACACCGCTCGTAGCTCTCATACGTGCTGGGCCGGACGAGCGCCTTCTTGTTCTCAAGCCACTCGGTCGCGTAGTCGCTGAACGGGACGCCGTCGATGGCACGCGCAGACCGCTTGTGGCGCTCGGCCAGCCTCTGGTCAAGCAGCGCCCATGCCTTCGCCTCATCGGCGCCGGCGCGCTCGAACACCGGCTTGGCACCCCTCCGTGGCCGGTAGTAAATCTCGAACACGCCCTCAGGGAGCAGGCGCACGCCTCCGGAGCCCGGAGGGCGCTTGGTCTTGCTGCGACGACGAGTCGTAGTGCTCATCTCGCCCACCTCCTGACCGACCTGACACCGCCCCGGCGCCCGCGAACCGGGAAGGGGCTGACAGTTGCCTGCTCGTCATCCCGAGTGCCGCCAGCCGCCAGCCACTCGGCCAGCCAGGCGACGGGAATGCGCTTCGTCCCGCCGAGCTCGATGTAGGGCAGCTCGCCCGCTGACATCAGGTCGTACACGTGCGCTCTGCTGACACCGAGAAACTCCGCCGTCTGCAGTGCTGACAGCAGGTGCTTCGGACCAGCCACCACCGCCAGCGCCTCACGGAACTCACGCACCCGACGCCCGTGGTCCGCCTCATCCACGAGCGCGTGCGTCCGCGCCAGACCAGGTCTCGCCATATTCATCTCCTCCGTTCGCATGAGCGGAAGAGAGGGGCCCGAGCTGCCAAGACCCGGGCACCTCCCATCTCCGCCGAGAAATCCCGCGCTTACAACAAGCATGTGAAGCCGGGTATCAGTCCGGATACTTACTTTCAGGTCCCCGCCAACAGCTACTCTCGCCCCGTGCCAACGGCCGCTGACAGCTGGTTCCGTCAGCACGCCCGCGACCAGGTCCTGCTCAACCTGGTCCGCGACGTGACCCAGCGCGTTCCCCTCTGGCGCTCGCGCTGGCTGACCATGCGCCGCTACGACATGCACAGCGGCGAGGGCATGCCCACCGCGAAGGCGCTGCGTGCCAAGCTCAACGAGGACCTTGCTCAGCCGCTCAGCTGGCCTGAGATAGTCGCCCTCGCCCAGCGCTCCCCGCGCGACCGCCTGCTGGAACTCCGCGCCAGGGGCCGCCGCCCGCCATCTCCCCGTGCCCGACGTCTGCTCGTCTTCTACGGCCTGCGCAAGGTGGCACTCGCACTCGGGGCTGAGACGCTGACAGCTGACCAGTACCGCCGGGGACGCCTCCGGGTCATGCGCAAGGTCCCCGGCTCCGCCAAGCAGCCCGAGTGGCTGCCGACGGTCGACGACGTGCTCGCAGCCGCCGGCAACTGGGAGGGGGCACTGCGCATCGCCAAGCTCCAGCCGACCCCCGACCGCCCGCCGAAGAAGATACGGGCCACCGACAGCGGCATGGCCATCCCCGAGGCCGTCGCCCGCTTCTGCGAGCTCAACGACTTCCTGCCCTCGCGCACCACCCTTGAGCAGTTCATGGCCGACTGCGGCGCCCGACTCGCCAACCAGCGCCCGGGCGTGCCCTGGTCTGAGTACCTCAACGACGCGGCCGCGCTCATGCAGGCCCGCGGCCAGGCGGCGCCCCGGGTCAAGCCCCGCTCCGGACGCCAGGTCGAGTACCGCCTGCCCCGGGGAGGTTCCATCTCCGGCGCGCCGCAGGCCCGGTCCTACCGCAGCGGGACCGTCACCCTCCCGAGGTGCGAGGCCGCGCTCAAGGAGTTTCTCCGCGGCCGCGACCCCAGGCAAGCCACGCGAGCGAAGTACCTGCGCTGGCAGGTCGGCACCGAGTGGCCGGCGCCCAGCAGCTTCCGCCAGTACGGCGGCTTCGCCGACGTCCGCCGGCGGGTGCTCACCCTCAACCCCTGGCTGCCCTCCCAGCCGCCAGCCGAAGGCTCCCAATGAGCCCGGTGTTGGTGGCCGGTGTTGGTGCCCCCGACCGAGAAGAGCCACCGGGCGGCGTGAAACATTGGGATTTGCAGGTGAATCCGGCGCCGGAGCCGAACCTGGGTCGCCGGCGCCAACATGCTGCCAACAACCGCGGGTTCGTGAACGGGTGGACCAGCCGGCGGAACGTTTACGGGCGGGCGACCCGGATTGAGAACCCCTGAGTGTTGGTGAAAGTGTTGGTGTCAGCCCGTCGGCGACGACCGCCCGGACCAGCAAAACCTGCGTATTTGCAGGGCTGACAGTTGATGGGCGGTGCCGGGCTCGAACCAGCGACCTCCTGCTTGTAAGAACGGCCGGCCGGCGGCGCCGTCGACGTAGCGCTTGAGGGTCGTGGGGCGCTCTCGCAGATGCACCAGCGCGGGCTGCGCCATGCTCAGGTAGTAGTCGACCAGGTCACGCTTGGTCAGGCCGCGCTCCGGGAAGAACACCTTGCCCGGGTTTGACAAGGGGACCCTGCGGCCGTCGACCTCGATCAGCTCTTGCTCGGCGATGGGCGAGAGGATGGCGCATACTGGCGCCGTGAGCCCGATCCCCGGCTTTGGCCCGGCCCCGGCGTCCCCGGCGCCGTGAGCCCGATCCCCGGCATGCCTGAGCCGTGAGCCCGATCCCCGGCGTCCCAGAGGTGGTGCTCGTCGCCTGCGACTCGTTCAAGGGGACCTTCACCGCCGCCCAAGTGACCGAGGCGATCGGCCGCGGCCTGCGCGAGGGCGGCCGGCCTGTGGATCTCTGCCCGGTGGCCGACGGGGGCGAGGGCACGCTCGAGGCGCTGGCCGGCGCGCTCGGCGCCCGGCGCCTTTCGGTTGCGGCCCACGACCCGCTCGGTCGTCCGATACAGGCCGCGCTTGCGATCGCCGGGCCCGTGGCGATCGTCGAGACCGCGGCGGCCAGCGGCCTGGGGCTGGTGTCCGAGCGCGAGCGCGACCCGATCGCGGCCAGCACCGCCGGCACCGGGGAGCTGATCGCCGCCGCGATCGACGCCGGCGCCCGCGTGGTCTACCTGGGCGTCGGCGGCAGCGCGACCACCGATGGAGGCGCGGGCGCGATCGCCGCCATTCGCAGGCGTGGCGGCCTGCGCGGGGCGCGGCTTGTGGTCCTGTGCGACGTGCGCACCCCCTTCGAGCACGCGGCGCGCGTGTTTGCCCCGCAGAAGGGCGCCTCGCAAGACCAGGTCCGCCGCCTCACCGCTCGCCTGCACGCGCTCGCTCGGCGCCTGCCCGCCGACCCCCGCGGACGCGCGATGACCGGTGCGGCCGGCGGGCTCTCCGGGGGCCTGTGGGCCGCGTTCGGCGCCGAGCTGGTCGCCGGCGCGCCGTTCGTGCTCGACTCTGTCGGCTTCGACGCCCGGATGCGCAGGGCGCGGGCGGTGGTCACGGGCGAGGGCAAGCTCGATCAGCAGAGCCTGGCCGGAAAGGTCGTCTCCGAGGTCGCCACCAGGGCCCGCCAGTCCGGCGTGCCCTGCCACGCGATCGTCGGGCGCAGGGAGCTTGACGCGATGGGCGCACGCCTACTGGACCTGGACCGCATACTGCAGGCCACGACCCTGCCCGCCATGGTCTCCGCCGGCCGGCGCCTGGCCGAGCTGCTCTGAGGTTCAAGCGCCCGGCGGCCGGTCAGTGCGCGAATGCGGTGGCGGCCTTCACGTCCGGCTTGGGGAGCGGCGTGGGCAGCGCCTGCAGGCGCGCGGTCTGGCGGCGCAGCTGCGAGAGCAGGTGGTCGGCCATGTCGGCGTGCATCCCGGACCGCACCACGATCCGCAGCACGCTGAGGTCCTGGCGGTTCTCCGGGAAGGTGTAGGCGGGAACCAGCCAGCCGCCCTCGCGCAGCCGGTCTGAGACGTCGAAGACGGTGTAGTTGCGCACCTGCGGCGACAGGGCGAACGCGAACACGGGCAGCTGGTCGCCGCGTGAGATCAGCTGGTAAGGACCCAGCTGGGCGATCTCGTCGGCCAGCGTGGTGGCGATCTCCCGCAGCCGGCGCATCGTGGCCGTGTAGCCGTCCCGTCCCAGGCTCATGAACATGAAGTACTGGGCGATCACCTCGCTTCCCGGGCGCGAGAAGTTCAGCGCGAAGGTCGGCATGTCGCCGCCCAGGTAGTTGACCCTGAAGACCAGCTCGTCGGGCAGGGCGGCGCGGTCGCGCCACACGGCCCAGCCAACCCCCGGGTACACGAGCCCGTACTTGTGGCCCGAGGCGTTGATCGACTGAACCCGCGCCACGCGGAAGTCCCACTCCAGCTCGGGGTCCAAAAACGGCGCGACGAAGCCGCCCGACGCCGCGTCCACGTGCATCGGAACGTCGATCCCCCGGCTTGAGTGCAGCTCGTCCAGCGCCCGTGCGATCTCCGCCACCGGCTCGTAGCTTCCGTCGAACGTGGAGCCGAGGATCGCGACCACGCCGATCGTGTTCTCGTCACAGCGCGCCACCGCCCGCTCCGCCGTCAGGTGGAAGGTGTTGCCCTCCATCGGCACAAGACGCGGCTCCACCTCCCAGTAGCGGCAGAACTTCTCCCAGCAGACCTGGACGTTTGAGCCCATCACCAGATTGGGGCGATCGGCCGGCCGCCCCGCGGCGCGCTGACGCGCGCGCCAGCGCCACTTGAGCGCCATCCCGGCCAGCATCGCGGCCTCGCTTGAGCCGGTGGTGGAGCAGCCGGTCGCCTGCTCGTGCTCAGGCGAATGCCACAGGTCGGCCAGGATGTTCACGCAGCGCGCCTCGATCTCCGCCGTCTGGGGGTACTCGTCCTTGTCGATCATGTTCTTGTCGGCGGTGTCTGCCATCAGCCTGGCGCCGAGCGGCGGCATCCACGTGGTGACGAACGTCGCGAGGTTCAGCCGGGCCTGACCGTCGAGCAGGAGCTCGGCGCGGATCGTCTCGTAGGCGGCGTCGGCCCCCGCGCCGCGCTCCGACAGCCGGTCGATCGGCAGCTCCACCTCCTGCAGCCGGCGGTGGGCCAGCGCCACCGTGCGGTTGCGTCGCCGGTCCTGCCGTCGGGCGTTGAGTGCCATGCAGCCTCCTGGTCTGACGTGGGTGCTTGGGAGGGTAATCGCAACGCAGCGGCCCGGAGGCGAGGCCCGCCGTCAAGCGGCGGGCGGCTCACCGATCGCTTGAGGGGCCCGGAGGCGGCTGGCAGCCCAGCTTGACCAGGTGGCGCACAAACGCGGTCCGGTCGCGGCCGGGGTCAAAGGGATCGGCTCCGGCCCGAAGCAGCGTGCTGACATGGTCGATGTCGAACAGCAGCGCGAGCTTGCCGGGCGGGTCGTCCCATTCGCCCGAGTCGTAGCGCTCAGTCCAGGCGGCCAGCGCCGCGAGCGCCTCCACCTGGATCTCGTCCTCCCACCAGCGGGAGCGGACGGCCAGCCGGTAGCGGCCGCGCAGCGCGCACACGTCGCTCCACAGCTGCTCAAACCAGATCCATCGCTCGCGCGGCAGAAGCCCCCGCCAGGTGAGCGGCCAGCGCCTGCGCCCGCCGCCGGCGAGCGCGTCGTCGCGCTCCCAGTCATCGCCGAGCCAGTCGCCGGGCGGGCTGTGGTCGGTCATCGCCTCGGCCGCTGTGCGCCGCTCACGGGGCGCCGATCAGCGCGCGCCCGCGCGTCTTGGGCGCCGGCCCCCGCCAGCCGGCGCAGGTGGCGGTCGGCGAACCACAGCCGCAGCCTCAGCCGCACGGGCGCAAGGCGGCCGTAGAGCAGCAGCGCCTCTCCGTCGGGCAGCCGCCGCAGCGCCTCCGGTGGGGCCAGCGGCCGGCGCCGGACGCCGACGGTGCGGCTTGCTCCGCCGGCGCCGCTCGTGCGGCTGGTGTCCCGCGCGTCCTGATCGCCGAGCAGGTCCGAGAAGTACCGCAGCGTGTCCAGGTCGGCCACGCCGGGCAGCAGCATCCGCGCGCGGTGGCTGTTGACCACCGTCTCGGCCTGACGGCCGTAGCGGCTCCTGGCCTGCGCGAGGTCGTGGAAGATCGAGACCAGCTGGATGTTGTGGCTCGGCGCCGTGGAGGCCACCTCGGCCAGGTTGGGCAGCGGGGCCACGTTTCCGGCCTCGTCCAGGCACAGCAGGAGCGGAAGCTCAAGGCGTCCGCCGGCCGCGTTGGCCCGCTCGTAGGCGCGGTCGACGACCTCGGACAGCAGCGCGAGGAAGATCGGGCGCAGAAGCCGCGAGGCCTTGGCGTCGCCGATCAGATACAGCGTCGCCGGCTCGTCAAGCAGCGCGTCGGCGCTGATCTGGCAGGAGCCGGCGGAGCGCAGCACGCGCGCAAAGCGGTAGGCGCGCAGCAGCCCCTGCACCGTGGCCTCGATCGAGGATCGCGTCCGGTCCGCCTGCGCCTCGAAGGCTCGCAGGGCGTCGTAGGCCGCGTGGGCGCCCTCGAGCTCGGCCTCGCTGCGCGCTCGTCCGGTCACCAGCGAGAGCGTCTCGTCGAGCTCGCGCGCGCCCTGGCCGTAGGCCCAGCGCACGACCGCGCCCATGCCCGCGCCGCCGGCGGCCGCGACGAACAGCAGCGGCGCCAGCCGCTGCTCGGCCGCGACCGCCCAGAAGTCCCCTCCCTCGACCCCGCGCTGGTCAAGCTCGCCGGCCGCCGCGAGCCTCCAGGCGACCTCGAGCGCCCCGTCCCAGGTCCGCGCGCATGGCAGCGGCGACCACGTGCTGGCGCGCTCGCCCGAGAGCCCGAACGGATCGAACACGAACACGCGCCCGAGCGCTCGCCGCCGAGCGGCGGTGCAGGCGAGCAGGTCGGTCTTGATCGAGGAGGCGACCGCGGGTCCGCGCCACTCGAGCAGCGCCGGAACCGCCAGGCCGGCCGACTTTCCCGACTGCGGCGGGCCAAAGGCCACCAGCGCGTGGCGAGCCTCGGCGCGCAGCGGCCGGCCACGGTGGCACCCGAGCGTCAGCCGGCACCCGTCGCCGGCGCGGCCGGCGCGCGTCCGCATCGGCCCGCCGCATCGCCGACGCCCGCCGCGGAGCGCGCGCAGCTCCCGCCCCGCGGCCCAGCGTGCGCCCTCGGCTCCGCCGAGGCGCCGGCGCGCGCCGGCGGCGCGGATCGCCCGGCCGGCGGCGCCGGCGCCAGCCGCCGCGCAGGCCACCAGCAGCGCCAGCGCCGCATAGCATCCGGCGGTGCCGGGCAAAAGCCGCCTGGCGGCGCTGGGCCACGCCGAGGCCGGGTGCCCAACCGAGCCGGGGAGCGCCACGACCACGCCGATCAGCTGCGAGGCGCTGAGGCGCGGCCAGCCGGACCCGAACAGCGCGCCGGCGAGCCCGCCCCACAGCCACACCGCGCCCGCGACGGCCAGCGCGAGCCCGACCGCGGCCAGCGCCGCGGCGTCGCCGAGTGGCCCTCGCGGCTCGCCGGCGCTCACCTGCCCCCCCGCGTGAAGGCTCCCCCGGAGCGCGCCCCGGAGCGCGTGCCATCACCGGGCGCGGCGCTCATCCCCGCGTCGGTGTCGGTCAGCCGGCGCTCCAGCCAAGAGCGGTCGTGCGCCACCAAGAACGACCGGGCGCCGATCCTCCACAGCGCCTGGCCGGGCCCGAGCATCGAGATCAGTGCGGCCTCGGTCTCGCCGAGGCCCAGCAGCGAGCGCGTCAGCTCGACCTGGCTGTCGTCCTGGTGGTAGATGATGCGGGTCGAGGCATCGGCGACCAGCCCCTCGGCGATCCTTGCCGCCCGAGAGCCGGCGTCGCCTGCGGCCTGCAGGTCGGCGAGCTTGTGCAGGACGACGATGTTCATGACGCCGAACTGGCGCGCCAGCTTGAAGTTGGACTGAAACCACTCGCCGAGCCCTGCGTGCTGGACGATCTTCCAGCACTCGTCCGCGACGCTGATCAGCCGCTCGCGTCCGGGCCGTTCGGCCGCGCGCGCGAGCAGCGCGCCGATCCACGCGCTCGCGCACGCCATCAGGATGCCGACGGCGGGCGAGTCGCGGACGGCGTGCAGGTCGAGCACCAAAAGCCGCGAGTCCAGCTGCAGCCCGGGCGTGGTGGGCCCATCGAAGATTCCGCGCAGCGGCCCCTCGCAGAGATCCTGGATGGCGAGCGCCACCCGCCGAGCGTCGCGCGCCAGCTCCTGAGCGGTGGTGCACAGCGCCCGCGCCATCTCGTCGACCGGTGAGAACAGCACCGTGGCGATCTCCGGCAGCGTCGGCTCGCCGCCGCCGCGCAGCCTGACGACCCGGAGCGCCTCACGCAGAGCGCCAGCCTCCAGCTGGCTAAGCGGCCCGCCGAGCGCGCACACCGCGACCGCTCTGAGCAGCTCCAGCTGAGCATGCTCCTCCGGCCTTGAGGCAAGCGGGTTCAGCCGCACTCCCCCGCCGGGCTGCAGGGAGATCGGCGAAACGCCGGCCGCCTTGCACAGCGGGCCGTACTCGCGCTTGACATCGAGCACGAAGGCCCGGCGCCCGAACACGAGCATCCTCCAGACGAGCGTCTTGACCAGCGCGCTCTTGCCCTGGCCGAGCTTTCCGAGCACGATCACGTTGGGGTCGTCCAGGACCCCCTCGCGGTACAGCTGCCAGGGGTCGTAGCAGAACGCGCCCCCGCCGGAGTCGCGGCCGATGTAGACGCCGCGCCCGCCGAGCCCGCAGGGGTTGATGAACGGATGGATCGCCTGCGCGTGGCGCGTGGTGGCGCGATGGCCAGGGCGCGCCGCGCTCATCGCCGTGCTCCGCCGGCTCTCACGCCAGCTCCCCGGCCTCCCAGGCCAGTCCCTGTGCCCCTCACGCCAGCCCTCACGCCAGCCCCCGGCACAGCGGCAGCGTGAACGTGAAGGCCTCGGCCTGCTGCCAGTACAGTCGGTGCAGCTCCAGGCGGGCGCGGGCGGCGTGCTCGGCCACCTCGGCGCACGCTCGGCGCAGGTCGCCGCCGTCGCGACCGGATACGGTCACGAACCCCGCCAGCCTCACCTCCGCGTGGCCGGCGGCAAGCTCGGCCTCTCGCCGCGCCGTGGCCTCGGCGGCCTGCCGGTGGCGTGCCGTCTCGGCCTGTCCGAAGCGCGCCCGCAGCTCGCGGTCGGCGCGGTCGCGGGTGATCGCCGCCTCCACCTCGCGCGTGGAGCGCTCCGGCGCGAGCGGCTCGAACGTGACAGCCACCGTGCGCACGGCCGCGGCCTGGCCGAGCAGCGAGTCCATGAACATCGGCGAGACGCCCGTGCGCGGCCAGGACGCGATCCAGTAGGTCGCGTGCAGGGCGCCGTCGGTGTGATGGTGGTCCCAGCACTCCCGCGTCCCCAGCGGCCACGCGTTGACCTCGTCGAGCCCGCCGTCGGCGCCGGCGGCCTCCAGCGCCGCGAGCTCGGCGCGCGCGTACGGGTCAAACGACGTTCGCAGCAGCCGCGCGAGCTGTCCGGGCGAGAGCGCGCCGAGCACCGAGACGTCAGCGTCGCGCAACCCCCTGACGACGCGCTGGACCTGCTCGGCGAGCTCCCCGGCGAGCGCCTCGCGCCCGCGGTCGCTCAGCCGCGAGGCGTCGACCTGGACGGCGACGAGGATCTCGTGCTCCTGGCTGACCCGCGCACCGGCGGAGATCAGCTCCAGGTAGGACTCGACGACCGGCGTGCCCCTTGGCGGCAGCGCGGGGTCCCGCTGCTCGTGCAGCCACCGGGCGAGCTCGTCGCCCTGCGCGGGGACGGTGCGCTCGAGCCATTGAAGGCGGCGGATCGACGTGCCCGCCGCCGTCGACAGCACGAGCCCCCAACGGGCCAGCCGGCGCTGCTGGGCCTCGGGGTCAAGCAGCGCGAAGGCGTCCACGCGGCAGGCGAGCACGGCCGTCAGCCTCCGCCCGGCGCGCTCTGAGAGCGCGCCGAGCGCCCGCCCGCGGTAGCCGATCTCGACGATCCGCAGCTCGCCCAGCCGAGCGGGCGGGTGCGGCCGTGGCAGCTCGAGCGCTACGCCACGTCCGGCGGGTGACCAGCGCGCCCCGGCCGTCGCGACCGGCGATCTGAAGGCTCTCCCCCGGCGCCGCCTGAACCAGAAGGCGAGGGCGATCGGCAGCCACTGCGCAAGCGTCCTGCCTCGCACCGGCGCAAAGCTGGCGGCGGTGAGCGCCGCCAGGAGCGCGAGCAGCGGCAGCGCCGACGATGCCCGCCCGGCGGCGTCCAGCACCGCGACGCACCCGCAGGCGCCCACCGCGAGCAAGAGCGCCTGGCCGGCCCGAATCGGCCCGAGGAGCCCTCGGCGCTCGAGCGGGCCGAACGTGTAGGCGAGGTGGCGCTCGCTCATGGACGGCCGTCATGGTCCGGCGCCTGCTGGGCGCGCGGACCGTCGGGATCGATCCGGCAATCGGCGCCTGCCGGGTCGCTCTCGACGGCTGCGGGTGCGGCGGGCGATGCCGCGACCTCCTCCCAGCCGATATCCGGTGCGGCGGGCGATGCCGCGGCCTCCTCCGAGATGTCGCGAGCGGCGGGCGATGCCCGGCCTGCCTGCACCGAGCCGGTGCCCGGCGCGGCCGCCGATCCCAGGCCGGCCTCCCATTCGGAGAGCTCGGCCCAGGGCGGCCGTGGCGCGCCCCAGCGGGCGGGGTCGATCGGCCCGCGGCCGGTGGGGCCCGCGGCAAAGGGCCCGGGGCCTGAGAGGTCAAGCCGGTCGGGGATGACCAGCCCGGTCTTGGCCAGCGCGTGGTCGGGTGCGGTGCGCGAGCCCGCCTCGCGGTCCTCGCCCTCGTCTTCCCCGTCGGCGGCTGCCCGCCGCGGCTCGGCCCCGCCGGGAGCCTGGACGCCGAGCGCGCCCTGCGTGGCGCCGCCAGGCGGCCGCTCGCGGGCGGGCTCGTCGCCGGCGAGCGTGTCGCCATCGATCGACGGCAGGGGGGCCGCGTGGTCGGCATGAGGCGCCCCCTCCGGCCCGGCCCCCGCGGACGCGGCCCACGCCGGGGTGGCCGCCGTGAGCGAACCTCCTGCCGGCTCGGCCCCCGCGCGCGAACCTCCCGCGGGCGCGGCTCCCGCGGTGGCGTGCAGGGCGCCGCTCAGGGCCGTCTCGGGCAGCGGGTCGACCGACGCGTCAACGGCGTCCAGCGGCTCGGCGAGCACCGGGTGGCCCCACTGCACGCGTTCGGTCAGCGCGTGCGCGTGTCGGCTCACCCCCTCCAGGTCGTGGCGCGCGGACCGGCTCATCCCACCCAGCGCAGCCCCTGCAAGCTCGTTCAGCGGCAGCAGCCGCATCAGCGCCCAGGGGCACAGCGCCGCCATCAGCACCAGCGTCGTGCCCGCCAGCAGCCTGCGCAGCCCGAGCGCCGACCCATGGTCGAGCGCAAACCCGCCCAGCGAGAGCACGGCCACGATCGCGAACTTGGACAGGATCAGCGCGACCAGGAGCTCCACCGCGCGCGCCGCCCACACGCGGCGCGCGGGCCAGGCCATCGCGGCGAAGAACAGCGGCAGCATTAGCACGATCACGTAGACGGAGGCAGCGCGCACAAGCAGCTCGATCCACAGCACGAGCGCGCCCGCGGCCGCCAGCAGGGCGACGAAGAAGCCCGCGAACAGGTCGCCGTGAAGCCCGATGGTCGCGCCGCCGGCGGCCGCGCCCTCAAGCAGCGCGCCTCCCGCACCCCCCGATGCCGAGGAGACCAGGCCGCACATCTCGTCGGTGCCGGCGACCAGCAGCATCGTCAGCGGCGCCGCGATGCCGACTCCGAGCATGCCCAGCGGCAGCCATCCGAACGCGGCGCGCACCAGCAGCGCGGGGTCCCCGCGAACGACGGCCTGGATCGCGGCCGCGCACAAGAACGGGAGCGTGAGCAGCGCGGCGACGGCGGCGACATGCCAGTAGGGGCCGGCGAACCAGGTCGCCCGCAGGTCGGGCGCGGTCGTGGCGCCGATGGCGTGGGCCACATCTCCCAGCAGGAGGTGGGCTCCCTCCGTCACGGCGACCGCGATTGCGGCGAGGCCGGCGGCGCGCGCGGCCACGCTCGCCGCGCCACCGCCGGTGACCGCGGAGATCGCGCTGCCCACGTGGCCGGACAACAGCTTGCCGGCGGCCGAGATCAGGCTCCCCGCGTGGCCGGCGGCCGAGCAGGCCCGCCCCAGCAGGCCGCTGACCAGGCCGGTGAGGCTGCACAGGGTTCCGAGGTTCAGGCCCGCGGCATGCGCGGACGCGGGCGGCCAGACGAGCAGCGCCGCCAGCGAGCCGCAGGCTGCCGCGGTTGCCAGCGCGGCGAGCGCGGCGGTGCGCCGCGGCCGCCGCACCGCCGTGGCGACGGGTTGCGGGCGGGCGCTCACCGCGCGCTGGCCCCCAGGCGCTCGAAGAAGTTGACGAGCCCGGGCGCGGCGCCGACGATCAGCGCCGCCGCGGCCGAGATCAGCGCCGCCATCCGGCCGCGGGCGGCGTAGTGGTGGTTGTGGGTGTGGGAGGCGATCGCCCACAGGCCGGCGCCGACGAAGGCTCCCAGCAGGGCGATCACCAGCGCCCATGCCTCGGCGCCGTTGACGATCTGCTGCAGGACGTTGCTGCCCGGCAGTGCCTGGAGGTCCGGTTGTGCGCTGACGAGCCCGGTTACGCGGAATACCATTTGATCCTCCTGAATCTAATTGAACCTAATGGAGTTGATGGAAGCTAACAGAGTGTGTTAGAGTGCTTTGTAGCCATTTAGTTTCAATTGGACTCGGAGGGTGATCGATGGCACTGGGAGGGCATCGACAACTGGACGTGGCCGAGCTGTACGCGTCGCGCGCGACCTGGATGCGGCGTCGCCTGCGACGCGCGACGGGTGCTCCCGAGCCCCTGATCGAGGACGCCTGCCAGTCGGCGTGGATCAGGCTGCTGGAGCCCGGCCGCCGGGTCGAGCCCGGCGCGGTGCTGTCGTGGCTGGTTCGCACGGCCGAAAGGGAGGCCTGGCGCCTGAATCGCCTGGATGGACGGGACCTGTCGCTCGAGGCCCTGCTCGACGAGGCGGGCGACGAGGCGCATCCGCAGGCTCGGGCCGAGTCGCCGGAGCACCTGGTCGTCCAGCGGGCTCGGCTGTCAGAGATCTCCCGGCTCCCCGAGCGTCAGCGGCGGCTGCTCTGGCTCTCCGGGCTGGGGCTCAGCTACGAGGAGATCGCGTGCGTCTCCGGCTGCACGGTCCGCACGGTCGAGCGCCAGCTGCACCGAGCGCGGCGCCGCCTGGCATCGGGGCCCGGTGGCGGGGCTGCCGGCGCTGGGAGCACCTGCCCACCGTGCGCCGCGACCGCAGACCAAGGCCGAGCTGGCGCCGCGACCGCAGACCCCGGCCCTGCGGGCGCCGCACTCACGCCCTCAGCGGGCGCGCCCGCGTCTGCGCCGGCGGCGCTCAGCGGGGCTGAGCTTCCGTGACCTGGGCGGCGGCTTTGATCCGCTCCGACGGCCACCCTGAAGCCACTGATCGGGGCTGCGGCCGCGAGCCGGGGCGCGCCGACGCGCGTCACGCCAGATGAACAGCGAGATGCCGCCGATCAGGATCACGGCGCCGACGACGATCGCGAGCGCGCTGGCTGTGGAGAGGCTGCTCGAGCCCCCGGCTGCGGTCGCGGTGCGAACTATCGTCGCGGTGGGGCTCGTGGTGGTCGTGACGGGGGGCCCGGGCGGCGCAACCCCCTCCGACAGGGGGCCGGTGCCCGTGGGCAGCACAGGCAGGCTCACCGAGCTGGAGGACGCCGTCGAGCTGGAGGACGCCGTGGTGGAGCTGGAGGGCGCCGCGGAGCTGGAGCGTGCCCCGGTGGAGCTGGAGGGCGCCGTCGAGCTGGAGGATGCCCTCGCCGAGCTGGATGCGCTCGCCGAGGTGCTCCGGGCGGCTGAGGCCGCCGAGGTCGCCGCGATGGCTGCCGGGGCCGGCGCGAACAGCGTCCACGCCAGCACCGCCGCCGCTGCGACCGCGGCGTTCGACGCGCCCGCAGCCGTGCGCGCCCCCATGACGCTCACCGGTCTGGACTCAGCTGCCGGCTCATCGGCGGGGGGCGACCGTCATCGGCGGGGGGCGACCGTCATCGGCGGGAGGCGACCGTCATCCGGGGCGACCGTCAAAGGTCGTGCAGGACCGTCATCGGTCGGAGGCCAGCGGGCGGCTCATCGCGGGGGTCTGCGGTGGCCGGCGGTACGGGTCCTCGTTCTCCTGGTGCTCCTCGTGGTAGACGCTCTCGGCGTTGACGGCCCAGATGTCGTGGTCTGCGCCCAGCAGGATGTTGTCGACGGCCCGCATCGCGGTCAGCATCGAGTGGTCGGAGTTGTTGTAGCGGTGCAGGCCGTTGCGACCCACCTGCGTGAGGTTGTCGATCCCCTCAAGCCAGCGGCGGATCGTGGCGACGCGCTCGCCGTAGCGCTCGTCGTAGATCGGGTAGGCCTTGTGCACGCGTTCGACGAACCCGAACCGCACCCGGCTTGCGCTTGCGAGGTGAAGCTGCTCGATCTCCCTTGAGGCCATCGCCACCAGGTCCTCGTCGGCCATGCTCCACAGCTCGTCGCCCTCAAAGCAGAAGTACTCCATGCCGATCGAGGCTGCGCTCGAGCCCTCGGGCACCATCCAGGGGCTCCAGGACTTGAAGTTCTGGATGCGCAGCACGCGCACGCCGGGCTGGTGGATGTAGATCCAGTTGTCATCGAACAGGTCCTCGCCGTCGATCACCAGCAGCACGGTGAGGAACTCCCGGTATCGCAGCCCGCGGGCGGCATCGCGCACCTCCCGGGGCGCCTCGGGCTCGGCGATCCCGACGGTCGTCCGCAGCGGCAGCGACGAGATCACATACGACGGCTGCAGCGTCTCGCCGCCCGCGACCACCTCCGCAACACGGCCGTCATCGGTGCGCAGCCTCGTGACCGGCGCGTTGAGGCGCACCTCGCCGCCGTGAGCGCGGATCTCCTCGGTCATCCGCTCCCACATCTGGCCGGGTCCGTAGCGCGGGTAGTTGAACTCGGAGATCAGCGACTTGATCTTGTTGCCCTCGTTGCCGAAGAAGGCCGACTTGGCGGCCGCGAAGAACGAGAGGCCCTTGATCCGCTGCGCCGCCCACTCCGCGCGGATCTCCGTCGCGGGCACGCCCCACAGCTTCTCGGTGTAGGTCTTGAAAAAGTGCCCGTACAGGCGGCGGCCGAACCTGTTTGACACCCACTGCTCGAACGACTCCTCGGGGCCCTTGGGCTTGATGGCAGCCCACAGGTAGGAGGCCATGCAGAGCGTCAGCTCCACCGGCCCGAGCTTGCGGATCACGTCCATCCCCTGCAGCGGGTACTCGAGGAACTTGTCGTTCCAGTAGATCCGGCTCTTGCGCGGGCGGCGCAGGAACTCGTCGCCCATGATCTCGTGCCAGAGGTCGTCGACCTCCTTGACCTTGGTGAAGAAGCGGTGGCCGCCGAGGTCGAACCGGTAGCCGTCGCGGACCGTCGTGCGCGCGATCCCCCCGACCTGGTCGGTGGACTCCAGCACGACCACGGGACGGCCGCCCCTGGCCAGCAGGTAGCCGGCGGTCAGGCCGGCCGGGCCGGCGCCCAGCACAGCCACCGGATGCTCGGGCGTGATCTCGGCCCCGGGGCGCGTCAGCTCGCTTGGCTGTGTCTCGGTCATCGTGTCGGTGCCTTCCGGTAGAGCACGGCGCTTGAGGCGATGCAGCACGCGCTCGGATAGTTCTCGGGCGCGTGGGCCACCTGCTCCAGCGTGCCGCGCGCGACGTCGCCGGCCAGGATCTCGCCCCACTGGGCCGCCCGCCGGCGCACCAGCTGCGTCCACGGCTCGTCCCAGTTGCGTTCGCCTTCGGTCAGCGGGCGCACGTAGAGCAGCTGCTGACCGGGTCTCAGACTAGCAACCAGCCCTGGCAGGAGCGCCTGCGGGCGCGCTGAGCGCAGCCGGGCCAGGGCGCCGTCCCAGTCTGTGAAGCTCGGATGCGGGTCGGCGCCCAGCGTGGTCTCCCAGCGCAGCCCCGCGGGCAGGTAGTAGTAGGCCAGCGGCGCCTGCTCGGGCTGCGCCACCACGACCAGGTCGCCGGGCGACAGGAGCGGTGTCATCTGCGCCGCCACCTCGGCCATGTCGGACCTGTGGGCGGGCACGAACGACGCTGGATTGGCCAAAAAGGCGATGCAGAAGACGACCACGGCGACCCCGACGACGCGCGCGCGCGCGCATCCGAGCGCGCCGAGCAGCAGCAGCGGCGGGACCACCGGACCCAGGTAGCGGGCCGCCCAGACCGGGATGATCGAGCCCGCGATCCTGGCCGCGACGAACGCCGCCGCCGGCAGCGTCAGGAGCGCCCACAGCGTCCGCGCTGCCTCGGTGCGGCGCAGCGCGCGCGACCCAAGCTCAGCGGCGGCGATCACGACCGCCGTCAGCAGGACCACGTCGACCCGCTCTGAGCCCAGCAGCTGGCTGGGGATCGTGGCCCCCAGAAGCGGCGTGTAGTGCCACACCGCCGTCGAGTGGGCCGCCTCCTGCAGCGTGGAGGGCAGCCAGGGCAGGTAGGCCACGGCCGCCGCACCGAAGCAGATGAGCGCGTCTCGGGCGATCGCCCGGCGCTGCGCCGCCGGCGCGGTCCGCGCCAGCACCCAGGTCGCCGCCGCGGCGCCGATCCACCAGAACAGCCCGCTGCCCTGGGTGTAGAGCATCAGCGCCATCGCGCAGCCCAGCGGCCACAGGAACGCGCGCCGGCGGTGCACGAACGCGAGCACCAGCGAGCCGGTCGCGACCAGGCTCAGCGCGAACTGCAGCGCGAAGGGGCCGTCCTCCTGGCCGTAGCGGGTCAGGTAGGCGCTGAACGCGAACAGCACCGCGGCGAACACGCCCGCGCGCCGCCCGCCCAGCGTCCAGCCGGCCCACATCGCGATCGGCAGCGTCGCGAGCGAGATCGCCAGCGAGAGCGCGCGCGTCGCCGCCGCGCCGGAGCCGAAGGCGGCGATCCAGACGTGCAGAGCCAGGTAGTACAGCGGTGCGGCGCCGGCCCGGCGCACATCGCCGAGCAGGTGCGACAGCGGCTGCTGGGCCAGTCCGACCGCGCCCGCCTCCTGAAACCACAGCTCGCCGGAGATCATCCGCGTGCGCAGCACGGCGGCGACCGCCAGCGCCAGGGCCAGCACCACGGTCGCGATCGCCCAGCTGGGCGCTCGCGCCAGCCGGCGGGGGGCGTGGACATCGGCGATCGGCGGGATCTGAAGCAGATCCGAGAGCGGACGCCTGGCGGGTGCGGTGGCCATCGACTGAGCGAGCCCGGCGGGCGGTCAGCCGGCCTTTCGGTACAGGACCGCGCTGTTGGCCACGCAGCAGGCGCTGCTGTAATGGTCGGGCGCCCAGGCGACCTGCCGCAGAACCCCACGCTCGACCTCGGCGGTCAGGGCCGCCCCCCACTGGGCCGAGCGCCGGCGCACGAGCGAGGTCCAGGGTGCCTCCCAGTTCTGCGCGCCCTCGGTCAGCGGGCGGATGAACAGCAGCTGCTGGCCGGGGCGCATCGACGCCACCAGCGCGTCGACGGCACGCACCGGGTCGGTGTCGGTCAGCCGCCTGACCGCGTTGACCCAGTTCATGTAGCTCGGATCCCTGAGCTGCCCGTAGCCGGCGGTGTTGTAGAAGCGCAGCCCCGCTGGGAGGTAGTACCAGGCCAGCGGCGTCTCCTCCGGCTGGCCGACGACCACGTCGTCGCCACGGTGAAGCAGCGGCGTCATCTGCGCCGCCACCGTGCCCATGTTGGACTTGTGAGCCGGGGCGTAGGTCGCCGGGTTGGCCAAGAACGCGATCGCGACCACCATCCCCACCAGCCCCAGCAGCTTGGCGCGCGCGCAGCCCCACGCGATCAGGATCAGGATCGCGCCGATCACCGGCGCGAAGTAGCGCGCCACGAACGCCGGGTTGATCTGCGACTCGACCCAGGCGACGGCCAGCGTGGCGGTCGGCAGCGCTATCAGCGTCCAGGCGGCGACCCATTCGCGGCTGCGCGCGCGCGACCGCGCAAGCAGCGGCGCGATCCCGATCGCTGCCGGCAGGACCAGCATCATCGTGATCCGGTCGCCCCCCATCACGTCGCGCGAGAGCAGGATCGGGGCGCCGAACCGCGGCGGGCTGGCCCACGGTGCGGCGGTGTGCGCCGCCTGCCACAGCAGCGTCGGAGCCCAGGGCAGGAACAGGACGCCGGCGGCCACGAACGTCATCGCCGCGTCGCGCACGAACCGGCGGCGGTCGTCGGAGGCGACCAGCGCCGGGACCAGCGAGATCAGGGCGCCGGCGAAGAAGAACGTCCCCCAGGAGTGGGTGTACAGCATGACCGTCAGCGTCAGGGCGAACGCCGGCAGAAAGCGCCGCCGGCCGTAGACGAAGCCGAGCATGAAGAAGGCGGTCGCCAGCACGCCGAGCAGCCCCATCAGCTCGTACATGCGCGTCTCCTGGGCGTAGGCGGTCAGCCAGGCGTTGAACGCAAACAGCAGCGAGGCGTAGATCCCGGCGCGCCGGCCGAACAGCCGCCAGGCGGCCCAGCCCCCCGCGGGGATCGTCGCCAGCCCGAACACGAGCGACAGCGCGTGCGTGGCGGTCTCGCTGGAGCCCACCAACGACATCCACACGTGCAGGAGCATGTAGTACAGCGGCGGATTGCCGTCGTAGCGCAGCACGCCCGGGATCTGCGCGAGCGGGTGCAGCGAGATCCCGGTGGTGATCGCCTCATCCATCCAGAACTGGTCGCCGATGAAGCGCGTTCGCATCAGCGCCGAGATCCCGATCAGCACCACCAGTCCGCCCAGGATCCAGGCGCGCTCCGGCACGCGCCCAAGCCCTGCAAGGGCGCGCTTTAGCCGGCTGGGGCCCGGCGCGCCCAGGCCGACCTCAGGGGCGGTGGCGGTCGCCATCTGCGCTCAGCCTCCCGAGCCGCCGGCGCAGTGGGTGAACATGTGAAACGGCCCGCGGGT
>DATGLC010000017.1:0-8734 GCA_035294345.1 Solirubrobacteraceae bacterium
GGTGCGCGCGAGCGCGCGCGTCTCGATGGCGGCATCAAGCCGCTGCTCCACGGCATCAAGCAGCGCGGGGCGGTCCGAGACGGCGACGACCAGCGAGCCCTCGCCGTGCTCGGCCTGGGCGAGCAGGTCGAGCGCCAGAAGCTCGGCGTGCGCGCCGTCTGAGGCGACCGCCATCAGGTCGCTGGGGCCGGCGAAGCCGTCGATCCCGACCTGCGCGCAGACCTGGCGCTTGGCCTCCTGCACGTAGAGGTTGCCCGGGCCGGCGATCACGTCAACCGGGGCGACCGTCTCGGTCCCGTAGGCGAGCGCGGCGACCGCCTGGGCGCCGCCCATCCGGTAGACGGTGCTGGCCCCCGCCAGCCGGCACGCGGCGAGGATCGTCTCGTCGAGCTCCCCGGCGGCGCCCGGCGGGGAGCAGACGACGACCCGCCTCACCCCGGCGACACGCGCGCACACGACCCCCATCAGCACTGTGCTCGGGTAGGGAGCGCGTCCGCCCGGCACGTAGATCGCCGCGCTTGAGACGGGCGTCTCGCGCAGCGCCACCTCGTGCCCGTCGAAGCTGACGGTCCGCTCGTCTCCCAGGCTCGCCTCGGCGACCAGCCGCAGGTTGGCGATCGCCGCCGCCAGCCCCGCTCGCACGGGCTCTGAGAGGCGCTCGAGCGCGGTCTCAAGCTCGGCGTCCGGCACCCGCAGGGCCGCCGGCGCGCCGCCGTGGGTGTCGAACGCGCGCGTGTAGAAGCGGACCGCGTCGTCGCCGCCGGCCCGCACGCGGGCGATGATCTCCGCCACCTGCTCGGCGACCGACTCGCCCGCGGGCACCAGCGCGCGCAGCTCGCGGGCGGTCCCCTGCGGGTCCCCGGAGACCGTCAGCCGCTCACAGCGCACCCGCGCGCACCCCCCGCCCAAGCGCTCCGATCCGCTCAAGCAGCGCGTCGATCTCCGCCGCGCGCAGTCGCAGGGCGACCGGGTTGGCGATCAGGCGAGCCGTGCAGACGGCGATCTCCTCGCGCACCTGCAGCCCGTTCTCGCGCAGCGTCGCGCCCGTGGCCGTCAGGTCCACGATCGCGTCGACCAGGCCGGTCAGCGGCGCCAGCTCAACCGACCCGCGGACCTCGACGATCTCGGCCTGGCGCCCGGTCGCGTGCAGGTGCGCAGAGGCCACGCGCGGATACTTGGTGGCGATCCGCATCACGCCCAACCGCCGCAGCGCCTCGGCGGCGCGATCGGGTCCCGCGACGCTGGCGAGCACCATCCTGCAGCGCCCGTAGCCGAGGTCTGAGAGCTCGTAGACCTCGCGCTCGGACTGCTCCATGAGCACGTCCTTGCCGGTGATCCCGATGTCCGCCGCGCCCGCCTCCACGTAGGTGGGCACGTCCGACGGGCGCATCGTCACGATCCCGGACTCCTCGAACAGGAGCCGGCGCTCGTTGGTGCGCACCTCGCCGGTGTCGATCCCCACCGCGTCCAGCAGGTCAAGCGTCCCGGCCAGCAGCGCCCCGCGGGGCACGGCGATCACCAGCGGCCTCATTGGTCGCCCTCCCCCATGCGCCCGCGCCGGCCACCGGCCAGCGCGATGTGCAGCCGCTCCACGTCGAGCGCGAACCCGACGGCCGCCATTGGGCGGCCGAAGGCTCCCAGCAGCGTGTCGTAGCGACCGCCGCCCCCCAGCGGCAGCCCGTGCCCCGGGTCGTAGACCTCGAACACCGCCCCGGTGTAGTAGCCGAGGCTGCGCACCAGCCCCAGGTCGAAGATCAGCCGCTGCGCGGCGGGCGGGTCCAGCAGCGCGTGCGTCTCGCGCAGGCCGGCGAGCGCGTCGTGCAGCGCCGGCGGCTGGCGCTCCAGGATCTCGGGCCCGCCGCGCGTGCGCGCCACGCGCAGCAGGAGGTCGGCGTCGCCGTCGGCCAGCCCCAGCGCATGAATCTCGCGATCGGCGCCGACGAAGTCCCCGGCGGCCAGCTCGGCGAGGATCCGGTCCCTGGCGTGGCTGGCCACGCCGAAGGCGTCCAGCAGCGTGGCGTGCAGGGTCGCGTCGCCCAGGCCGATCCGGTACTCGCGCAGGCCGGTGGCGTCCAGGACCGCGCACAGCACCCGGAGCGCCTCCGCGGTCCCGGCCGCGCCGGGTACGCCGAGCAGCTCGATCCCCGCCTGCAGCAGCTCGCGCGGCTCCCCACGGCCGGGCCGCACCCGCCGGTAGACGTGCTCGGCGTAGCAGAAGCGCAGCGGCGGCTGCGCGTGCGGGTAGCGCGCCGCCACCAGCCGCGCGATCGGCACGGTTACGTCCGGACGCAGCACGAGCGCGCCGCCGTGCTCGTCGAGCACGCGGTAGGCGGGCAGCGCGCCCGCAGCCCCTGCGCGCGCGAACGTCTGCTCGTGCTCCAGGGCGGGGGTGTGCACCTCCCCGTAGCCGGCGACATCGAACGCCGAGCGGATGCGCTCCACGATCGCTCGCAGCTCGCGCATCTCGTCGGGCAGCACGTCGCGGGTGCCGCTCGGGGTGCGGTGCACCTCCGCCGGCGCCGCCCGAGACGGCGCCGTGGCGCTCACGCCACCACCGGCGCGTCCTGCACCCGTTCGATCCGGGCGCCGAGCTCGCGCAGCCGCTCATCGATCCGCTCGTAGCCGCGGTCGATCTGGCGGACGTTGCCGATCTCCGTGACGCCCTCGGCGCACAGGGCGGCGATCACCATCGCCATCCCGGCGCGGATGTCAGGCGACTCCACGCGCGCGCCGTGCAGGCGCCTGGGGCCGACGACTATCGCGCGGTGCGGGTCGCAGATCGTGATCGCCGCCCCCATGCTGACCAGCTTGTCGGTGAAGAACAGCCGGTTCTCGAACATCTTCTCGTGGATCATGACCGAGCCCGCCGACTGGGTCGCGAGCGCGAGCGCGATGCTCGTCAGGTCGGCTGGAAAGGCCGGCCAGGGGCCGTCCTCCACCTTGGGCACGTGGTCGCCGTGGTCGTTTCGGATCTCCAGCCGCTGATTGCCCGGGACGATCACATCGTTTCCGCGGCACTCCGAGCGCAGGCCGAGCCGCTCGAACACCATCCGGATCATCCGCAGGTCGTCCGGGCGCGTGTCGCGAACCACCAGCTCCCCGCCGGTCACGCCGGCTAGCGCCATGAAAGAGCCGATCTCGATGTGATCGGGCGCGATCTCGTGCGTGGTGCCGCGCAGGCTCCCCTGGCCGTGGACGGTCATCACATTGGAGCCGATCCCCTCGATCGAGGCGCCCATCGAGATCAGCATCCTCGCCAGATCCTGCACGTGGGGCTCGGACGCGGCGTTGCGGATCACGGTCGGCCCGCGCGTGAGCGCCGCGGCCATCAGCGCGTTCTCGGTGGCCATCACCGACGGCTCGTCCATCAAAAAGTCGCAGGGCGTCAGGCCCAGCGCGGGCGCTGTCAGGCGGATCGCGTCGGCGCGGTGCTCGACGGTGGCGCCGAGCGCGCGAAACGCGTCCAGGTGCGGGTCAAGCCGCCGGCGCCCGATCACGTCGCCCCCGGGCGGGGGCATCGTCGCCGACCCGAAGCGCGCCAGCAGCGGGCCGGCGAGCAGGAACGAGGCGCGCAGCTGCTCGGCGAGCTCCCGGTCGACCTCGTCGGGGCGCAGGGTGGAGGCGTCGATCTTGATCTCGTCGGGCCCCAGCCAGCGCACGCGCGCGCCGAGCCGCTCGATCAGCGCCACCATCGCCTCGACGTCGGCGATCCGCGGCAGGTTTCGCAGGATCACCTCGTCCTCTGTGAGCAGCGACGCCGCCAGGATCGGCAGCGCCCCGTTCTTGTTGCCGGCCGGCGTGATCGTGCCCGACAGCGGCACGCCACCCTCGATTACGAACTTCTCCAGTTGCCTTCACCCCGCTTGCGGTTTCTGTGAGCGGTCGGCGGTCAGGGTAGCCGACGGCTGGTGCGGGAGCAGGGCGCGTGCTGGCGCCGGCCAGCGCGCGTGGGGCGCCGCGGGCGCGATGCCAGGACGGGCGGGCGCGATGCCAGGGCGGGCGGGCGCGGCCGGCGGCGCGTGCCGCGCCGGCGTCGGCTAGGGTGGGCGGCATGCAGCCGCAGGCCCTCTCGCGAGAGCGCGCCTGGGAGCTTGTCTGCGAATGGACGCAGTCGGACTCCCTGCGCCGGCACATGCTGGCCGTGGAGGCCGCGATGCGCGCCTACGCGCCCCTGTTCGACGGGGACGTCGAGCTGTGGGGGCTCACGGGGCTGCTGCACGACCTGGACTACGAGCGCCACCCGGACCCCGAGACTGGCCATCCCCGCCAGGCGCTGGCCGAGCTGGAGCGGCTCGGCTACCCGCCGGAGCTGGTGCGCGCGATCGCCTCGCACGCGAGCTATCTGGGCGTCGAGCGCGTCACGCCGATGGAGCGTGCGCTGTTCGCGGTCGATGAGCTGAGCGGCTTCGTGCTCGCCTGCGCCTATGTGCGGCCGCAGGGGCTGGTCGGCATGACCGCGGGGTCCGTTCGCCGCAAGATGCGCTCGCCAAGCTTCGCCGCGGCCGTGAGCCGCGAGGACCTGCTGCGCGGCGCCGACGAGCTTGGGGTCGACTTCGACCAGCACGTCGAGCTGGTCATCGGGGCGCTCGCCGACAGGCGCGAGCAGCTGCTCGCCGACCGCTAGAGCCCGGAGCATCGAGCGGGCCAGTGAGGGGCGAATCGCCCCTCAGGCGCACGGCAACCGAATCCGCAGGATAAGCGCGGTCCCAGACGTGGCACGCCAATCTCTTGGCGGAGAATGCGGCGTCCAGCGGGGCGGGCCCCCGGATCTTGCCTGATCGCGTCCGACAGTTACGCGTCATCCGCAACTCGCGCGTGATGGGCTTCACGCGTTGATGGGCTCATCGCATGCTGCGCCCAAGCGCAAGCACCGCGAAGAATGCGCTGCGCTGCGCCTGCGCTCGTGAGCGCGGCGATCGCTCGGTCCGCGCCCGCGACGTGCTCGAGGACGGTCGCCTTCGGAAACGGGGCGAGATGGTCGTAATCCGCTGCGTGCCGCGCCTCCTGCAGGTCGCAGAACGCGGCGGCGACGCCCGCGACGGCGGTGCTCCGGAGGCCCGCGACCAGGGTGCGAGCATGCTGAGGCTGGTTGCCGCGCCTGCCCGCGATCCACTCGCAGGTCTCCTTGAGCGTTTGGTGCGTGAACGAGCGGGCGAGACGCAGCTGATCTTCAAGAGGCGCGTGCGGCACGAGGTGGGCGGCCGCCTGTCGGCAGATGGCGCGGAAGACCGCATAGTGGGCCGTGGAGACGGCCCGCCTCAGCCAGATCGGGCGTGGCCGCCCCGCTCGTTCCTGATGCTCAGCGAACTCCCGGGCCGCTTCCAGCAGCTTCGTCGGGTCGATCGCAACCGTCGTTCGCACTACGTACCGCCAGCTGGAAGGACCGCCGACTGCCGGGAGGGCGCGCGCCAGGCCTGCTGCAAGACCGCAAGGCAGGGCTCAGGCCCTCTGCCAGGAGCCGCGGCCGCCGGCGGCTGCTCCCCGCCATGGAGCAGCCGCCGGCCCGCGCTCAGCTCCCGATGTAGACGGTCCCGGTGGAGCTGTAGCTCCCCCCGCCCGCGGTCGTGACCGTCAGCGTCACCGTGTAGGTTCCCGGGGCCGCGTAGGTGTGCGACACGTTCAGGCCCGGATAGCCGGTCTGATACGGGGGCGAGCCGTCGCCGAAGCTCCAGCTCTCCCCGGTGATCGGCGCGGTCCCCGGAAGTGTCCCATCCCCAAAGTAGACGGTGTTCGTGGCGCCCGAGACCGAGCACTGCCCCGGCGACGAACAGCTGTCCGAGAAGCTCACGGTCGGCGGCAGCGCGGCGGCGCCACACGTCGGCTGCTTGGCGCCGTCCTTGGTCATGTAGATCTCGGCCGCCTGCGAGCCGATCAGCCTGACGGTGCCCAGGATCGGGTCGTGGATCGTCAGCTGGCCGCCCAGCGTCCCGGGCCGCGCGTTGCGCTCCCCGGCGCACGCGGGCTGGGCGGTGAACGTGAGCGTCCCGCTGACGAGCCCGCGGAGGTGCACGACGGAGCGCGTCAGGTTCGCGCGCGCGGAGAACAGCGAGCTCCCGCCGAACGCCTCAAGCTCCGTGAAGCCGCTGACGCCGCCCGCCAGCGTGTCCCCCGAGGGCACCGACAGTGACACCGTGCCCGGCCCCCTGCCGGCCCGGCTCGCGGTCAGGAAGATGTCGTGCTGGCCGCCGAACGAGGCAGACAGCAGGATCCCGCCCCTGGGCTGGCGACAGCGGATGGCGCTCTGGCTGGTGGCCAGCGCCCGCGCGCTGCGAAGCGACACGCGGCCGAACGCCGGCGTGTGGATCGTCAGCACGATCCGCCCCCGGGCGACGAGCGTGCGGTAGACGGAGCGCCCGCCCCTGCAGCCGCTCGGCTGGGCGAGGCGCTGCAGGCGGCCGGGGCTGCCCAGGCGGACCGAGATCGCCGCCAGCCCGGGTTCGCTGAGCGACAGGGCGCCTGCGCCCAGCGAGCGCGAGCGCGAGCACACCGAGGGCTTGGGGAAGCCGCCGTAGATGTGGTCCAGCGCGTCGTCTGCTGGCCCCTTCGAGTAATCGACGGTGACGTTCGCGTCACGCCCGCACTGCGCGATGATCGTCGCGCTCCAGCCGTGCGCGGCGCGAACGGGGCCGATCGTGAAGCTCGCCGACGCGTCGGCGAGCGCCGGCGACGGCATCGCGGCCAGTCCCAGCCCGCACGCCGCCACGACACCGCCCAGCACGCGTGATATGTGCCTGCGCATGATCCCTCCGATGGATACACGCGGGCTCCGGCCCCACCCGCGCTCTGAAATGGCGCGCGCCAGCATACCGGATCGATGTGCACCAGGACGCATCGAGGCTCGGCGCTTCCGTCCGCCACCCCCGCTACTGTGACGAACACATGTTCCCCGCAGGCGATCGCCAGCCCCGAACCGGCCCGGTCCACCCACGCAGCGTCCGCGCTCGCCGCCCTCGGGCTCGCCGCGCTGGCGCAGTGGCGCCAAGGCCGACGGTCTGCCTGTGCCCAGTCTCTGGGCCGGCGAAGCCGTCGGCTGCGCCGTCGAGCACATGACGACCAACGGAGGCCGACACCCATGCCCACCATCCGCCTGATCGCCGGCGCGCTGAGCGCCTTGGCGATCGCCGCCCCACCCGCCGGCGCCCACGGCGCGATCGCAGCGCCAACCGGCAAGCCGACGGGTGCGCGGCGCGCCGTGCTGCGGACCTGCACCGGGACCGCGGCGGTCGCGCCACGCGGCTACGTGCTGGCCTGCGGCGACGGCTACACGGGCCTCGAGCACCTGCGCTGGGCGCACTGGGGCGCGCCGACGGCCACCGCCACCGGCCGCGCCTTCGCCAACGACTGCACCCCCAGCTGCGTGGCCGGGAGGATCCTCACCTGGCCCGTGCGCGTCACGGCCAGCGCGCTGCGCGCCGGCGCCTACCACCGCCTCACGGTCACCGCCACCGGGCGGCGCCCGAAGGGCAGGTCGCGCACGACCGTCTACCACATCGCCGCCAGCGGGCCGTTCCCCGTGCTCTGACGCGCCCGGGCGCAGCCGGCACCGGCCGCGCGATCCACCGAGCGCGTTGCGCAGCTCAGCGGATCGCCAGGCCAAGTGCGGCGATCGCGCCGGTCGGTTCGCCCGTCGGCAGGCCACCCCCGTTCTCCAGCGCCGCGACCACGACCGCGACGAACGCGCCGATGCCCAGCACAAGGCAGATCACGATCAGCACGGCGACCTGCGGGTTTGACCGAAGGAACTTGCGCATCGTGGCGATGGTCGCACAGGCCGCCGCGGGCGTCCGCCTCGTGTCAGAATCTCCGGGTGGCCTCCGAGAGCGCCGATGGCGAGCCGATCACCGAGGAAGGGCTGCGCGCGTTGCGCGCGCAGCTCACGCACCTCGAGACGATCGCCAGGCGCGAGGTCGCCAAGCGCATCCTCACCGCCCGCGGCCACGGCGACCTCAAGGAGAACGCCGAGTACCACGCGGCCAAGGAGGACCAAGCCCACCTGGAGACTCGCATCCTCCGCCTGCGCCGGCGCCTGCGCAACGCGGTGGTCGTCCCGGCGGCCGATGCCGCGGCCGCCACGTTCGCCTTCGGCGCCACCGCCGAGGTCCGCGACGAGGCGACCGGCGTCGTGCACACCTGGACCATCGTCGGCCCAACCGAAGCCGACCGCGACGCGGGCCGCCTCTCCGCGGAGTCGCCCGTCGCGCGGGCGCTCCTCGACCAGCCGCCCGGGGCGACCGTCGAGGTCGCGACCCCGCGCGGCGCGCGGCGCCTGACCGTGCTGCGCATCCTCTGACGCGGCCACAAGAACCGGCGGCGACCTACTCTCCCAGGCCCTTGCGGGCCAAGTACCATCGGCGCTGAGGGGCTTAACGGCTCTGTTCGGAATGGGAAGAGGTGTTTCCCCCTCGCCATGGCCACCGGAAACCTGTCAGAGACCGCGCTCTCGCGGGCCCTCAAAACCACACAGCGCCAATGCACGGATACCGAATCATCCGTCAAGCCCTCGACCCATTAGTACCGGTCTCCTGCGGACGTCACCGTCCTTCCAGATCCGGCCTATCAACCTGGTCGTCTTCCAGGGGTCTTACTCCCTCTGAGGGGATGGGAGAGCTCATCTTGAGGCCGGCTTCCCGCTTAGATGCTTTCAGCGGTTATCCGATCCGCACGTAGCTAACCTGCGGTGCCCTTGGCAGGACAACAGATACACCAGAGGTGCGTTCATCCCGGTCCTCTCGTA